>JAEYCM010000050.1 GCA_023455425.1 Bacillota bacterium | reverse complement strand
CCGGCAAGCGGATACCCGTTTCGGCCTCCAAACGGTCCGCTGGACCGTTTGCTGCTTTTCGCACCGGCCTCAATCCCACGGTATCCGCCACAGGCGGCGTTCGGCTATGTCCTCCCCGCGCCCCCTGAGTACGGCGCTTTTAAGGAAACAAGTTTGGAATTGGCTGTACAGCCACAACCCTTGTAAGATTCTCGAATGTATCAGTGGCAGCAGTTTCCCAAAGCAGAAAATAATCGGCGGTGTGCTAAAACGTTGATGCCTTAAAACTCTCAAGTGAGATTAATCGCAGCCTGAGCGCGGAGCATCCGCGCTTTTTGCATTTGTTGACAGCCAACGAGCATGCACATATAATATTAGTCAATTAGTAATTTACTAGAATAAGAAAGGATACTTTTATGAAAATACCGACCCAGCTCAAACACAAGCCGGTGATCGTAAGCGAGAACTATGAAAGCGTGGACGGCCGCGCCGCCTATTCTTCCGAGGCAAAAGGGCTGTCCCTTGGCCTTGCGCAGTGGAACGAGCGCGGGCGGGTGGATGCTTCCGCCAAAGTGTGGCGCTATACCGGCGAAAAATGGTCCCGCCAGAGCGAGGAACTGCCGCTGCACCGCGTGCTGGACCTTGCCATACTGGTCGCGCGCGGCACGCAGTACTTCCGGGAAGAGAGCTACCGCCACAAGAAGCTGTACGATCCGGAGCAGCCGCAGATCGACCGTATCGGCCTGCAGGGAGACGCCATGACGGTATCCGTCTGCACGGACAACGAGCATATTGACGAAGACATTGAATTATTATACAACGCCCTCGCCAAGGATGGGGAACTGCTGGGCGAACGCTTTCAGACGCTTGCACGGATTTTGGGCGAGATGGGGTATCACGGGTAAAATCCCGCTAATAAGCAGCATATCAGGATACTCCCCTATTCACGCAAAAAAACTGCATCAAGCAATACAATCCAATATATCAAGTATCCATACAGATATGAAAAGGGGCTGCCCAGGCAATGGGCAGCCTCCAATGAATTGTGCAGATTATGCCACGGCTGTTGTTGTTATTCATAAAATAGCCGCATATTGTCGATAAGCCAGTGGCTCGTGATAGACCCGAAAAGAGCTGGCTGCTCAATCTGCAGGTTGTGCCCCGCGCGGTTGAGCGCGATATATGTAGCATTGGGATACGACTCCATAAGCTTGAACTGGTCGCGGTATCCCACCTCGGTATCCTGTCTTCCGGTGAATATCAGGCATGGCGCCGTGAAAGGGGTTTGCAGGTCGTCCACGTCAAAAGAAAACGCGCCATCGAGCACCTCGGTGAGAAACTGCACATCCTGAATCTCAAACGCTGCCATGATATCGTCTCGATAATGCTGCCATACGCGTTCGGTAAGTATCACGTTCAAGTATTCAAAGCTGGCTCTATCGGACGGACTGAGCGTTCTTAAAAAGGCCTCATCCTTTTCCATCACGCGCATTGGCTCCGCCTGCCCTTTCCGGTGGCCGGGGAATACGAGCGGGCACAAGAGTATCAGCCCAACGATTTGGGACGCACGCTGCCTCACCATGCCCCGAGCGAGATAACCGCCGTACGACTCGCCCATGATCAAAAACCGCTCTCCTGGTATCAGTTCATCCAGCAGCGTCATAAGCGCATCCAACACGTGATCAGACGTGCGCATGTTTGGTGCGGCGGATGACAGCCCCATACCCGGTAGGTCGATATAGATGCGCTTGAATGGCAGCGGATGCTCCGTAAACAGGGATTCCATGCAACCGGAGAGTATGCGGTGATCGACGCCCCATCCGTGCAGCATCACAAGGGGAAGCCCTTCGCCGCAAATCTCATAATGCAGTGCGCTTTTGATGGTATTCATACCCCATGCACCTTCCCCAATTCACAATATATGTTATTTTATATCGAACCAACTTTCGATGCAATATGCACGCACAAATCTTAGCCCTCCGGTGAAGAAGAATTCTATTGTATGCTTTATCCTTTATGAAAAAACCTCCTTCCGCAATCAGAAGGAGGTCTTCTATGCACAGCTTTACGCGTTTCCGTTCCACTGGCTTGGCCGATTTTTTATCAAAAACTTCTAAGAAATCGCACGCCATTTTTGATTGATTTATGTCAGTTTGTATCCCGCATCCTCCAGCGTGCTTAAAATCTCAAACACATGCCGCCTGTCGCGGGTTTCAAGCTCAATCTCCACGGCGCTTTCCGTCACGTTCATATCGGCCGCCATACGGTCGTGCTGAATGGCGACGATGTTCGCGCCCGTGGTGGCAATGATGGAGAGGAGCTTCACAAGCTGCCCCGGCTTATCCGAAAGCGTAGTGCGGATGAGCGTCTTGCGCCCGGTGCGAATGAGGCCCTTGTCTATGATACGGGCGACCATGGTGACGTCGATATTGCCGCCGGAAAGCAGGGCGACGGTTGGGCGGTCTACTAGCGGCTGCACTTTTCCCGCCAGCATGGCGGCGACGCCCGCAGCGCCCGCGCCTTCGCTGACGATCTTGCACTTTTCAAGAAGATAGAGGATGGCGCGGGCGATATCGTCCTCGTCTACGGTGACGATATCGTCCAGACAATCCCGGCACAGGGGATAGGTGATATCCCCGGGGGTTTTGACCGCGATACCGTCCGCTATGGTGTGGGAGGACGCCAGCGTTACGATGCGGCCCGCGTCTACAGAGGCGCGCATGGAGGCGGCGTTCTTCGGCTCCACGCCGATGACGCGCACGGTAGGGTCCACGGCCTTTGCGGCAATGGCAACGCCCGCGGCCAGGCCCCCGCCGCCCAAGGGCACAAGTATCTGCCCGGCGTTCGGGAGATCTTCGAGAATTTCCAGGCCCAGCGTGCCCTGCCCCGCGATAACCCGCTCATCGTTGAACGGATGGATAAACGTCGCGCCGGTCTGTTCCACCAATCCCAGCGCGTGGCAGCAGGCGTCGTCATACGTGTTGCCATGGAGCACCACCTTTGCGCCGTACTGCTCCGTGGCGGTGATTTTAGAGAGCGGCGCGCCCGTGGGCATGACGATGGTGCAGCTTAATCCCAGCGCGTTTGCCGCGCGGGCCACACCCTGCGCATGGTTCCCCGCGGAAGCGGCGAGCACCCCTACGCGCCTTTGCTCCTCCGTCAGCTGCAGCATGCAGTTGAACGCGCCGCGCACTTTGAATGCGCCGGTATATTGCAAGTTCTCCAGCTTGATATGAAGTTCCCCGCCCAGCGGCAGCGCCACCTGGGCGATGTCGGTCCGGCGGATATAGGGTGTGATGCGTTCTTGTGCCAGCCGCACGTCATTGAGCGTGATGGACATAGCGACCCTCCGATTCTTAGATTTCATAGCTGTATCATACCGCGCAATTCGGCATGCATGCAAGCGCGCGGAACGCATCTTGCGCGGTTCACGCAACGAATATATCATGTGCGCTTTGGCATTCTTTTTCCGACGCAATAAATTTGCTTGACAAAAAGGTCATATTGTATATAATGTACATATACAATTTGAAGAGGATTGCGATGCGCATTTTAATTAGCAACACGGGCGATACGCCCATATACGAGCAAATTGTCTCCCAAATCAAGGCGGCAATCCTTTCGGGGGAGCTGCTGCCGGGAGACGCTTTGCCTTCCATGCGCCTGCTTGCAAAGGAGCTGCGCATCAGCGTCATCACCACTAAGCGCGCATATGAAGAGCTGGAACGGGAAGGCTTCATCGTTTCCATGACCGGGAAAGGGAGCTTTGTCAAAGAAAGCAACGCGCAGTTGATGCGGGAAGAGCTTTTGCGGCGCCTGGAGCAGGGGATGAGCGCACTGCTGCCGCTTGCGCGGCAATGCTCGCTTCCCTTAAGCGAATTGCAGGAAATGCTTGCGTTGTTATACGAGGAGGACCACCATGCAAACGATACTGGAGATTGAAGGACTAAGTAAGCGCTACAAGGATTTTTCACTGGAGAATGTCTCGTTTTCCCTTCCTGCGGGCTGCATCATGGGTTTTATCGGCGAGAACGGAGCGGGCAAATCCACCACCATCAAACTGATATTGGGACTCATACAAAAGGATGCGGGCAGGATACGCCTGTTCGGCCGGGAAAACTATCTGGAAAGCAAGGATGTGTTCGAGCAGATCGGCGTGGTGCTGGATGAAACGGGGCTGCACGATACGCTTACCGTAAAAGACTGCAACGCCATACTCTCCCGCATGTACCGCACATGGAAGCCCCGTGCGTTCCGCGACTACTGCGCGCGCTTCTCGCTTCCCGAAAAGAAGCAGCTCAAGGAGTTTTCCAGCGGCATGAAGCGCAAGCTCTCCATTGCGGCGGCGCTTTCGCATGACAGCCGTCTGCTGCTGCTGGACGAAGCGACAAGTGGGCTGGACCCCATCGTACGCGATGAGCTTTTAGATGTGTTTTTAGAGTTCATACAGGATGAACAGCATTCCATCCTGCTTTCCTCCCACATATTGAGCGACCTTGAAAAGGTGTGCGATTACATTGCGTTCCTGCACAAAGGCAAGCTGCTGTTTTGTGAGCAAAAGGACTTGCTACTGGAACGGTACTGCGTTTTAAAATGCTCCGAATCCGAACTGGGCCATATCGCCCCCGCGCGCGTCCAAGGCATACGGCGCAACAAGTTCGGCGTGGAAGCGCTTGTGGAGCGGGCGGCCGCGCCGCGGGGCGCTCTTACCAACGCGGCGGGGATAGAAGATATCATGCTGTTTTTATCCAGGGGGGAAAAACAATGAAAGGCTTGCTGTTAAAAGACCTGATCAATCTGAAAAGCACGTTGCGGCTGTTCTTGGCGTTCCTCGCCGTATTCGTGGTGCTCATCCTTTCCACGGGGGATTTGGGCGGCTATTCTTTAAGCATCGTCGTGCTTTCCGCCATGCTGCCGTTTACCACCGTGGCGCTCGACGAGCGCGCCAAATGGGACCGCACGGCGCTTACCGCTCCCATCAGGCGCAGCACGCTCGTAGCTTCCAAATACATATTGGGCCTGCTGTTGCTGTTGATTGCGCTGTGCGCGGGGCTGGGACTGGGATTGCTCGGCGGGGAGACGCTTGACGTGCTATTTTCGCAGCTCTTTCTTCTTGGAATATCCGGCGTGTTAATTCTTTCCATCATGCTGCCGCTGATGTTCCGCTTTGGGGCTGAGAAAGGCCGCATTGTATTAATGTTGGTCATGGCCGCGGTATTCGCCGCCTCGTTCGCGCTCAGCACGCCGGACATAGCATTTCCCGGCAGGGAAGAGCTGATGGATTATGCGCTTATCTTATTTGCTTCCGCGATCGCGGTGCTTGTGCTTTCCGCAATGTTATCCATCAGCATTTATCACAAAAAAGAATTCTCCTGATCTGAAAGAAATCTTCCAGTCAACCAAACAGGGACGTTTTCGTATAGAAAACGTCCCTGTTTCGTCAATTATGCCGCATGACCTTGTAGGCGGCTTATTACACCAGCTCCGCCAGGCGTTCCACCGCGACAAAGATGTTGGAAATCTCATACCACGTGGCGAAGTCCACCGATCCGGTAACGGGAAGGTTGAATACGGACTGGAACGTCCGCACCGCCCGCTGCGTTTGTTCCCCGAAGGAGCCGTCCACACGCATTTTGTTGATGGCGGGGTAATTATCCGAAATGGCGTTGAGCTGTTCCTGTATGGTGCGTACGGCGGGTCCCGTGGAGCCAAGCGTGAGCACGGTACCCGGGAAGGACATGGGTACGCCGGATACGCGCTCCGCCTGCTGCAAAAACACATTGGACCCATAGTAGTACCTGAGAATGGAAAGCGCGTCATACCCCTGTTCGCCCAGCGTTTTTGATCCCCACTGGGAAAGCCAGCGCGGGCACTGGACCCTGGAGCCGTCGCAATACTGTGTAAAGAGCGGCTGGCGGATGCCGGGGCGGGTCACGTAGGTGGTAAACAGTTCGTCAACGATCACGGAGATGCTGTTATAAATATTTCGCCCGTAAGTAAACGCCTGATCGTACGCGGTGGAATTGGTGATGGTAAAGTCATACCCCCTGCCGCGGTACCATTCGGTATACACGCGGTTGAGCGTAAACGAGAGTATGACAAGCACGTTGGCGCGGATGGTCTGTTCCGGCCAGGTGGAATAGATTTCGCAGCTTGCGACGTTCTTGATATAGTCCTTGAACGGTATCCAGACATTCTGCGCGTCAGAGCCCGGCGTGCCCAAGTGGACGATAATGAACTCGGGTATGACCGGCTGGGGCAGTACAACCAGCCCCTCGCCCTCGGGAAGCGGTTTCACTTCTTCCTCCGGGATCTTGGGCGGAAATACGCCATAGAGCGTGTGCGCGTCAATATAAATATCCTCCGTAGGCCTCCGATACACGACGCTTGGACGCAGCGTAATGTTTTGAAACGCCATGCTGGCCGGCAAAATCTGCATGCCCTCCACGCGCACGGCCTGAAAGCCTTCCACGTTCACATAGGCATCGTATTCGGCATATGGGCGGGGGTTATCCGGGGCAAGCGAGTAGGACAGTGGCGGCGTGTTAAGCTCAATCACCGGCGTCAGGCCGGAAATATCCGTCGTAAGCTCAATGAGCGGCTCCATTTCGCCCCGGTTTGTAAGAAACACCCGCGCGTTTGGAACCGGATCTCCCGCGTCCTCCACAACTACCTGGATCTGCAGAAAGCCCGTTGTTACCAATTCTGTAGCCTCGTTCGCCATCTCCATATACTTTCACCTCCCGTTATCCTATGCGGCAAGGTGACGTTTCTATGAGCATCCGGCACAATTTCTGTCCGATTGGCGGCGCAAGAGACATTCCCCTGTAAAGCCCGTGCATATAGATAAAAGCAGGCGCGTTAAGGGCGGTATTGCCGTGTCTTTCGGGCGCCTTTGACGCTTCTTTTCTTTAGAGAACGTCATAGAATATACATAATGGCATACGTTTTTTACATGTGCCGGAAGGGACGGGAACCCGTAATGTATTCCAGCGCGCTGAGTTCTACAAGTTCCTTAAGGCCTCCGTCTTCCCCTCCCCCGCCGGGTACGCCGGAGTACTGCCCTTCCATGCAAGGTACCGGCAGGGATTATATCGCCCAGCACCTGCAGAACTATACCTATTTATGGACCACAACAGGCCATTCCTTCTGGATTTATCCACTCGCGGTGAAGGATGACCAGCTCATTGCCTACGCATGGAGCGGGGAAGAGTGGCAGCTGATACAGATGGAACTTGCAGCCATTGACAGCATCTATTAGGGGGCGGCTATGTTACAACGCAACCTTCCCGGTCTCCCTGCAAATATTAACGCCTTTATCAGACAGGCGCAGCCAAACGAACCGATCGAGGTGATTGTAAAATTCACCGGGGATATTTTTCGCGTTGCGGAGGCGGTTGGCGGCATGGCGGAGGTTCTGAGCGAAAACTATGCCATCGTAACCATTCCGGTTGAACAGCTCGTCCCCCTGTACGCTTACCCGGAAATCGAGTATATTGAACTGCCCAAGACGCTGACGTTTGTCTTGAGCCGGAGTTTAAGCCATGCATGCATTACCTATGTGCAAAGCGATTTTGGCTTCGCACTTCGGGGCAACGGCGTGCTTGTGGGCATTATTGATTCCGGGATTGATTATACGCACCCGGATTTTCGCAATCCGGACGGTACTACCCGCATCGCTTTTTTATGGGATCAGTCAATCGACGGCGCGCCGCCGGAAGGTTTTTTATACGGCACGGAATATACGGCGGAGCAAATCAACGCGGCGCTGCAGGCGGTGGACCCATACAGTATCGTCCCAAGCCGGGACGATATCGGCCATGGTACGGCAGTCGCAGGAATCGCCGCAGGCAACGGCCGCGCAAGCCAGGGCGTACAGGTGGGCGCGGCCCCGCAGGCCACGCTTGCAATTGTCAAGCTTGGGGATATCGATAACCGGGCCACCACGCGTTCTACCCAGATCATGCGTGGCATTAAATACTTGTATGATAAAGCGGAGCAGCTCAACATGCCCCTTTCCGTCAACTTAAGCTACGGCACCAATTTCGGCGCGCACGACGGAAACACGCTGTTTGAAAGCTATATCGACGATATGACGCTGCAAGGGCGCTCCGTCATCAGCGTGGCCACAGGAAACGAGGGTTCCGCAGGCCATCACTTTTCCGGGCGGGTGCTCGAAAACGGGCAGGTAACGGTGGAATTTACCACCTCCGGACAGGTCAGTCAAATCTATATGCCGCTTTGGAAAAACTTTGTAGATACGTTTTCCTACGAGCTGATTTCCCCCAGCGGAAGGACGACGGGGGAGATTTTGCCTGTGCAGAGCGCCGTAAACGTCATTCTTGACAACGTTCAGGTGGACATCTACTTTGGGCAGCCCACGCATTACCAACTGGCCCAGGAAAACTATTTCATGTTCCGCGGGGTATCGGGCCGCCCCATTCCGCAGGGTGTATGGACGCTGATTATACGGGGGCTGGACGTTGTGGACGGCAATTTCGACATCTGGCTCCCCACCGCGGACGCCGTTTCCGCCGGAACCTCGTTTTTACAGCCGGATACCGCGGTCACATTGACGATTCCCTCGACGGTACAGAACGTGATTTCTGTGGGGGGATACAATTCGCTCATCGGCAACAGCGCGGATTTTTCAGGCCGCGGCTACACGCGGTTTATCATATATGTGAAACCGGATCTTGTCGCGCCCGCCGTGGCCATCACGACGGCGCGGGCGGGCGGCGGATACGATGTGTTTACCGGTACGAGCATGGCTGCCCCCTTTGTGACGGGCGCCGCCGCGCTGATGATGGAGTGGGGGATCGTACAGGGCAACGACCCGTTCCTGTATGGGCAACGGGTGAAGGCTTTCCTGCAAAAAGGGGCGCGGCGCGAATTGTCCATCCCCTTTCCGAATGCAATCTGGGGATACGGTACGCTGTGCCTGAACAACACCATGAATCTGCTTGTGGAATATCTGCAAAGAGGAGGGCCCCCCGCATGATAGATCCTTCGCTTGGCGCATTTATCGACGATCCGAATACTGTGAATTTCGTTGCACGCAATTCACAGTATTTTACCGATTTTTTAACCGCCAACCCGCAGATCGTCCCCTCGCAGCTCATTGCCGGACGGTATTTGGTTGTGTATGCCAACCGCGGTCAGGTGCCCGTGATTACGCAGGCGCTGGGTACCGCCTTTATCAGTTCTCTTCCGCTGGTGCTGGGGTTGCTTGATACCGCGGCATTGGAAGCGGCGGGCATTTTGCAGGTACAGGAACAGCCCTATCTCGATTTGCAGGGCCGGGGCGTGCTAATAGGCATTGTTGATACAGGGATCGATTACACGCAGCCCGCCTTTATCAACGAGGACGGCACAAGCAAAATCCTGTACCTGTATGATCAGACGGTGCGGGGCAATACACCCGAAGGATATTTTATCGGAAGCGAATATACGCACGAACAGCTCAACGCGGCGCTGCAATCCGAAGATCCATACAGCGTGGTGCCGCAACAGGATACCGTGGGGCATGGAACATTTTTAGCTTCCGTCGCCGCGGGCAGGCGCGTGGGACAGAATGTGGGCGCGGCGCCCGAAGCCGATCTCATTGTGGTCAAATTACGGCAGGCGAGCCAGTATTTCAGGGACTTGTTTCTCGTCCCGCCGGACCAGCAGAACGCGTATGAATCCACCGCCGTCATGATCGGCATTGAATATATCCTGCAACGGGCGCGGGAGCTTGGGCGGCCGGTCTCCATCTGTATCGGCCTTGGTACCAATTTCGGAAGCCACGACGGCTTCAGCCTGTTTGAAGAATATTTAAGCAGCATCTCCATGCTGCGGGGAGTCTGCATCAGCGTTGCGGCGGGGAACGAAAGCCAGGCCCGCCATCATACGCAGGGAAAGCTCTCCATCGCGGGAGAAGACCAGGATATGGACATCCGTGTGGGCGAAAACTCGGGAGACTTTATGGTCTCATTGTGGAACACCGCGCCGGACCGGTTTTCTGTCGCCATACGTTCCCCCACCGGGGAAATGGTGGGGCGGGTGCCGGCGCGTACGGGCACCACGCTCGAAGCGCGCCTTGTACTGGAACGCTCCATTGTAACGGTGCAGTATTTTTTCCCGGTGGAAGGAAGCGGCGGACAATTGACGGTCATCTCCTTCCGGTTTCCCACGCCGGGCGTATGGACCATTATCGTCCATGGGGATATCGTACTCGACGGCACCTATCACGCATGGCTGCCCATGACGGGCTTTGTTTCCCGCAATGTGGAATTTTTGACGCCCACGCCCTACTACACCATTGTGGTTCCGGGCACCGCGTTCGGCATGATCACCTGCGGGGCGTATAACAGCAACAACAACAGTCTGTATACGCGCACCTCCTGGGGACCGACGCGCCTGCCTATGATGTCCCCGGACCTTGTCGCCCCGGGAGTCAACGTATCGGGCCTCTTCCCTACCGGTTACGGCACCATGGACGGCACAAGCGTCGCCGCCGCCATCACCGCGGGCGCGGGGGCGCTGATGCTGCAATGGGGCATTGTCGACGGTAACGATATCGCGCTTTCCACCTACCAGATCCGCGCCTATCTCATACGCGGCTGCAACCGGTCGGATACGCTGACCTATCCAAACTCCCAATGGGGCTACGGGCGGCTGAACCTGCTGCAAAGCTTCAACCTGATGCGGGAGTTGTAATCCGTTTTTTTCGCAACAAAGAAAATGGGCGGCTGTGCGAAATCCTCGCACAGCCGCCCTATATCAATAGTGGGGCATGTCTATTGCCCCGGAAACTCCTGCTGGATCGCCACATACCCCGCGTGGCCCAGGCTTGCGATAAGCTCATCGCGGTAGATCCTGTCCTGCCCGGTGACGCCGTTGTAGATGTTTGCGCGCTCCTCCGGCGTCAGATAGGAAAGGAACATGCGGCAGTTTTCCTCCGAAGTGGCAATGGCATCCTCTTTGGAAGACCCGCGGTTGCGTTTTTGCGCCGCCTGCAGCGTCGCAAGATATTCCCCGTACGCATCCTGTGCACTGGAAAACGCAAGCTGCCTTGTCTTTGTCAAAGCATCCGCATTGTACATCTGCGCCTCCCAAGCACGCTGGCGCTCCTGCTGCACGGCTTCCATCAAAAGCGAGGCGAGCGTGGCGGAATATTCCTGCTCCATTTGTGCAATATCGTCCGCCTCATCGTCAAGCTGCCGCGCCTTCATATCCGTGAGATATGTACTTTTTCCCATGCCGCGCGCCCACGCGTCCACGTCGAGCGCCGCGGCGTTTTCTTTTGTCGCGTCCTTTCTTGTTTCAATGGCTGCGTCCACTTGCGGACGTAGCGTGCCCTGCAGCTGCGCGCGCAATGCCGCTTCGGACTGGGGCGTGTACTCCAACCCCGGCGCCGAAAGCAGAGATTGCATCTGCTGCATAAACGCGGCAAGTCCCTCTCCATACTGCGCGGCGGCGCCGCCACCTCCATTGAGGCTCATATACGCCGCCTCCGTCTTAGGCCCCCACATGCCGTCTACCACTAAATGAGCACCCGCGGCGTTCAGCTGCCGCTGGATTGCTTTGACGCCTTCTCCGTTCGTGATGCCCGGCGGGGGCGTATGCCCGCTGCTGTAATTCGTCATCGTTCCCCCTATCCCATGTAGCCGGAGAGCAATTCCTCCGTATACCGCTTCAACTCGCGCTCCAAATAAAGCTCCCATTCGCTTTTGGGCTGCGTTGCGTCCGGCTCCGGATCGGCTGCGCCCGGATCAACCGCGCCGCCCGACCCATTGCCCGACCAGATGCCCGGTACGCGTGCGCCGGGCGCAAGCCCCGTTACGCTGCTGTTCGCATACCCAAGTACGCGCCCGCTGCCATCAAAAGCAATGCCGCGCTTGGCAAACTGCCAGCCGTTGCCGACATCCACATACATGCCGTTGGGGCTGATCCTTGCGCCCTCGGGGTAAAGGAAGCCGTCGTTGCGCAGCAGCGCGCCGTAATCCGTATAGTTGTTGCCGTCTTTGCCGGTATAGTAGTTGCCGGTATAGCCGTTAGCCAGATGGGGCTGGGCAGATTGCCGCGTAGAAGCCGCGGTGCCCGAGCCGCTCTGCCCTGAGCCCGAGCCTGAACCCGAGCCCTTGTATACCGCAAGCGGGTCGGCGTTCGCGCCATAGAGTTTATCGAGCGCCGCCTGGGATTGGTTTCCCCACGCGCCGTCTGCCGTGACGCCGAGCGCCTTTTGCAGTTCCCGCACCTGGGCGGTACTCATACCTACAATGCGGTAATCATTTCTTACTGACATGCCGCCTCCTACCCGCTGATGAGCGCAAGGATTTCCTCAAGCTCGATTAGCTTCTGATACAAAATGGAAAAGTTCTGGTTCAGGTTGTTTTCATTCTGCGCAACCTGCGTTTCGTATTCCTCCCGGCGCGTTTCACGCCCTGTCTGGCGCGGCAGCGCCACCGGGAACAGCGCCTGCACGCCCGTAGGCGAATATGGCATAAGTGTTCTCCTTTCCTTCGCGTGCGGCAAGCCGCACGCGTTTTAAATCGCCCGCAGGCGGTGCTCAAACAGAAGCTGCACGCCGCCCAGAATGCGGAAGCGAGAACCCGCCTCGTTGGAAAACTGCAGTGAGAACGTGCGCCCTTCGTTTTTGAGCGGGATTTCCAGCACGTCCGTTTCGTTTTCCGGCATCAGGCAGCGGTAGACATGCAGGTTGCGCCCGATGCGCGCGTCCAGCAGCAGCACCGCGCCCTCACCGCCGCCCATGCCTTCGCCGCGCAGATAAAGCTCCTGCATGTTCTTGATGCCGGGCTTGCTGTTGAGGTCCGTGAGCGGCGTCTTCCAGTACGCGTCGATCGGCGTGCCGTCGTAGTCCGGTCCTTCCTCAAAGAGATAGACCATGCGCTTGTCGTTGATAAGATAGAGCATCCCGTCATGCGCGCAAAGATCGGATATTTGAAACCCGCGCCGGATCATGTACGCCTGGCGGATGATGTCGTAGACAATGAGCGCGTTGTCCATGGTCCTCGCGGAGCCCAAGTTGAGCGGATCCCGCGCTTTTTCATACGCGGTAAAATAGAGCGTCTCCCCGCGCTTGGCGGCGCGGCAGTTGGAGGTGGACGCGCCCGCTAAAAATGTGCGGATGCGCCGCGCGCTGATACTTTTCTGCGCTGTCTGGCCGTCGAAGAAGAACATGCCCGCGCCTGTCATCCAATAGGGTACATCGCCGTAAAGCGCGCAGGCGGCGTCCTGCATCTGCTCCACCTCCGCGTGGACGCGGTAGACGCGGTAATTGCTTGGCCTGTCCCCCAGCAGGCGATACAGCGAGCGCCTCTTCCAAATAAGCAATTGGTTGGAGAGCGCGCACAGGCCCGTGATGGGATCGCCCGAAGTATCGCCCACCTCCACAAACCCTCCGCCGGTGTTTTCGCTGTTGGGGTCTGCCGCCCAATCCTCAATCGTACGGCTGTCTCCCGGCACCTTGCTCCAATACAGCCTGCACGGGTGTCCGGGATCGCCTGCGGCGAACAGGCGGCCATAGTGCATGGCAAGGTAGTTGACAGGGAGGTTGGAGACCTTTTCAGTACTTCCGAACGCCTGCATGGCGGAAGCGCCGTCCCATTTCAAAAGCTGATGCTCGCCGCACGCAAGCAGGATATGGTCCGCGCTGCCGATCTGCGCCTCGCAAAAATCAACGCGGAGGTTTTTGACCGTTTCCGGGTAGGTAAATAGCAGCCGCCAGGCCGGGGAAGCGTCCGTCACCGTATAGGCGTATACCTCGTTGCCCGCAACGGCTAAGAAAGTCCCGCTCACAAGCCCCTGCCAGAAGATCAGCCTGCGGATAGGTTTACTGCCCGGCACAGGGGCGGGGATATGCTTGACGTACCCTTTTGCTACGGCCAGGCAGCCGTCCGTTGTATCCATATTGCAGGCGTCCGGGCTTGCACCCGCGGGAATCATGCCTTCCGCAGCACTTTGGTCGATGCCCGTGAACGCGTCGATGCGGTATTCGCTCAGCGCCATACCCTCACCACCTGTTCACAAGTGCGTAGCCGTCCTGCTCCCCCAAGGATGCGCGCAAGCCGCGCTTGCCCGCGTTATAGAGTTCAAAGTAAATATTTGCGCCCCGCTGCATGCTCGGGTCCGCACTCGCGCGCTCCCGTGCCACCACGTACGTCACGATGAGCCCGTGACAAAACGCGGGAAGCTCGGGCACATCGGTGGGGGAGCTCATATCGTCGGGCAGGTAGCGGTAGTGCACATACACATCGCCATCTTCCGTCAGCACGCGGATGCGCGTGCTCGAGTCCCCCATGATGAACGGCACCCGCGCCATATTCTTTGAAACGTAGAGCACCTTCACGCAGCAGCGGGGAAGCGCCGCCACGTCCGAGGACCCGTCCTTGACGGCGAGTATATCGGTTCTTCGCAACTGCAGCATGGTGGCGATATCCGTGACCGCCTCATTCGCGTAGCGGGTGAGCTTGTCGCGCCAGGTATCCACCGTCTGGCTGTCGTGCCCGCGGTCGAGCTGCGTGAGCGCGGATACAATGATATCGTTGAGCGTCATGGCTTTATCCCACCTTTTTGCCGCGCCCGCGGTAGGCGGTAAGTGTCTCTTCGCTCTGCAGCTTTACCCTGGCGCTGTCTGAAATCAGCTTTGCAAGGCTTTTCGGCACCTCCACTTCCACGCCGGTCTTGATGCGGAAGAAGTGGCCGTTGATGCCGCCCTCCCAGTATCCGCCGAGGTTGTCCGGCGCAATGGTCAGCTTCACCTGCGGCTCCCCGCGAAGAATTGCGCCCGTATCGGAAGCGAGGCTGTCGATCTGGTGTTCAGTCATGTAATCCATGTTGTTATTCTCCTTATGAAATGATGGGAAGCAAGGGGCGTTGCACCCCTTGCTTGGATGTCGAAAAGATACATAGTTGTTTTACTTCACAAGGTATCGCCACAACGGTGGCGACGATAGATTGTTTTATTTAATAGCGGGCGGGCTTCGCCCCCCGCACCCCCTAAGCACGGACGTTCTGGCAATGATATCGCTCCAGCCGTTGCCAATAAATCCGCACCTCCGGAGTACGATCGTTTCCAAGGAAGGGGGTTGGGGAAACGTAGTTTCCCCAAAGCAAAAAAATCTATCGCGACAGCCCGCAGGCTTAGTGCCCGAGGCGTCGTCCGCCGAGGACGCGGCGCTCTAAAGCGCCGATACCTTGAACCCGGTCCTTTACGCCGAGACCGCGTGCTCAATGCGGACGAGCCACAGCGGGTTCAAAATAGTTGCGGTATAGGCCGCGACCTTTGCGCCCACGGTGCCGCGCTGATCGAGCGGGTCGGCGGCACCCGCGCTGCCCGGACGCTTGATGATGGTGGTCAGCGCGCCGCCGCCCATGACGTCCACCACGCCGTAAGCGTCCGCGCCAAATACCAGAGTGGCATGGACATCAAGCGCGGCCTTGGTGGTATCGTCCACGGCGCCCGCATCCTCGCTGTATACCTTGGTCCCTGCGGGGATGGCGGAACCGACAGCAGCGGAAAGGGTCAGTTCCTTGGTCGCGGGGTTAAACGACGCGACGGTATATTCCGGCGTGCCGATCTTCACCTTCACCCCGGCGGTCAAATAACGCTCAGCCGCAAGCGAAGAGCCGGAGAGCGTTACCTTTTCGCTGCCCGCGGTGTGGCTCGCGACGGTGGTGTATACGCTCTGCCGGAAAATGCGCGCTTCCGTGCTTTCCACGAATACCACGCCGAACAGGCGGCCGATCTCGCCGGAATAAATCTGCTCGGCGTTGGAGTACTTGGAAACGTCCTGCCAGAGCGGGTCGTTCTGGAGATCGTAGGTCGCCTCGGGGGAGCAGATGCAGATAAAGTGCGGTTTCCTCGCGTCGCCTTCGTCGTTGGCGGTAAAGTAGCGCGCCTTGGCTTTCTTGAGCGTACGCACGGCTTTCCTGACCTCGGAAACGGTCAGCTTGTCGCTGCCGGTCAGCGCAAGGCGCGCGGTGCGGCCGCCCGCGTACTGCACATTGGTGCCCGCGCACATGGCGTCCCGGGTGATCCACTCCACAACGGTGCCCAGCTGCTCGCCCAAAAGCTCCGCGCTGTCGGATACCACCTCGTCATAGGCTGTGGCTTCCAAGACGTCGGAAATCTCCACATACGCGCCGTACTGGGCGACTTCCGCCTCCACGCGGCTCTGGGAGAGAGACTGGCCTTCCGGCGTCACGCCTTCCATGAGGGGAGCGGCGGCAAGCTCGGGCGAAAACAGGTCGTAACGCCGGAATTCCACGCGCTTGCCGGAATTGCGGGGGATGGAGCGTTTCTGGCCGAACTTGGCGAACACAAGGCGTGTGCGGGCGGTTTCCAGAAGCTTTTTGTCATAGAAATCCTTGTTGAGATAGGTGCTGCCCAGGGTGTTGATCGTGGTCTGGGTGTTGGACATGTTGTTTCCTCCTTATTGTGGTTTCGTTGTTGAACTGCTACAGCTTGACCTTGATGCCTTTGCGGGCTTTTTCGCGGTACTCCCGCTCCAGCCGCGCAAACTCCTCCGGGGACATGGACATATAATCCCTGTTGGGCGCCGCCGCGTCGGCGCGGGAAGGACGGGGCAGGCCCTGCCGCGCGTGGAGGCGGCTCAAAATGTTCTGCATGGCGGTCTGTTCTGCCTGCTCTGCGCGCTGTTCCGCCATATAGACGCGGACCGCGGCATAGGCAGGGAGTTCCAGGATCAAGCGTAAAAACGCGCGGTCCTGCACGGCGGCTACAAGATCAAAGCTCCGGGGAAGCATGCCGCGCCGCAGCAAATCGTTGAGCTCCTGGCGCAAGCCCTCATAATCCAGCCTGCGCCCGCCGTTTGCTACCATTTGCGGATCTGCGGCGGGGCCGGGCGCGGGGTTCTGCATCATGCCCGGTTGCTGTTGCATACCAGGCTGCGCCTGTACGGGCAGGCCGGGCGCTTCTTCCTCAAACGCGGCGGTGGGAAAGGGTACGGGTTTTCGGTTCATAGCATCCTCCTTTTGTTTATTGGCGGTTAACGCGGCTTCGTTCCGCGCGGGGCAAACAGCCGCCGTATACGCCCCTGCTGCGCAGGGTCCGGCGCTGCCGTCTGCGGCTGCACGGGCTGATTTTGTGCGGGAAGTGCAAGCCCCGGTATGCCCGCCTGTGCGGAAGCGGGCGGTTGCCCCGCCTCGCTCATTTCCCGCGCGGCGCGCAGGACCTGCTCACGGCCATCAAAGTGCATCAGTTCCACCGCCTGCGCGGGAGTGAGCATTTTTAGCTGCACCATCTGCAAAATCAGTTCATTGTGGCTCAATACGCTCCAGCGGTTTTCCTTTTGCACCTTGATAGAAATGGCGAATTCCAACGGCAGCGCACGCCCGTCGGGCAGGGGCTTTGCCAGCAGCTTGCCGTCGAACACCTCGCGCCTGACTTCTCCGTTTTCCGTAAAGGAAACGATGCGGGGCAGGAGATTGAATTCGCGCTCCACCTCGATCTCCATGCGCACCGCGTCGCGGTAGCTTTCATGCAACTGCCGGGACGCCATGCGCGCACGTTTGCTGCTCATTTCCTGCAACGCGGCAATCGCGGACGCCGCCGTAATGCCGCCCGCCGTTCCTCCGCGGGAAAAGTCGTTCGCGCCGCTTTCCTCCTTGATGGAGTCGCGCATGTTCCGGGTGTATTGCAGGATGTACGCGGGAAGCGGCGGGGTAGCAAACCAGCTGATGCCGCCTAGCTGTTCGCCCTTATGCACATCTTTTGCCCAATCCCGCAGGTCGTCCGCGTCAAAGCCGCTCGCCTCGGTGATGAGCAGCTTGTTGTGGGAGGCCATCAGCGCGTTTTTCAATATGATCTGGTCCAGCTTATCCGCATACCGCTGCTGCCCTTCAAACAGGTCCACTAAGCCCAGCCCCAGCGGGCTGCCTTTTCTCTGGAACAGCGGCGTCACAAAGAACGGGTACTGCCCGTGGGCATAATAGCCTTCCGGCTTTAATTCCCTGCTGTCAGTAAGCACCCTGCCTCCCGCAAGCTGTGCCATGTGTACGCGGCAGACGCCGGAGTTCGCGTCGTATTCCCGCCACCAATACTCAATGAGCAGCGCCGTCTTGCTTTTATCCCCCGTGATGTGCGCGTCCTCCGCGATGGGCTCTTTGCCATACCCGTCTTCACTGCCGTCGTACCCAGGGAAGCGGGCGGCGAGCCATTCCCGCGTGCGCAGCGCAAACTTGAATACCGCCCGGCCATCCTGGATATCCGTGCACAGCGGGTCAAAGAGAATGCCCCGGTTGTCCGTATGCCGGATAAACGCGCCGCCTAAGTTCCCGTTGAGCGCCGGGTCGTAGCCCACCTCCTGTATGGCGTAGCCGCCCACCAGCAAATCGTGCACCATGCGCCGGTATTCGCGCTCATAACAGGCGGCGTCATGGTTTTCGCGGATGAGCGCCTCCACCACGCGCGCGGCGCGCGCGTCCTCCGCTGTTTGAGGCGTGATGACCGCCTCGGGCAGCGCGTCCATCAGGTCCGCCGCAATGTTCTCCACCGTGGACTGTATGACCGGCGTGACCGGGCGCGGTTCATTCGGGTCCATCTGCGGCACATCGTGCCAGTGATCGCCGCAATACATCCGCTCCGCATGCTCGAGCCGCTGCCACTCGTTTACATAGGCGGAGCGGAATTCCTCAAACAGCGCGTACGCGCGGGATTTGAGCGCTTCTGTCTTCTCGCTCTTGTGCATCCATAACCCCCTTTTCCATTTGTCCGCGCCAATGGGCATAAAAAAGGCCCGCATGGAAACGGGCCGCATGACGCGAACAAATGTTTTTATACTAGCAGTATACCACCGCGTTTTGGGCTGTACAGGTAAGAGTGGTTCTTAGAAGGGCGGCCGAAAATCTCAGCCCACTTCCCTAGAGAAGCCCCAGCGTGTTAATACCCTCACTCAAAAGTTTCAAGGTATCGGCGCTTTAACGCGCCGCGTCTTCGGCGGGAAGCGCCGCCGTAGGTGGCGATACCTTAAGACAATGGTTTACGCGCAGTTGTCTCTGTTAAAATCCCCCAAGCTACGCTCCCACAGGTAAAACCATTGCGCTCTTTTTCGGATGCCGATATAATCAAGACTGGATAAGCACGCAAAAAAGTACGATATAAGAAACAATGAGGTGTTTTTATGAAGCTTGGCGTCGTAGGCCTGCCCAACGTAGGCAAAAGCACGCTGTTTAACGCAATTACGCAGGCGGGTGCGCAGGCGGCGAATTACCCGTTCTGTACCATAGAGCCCAATGTCGGCATGGTGGCGGTTCCGGACGAACGGCTGGACGTGCTTGCAAAAATGCATAACCCGGAAAAAATCACGCCCACCACGATAGAGTTTGTGGATATCGCGGGCCTGGTCAAGGGCGCTTCCCGCGGGGAGGGCTTGGGCAACCGCTTCCTTGCGCATATCCGCGAGGTGGACGCGGTGGTGCATGTAGTGCGCTGCTTTGAAGATGAGAATATCGTGCATGTGGACGGTTCCGTCAACCCCGCGCGGGATATGGAAACCATCAACCTGGAACTGATCTTCGCGGATATGGAGACCGTGGAAAAGCGCATCGACCGCGCGAAGAAGAACGCGAAGGGCGGAGACAAGGCCGCGCAGGCCGAGGCCGCGCTTTTTGAACAGGCGTACGCGCACCTGGAAAGCGGCAAGCCCGCGCGCACATTGCCCGAGGAAGCGCGCGAACTGTGCAAAGAGAACTTTTTATTGACCGCGAAGCCCGTCATCTATGTGGCCAACATCCGCGAAGAGGACGTGGGAAAGACGGACCTGCCCCTTGTGAAAAAGCTCTATGACGCGGCGAAAGCGGAGGGGGCGGAGGCCATCACCATTTGCGCGCGGGTGGAGGAAGAGCTGGCCTCTTTGGACCCGGAGGAAAAAGCGGCGTTTTTAGAGGAACTGGGTATTGGCGAAAGCGGTTTGGATCAGCTGGTCAAAGCCTGCTACCGGCTGCTGGGGCTGATCAGTTATCTCACGGCGGGTCCCAAGGAAGTGCGCGCCTGGACGATTGAGCGCGGCACCAAAGCGCCGCAGGCGGCGGGGAAGATCCATTCCGATTTTGAGCGCGGCTTTATCCGCGCGGAAGTCGTGGCCTACGATACCCTGATGCAGCACGGTTCCATGCAGGCCTGCAAGGACAAAGGGCTCATCCGTTCGGAAGGAAAGGAATACGTGATGCAGGACGGGGACATTGTCCTGTTCCGTATTAACGTATAATCCGGTCTTTGATTGAGCGGCAGGACTGTCGCTCAATTGCTGTAGGGGACTTTGTATCGGGCGGGCCCATATCGGCTCGTTGGCCGTCATACAACAGCCTGAGGTTTTCTAAAATCTCCCTCCCGGCGTGCGGACCGCGTACGCCTGTATATGGTTGCGCGATGTGCGTATAAGATGTAAACAAAGTAAGAATATCCGGCGTTTTTCCCCACAAAACGACTGCTGTTTGGTACAATATACGAAACGTGCAAACAGGCTTTTTCTGTGAATTTCTGGGACACAAAAGGTAAAGGGGCGATAGAATGCGAAGAACGATTAGCGGCGTATTGTTGGCAATTTTCCTTCTCACGGTCATACCGCTTGCGGGAACCCGTACGGCTGAGGCGGCAGATTATTCCAACGTACGCGTCCTGCTCTCCATAGGCAGCGTCAACACGCTTACCATCCCCATCAGCGGCAATTACTTTCTGCAGGAAAACGGCGCAAGCTTTAAAAACGGAACACTGACCGTACAGGTTGCGGGCAACCAGCTTGTTGTGTCGCATTCTTCCGCGGGTGAGCTTTACCGGGGCAGCAGCGTGCAGATCATGCGGGAGAGCATCGATCCTTCCGCTGGCTATTTCCGCCTTGCCACTTCCGGCGTCACGCGTACCTTCCTGGGCCATCTGACCCTGAAATATTCCGGGGGCGCGATCCGCGCCATCAACGTGGTGCCCCTTCCGCATTACCTCTACGGCGTCGTCGCCTATGAAATGAGCAACACCTTTCCCGCGGAAGCGCTCAAAGCCCAGGCGATCGCCGCAAAGTGCTATGTGCTCGCCAACATGACGGGCAGCAGCGATTATGACATCGGCGATACCGCGACCGATCAGGTATATAAGGGCTACAATTCCAGCTATACCTACGTCATGAACGCGGTCGACTCGACCTATAACATCGGCCTCTATCTTGGAAGCAAGATTTTGTGCAGCTACTTCGCCGCTTCCAACGGCGGCGCGACCATACTCCCTTCCGATGCGTGGGGCGGTTCCAACCGCTACCAGTGGGATAACGCCTATGCCCGCGTAGCGGACCCGTATGACGTGGCCAACCCGTACAGCGTGCAGGAAACGGTATTCTTCCCGCAGAGCGGGGAAGGCGGCATGTCCGCGGTGCTTTCCAACTACCTGCGCGTCCGCGCGGGCATGGTGCTTCAGGGCGCAAGACAAATTGACGCCAGCAGCACCGTCATCGCCATCAATTCCATCGACGGCTTCCAGATCAGAAGCGGTTCCACCGCGGACATCGCCATGAGCGTGGTCGTCCAGCTTTCGGACGGCTCCCAGACGGTGATGAACTTCCAGTACAGCTTTGATCTCAACGAGCTTGTCTGGAACGGCATCATGACCAAGCCCTCGCTTCGGCTCTTTACCATCACGCCGGTCAACGGCGGGTTCAATGTCAACCGCGGGCGCTATGGCCACGGCGTGGGCCTTTCCCAGCGCGGCGCGCAGCAGATGGCAAACTCCGGCTGGAACTATGAGAAGATCTTAAAGTTCTACTATCCCGGCGCCGCCATCAAATCCATGGGACTGAGCGCGCCCACCAACCCGACCAAACCCGCGGATACCACCCAGCCCACAGCGCCTGAACTTGGCACGCCGATCGCAACCGCCGTCACCACGGCCAACGTCAACTTCCGCGCGCAGGCTTCGGCTTCCTCCACGCTGCTTGGGTCGCTGCCCAAGGGCGTGAGCATGAACGTCTATGCGCAGGAAAACGGCTTCTCGCTCACGCAGATCAATGGCGTCACGGGCTACGTTTCCAACAGCTACCTGAAAATTACGCCGGTGACCGATACGGCCACGCCGCAGCCCACGCCCACACCCGCCCCGGGGAGCGGGAGCCCCACGGTCGTCGCGTACGGCACCGTCAACTCCTCCACGCTCAACCTGCGCAACCAACCCTCCACTTCAGGCTCCATCCTTGCGCGCCTGACAAAGGGCGTTAATGTCAGCATCTACGGCTATGCGCAGAACAGCACGTGGTACTATTGCAACGCCAACGGTGTGGACGGTTATGTCAGCGCGCAGTATGTCACGCTGACGGGTACGCCTTCCACCGGCGGCAGTCCTTCCACCGGCACCCCCATCGTTACGCCCGAAAACGCAGCGCCGGTCAGCGGCACCATCGGCACCGTCATAAAGAGCGAAGTCTCATTGCAAACGAACCCCTCCTCGTCGCGGGGCGATGTAATCGCAACCATCAAGCAGAACACGCAGGTGGCTGTGATCGGCCAATCCGGCAGTTATTACGCGGTACAGGTAAACGACCTGCAGGGATATATCGCAAAGGACGCCCTGGCGCTTTCTTCCGGCAACTCCACCAACAACACGGGCGGCAGCTCCAACCTCGGCGACGGCGCGGTATCCGGCACGGGTACCACCACAGGCTCCGTGAACTTCCGCAAAGGGCCGGGCACCAACTACGCGTCCATCAAAATGCTCGCAAAAGGCGCTAAGGTGACTGTCCTCGCGTTGGAAAACGGCTGGTACAAACTAGACGTCAATGGCACCACCGGCTATGTCAGCAAGGCTTACATCAAGATGGATACCGGCTCTTCGGGCGGCACGGAGACAAGCGGGTCTGCCGATACGGCGACAGGCACGGGCACGACCACGGCTTCGGTCAACTTCCGTAAAGGGCCGGGCACCAGCCACGCGTCCATCAAGATGCTTGCGAAGGGTACCAAGCTGACCATTTACGCTTTGGAGAACGGCTGGTACAAGGTTTCGGTCGGCGGCACCACGGGCTATATCAGCAAGGATTATGTGAAGCTTGACTCCGCCTCCGGGACACAGACCGGCTCCACCACCTGGGTGGGCGAGGTTTACGGGGAATATGTGCGCATGCGCTCCACGCCGGACCTGAGTTTGCAAAACAACATCCTGGGCGATTATCCGGTCGGCACCCGGGTAACCATACTCGCCCAGACCACCAACGGCTTCTACCAGGTGGTGGTCAACGGCGTGACCGGGTATATGCACAAGGATTACGTCAAAATCGTCGGCGAGACGGAGGCGGCAAACACCGCTACCGGCACCGCCACCGCAAACGTCTACCTGCGCGCCAAAGCCAGTTCCACCGGCACCGTGCTCACCACCATCCCCAAGGGCGCGACGCTTTCCATACTGGGCAGCTCCGGCGAATACTACCAGGCGCAGTACGGTTCCCAGACCGGCTATCTTGTCAAAAAGTATGTGTCCGTGCAGTAAGCCGGTCTGATCAACCGGCCACGGACAACAATGTGAAAGCCCCCGTTCCGCATGGACGGGGGCTTTTTACTGGAAGCTTTCGTCTATAAGATTGCGCGGTAAGAGAAATAATTTGCCCACGAACTTCCAAAGACATTGTCCATTGCGGGTTTTAATCTGTTTAGATGTTCCGTTTGGCTTAACAGCACATAATCCCGTACAGATACCCGCCTAAAGGTCAAGCACAATAGATGCGCATCTTCTGTATCCGGCATATCACAAAAGCGGCGGAACCGTTCGGTGTACTTTTCTTCCGTCGATCTGTCCCGATGATTATAGATAAGCACGCTTTTACCCGCTGCGTAATACTGCGCGGCTTCCTCATACGTTACATATTTGTTCCCCGCCATATCATATGGCTTTGTGCTGTTGACTTCCAACCCGTTATCGGGATCAAGAAATACAATATCACAGTCTTTCAGGCGCTTGCGCGCTGATTCATCCCACCGGATCCGAATAGCTTTTCTCTCTGACGCTTGATTTGTTTGGCTGTAATCAAGCGTCTCGTTGTAAAAGACAGCCCCGGGCAGCAAATCAGAGGTTTCTAACCCGCTGACGTTGCGGCATCCCATCTTTACCAGTTGGGAAAGCGCCTTATGCAGGTAAGTATCCGGTGTATCGCACGGCTTGTCCAAATAATGAATGTGGCGGCCATCCTTACTGTTGTCATCAGGGGTCAGGTACCAGTTCACCCCAACCCGAAACCCGGCATGTTGCAATATTCGCAGCAGGCCCATTTTCCCATAATCTCCGATGTCGCCTACGTACTGATTTTTCATAACAACACCCCCGCATGTCACTTGCGTTACATTGTATCCACAAATTTACTTATCCGCAAGACTGCGGTTTATATCTATATGAAAAGCCCTTGCTCTGCTGCGAAGAGGATAGCAAAAAGCGGCGCATATGCGCCGCTTTGTTGGATGATCCGTTGTATAATCCCTGTTACTTCACAGCCTTGAGGAAGAAGTAGATGCGGGACTGCGCGGTGGCGTAATCGAAGTTGTTGCCGCAGGTATAAACGGTGAGGAAGATATCGTCCGTGGAAACCGGCGTATTGAACTTATATTCGGAGCGGTTCTTCTGGTACTCGATCCATGCCTTCACCTGAGAGGGGCTGGAGCTGCTCAAGGGGTTGATATTGTACTTGAGCGTGCTCGAGGATTCGTTTGCGGGGGTCTCGTACATCGCCCAAACCTGCCACTGGTTGTAGCCGAACAGGCTGACGTTCCAGGTGCGGTTGCTGGCGACGGCCAGGCTCGGGATGTTGGTGAGAGAGCCCTTCTTCGCACCTGAATCGGTGGTCTGATGCACGGTGTAGCCGAGCGTCTTTTCCTGCAGGTAGTGGAGCTGGTGCAGCATCGTGCCGGACTGGCGCATGTTGTGGCCCGTGATGGTGTTGTTGCGCACCATGTCGCCGTAGAAGGCATAAACCGCGCCGGAGCTGGAGCTTGCCTTGGTGGCGCTGTGGTTCGCGTAATAGTGGACATCGCCCTTCTTGAAGAGGATCGGGTGGGAGATGTTCGTGCCGCTGATGCTGATGTAGCCGATGACGTCGGAGTTGGCCTTCTTGGCCTTATCCATGGCGGTCTTGATGGTCGAGGGAATGGTGGACTCGTACGGCTGCACCTTGATGTCGCCCTTGCCCACGGTGATGGCGCCGGTATCCTTGCCGCCAATGGAGCCGGTGGTGGGGGCGGTAGTATCAGTCGCCTGTACATACCTCTTATCCACATAACCGGTCTTGCCGGAAGCGCTTACCTGATAGTAGCTGCCGCTTTCGCCCAGGATGGTGACCGTGGTACCCTTGTTAACCTTCATGACCAGCGTGCTCTTGCTGTCCGCCTTGGCGCGCATGTTCGCATAGCTGCTTACATTATAGATAACGCCTGTGGCGCTGCCCGTGCTGCCGGAGCTCGCGCTGACCTGCACGTAGGACTTTGACACATAACCCGTCTTGCCGTTATAGGAAACCTGGTAATAGCTTCCGCTTTCACCCAGGATGGTAACGGTTGCGCCCTTGCTGACCGAAACAACAGAGGAACCGCTGCCGGCCTTGGAGGTCAGTCTGACCGCCTGGGTCGTGGTGCCCGTGGTGCTCGTGCTGCCGCCCGAAGAGCTGGAGCCGGAGCTGACCTGCACATAGGACTTGGAGATATAGCCGGTCTTTCCGTTGTAGGAAACCTGGTAGAAGCTGCCGCTTTCGCCCAGGATGGTGACCGTGGTGCCCTTGTTGACCTTCGTGATCAGCGTGCTTTTGGCGTCCGCCTTTTCACGCATGTTCGTGTAGCTGCTTACATTGTAGATGGTGCCGGTGGTGGCCGCAGCGCCGGAAGCCGCCTTCATGTTGGAAAGCGTGCCGCTCGTCACCAGGGACACGGCGGTCTTTTCAATGTAACCTACCGCAGTGCCGGTGGCGGTGGTGCGGATTACATAGACGCCCTTGGCGCTCACCTGAGATTCGATACCTACGATGTCGTTCTTTGCGAACGTGCCGATGACGGTGGTCTTGTCTGCGGTCGCATACACCTGTGTATTATCTGCGGCAACCTTGCCGTAGGCCGTGACGTTTGCTGCGAGCGCGGGCACAGCTAAGCCGAGCAGTACGGCCATGCACAGCGTCAGCGCCAGGATACGCAGCCCCTTGCGGGTAGTTTTCATGAGATGTTCCCTCCTTGTCGTTGGTGTTTTTTTATAAGTCCCTTGTTTTTAATCCGCGTCAGTCCACGTTCTTGAGGAACACAAACAGGCGGGAATTCGCGGTGGCGGAGTCGTAATTGGTGCCGCAGGTGATCAGCGTCATAAGCTGGTCCTTTTCCGTTACGGGCACGCCGAACTTGATTTCCGAACGGTTGAGCTGGTAATCGATCCAGCTCTTGGCCGAGGGATTCAGGTTCCAGTTGTTGCGCAGCGTGGCGATGGGCTCGTTCGCCTTTACCTCATACATGGCGAACACTTCCCACTTCTGCTTGCCGAATATGGAAATATTCCATGTACGGCCTGCGCTGGTCTTGTACCAATCCTTCAGGCTGGAAGAAAGTCCTCTTCCGCAGGAACCGGACTGGCACTTCGAGTATCCGAGCGCCGCTTCCTGCAGGTGGTGCAGCTGATGGAACACGCTGCTGGAGCCGCGCAGGTTGTGCCCGAATATGACCACGTTCTTGGTCAGGCGGTTGGAGAAGGGGTACACGCCTTCATAAGACTTCTTCTTATAGATGTTATGGCTGGCGTAGTACCAGTTCGCGCCGTAGAGTATGGGTTCATCCACATTGGTGCCCGGCACGCTGATCCAACCCAGGGTGTCGGAATTGATCTTCTTTGCGCCGGCGATCTTTTTCGCGAGCGTATCGCTTGCGGAGATATTGGTGCTGGTCTTGGTGCCTTCTTCCGCAACGTCCCCGGTCGCGGTCTGCGCGTTTGCCGCCGCTGCCGCAGCCGGCTTGGGCGTGGCGGTGGGGGCGGGGGTCGCCGTGGGCTTGGGTGTCGCGGCGGATGATTCTGCGCTCAACAAGCTGTCTTCCTTCACGTGCGCCAAATCGATATAGCCCGTAACCCCGTTGTAGGAGGCAGGGACCCAGGTCTTGCTGAAGGTGGCGTCCAGTATGCTCACATGCTCGCCCGGCTCAATCTTGGTCACCAGATCATAAGAGCGGCTCGGGCCCGTGCGCAGCACGGTGTTCCGGATGGTGACCACTTCCTTTGTCACCTTTTCGGAGGTGGGAGCGGAAACGGACGAGATTTTGAGATACTGCGCGGTGATATAGCCTTCCTGCCCGGAAACGTTTACCTTCCACCAGCCGCTTGTGCTGGTGTTATCCAAAACCGTTACCGTGGTGCCTTTTGCAACCTTAGTGAGCGAGGTGTAGCTCGTGCCGGGGCCTGTACGCAGCATGGCGCTGCCCGTGGTGACCGCAGTTACGGTCGCGGTTACAGCGGCCGCTGTGGGAATGAATACGCTGAGCATTACGACGAGAGCGAGCAATAGCGCGCCAAAGCGCGCGGTCCGGTTCAATGACATTGGAATCCCCTTTCAAATCTGCGTGTGGAAATATGGGAAAACTTACCGTTTGGGCGTCAATCCTTTTTATTCCCGTCGCTGCCGCGTTTATTCGGAGCGGAGGGCTTCTTTTCCTCCTCATCGAACTCAAAGGCGGCGCGGGGTGCCGGTTTTTCGCCACGGGGCCTTCCGGCGGACTGCTGTTTCTTGCTTCTGTCCGTCATGCGCAGCGTAAACACAAACAGAAGAATGATCCCAACGAGTGTCAATCCCCACAGAATGTAAAGCGGGATATTCCAGCCGCCATTGCCCGCGCTGATGTTGAGATAATCAACCACGCCCAGCGCAATCATCAGCGGCCCGAGTATGAAAGAAAATAACCGAATCAGGTTGCGGTATTGTTCTTCCATGCCCTTTTTGATGTTCTCGTTCTTGAACATCTGACCCGATTTCATTACGGCGCCATATAAAATGTAGACGCCCAGCCCCACCTCGAAAATCACGAACATGCTGTCCATGCTGCCCTCCTCCCGGGGTTCCCCGGTTTCCATAAAATGCCGCTTCCACAAGCGGGAGTCATGGACAAAGCGCAGCCGGACATCCTGTTCATGCGTATTATATCAACTAAAACGAAGCAGGTGCAATGCTGGTTGCGCTGTATCCACAATGTTCAAACTTTGTTAATAAAATCTAATCCAATCTGTCCGGGATTTTCCTCTGTGCCGTTACCGCTTCTTTTCAAAAAATGCCTGCAGCAGCTGTGCGCACTCTTCTTCCAGCACGCCGCCGGAAAGCTCGATGGTATGGTTGAACCAGCCGTCCGTAATATCGGCCACGGAACCGCAGCAGCCCGCGCGCGCGTCAAACGCGCCGAACACAATGCGCGAAACCCGGGCGTTGATGGCAGCGCCCGTACACATGGCGCAGGGCTCCAGCGTGACATAGAGCGTGCTCCCGTTTAAGCGCCCCCCCTGCTTGCGCGCGCCTTCCCGGATCACGTTCAGCTCCGCGTGCGCCGTGGGGTCGCTTGCGGCCTCGCACAGGTTGTGCCCCCGGGCGATTACCTTGCCGTTTTGCACCAGCACCGCCCCAACCGGCACCTCGTCGAGTTCAAATGCGCGCTGCGCCTCCTCCAACGCCATACGCATAAAACGCTCGTCCATTCTTTTTACCTCCCTTGCCGTCTGCGCTTGATTTACGCGCCCCGGTCCGCCGCAACGCTTTGCCGCCCTGTATTTTCTTCCACAAACATCAGGCAGCGCGCCGCTACGTCCTCCCGTTCCTGCCCGTAGGGGCAGCCGTGCGTGGAGCGCTCCAAATATACGGTAGTAACCGCGGAACTGTTTACGCCGCGTTCTATCATGCCCACGCTGCTTAAATCCACACGGTTGTCGTTGCGGGACTGAAACAGCAGCACGGGGCAGGTGACTTTGTACAACCCCTGCTTTGCAAGCGCGCACAGCCGCCTTATATCCCGAATGCGCCGGAGCGGGGTGCCGATATATCCCTGCGCATACGGGTTGCCCCGGTAGGTCGCGGGCACGTTATCATATAGATAAGGCTTTACCGCCCCGACCGGCCCCGCAAGGAACAGGTACGCCTTCAGGCGCAGCGGCGCGCAGAAAAGCACAAGGCCGCTTACCTCTTTGCGTTCCGCAAGGAGCATGGCCAATACCCCGCCCATGGAGTGACCCATGACGACGATTTCCGTACAGCCCGCCTCTTTGAGCTTTTCGTAGCCTTCCTCCGCGTCGCGCAGCCAGTCCGTATAACGCCGCGCGTTCATATCCCGAAGAGAGGTCCCGTGGCCGCTGAGCATGGGGGAATAGACTGTATGCCCTTGTGCCGCAAGCGCCTCCGCGATATAACGCACATTGGCGGGCGTGCCGGTGAACCCATGCATCACAAGGCAACCCGCAGCGCCGCCCTTATGAAAATACGGCTGCGCAAGCGTATCAAACGCCTGCCGCGTATCCGGCGTGATGGTCCTGTTTCCCATAAACGCGCCACCTCCCAGGCATCCCTTGCTTGAAACAGCGCAAACTGAACAAGTAACCTAAAGAGTAGTATATCATCTGCGGCAGGGCGCGTAAACGGCGGCTGCCGCGGATTTGTTCATCCCTTGGCGGGAACAATTTCCAGCCAATAATTGTCCGGATCGGAAATAAAATAAATGCCCATCCGCGGGTTTTCGTAGCAGATGCAGCCCATCTCTTTATGGCGGGCGTGAGCGGCTTCCATATCCTCCGTTTCGAAGGCAAGATGGAACTCGTTTTCTCCCAAGTCATACGCCTGCGGATGGTCTTTGACCCAGGTTAGCTCCAGTTGGTGGCCGCCCGTTCCGTCCGAAAGGAACATGAGCCGGAATGAGCCGTCGGGCGCTGTCTTTTCCCGCACGGGCGTAAGCCCCAGCGCCTCTTTGTAAAACGCGAGGCTCCTGTCTAAATCCGTCACATTAAAGTTGTTATGTACCATCCGAAAACGCATGCGCAATTTCCTTTCTTCTTCAAACGTGCGGCATACCGCGCCGCGCCTCTATTATAGCACAGTTCCCGCGTGAACAGTCCCGTAAAGCGGGAGCCGCTCTGCCGTTACGCGGATTTTACAAAGCGGGGCCGCAGAATTTTACCCGGCATGGTTCATTGCGCTATACATCCCGCCATATATTTTCTATAATAAGGTAAAGCAGCGTATATGAAGCACATCTTCTTAGAAATGAGGGCCACCCATGCAAACAAAACAGAAGCGGTTTACAAAGACAGAAACCGCATGGATGCTCTACGATTGGGCCAACTCCGCTTATTCCATACTGGTTGCTGCGGTCCTGCCGCTGTTTGCCAGCTCCATGGCGCAAAGCGCGGGCGTATCCGCCGTACAGCACACCGCAAACTGGGGCTACGCCAGCTCTCTCACGGGGCTTGCTATCGCCGTGCTTGCCCCGATATTGGGCTCCATTACGGATTACCGCACGCTGAGGATGCGCCTGTTTGCCGCCTTCTTTGCGGTGGGCGTGCTTTCTACGGGGCTGATCCCCATCAGCAATTCGTACCTCGGCCTGTTGATTTTATACGGAATCACAAACTTCGGCTTCTCGGGCGCAAATGTGTTTTATGATGCGTTCCTTGTGGACATCACCACGCCCGAGCGCATGGATAAAGTGAGTACCTGGGGGTTTGGCCTGGGCTACATCGGCGGCAGCACCATACCGTTCCTCATCAGCATCGGGCTGATCATGGCAGGCCCTTCCATTGGCGTGAGCGAGCTTATGGCCATGCGCGTCTCCTGCTTCATTACCGCCGCATGGTGGGCGCTCTTTACCATCCCATTCTTCCGCAACGTGCGGCAGGTCACCGCCATTGAACCGGAACCGCACATGATCGCAAACAGTTTAAAACGCCTGGGCGGCACCTTCCGGGATATCCGCAAGCACAAGCGTCTGTTCATTTTCCTCATCGCGTACTTCTTCTATATTGACGGCGTGGGTACCATCATCAAAATGGCCTCCACCTACGCCTCGGCGCTCGGCCTTGGCGCCACCAGCATCATTCTCGGCCTGCTGCTGACCCAGGTGGTCGCCTTTCCGTGCTCCATCCTCTACGGCAAGCTGTGCGACCGGTTTTCCGCCAAAAAGATGCTTTATTTCGGCATCGCGACCTACCTGCTGGTATGCGTTGTCGGCTTTATCATGGCACACCCGTGGCAGTTCTTCCTGCTTGCAGGGTTGGTCGGCACCGCGCAGGGCGGCATCCAGGCGCTTTCCCGCTCCTACTTTGGCAAGCTGATACCCGATAAGCACCGCGCGGGCGAATTCTTTGGGCTATACAACATTTTCGGCAAGTTTGAAAGCGTGATGGGCACCGCGCTGATGGGCGTCGTGATGTCTTTGACCGGCCGCGTCAACGACGGAGTCATCCCCGTGGCCATTACCTTCCTCATCGGCGCTGCGCTGCTGTTCTTTGTGCCGGAGGATAAGGCTTCTTAAATTGAGATAATGCAACCTTAACAACGCTTCTCACAGCACAATAAGATTTTCCCGTGGTATAGTGGTAGCATCGGAGAACCGGAGCGGAGCTTGGGGATTGCCCCATCCCCCGCTCCGTTTTGTTTTACCAAAATAGTAAGGGGGAAGAACGATGGCGAAGAACACAGGTACGAACCTCACCATGGCGGGGCTGCGTCTGGCAGAGGCGGAAATGAAAGCGGCCAAGACGCAGCAGGAGCAAAAGCCGCTTTCGGCAATCATCGTTGCTCTGGCGGAAAAGGAAATGAAAGCTCCCACCATGGCAGAGCTTCGGCAAGCGGAGCAGTGGTTGGCTCCCAACATGACGATGGCGGGGTTGAAGCTCGCGGAAAGGAATGTGGCGGGGATACAGGCTGCGCAGCGGGCGCTTGCGCAAATGCGCAATAATAAGAACACCTATATGCATCCCGAGTTGCAGGAGAATAATACGATACCGTACGCAGCGAATCCAGGAGGACACGCTGAGTATCCTACTACAACGGCAAGGCCCCAGCAGACAAGTGCTCCCAACAAACCAAAACCTGCTTACGTCCAACCCAAACCCAGGCCGGAATTGGAGGACACGACGATACCATATGCAGCGGGCCTGGGAGGGAATCCTAGTGGCTATCCTGCGGCTAGGCCGAGACCCAAGCAGGCAGCTAATACGTACGTCCAACCCATGCCTAAGCCGGAATTGGAGGACACGACGGTACCATATGCCGCGGGTCTGGGAGGGAGTCCTGGTGGATATCGATATCCTGCTGCTATGTTGGGACCTGTGCAGATAGCCATGAAAAACGGAGAAGCCAAGCATCCATTTTACTCGGAAGAGATTAGCGCGACTGATCCGGACCGGGAAGTCAAATCCAGGCGAAATGGGTTTCGGATCAGTATAAAGCCATATGGTATGATGTCTTGCCGGGAGGTGGGCTAAGCGCTTATAAAGCGCTTTATCCGATTATTCGCCAACTATCGGATGGCGCCGAATGGGCGAATATAATTATGCATAATCTGATACGGCCTGAACCGGATATGGATCCCGATAAAGAGGCGTTAAGTGCAAAGGATCCGGAGACAGGACAGAAAAGTCCTGGATTCAGCAAGGACGGATATATTATTAACCAAAAGCAATTGAATTCTGGATATGGCAGAGGAACATCTGCTGCGAACGGTTGCGGTTGGATTTCTGCTCATAATGTGTTAAAAGCATTGGGTGATGACCATAAACCCTATGATGTTATGAAAGAAGTCGAAAACGGAGCTCTTTTGGGTGGCACATCAGGTACCGACCCGCTGTACTTGGTTCGCTATTTTAAAAGAAAAGGATATGATGCGAAAATCTATTTTACGAAAGAAGATGTGGAACGGGAAGTTTTACAAGCGGATGCCAGTATTTATGTATACGGCTATTTGAATCCTAGAATTGCAACTAAATCAGAAACTACTCCGGCAAATATTGGCGCGCATTTTGTGGCGTGTTATCCTACGGGGGATCCAAATCATCCGTTAAGAATTCTTAACGATGGTGAGGATAGTGATTACTATTACGTTGACGGGATTCAGGATACATATAGAAATAACGTAGAGATTTTTAGGTTCATTATTGCTATTAACAAGTAGCTGTTTTGTTTGGAGCGGAGCCATGTGCTCCGCTTTTTTGCATGAATTGCATTTTTGCATTTACGAACAAATGTACTTATGGTACAATATGACAAACACAAGCTAGACATGATACCCGGCATTGCCGGGGGAAAGCGGGTAAAGATGTATCCAATTGGCACTCGTTTGTCCCGGATTTTAAAGCTTTGCTGCTTAATATTCATTTGTATAAGTTTTACCGGATGCCTTTCAATAGTTGGTCCAAGCGGCTGTGGGCGTCCTCCCGATATCTATAACCCAAATCTTCTTGTCATAAGACAACAGGAAGGCAATAGAAGGCAATACGAATTTGAAAATATGGTCACCTATGATAGTTCGGTGGCTTATTACCTTCGCAATACGGAAGATGGCGCTCAGCTATGCCGCGTAGAGCCGGGGCAGGAGCCGAAGATGCTTTATACGTTTGAGCGTCCTGTTCAGGAAATTGCCTGTTGGGGCGATACGCTTTTGGTATACGGTCAACTGCCTTTGGAGGAAGAACAAAAGGAAAAGCAAAAGAATGGGACGGATCAGGAGGAGTATGGCATCTATTTGCTACATAAAAAGGATACTGCCTTATCCCCGGTGATCACCATGAAAGACCCCGAAAAATATCGGGGAATCATACTACGGGACCGTACGGACTATATGAGGCGGGGGAGATTTGCGTTACGGGCCGTTTTTAACGAAGAAACCATAGGTAAACCGTTCGCTTACCTCATGGATGCCTTATATCCCCAAGGGCTGGGATTGGATATTTCAGCGGAAGACCAGCAGGCAGTCCTGCGGCTGTTTGGAACCCAGTTGGAGGAGGAATATAATATTCCAGGAGCTTACCGGGAAGATATCTGGGTGCTTGAAGGCGGTTCTTTGATAGCAAGTGGCAGATACGAGAACGGCATATACAGCGACATTGGCTATACCCGGTTGGATAGGAAGGCCAGAGATGGGGGCCCTGTTTATGGCAATCAAAATTTGCTTTTTTATCAAAATGCGCCGTATGGAATATATGCAAGCAATATGGATATCCGTATTACGCCAGCCCTTGAGCTTTCAAAAAGCGAGTACGCAGTTGAACTGGATTGGAAGTCCGAGATATTTTTGAAACGATACGCCGGTCAGCAGGGACGTATGCATTATTTGGTAGTATCCAGCCATACAAACCAAATCGAGAGATATGAAGAAGAGGACTTATATGACGTCAAATATACGATCGGCCATAAAATCCTTGCACTTGATCTCGATACCATGCGGCAAACAAAAGAACTTATCCTCACCGCGCCCCGCGAGCAGGTTCTTTATGTAAGTGAAGCGGGGGCGTATACCTGGCGGCACGACGAAAGCCGTGTATTTCTCACCACGTGGGAAGGGGAAAGCGAACCCGTGAGCGATACTATTCCCTATACGCCGCGCTATCAAACAGAAACAGCCAAAGAGAACGGGTATGCCAGCAATATCTGGTATGTAGAAATAGACAGCGCACGTAACCGCTTGCTGCTTTTTGACATGACGCTGGGGGAAACGGCGTTGCTCGCCGTTGTGCCTGTTGAATAACTGTAATCTGGAAGCGGGGCCACGCACTCCTGCTTTTTTGATCGCATGTCCGCATTCAAAAGCGGCAGGAGCATTTCCCTATTTCGCCGCATCCCGCAGCTTGCTGATGATGCGGTTTTCCAAGCGTGAAATCTGCACCTGGGAAACCCCCATCAGCTGCGCGATTTCGGACTGCGTCTTGTCCTGAAAATACCGCAGCACAATGAGCTGTCTTTCCCGCGCTTCCAACTGGCCCAACAACTCTTTTAACAGAATGCGGTCCACCACGAAGGTATCCTCCGCGCCCTCCTGCTGCATGCGGTCCATCAGCGTCGCTTCCGAACCGTCGTCATACACATGCTCGTAAAGCGAAACGTGCGGCCGCACGGCCTCCAGCGCCGCTGCGATATCTTCCGGCTCCGCCTCCACCTCACGCGCGATCTCCTGAATACCCGGGTCGCTGCCAAGCGTCCGCCGCAGGCGCTCCTGCGCGGCGGCCACGCGCGTCGCAAGCTCCTTGATGGAGCGGCTGACCTTGATCATGCCGTCGTCCCGCAAAAACCGCTTGATTTCTCCGGCGATCATGGGCACGGCATAGGTGGAAAAGCGCACGTTGAACGCCTCGTCATAATTTTGGATGGCTTTCACCAGCCCCAGACAGCCGATCTGGAACAAATCGTCAAATTCAATTCCCCTGCCGAGGTACTTCTTTACGATAGATTTGACAAGCGCTGCGTTGTGCCGCACCAGCTCCTCCATCGCCACGCCGTCCCCGCCCTGCGCGCTGCGTATGAGCGGGAGGACCTCCTCATGGGGCAGCGGCGCTGCATCCATCATTGCGTCGCCTGCCTCTTGAATGTTTTTTTCATCATAACTTCGGTGCCGCCGTTCACGCGGGAGCTGACCTCCACCTCGTCCATGAAGGTTTCCATCAGCGTAAAGCCCATACCGGAACGCTCCAGCTCCGGGTGGGTGGTATAAAACGGCTGCCGCGCCAACGTGACGTCGGGAATGCCGACGCCGCTGTCCCGCACGGTGAGCGTACACGTATCCCCCTCTATGCGCCCTTCGAGCACCACAAGCCCGGTGGTATTCGCATAGCCGTGGATAATGGCGTTGGTCACCGCCTCGGATACGGCGGTGCGCACATCCGTCAATTCCTCTATGGTCGGGTTCAACGGCGTGATGAACGCGCCCGCTACCGAGCGCGCAAACGCTTCATTTTGCGAAAGGCTCAAAAACTCCAGCCGCATTTGATTGTCATGCATGTCCATACCCCTCTTTTCCCCTCTTGCTGCCCGTTAAGCCCGTTCCACCAACGCATACAGGCCGGATAACCGGAAGATCCGGTCAATGTTCGCCGGTACCCCTGCAAGCAACAGCCGCCCGCCGCGGGCATTGAGCGCCCGGTAGCGGCCGAGTACCACGCCCAGGCCTGAACTGTCCATAAAGCTCACGCCGGAAAGATCCAGAATAAGCTCCTTTACCGTCTGGTCCGCAATGAGCGCGTCGAGCGCCTCGCGTACCCCTTCCGCGCTGTGGTGATCCAGCTCGCCGGACAACCGCACCTTCAAACGCTGGCCCTTCCGGGTTGCGTCAAGTTCCATGTGCCCTCCTCCTCCGGATTTTACTGTCCGGAACATCCCTCATTTGTGCCTGTGTTGTATTCTCCCTAACCTGCTGCCGCTCCTTTGTAAAATCGGGGGCGCTTTTGTTTGAATGCCACTCTCTTTGTCGAAAACGCTTTTTGTGTCCAGAAAAGTTTGTTTAATGACTAGACTCCCCCGTTTGCAGTATGCCCGCCAGAGGAACTTTTTATACATGGAAAAGGGAGGGGAGATAGGTCCCGATGATAATCGCAAAAAGAGGCAACGCGCTGTACAAACTTTATCGTGCAAACAAGGCCATACTGTGGTATACTAAATAGGCTAGGCAATGAATGCTTGGTAAAAACGGAGGTATATCTAATTGGCAGACAAAACACTTACTTGCAGAGATTGCGGTACCGGCTTCCTGTTCAGCGAAAGCGAACAAAACTTTTATGCGGAAAAGGGCTTTACGAATGAGCCCCAGAGATGCCCGGAATGCAGGGCTGCAAGGAAGAATCAGCAAGGCGGCGGCAGAGGCGGATATGGCCGTCCGGAACGTGAGATGTTCCCCGCGGTATGCGCGCAATGCGGAAAAGAAACAATGGTTCCTTTCCGGCCATCCAACGACAAGCCGGTTTATTGCAAGGACTGCTTCCAGCCACAGGGGCGGTCAAGAAACAGGTATTAAAGAGCAAACCCCGCTTCCTTGTGGAGACGGGGTTCTTTATTCGCAATAAAATCGGCCTTGCGCTACGGATATGTGCGCGGGCCGGGACACGGTATTAATCATAAAGCACTTTACGCACATCATACATGGTGTTAATCGTTTGATAGCTTGCAGGAGAGAAGTTGTTGATTGTCCAAAAGCTCACTCCTCCCAAGTTATAGCTTGAAATAAACGCCAGCCGATAGCGAATGCCGGTTTCATTATCAAACGAAACCACATGTCCCACCCCTCCATCATCTATATAATTAAAATACGATACTTGCGTTGCCGGATCGAACCTTATTTCGGCTCCCGTACTTGCGGCAAGCGCCTCCGCCTCATCGAAAGAAACAGTACGCGCTGATGAAAAGGCTTGATACGGCAAAGTCCAGTCAAAGCCGTAATTGGGCATGCCCATGAGTATCTTTTGGCTGGGAATAACCGAAATGGCATAGTCGAGTACCCGCTGCACCTGCTCGATAGGTGAGGCCGCAATGGGCGGCCCAAACGTATATCCCCATTCGTAAGTCGTAAGGATAACGCGGTTGACGAGAATGCCGATTGCAGGATATTCATAAGCCTCATACTGTATTCCAAGCTGTCCTGCGCCAACCTTTGGCGCAACTGTTATGGCCGTAAAGTAGCCGAGCGGACGCAATCTCTCGGTGATTGTTTGCAGGAACCGAACATATGCCAACCGATCCATGGGATAAACATATTCAAAATCAACATTCAAGCCATAGTAAGCTTTCAATTCCAATAGAGCGACTATGTTGTTGAGTAGCGTTTGCTGCACCTGATCGTCGGTAAGTATGGTATGCGCCAAAGCACTTGAAAAGCCCGCGTTTGCTTCAATGTTGGTAATGACCATCATGGGGGCCACTCCTGCCTGGCGGGCGGCTTGAATCAATTGGGTATCATCAACCTCGATGAGAGCGCCATCTGCCAGGACCTGATAACTGAATATACTCAAATAAGTCAGGTAAGGCAATGTTGCCGCCAGCACTTGCGCATCAATATCCGGAAAGACAAATCCATTCACATCAATTGAGCGACGAATAAAGATATCCGGGACATGAATGATTTGCCCTAGAAATATATTATATGGACTCGTAATTTCAGGATTTGCAGATTGCAGATATGCTGTCGTAATGCCAAAGGCCGCAGCAATAGAATAAAAAGTGTCGCCGGGTCTCACAACATAATCAATCATATGCCACGCCCCTAATCATGATAGTTTATGCGTATGCAGTTTTAATGGGGAAATGAGGCATCAACAGTAGATTTCTCTGTTCAGACACATCCGGATGGGCAGCATTCAGTTGGCACATATATCGTTCTGCCCGATTCTGTGCTTATCCGCAGGATGCCCGTTTATCTGGGGCCGCGCCGCAGATGAAGGCGAAATGAAAATGAATTTTAACCCGCCCCGGACTCGTATTGCCTTTCAGCGCATGTCCTCCAAAAAAACAGAACAGGCAAGGCTGTACGCCTTGCCCTGATTCTACTGCTATCATTCCGCCAAAACGGCAAGCCGTTTTGCGCCTCGTAGAAATGCGGAAGCCTTTCTACGAAATAAAGTCAAACTCCCACTCGCCCAGCCGCACCGCGCTGCCGTCGGTGGCCCCCGCGTCCTTTAATGCCTGCACGATGCCGCTCTTCTGCAGCAGCAGCTGGAAGCGGCGCATGGAGGTTTCGTCGTTCGGGTCGGTGGTATCGAGTATCTTTTCCACGTCTCCGCCCGTTACCACAAACGCGCCGTCGTCCTCGCGGGTCACCGCAAAGCCCGGTTCGTACTGCGGCTTTAATTCTAGCTCTTCCTCTTCAAACTCCAGCACAGGGGGGAGGGAATTCAGCATGCGCACCGTGGTGTCCAGCAATTGCTCCAACCCCTGGTGCGCTGCGGCGGAGATGGGGCAGACGGGAACGTCCAGGGGCTCCAAGTATTCCTTGAGCAGTCCCAGCCCTTCTTCCGCGCCCGTAATGTCCATTTTGTTCGCCGCCACAATCTGGGGCAGAGAAATGAGCTTATCGCTGTATGCCGCAAGCTCCGCGCGGATGCTTACATAATCCTCTACGGGATCGCGCCCTTCGCTGCCGCTCACGTCCACCACATGGATGAGCATGCGCGTACGCTCAATATGCCGCAAAAACTCGTGCCCCAGGCCCGCGCCCTCGGAAGCGCCCTCAATCAGGCCCGGAATATCCGCCAGCACAAAGCTCTTTTCATACCGCTGCACCACGCCCAGGTTCGGAGTCAGCGTGGTAAAGTGATAGTTCGCGATCTTGGGCTTGGCCGCGGTCAAAACGGAGAGCAGCGTAGACTTGCCCACGTTGGGAAGTCCGATCAACCCCACGTCCGCGATCGTCTTTAGCTCCAGCTCCACCTCGCGCTCCATGGTCTTCGCGCCCGGGGAAGCGAACCGCGGCGTCTGCCGCGTGGGGGTCGCGAACCGCGCGTTGCCCTTGCCGCCGCGCCCGCCGGATAATAGCGTTTTCGTTTTGCCCGCCTGGTTCATGTCCGCAATGACGGCGCCCGTTTCCACATCCCGCACCACCGTGCCCACCGGCACCTTGATGATGAGATGCTCGCCGTCCTTCCCGCGCGAAAGCTCCGCCTTGCCGTTTTCCCCGCGCTCCGCGCGAAAATGGCGCTTGAATTTAAAATCGATCAGCGTCGTCAGCCCCGCGTCGGCGACGAATATCACGTCCCCGCCGCGCCCGCCGTCGCCGCCGGAAGGCCCGCCCTGGGCCACATATTTTTCGCGGTGGAACGCAGCGCAGCCGTCGCCGCCGTCTCCGGATTTGATAACGATTTTTGCGCGGTCTATGAATTGCATGGAAAACCTCTTTTCTTGATTAGCATAGGGGCTTTGCCCCTATAACCCCACTTAAGGGACGTAACGTCCCTTAAGAAACCCTCTTTATCTTTGCTCGACTCTATATATCCGCTTTCTTTTGCTACTTTTCTTTCGTGGAAAGAAAAGTAGATAAGCGTCCCGTGCCTTATTCCTTCGCCTTATGGTAAAACTCGCACACCATATTGACGCAGCAGTGTTCGCAGTCCGGCCTTTGGGCATGGCACACCCTGCGCCCGTGGAAGATGATCCAGTGGTGCGCGTCGCCCCAATCCTGTTCAGGGATGGCGGCCATGAGCTGTTTTTCGGTGTTGAGCACATCTTTCGCCTCGGCGAGCCCGATGCGGTTGGCGACCCGGAACACATGCGTATCCACCGCGATGGCGGGGATATGGAACGCGTTTGACACCACGACGTTCGCCGTCTTCCTGCCCACGCCGGGGAGCTTCACGAGCGCGTCCCGGTCGCGCGGAACTTCGCCGCCATACTGCTCCATAAGAATTCTGCTGGTGGCGATAATGTTTTTACCCTTGGTCAGGTACAGCCCGCAGCTTTTGATGTAGGGGAACAGCTCGTCCTCAGAAAGCTTGGCCATTTGCTCCGCCGTGTTATAAACGGCAAAGAGCTTTTCAGTGCATTTGTTGACCTGCTTGTCCGTACACTGGGCGCTGAGCATGGTGGCCACCAGCAGTTCATAGGGCGTGGTGAACCTTAGCTCCGGCCTGGGATTGGGGTAGGCGGCGGCCAAAGCCGCTAAAGCCATGCGCGTACGGTCTTGATTAAGCATTACGCTTTGAGCTTCCCTTCATGATTCTTTTCCAGTATGTGCGCAAGCGATACGGCATGATCGCGGATTTCTTCCTCATCCTTGCCTTCGAGCATGATGCGGATGAGCGGCTCCGTGCCGGAGGCGCGCACAAGCAC
>JAEYCM010000023.1 GCA_023455425.1 Bacillota bacterium | reverse complement strand
ATCGTTGCAGGATTTATGCTGCAAGCCGGGAAACAGCATTCACAAGAGAAAATCTGCAGGAGGTGGAAAAGAACCATCGGTTTTGCATCTATCCCACTGGAGATAAAGATGGAATTGGCGTAAGAATCGATCCTTCCCAAACCAGCATACAAGAAATATTGAATACCGCTTGTAACACGGCGAAAAAATACTGCATCTCAATACGCGTGACAGATAAAGAGAGCGAACATAAAGTATAAAAAAAGCGGGGCCGCGTGCCCCGCTTTTTTTATTGCTACTTTTCCGCACAAATATGCTTGATGTTACATAATATGTAATGTTATGATTAGTGTAACGAAACAAGGAGCGTGTGCTATGGACACCATCGTATTGTCGGGCAAAAAAGAACTGGATATCTACATCAACCCGCAGCGGCAAAAGCTGCTGCGGTGCATGAGGGTTACGGGCGTACCGATGACGCCCAAACAGCTTGCGGATCAGCTTGGCATTTCCGCCTCCGCCGTACAGCACCATATCAAAAAGCTTGTGGAGCTTGGTATTGTGGAGCTGAGCCATACCGAACGCATCCGCGGCATCACGGCAAGCTATTATAAGGTACTGCCCAAGACCATCAGCATTGGCGGCCAGATCGAGGATGAAAACGAGGAACAGCGTTTTGCGCTGATGCAGAACTCCATGAACACCATATTTTCGGAGTTTTCGGAATACTGCAAAAGCAACCGGGCGAGGATGGAGCAGGATGCGCAGCATGGCGATATGATTTCGGGCGTAGTCCATCTTACCCGGGAGGAAGCAAAGGAGCTCTACGGCGTCGTGCGGGCGTTTTTAGACAGCCGGGAGGAAAAGAAAGAAGACACGACTCCCTGGGAGTTCGCGATCATCGCCTATCCTGCTGCGGAGGCAAAGGATGCGTAGGAGTTTTCAGATCATTGTTTTCCTCAAGAGCTTTGCCACCGGCGTCATGGCCCCGGTATTGGCACTGGCCCTGCTTGCGCATGGCGCATCCATCAGCACCATCTCTCTGCTGTTGGGAGCGTATTCTTTTACGGTGATCGCGGCGGAATTCCCAAGCGGCGTGTTTGCGGACCTGTGCGGCAGGAAGAAGGCGTTTCTGCTTTCCACTCTTCTTGCCCTGCTTTGTTATTGCCTGCTGCTGTTTTCCAAAACCATTCCTTTCCTGCTGTGCGCCATGGTCATACACGGCCTTTCCCGCGCGTTTTCTTCGGGCAGTATCGACGCGCTGGCGATTGACGACGCGGTTGCAAACGGCGGCGTGCTTGCCAAAGTAACTGGTCAGCTTTCCATACTCGAAAGCGCGGGCCTTGCCGCGGGCGCTTTATCGGGCGGCTTTTTATCCGGGCTGGGCGCTCTGTACGAAGGCAACCTCATAGCCAACCTTGCGATCTACGCGCTGCTGTTTCTTTTGACGGTATGCTGTGTGCATGAACAGACGCATGCGCGGGCGGAACAGGCTGAAAACGGAAACGGCGGGTTCCGGCGGCTCGGGCTGCATGTAAAGGAAAGCCTCTCCTTTGCGGCGCAAAAGGGCATGGTCAGGATGCTGTTTGTGTTTTCGTTTATCACGGGCTTTGCGCTGATCTCTATCGAGACCTATTGGCAGCCCGCGCTCAACGCGCTTTCCCCTGCCCCCTGGCTTTTGGGCGTGGTAAGCTTTGCGGGATTTTTCTGCGTGATACTGGGCAGCAAGGCAATCGAGCGGATGCTGATAAAGCGCCCGGACGGCGGCACGGCGCTGCTGCTTGGGTGTAAGGCGCTGGTTGGGATCTGGCTCATGCTGCTCGTTTCCCAGTTCCGGACGCACTTCTTTATCGCTGCATATATGCTTGCCTATCTGTTCCTTGGCGGCGGAAGCGTGGCGGAAAACACGCTGCTAAATCAAGCGACCCCTGCCAGCCAGCGGGCAAGCATCCTTTCCCTGTTTTCCTTCGTGCTGCAGATCGGCGCGCTCTTTGCCTCCCTGATCGGCTATGTGGTGAGCGCACAGACGAATTTCCGCAACATGTGGCTCATTGCGGGTGCGCTGCTTTTGCTTGGCGTTGCGGCGTTCGCTCTTGTATATGTGCATCAGCGCCGCCGGGCGATGAGCAAGAAAGAGCCGGAGCCGCCGGTGGAAGATAAGACGGAAGAAGTGCCGGTGGTACAGCCATGTTCAACCGAAAGCATACAGCCTTAGAGCAGCTTTCTCAAATCCAACCAGTGTTTATGCGGGGAATGGACAGCATGAAACTTGGCGCCCTCTCCACGCGTGCTTTGTTGGCAGATAAAAAGCAACGGTACAGCGGCTTGCGGCTCAAATAAAAAGAAAAAATAGCGGAAGGCTTTTGCCTTCCGCTATTTTACATCAATGCTTACTTGATATCCCCATGCCCGTGCTGGTACATCTGGCGGTTGTCAAGCGCCCATACACGCTCGGAAAAGCCGCCCTTGGGCACGCCGGAAAGCGCGTCGAACATTTCATAGAGCCTAGAGTCCAGCATGTCGAGGTGCGCGAGCATCTCCGCTTCCGGGAACATGGGGCCCTTGGGACTGCCGTATTCCGGCATGCTGTGGTGGGAAAGTATCATGTGCTGGATGAGCATGCACAATTCCTGCGGGATATCCAAGAGCTCGCACGCGGACCCTACCATGCTCACGCCCAGGCTGATGTGGCCGATCAACTGCCCGGCAGGCGTATAACCGCCCGCAAGACCGAGCGCGCCCGTATCCATTTCTACAAGCTTTGCAATGTCGTGCAACATTGCGCCTGCATACACCAGCTCCGCGTCGACCATGGGATAGAGCGGGGTAAGCGCCTTTGCGGCCTGCACAATGGAAAGCGTATGGTGCAACAGCCCTCCGCGCGTGGCGTGGTGGAGCTTTACCGCAGCGGGCGCACGCAGAAGCTGCTCCTTGTTGGTGCGCAGCAGGTACTGCACCAGCCGCCGCAGGTCGTCGTCGGAGAATGTCTCCGCCGTTTCAAACAACTCGGAATACATCCATTCCGGGTCGAACGGCGCGCAGGGCACCAACAGCGCCATATCCACCGCATCCGCCTGCGTGACGGCGCGCATTTTATCCACCTTGAGCTGCTCCGCGTCCTTCCAGACATTGATGCTGCCCTTGAGCCATATTACCTGGTCCGCGTCATATACGCCGTGCTGTTGGGCGCTGTAATCCCACAGCTTGGCGTCCGTTTCGCCCTCGCAATCGGCCAGCACCAGGTCAAGGTACGCGCTGCCCTTGATATTGGTTTTCACCTGTACGCTTTTGACGATGCAAAAGCCCTCGACGTTCGCGCCTTCCGCTGTGCTCAAAAGCCGCATCCTGCCCATATGTTTCTCCCCTCGCCAATACGGCGCTGTATCAACCAGCGCCGTATCCATACAATTCTCTTTTTTATCAGTATAGCAGACACGGGAAAAAAGGAAAATGCGAATATTGGGAAAAGCCGTAAATATAGCGCAATCCTTTTTGGAAGTGAAAGCATAAATGAGTATCCGCATGGCAGGGCGCTCCGCCGCCCTGCGAACGAGGGCTGATGAAAAGCGGCCATATAAATCCGTCCCCTCTGGCGGCATGACGTCAGAGGGGACACCGCGCGCCCGGGGCCGCTGCGCCGGCTCCGGACGGAAACCCCGGAAAAGTGGTTTTCCACTTTTTTAAAAAGCTAAAAAAACTCCCGCAGAATGGGAATTTGGCATTGACACCGTGTAAGGATTGTGTTAGATTTGAAAAGGTCACCCCGAAAGGGGCTTTCTTTTGATGAGCCAAATTTGTTTGGGCGAACGGCACGGGCACGGCCGTTTGAATTCCAGGAGGTAAGGATTATGCGCGTTAAAATCACGTTGGCCTGCACCGAGTGCAAGCAGAGGAACTACAACACCTTTAAAAACAAGAAGAATGATCCGGACAGGCTGGAGTTCAGCAAGTATTGCCGCTTCTGCCGCAAGCATACCGTCCACAGGGAATCCAAGTAATCCGCTTCATTAAGCCTATACATTGGATGAAAATAACAGCAATGGGGGATACTATCCATGGCGAACAACGAAATAAAGCCTGCCGATAAAAAAGCAGCCGAAAAGCATCCGGCAAAAGCCAAGAAGCCTTCCCGCTTCCATCCGTTGCGTTACCTCAAGGAGGTTGCGGGCGAAGTAAAGAAGCTCAGCTGGCCCACGTTCAAGGATCTTCTTTCCCGCACGGGCGCCGTGGTCGCGTTCGTTGCCGGTATGGCCATCCTCATCGGCGTATTGGATCTGTTGTTCTCGCAGGGCATCAAGCTCATCGCACTCATCGGTGCGTAAGGGCCAAACGCCGCAGCGCCGCTTTCTGGCGCATGTTTTTGGAAAGGAGGCCGGAGTACTATGAGTGAAGAAGCCAAGTGGTATGTCGTGCATACCTATTCCGGCTACGAAAACAAAGTAAAAGAGGACCTTGAGAAATCCGTTGAGAACATGGGCCTGCAGGAACAGATTCTGGAGGTCAAGTATCCCACGGAGGACACCATAGAGGTCGGCAAGAACGGCAAAAAGAAGACGATGCAGCGCAAGGTCTACCCCGGCTACGTCATGGTCAAAATGATCATGAACGACAAGACGTGGTATGTTGTGCGCAATACCCGCGGCGTGACGGGCTTCGTAGGGCCGGGCAGCAAGCCCATTCCCCTTACGGATGAAGAGGTCACGGCGATGGGTGTCGAGCGTATCCCCATCGTGCTCAATATCGAGGTGGGCGAAAACGTGCGCGTCGTTTCCGGTCCTTTGGAAAAATTCATTGGACGCGTCGAAGCGCTGGACGCCGAGCGCCAGAAGATCAAGCTCACGGTCTCCATGTTCGGCCGCGAGACGCCCGTGGAGCTGGACTTTATTCAGGTCCAAAAGCTCTAAGACACAGGAACAGGGCTCAAAAGATCCTCAGGATTTTTTGATATAAGTGGGAGGGGGCGGCACCCCGTTTACCACGCACTACAAATTTTTCGTAGGAGGAAACTGCAATGGCAAAGAAGATCACAGGCTATGTGAAGCTTCAGATCCCTGCCGGCAAAGCGACGCCGGCACCGCCAGTAGGCCCCGCTCTGGGTCAGCACGGCGTCAACATCATGGGCTTCTGCAAGGAGTTCAATGAGCGCACCGCAAAACAGGTGGGACTTATCATCCCCATCGTCATCACCGTATATGCGGACCGTTCCTTCACCTTCATCACCAAGACCCCTCCCGCCGCGGTTCTCATTAAGAAGGCCGTAGGCATTGAGAGCGGCTCCGGCGTTCCCAACAAGACCAAGGTCGCCACCATCACCAAGGCACAGGTCAGGGAAATCGCGGAACTGAAAATGCCGGACCTCAACGCGGCAAGCGTAGAGGCCGCCATGAGCATGGTCGCAGGCACGGCGCGCAGCATGGGCGTCGTGGTGAGCGACTAAGAGGGAGGAGAAGTTATGAAGCACGGCAAGAAATACCAGGAAAGCAAGAAGCTGATCGACTCCACCCGCCAGTACGACACGCGCGAGGGTTTGGATCTTTTGCTGCAGACCGCAAAGGCTAAGTTCGACGAATCCGTTGAAGTCCACGTCCGCCTGGGCGTTGACTCCCGCCATGCGGACCAGCAGGTGCGCGGCGCGGTTGTTCTGCCGCACGGCACGGGCAAAACCGTTCGCGTTCTCGTATTCGCCAAGGCCGACAAAGCGCGCGAAGCGCTCGAAGCCGGCGCGGATTTCGTGGGCGATGAAGACCTCGTCAAGAAGATCCAGACGGAAAACTGGTTCGGCTTTGACGTTTGCGTTGCCACACCGGATATGATGGGTCTCGTCGGCCGCATCGGCCGCGTGCTCGGTCCCAAGGGCCTCATGCCGAACCCCAAGAGCGGTACCGTCACCATGGACGTCGCCAAGGCGGTCAAGGATATCAAGGCCGGTAAGGTGGAGTATCGTCTGGATAAGACCAACATCGTGCACTGCCCCGTCGGCAAGGTTTCCTTTGGCGCGGAAAAGCTCGAGGAAAACGTCAACACGCTGATGGAAGCCATCATCAAGGCAAAGCCGTCCGCCGCGAAGGGTACCTACCTCAAGAGCGTAGTGCTGTCCTCCACGATGGGCCCCGGCGTCAAGTTCAACCCGCTGCGCTTCAGCTAAGCTGAATTCAGGGCGTTGACAAAAACACCGGAGCATGGTATACTCCGTTCCGGTTATATCCCTTTTCGCCATAGACAGCAGGCGCGGGTATCCCGCTTAATCTCCTGCCGAGGTGAGCCGCAAAAGCATTTTTGATGCGCTCTCTTATGTCTGTTTGGCAAAGGGAGCGCATTTTTTATGGTTGTCGTCCGGTTCAAGAGCCGGTAAAGCAATACAGTATGGAAAAGAAGGAGGTGAAACCATGGCAAACGTTCAAATCATCGAGTTGAAGGCTGCCAAGGTCGCCGAAGTACAGGAAAAGCTCCAAAAGGCCAAGTCCGTGATCGTGTTTGATTATCGCGGCCTGACCGTAGAAGAGGTCACGGCACTTCGTAACGAAATGCGCAAAGCGGGCATCGATTACCTGGTGCTCAAGAACGGCATCGTAGAGCGCGCCGCGAACCTCGCGGGTATCGACGCGTCCGTCAACGAGCTGTTGAAAGGGCCCAGCGCGTTCGCAATCGCGTATGAGGATGCAGTGGCTCCCGCCAAGATCCTCAAGGATTTCGTGAAGAAGGTCAAGAAGTGCGCCATCAAAGGCGGCGTCGTGGAAGGCAAAGTGGAAAATGCGGAGGTCATCAACGCCATCGCAGATCTGCCCTCCCGCGAAGTGCTCATCGCCCGCTTGCTGGGCAGCATGATGTCCCCCATATCCGGTCTCGCCATCGTGCTCGACCAGATCGCAAAGAAACAGGGCGGCGGCGCGGAAGCCCCCGCTGCGGAATAAGAGCCGCGTAACTTAAAAACTTTACTACAAAAAGGAGAATTACCATGAATAAGGAGCAATTGATTGCCGATATCAAGGCGATGTCCGTGTTGGAGCTTTCCGAGCTCGTAAAGGCGCTTGAAGAGGAGTTCGGCGTATCCGCTGCCGCTACCGCCGTTGCCGTTGCCGGCCCCGCCGCCGTTGCAGAGGCTGTGGAAGAGAAAACCGAGTTTGACGCTATCCTCAAGGACGTCGGCCCCGAAAAGATCAAGGTCATCAAGGTTGTGCGCGAGCTGACCGGCCTTGGCCTCAAGGAAGCGAAAGACCTCGTCGACAACGCGCCCAAGCCCCTCAAGGAAGGCGCTTCCAAGGAAGAGTGCGAGAAGATCGCCGCCGCGTTCAAGGAAGTTGGCGCGACCGTCGAAATCAAATAAGACTTCGATTTTCTGCAAAGGCCTGTGTTGTTATGCACAGGCCTTTGTTTATGGGCGCAAAAAAGCCTGTGATCGGTTCACAGGCTTTTTCGTTTATGTGTTACGGAGTGGTTGTCGCGCCCGGGGAGGTTTCGGTGCCTTCCGTCGATGTTCCTGCGTCAGGGGAAGCGGCAGGAGAAGCTGCTGCGCCGGGAGAAGCTGCTGCGGCGTCGGGAAGGATCGTCCCGTCAGGCAGGATGTAAGCTGTTCCGGTCGTGCCGTCCGCCATGGTATATTCCACGGCATAAGCTTGCTGCGTACCCTGCAGGCCGTGCGTAATGCGGCTGATGGTCGCGCCGGGGTACTGCGTCTGGAGCGCCGATTTGATATCCGGCAGGTCGCTTTCTTCTACCACCGTGCCTTCCGCAAAATCAGGGATGGTCACCCCGGCTGTTCCGCCTCCGTTGCCGCCGGTTCCGGTGCCGCCCGTATCATCCGGCGATGCGGCGGGGCTCATATCCGGGGTCAGGTCGGGCAGGGGGCTTGCCGTATTCGAGGGTGCGGGCGTCGGCGTACAGCCGGCCGCAACGATGAGGAGCAGCACAAGCCCTATGCAAAAAATGCGTTTCATGGTTTTCCTCCTTTGATACTGGCGCGCTTTTACGCACGCTGCGGGTTATCCCGCTGTTATTCGGGAATAGTATGCCCATACGAAATGGAATGTAAACTTTTTCGGGCCTGCCGGAACCGCGGAGGCATGATCTGCGTATAAGGGATGTACAAGAAATCGCAATTCGGCCCGCCCGGCTGCAGAGAAAACCAGTACAGGAGGAAAAAGCCATGACATATAAAAAACGGTTCCTGACGTTTGCGCTTGCAGCCATCCTGACGTTCGCGTTCGGATGCGCGGCGCCGCAGCAACCGGTTGGGACGCCTGCGCCTACGGACTCGGCGCCGGTAAGCGCGGCGCCGCGCATTATGCCCGCACTCGACCCGGCAAAGCCGCTGTTGGCGCCCGACTATGAGAACACAGAGACGAAAACGGGCAGCGGCGTCAACGCGTTTACGCTTAAGCTTATGCAGAAGCTGCACAAAAAGGGCGAGAACATGGTTCTCTCTCCATTCTCCGTCTGGCTGACGCTTGCGGCGCTTGCAAACGCTACGGACCCCGCCGCCCTGCCGCAGTTGCTTGAGGCTTTGGGCGTAGAGGACCTTACCGTGGAGGAACTCAACGCCTCGGTTTCCCGTATGCTATATGAGCTGACCGGCAACGAAGGCGAAACGTACAACCCGCTTTCCATCGCAAACGCGGTATTTGTGGATGGATCGGTCACGCTTAAAAAAGAGTTTGCGCAGCAGTTTTTAGATTATTACCGCGGCACGGCCATGAATGTGGATATGAAGAGCCCGGAGGCGGTAAAGGCCATCAACGATTGGGCAAGCGAGCATACCAACGGCCTCATTACGGATATTGTCAAAGAGATTCCGGAAGATACCATTGTCGCTTTGGCGAACGCCATCCATTTCAGTGACCGCTGGGCCGTGGAATTCGACGAAACCCTGACCGAGGATATGACATTCCACGGTGTAAGCCGGGATATAACGGTGCCCTTCATGCTGCGCGAGGGCGACGCCATTCCGTACTATGAGGACGATACGCTGCAAGCTGTGAACCTCCGGATGAAGACGGGAAGCGGCATGTACATCATCCTGCCCAAGGCCGGGGACGCGGATGCGCTCGTTTCCCAGTTCGACGCCGCGCGGTTCGAAAACGTCGTAAAGGAAACGAAGCCTTCCACCGGCAAGCTGCTGCTGCCCAGGTTCTCGCTTACCTCGGATTTCAAACTCAACGATGCGCTCAAGGAATTGGGCGTTCCGCTGCTGGATCCTGAAAATCCCACGCTGACCAATCTTGTGGAGGAAACGGACGCCTTTATCAGCGCCTCACTGCACCAGGCGACCATCAACGTGGATGAAAAGGGTACTACCGCGGCCGCCGTTACGGTGGAACTGATGGAGCCCACCTCCATGCCGCTTGCTACCGAACCGTTTTCTATGGTGTGCGACAGACCCTTTGTGTTCATCCTGTACCGGTGGACGCCCGAAGGCGGGGAGCAGGCGCTCTTTACGGGTGTCGTGAACCAGCTCTGATGCTTGTTCATACATCGTTCATGGCATTAGGCCCATCCTCCATTTGCAAACCCCCTGACGTTTTGCTATGCTATAAATACGTGTGCACATAGCAGAACAATGGAAGGGGGCGCGGCGGGAGCGAACATCACGCTCGGTCCTGCTTAGCGGCAAAGGGTATGGAAAAGCCGACCTTGGAAGCGCTTTACGAGGCGCACGCCAAGACTGTCTACTGGGCGGCCTACGGCGTCTCGCGCGATGCGGAGGCGGCGGCGGACGCCGTACAGAACGCGTTTTTGAGCGCGCACCGCAATATGGAGACACTTGAAACAATGACAAACGAGCAGGCCCGCGCATGGTTGTACCGTGTGGCGGTGAACAGCTCCATCGATATGCTTCGCCGCAACCGCCGCAGCATCCCTGTGGAGGACGCGGGCGTCGCGGAACCGGATACGGCCCCTGGGCCGGAGGCGCAGGCCGAAAAAAATGAGACGCGCGAGGCGATCAAAAAAGCGCTCGCCAATCTGCCCGAAAAATATCGGGAACCGTTGTTCCTCTACTATTTTGCGGAATTGGATTACCACCAGATCGCGGCGCTGCTGCAAACAAGCGAAGGTACGCTTAAAAGCCGCATGTCCCGCGGACGCGATATGCTCAAAAACGAATTGAAGAAAGGAGGCGGGCTGTATGCGTAAAGGAAAGAACAATCACGAACTCAACATCGATTTGCTGCTGCGCGAAACGGCGGCACAGGAAAACGACACCCTGCCTCTTGAGGATTGGAAACGCCAGTTATTTAAGAAGATCGAAAGCGACGACCAACCGCAGCGGGAAGAAGCGTCCGTAGCGGATGAGCCTGCGGCGCGCAGGCGCAGGAATTTGCGCAAACTTACCATTGGATTTTCAACGGTAGCGGCTGCGCTGATCATCCTGCTGGGAACGCGCCAATATTGGCAGGAAAATTTAAACGCAAAAGCCGCGCCGCAGGATGCGCAGATGGAGATCCGCATGGCGGAGGAGGCGGCGCCCTATGATGCCGCGCCCTCTGGGGACGCGTTGCCCGAGGCGCTGTACGCCGCGCCCGAAGCGCCCGCGGCATTGGAAGCTCCTGCCCCTGCAGCCATAGAGCCCCCTGCGTCTACGGGCGGCAGTACGGAGGCCCCCGCCGCTCCCGCGCCGTCTGTATCGGCGGACAATGGGGCGGGCGCCGGTCAGGCGCAGGCAGGCATCCTATCTGGTCCCGAGGCGCTTACCGCGGAACAACAGCAGGCGGTGGATGCCGTCAACGCTCTGCTGCCTGAAACCAGGGGCAAGGTGGACGCCGCAACCGCGCTCGTTATGCTGCTGGAAAACGCCACGATTACTGTCCGCCCGCTTTCCGGCGGGGAGGCCGTGGAGCGTGCGGAAGTGACCCGGCCCCGTATCTATCAAGTGATGGCGGATCCCACTGTGGAAGGCGCGCCCTCCTATGCGGTGGACGCCGATACTTATGAGGTCCTGGGCGAGATCGTGGAAGGATAGCGCGAAATGGAACTAAAACTTATTGACGGAGAGTTCTCCGTCTGCAAGGTAAACGGGCCGGAGGAAGTCGATTTCTCCGCGCCCTTCCTTTTTGTAGGCAGGACGGATGAGGAATGTTCTCTTGTGTGCCCCACGGAATATGCGCCCAAAACTGCCGTTGCCGTTGAACACGGCTGGCGCGGTATGCGCATCTGCGGCGCGCTGGATTTTTCGCTTACAGGCATTTTGGCGCGGCTTGCGGGCATACTGGCCCAAAACAGCATTCCGATATTTGCAATTTCCACCTACAATACGGACTATATCCTCATAAAAAACGATACCCTGGCCGCTGCCGTGGATTGTTTGCAGCAGGCGGGGTATCGCTTTGTCTAACGCGTACGGTTGATTAGGCCTGCTCGCTCTCTTCTTCATAGGGCAGAAGATCGCCGCCAATGAAGCTCCGGCCCGCGCCGTTGCAGGCGGTTAGTACCGAATAGCTGCCGGCACTTGGGTCGAGCACCCAGTCATTCTCCTCTGTGACCGCCAGAATGAGCCGTGTCTGAAGGCCGATTGGCTTTGCGTGCGGGTGACGCCTTGATGCGGGCTCATGCCATACGTCCGGCAGCGTATGGTCCCGCCAAACGCCTTTTGCGCGCTTGGGGCGTTTTTGAAGGACAATGAGGTATTCGGCACTCCGCCGCGTGCGGTATCCCATACCGATCCGCCCTTTGTCCCAGACGATCATATCTACGATCTCAAGCGTCGTATCCGCCACCCAGGATGGAATCCCCTCGCACAGATGGAATTTGTCCACCCACAAAAACAGGTGGGCGCTTTTTCTTAAGACCCGGTCAAACTCCACCAGAAAATCGCGGATGACGGACTCCTCCATCTGCGGAAGCTGGGACCTTCGCATACCCCTCGTGACGCCTTCATTTCCATAGCTGAGCTTGTCAAGCACGCCCCGGTATTGCGGGTCGAAGAACGCCGCGGCAATGCTTTCATCCCGGATTGCGTCCAACAAAAGCAGCCCGTCAACGCAGTTGCGCCCACAGGGAAGAATGCGGCTGTTGGGAAGCAATGGAGAGGAAGTGGTCATACGAACACCTACCTAAATTTAAGTAGATTCAGCTTATTGTACCATATCGTGGTATTCACGCAATCAATTTTCCATGAAACTTTTGACAGCGTTTGTCGAAATTGTGAGCAGCTACAATATGAGGTTGCCGGGCAAACGGCAGCCTGTATTCGCCCGCTTGCAAAACCCTGTATCTTTGTGCTAAAATACTCTTCATAATAGAAAATGCGATGACGGAGCCGGGCATCCGCTGCTGTACATGAAAAGAGAACGCCGCCGGGGGGAGTTCCCCGCGCTGAAAGCGGCGTATGTGGCGCCGGATGGGCCCTTTCTCTCCCGAGCATCCCCCGGTGAAGCCCGGTTTTCGGGTGCGTAGTCGGCGGCGGGTAAGCCCGATACAGCTTTTAAAGGCTCCGTACTTGCGGAGTGAATCTGGGTGGTACCACGAAAGCGCACGCGCATCGTCCCTTACGGGGCGGTGCGTTTATTTTATTGATACCGAATTTCGTAACGGATGCAACATAAGGAGGCAGGAACGATGCTCGAACATTTAAAATCCATTGGCGAACAGGCGTGGGCGCGCCTACAGGAGGCCAAAGGGGAAAGCGACATTGAAAATCTGATGGTGAGCGTGCTGGGCCGCAACGGCACCCTGACCGAGGTGCTGCGCACCATGGGCAAGCTCAGTAAGGAAGCCCGCGCGGAACTTGGGCAGGAAGCCAACCGGTTAAAGCGGGAATTGGAGGCGGCGATTTCAGAAAAGCGCGCAGCCATCGCCGCGGCGGAAAAGGAGCTGCGCTTTGCACGCGAGACGCTTGACATCACCGAGCCCGGAAAGCGGATTATGCCGCGCGGCAGGCTCCACCCCATGACGCAGACTTACCGGGAGATCCGGGACGCCCTCGTCGGCATGGGCTTCATTACGTTTGACGGCCCGGAGGTGGACCTGGACCGGTACAATTTTGAATTGCCCAACATGCCCCCGGACCATCCTGCCCGGGACATGCAGGACACCTTCTATATCAATGACCGCGTGGTGTTAAGGACCCACACCACCAACTGCGAGCCCAGGGCGCTATTGACCATGAAGCCGCCCTTCCGGGTGGTCATTCCCGGCCGCTGCTTCCGCGTGGACGAGGTGGACGCAAGCCACTCCCCTATCTTCATGCAGATGGAAGGGCTGGTGGTGGATAAAAACATCACGCTTGCCGACCTCAAGGGCACGCTGGATACATTTGTACACGCCGTATTCGGCGAGGACGTCAAAACCCGGTTCCGCCCGAGCTATTTCCCGTTCACGGAGCCTTCTGCGGAGCTTGATATTTCTTGCACCATCTGCGGCGGCAAAGGCTGCCGCGTGTGCAAGCACACCGGCTGGCTGGAGATTTTGGGCTGCGGCGTCACCAACCCGCACGAAATCGAAAACTGCGGCCTTGACCCGCATGAGTGGAGCGCGTTCGCGTTCGGCCTGGGCGTGGACCGCGTGACGAGCCTGAAGTACGGCATTACCGATATCCGGTTGGAATACGAGAACGACGCCCGCTTCCTGGGGCAGTTCTAGTAGATAAAGGTGCGTTGGAGGCTCTGCCTCCAAACCACCGCCCAAGGGACATGTCCCTTGGGAATCCCTAACGAATAGAGCATTGTTCGCTTTCTTTTGGTTCTTTTCTTTCGTGGAAAGAAAAGAACCGTCCCCTCAAATCTCTGTATGGAGGATTGACTGCTATGAAATTGCCTTTGAAATGGCTCAAGGAATACATCGAATACGACGTGACCCACGAGGAATTCGTGGAAAAAATGATGTGGCGCGGGTTTGAGGTAGCGGATGTGCTGCCCGAACTGCCCGACGTGTCCGGTGTTGTGACCGGCCGCGTTGTAAGGGTGGCGGAACATCCCAACGCGGAAAAGCTGCATATCTGCACGGTGGACGCGGGCGAGGGAACCTTGCGCACCATCGTCTGCGGTGCGCCCAACGTGTATGAGGGCATGATTGCCCCCGTGGCGCTGCCCGGGGCGGCGCTGCCCGGCGGCATTACCATTGCGCCCACCGTGATGCGCGGGGTGGAAAGCGCGGGTATGCTGTGCTCCGGCAAAGAGCTTGGCCTGACGGACGCGGATTATCCCGGCAGCGAGGTGCACGGACTCTTGGATATTCAGGGCGAGCACAAGGCGGGCGAACCCATCGCCGCGGCGCTGGGGTTAGACGACGTGGTGTTCAACATCGAACTGACGCCCAACCGGCCGGATTGCCAGAGCATCCTCGGCATGTGCCGGGAGGTGGCGGCGGCGCTCAACAAACCCTTCCGGGAACCCGCCATCCAGCCGGTTAAGGGCGAAGGCCGGGCGGAGGAGTACGCGAAAGTCACGGTATTAAACACCGAGCTTTGCCCCCGCTACGCCGCGCGCGTGGTAACGGATATCAAAATCGAGCCTTCTCCCGTCTGGATGCAGAAGAAGCTCCGCAGTGTTGGGTTACGGCCCATCAACAATATCGTGGATATTACCAACTTCGTCATGGTGGAATACGGCCATCCCATGCACGCGTTCGATCTCGCCTGCGTGGCGGAAGGGCATATCGTCGTCCGCAACGCGTATGAAAACGAAACCGTGCGGACGCTGGATAGCAAAGACAGGCCCGTGGACCCTTCCATGCTGCTCATTGCGGACCCGAAAAAGGGTGTGGGCATCGCGGGAGTCATGGGCGGGGAGAATTCCGAAATCAAACCGGAAACAAAAGCCGTACTGTTTGAAAGCGCCGTGTTCAAGAACAGCAACATCCGCGCTACCGCACGGAAGCTCAAGCACATGACGGACGCCGCCGCCCGCTTTATTAAAGGCGTGGAGCCCGTGAACGCCGGGCTGGCGCTGGACCGCGCCATCGAGCTGGTGGAGGAACTCAAGGCCGGGCGCGTGGTGGGCGACGTGGTCGACGTCTGCGCCGCAAACCTTACGAACCGCGAAGTCGATATCGACATTGCGCATGTCAACCGCATTTTGAATACCGGCTTCACCGGACAGGAAATGGCGGATATGCTTGCGACCATCAATATTTCGTCTAATCCGCACGGGGAAAAGCTGCGCGTGAGCGTGCCGCATTACCGTACGGATATCGAAAGCGGCATTGAGGCGGATTGGGATATCGCAGAGGAGGTCGCGCGCATTTATGGGTATTACAACATTGCGCCCACCCTTATGCGCGGGGATACGTTCCGCGGCAGGCTGACCCCGGCGTTTAAGCTGGAAGATGCCGTCAAGGACGGCATCGTGGCGCTCGGCGCATATGAAATGTATAATTATAACTTCACCAGCCCCGCGGCGCTCGATGCGCTGCGCCTCCCGGCGGAGGATGAAAAACGCAAGGCCGTGCGCATTTTGAACCCCTTTGGCGAAGATCAGAGCCTCATGCGCACCACGCTGTATATCGGCATGCTCAAATCCGCCGCATTGAATGTGAACCGCCGCACCGGGCAGGGCCGCTTCTTTGAGGTGGGTAACGTCCATATCGACAACAACGACGTGCTTGCCGAAGAGCGCAAGATGGTGGGCCTGTTGTTCATGGGTGAAGGAGAGGATTTCTTCACGCTCAAGGGCGCTCTGGAGCAACTTTTTGAAGTACTGGGCATTCCGGATATCCGCTTTGTGCGCGGCGGCGGCGCGTATCTGCACCCGGGCCGCGTGGCGCAGGTCTATTCAGGTACTGCACTTTTGGGCGAGCTTGGCGAGGTGCACCCGGATACGGCTGCCGCATTCGATCTTGACGCCCGGGTCTATGTGGCGGAGCTCTCATTTGCTTCCCTCTTTGCGCTTTCCAGCCGCTCCCGCACCTACCAGGCGCTGCCGCGCTATCCCGTGGTGCAGCGCGATCTTGCGGTGCTTGCGGAAGAAAGCGTGACGGCGGAGACATTAAAAACCGCCATCGAGCAGGCAAAGGATCTCCCGGCAGGCGTGCTGGTAGAAAATGTACAGCTCTTTGATGTGTTCCGTGGCGGCGCGGTACCCGCCGGCAAGAAGAGCATGGCCTATTCCTTCACGCTGCGCGCGGAGGACAGGACGCTCAACGATGAGGACATTACGGCGGCTGTGAAAGCCATCCTCGCCTCGTTGGATGCCGCGGGCGGAAAGCTCAGG
>JAEYCM010000048.1 GCA_023455425.1 Bacillota bacterium | reverse complement strand
CCGGCAAGCGGATACCCGTTTCGGCCTCCAAACGGTCCGCTGGACCGTTTGCTGCTTTTCGCACCGGCCTCAATCCCACGGTATCCGCCACAGGCGGCGTTCGGCTATGTCCTCCCCGCGCCCCCTGGGCTCTTGAAGAAAGATGAAAGCAGCTTCGCCAAGAGCTTCGATTCCGGTATTCCCCGCGGGTGCTCCTGAGGAAGGGGGGAAATGTAGTTTCCCCCAAAGCAAAAAACGACGGCCCGCAGGACTAGTGTCCGAGGCGTCTCCTGCCGAGGACGCGGCGCTCTAAAGCGCCGATACCTTGAAATCTTTAGACAGGTTTTTATAAACATTCAAAAGGGAGGCATATGCCTCCCTTTTTATCATCATTATTCCTGTTCGCCCGCGCCTTCTTTTTTCGCGGCGTCGGTCAGCGAGACGAGCGCGCTTTCCAAACGATGCTCTTTGATTTCAAGCACCTTGATGGCCATGCCGTATTCCTCCAACTGCGGGGTGCTGCCGTCTTCCGGGATTGCGCCTAGGATGCCGAACACCAGGCCGCCGAACGTATCGTAATCCTCCTCGGGAAGCGGGACCGATAGCGCCTCCGAAACCTCATCGAGCGGCGTCCAGCCCTGGATGCGCCAGGTGTTGGTATCGATCTGCTCGATATCCGGGGGCTCCGCCGGCATGGTCACGTCGTCATCCAGGTCGCCCACCAGTTCTTCCAGCAGATCGCTCATGGTCACAATGCCGCTCATGCCGCCGTATTCGTCCAGTACGATGGCGAAGTGGTTGCGGGATTGCTTCATATTGCGGAACAGGAGGTCCGTTTTCACCGTTTCCGGCACAAAGTAGGCGGGGCGCACGGCGTGCTTTAAGATTTCCTCGCGGGATTTGTTTTTCAGGCCGATATAATCCTTCACATGCAGCACGCCAATTACGTCGTCCGCGCTTTCCCCGCAGACGGGGTATATGGAATGCCTTCCCTCGAATATGGTCTCTTCCCACTGCTCGTCGGTATCTTCCTGCCAAAGCAGCGTGACGTCGGTCCGGTGGGTCATGGCCTCGGCGGCAATCTTATCGTCGAACTCGAATATGTTATGGATCATATCCTTTTCATCCGGCATGATGGTGCCCTTTTCGCTGCCTTCGTCGAGCATCATGCGGATCTCTTCCTCGGTCACATGTTCCTCTTCGGCGTTGGGGTCAATGCCAATTAGGCGCAGGATGCCGTTGGTGGATACGGTTAAAAGCCATACCACGGGAGAAAAAATCTTGGATATCCCATAGATGAGGCCGGAAAGCCCCAGCGCAAGTTTTTCCGCGTTGCGCATGGCGATGCGCTTGGGCACAAGCTCGCCCAGCACCAGCGTGATGTAGGAAAGGATGAGCGTGATCACCAGCGTGGAGATCGTATCCAGCGTGGCGGTGGGGAGCTTTGAACCCCAGTTTAAAAACAGGTTGGTCAGGTAGCCGCTGAAATTATCCGCGGCAAACGCGCTCCCAATAAAGCCTGCCAGCGTGATGCCCACCTGTATGGTGGATAAAAAACGCGCAGGCTGGCCGGTCAGCTTGGTAAGCGTCACGGCTTTTTTGTTTCCCGCCGCCGTGAGCTTGTTGAGCTTGGCGTCGTTGATCGAAATGATAGCGATTTCCGCGCAGGCAAATATTGCATTGATAAATATCAAAGCCAATTGCAAGAAAATTTGCCCCAGCAAATTGCCATCGTCCACGGTTTATAAACCCTCCTTAAGTGCGCACACGAGTAAATTGCCCCAAACATCCATAAAAAAACACACGGCGAGACATCCTGCGGTATGGGGATACCGCATAGCCTGCGTGTGTATTGCCCGCTATAACAGCAAGAAAACCATATATCGCGCTGGGTCGGGTGAATCTTCCATTTCTATACTCCTATCCATACGCGCTATTATACCATAAATTTATGCGTTGTCAATTTTCCCGCCGGAAAACGGGACTTTTCGGGCAAAAGTAACATATTACTCCACCGGGAGGACAAGCGCTGCAACAATATATGCCACAAGCCCGAAGAATGTGAACACAAGCACGCCCCATACGATGCGCACAATGGAAACGTCGATGTCGAAGTACTCCGCCACGCCGCCGCATACGCCGCATATCATTTTGTTGGTGGTGGACCGGTAAAGCCGTTTATTCATTCGAATACCCCCTTTATGCCACGGGTTCTATTATGCGCTTACCTGTAACGGTTGAAGTCGCAAAGGAAAACAAATGGTTCTGCAGCCGGTTGCGCCGCAGGATGTGCAGCATGCTCCCCAGCTCGTTGTACGCCAGCTGTACGAGCGTCATCAGCATGGCGGAGGCCTGCTGTACCGTCGGGTTTTCATCCAGCGTCACATGCAGCGTATCCTCTTTGAGCACAAATGTGATAACCCGGGTGCAGGGCGTGGTGAGGTAGTAAAGGTACAGCCTTAATTGCGCCTCGCCGTTACTAAGCATGCCGAAGCGGGCGGAAACGCCCACGGGATGCTGTTCCTCCCCGGCCGTTACCGTGGCGCGGGTGAACTGGTCCTCTTTCACCTGCAGGGTATGCGTCGTTTCCCCTTCTTTTATAGAAAGCTCCAGCGCCCCGTCCTCCGTTGTACGGAAGGATACGGAGGAAATGCCCGCCGGGAAGATATTATGGACGCACTGCAGTACAAACGGGAACATGCCCGCCTTGTTGGCGGAAAACGCAAATGTGTTTCCCGAAAACTGCTCCCGCACCCAGTTGAAGGGCATGGGCATGCAGCCGTCCGGGGAGACGTCCTCTTTGTTGCGGCAGGAAAGCTCGGATAAAAACGAGGCAAGCGCGCGCTGCGCCGCAGAGTTTTTGGGAAGCGGTTCGCTTGCGGCATTTTGGAAGCAGCGCTGCACATACTCCATCGTGTCGGTCTGGGCAAACAGCAGCGGGGAGCCGCTGAATAATACCACAAGCGCGTCATGCTTGGGCAAGGCGATCATATACTGGCCGAACGCGCCGTTAAACAGATACCCGCCCGGATAGGGCGCGCACCAGATCTGGTAGCCGTAGCCGTCCTTGCATTCGCCATTGGGCGTTTCAATCTGCATGCGGGTGGCTTCTTTGATCCATGTTTCGCTCAAGAGCCGGCGTTCCTCGCCGTTTACCATGTACCGCCCTTTCTGCAAATACAGCAGGCCGATCTTTGCCACATCCTCCAGCCGTAAGGAGAGGCCCCAGCCTCCCTTTTCTATGCCGTTGGGGCAGGTATCCCAACTGACGTCCCGGATGCCCAGCGGTTCAAAGAGCCGGGGCTTTAGGTATTCCAGCAGCCCCATACCCGTTTTTCGGCGCACGATGGCAGCGAGCATATACGAGTTCATGGAGTTGTAGCTAAACTGCGTGCCCGCGGGGAAGCGCACGCCCGCGTCCAGGAACTCCTGCACCCAGTCCGGCCCCAGCGCGGAGCCGACCTCGTTGAAGCGGGAGCCGGTGCTCATGGTCAACAGATGCCAGACGGTCGCGTCCTTATAATGGTGCGCGGACGGATCCGGAATTTTATCCGCGAACAGGTCCACGATGCGCTCGGAAAGCAAAAGCTTCCCTTCGTCCACCAGCATGCCGATGGCGGTGCTGGTGATGCTCTTGCTCAACGAGTAGAGCTGGTGTAATTGCTCCTGCTCATAGGGGGCCCAATAGCCTTCCGAAATCACATGCCCATTTTTCACCACCATCATGGCGTGGAGGTTGGAGGAAAAATTCGCGTCAAGCGCATGGTAAAGCGCCAGAATATCGCGGCTGTTCATGCCCTGTTCCTCGGGCGTGGAGCGCGGCAGGGAGGTAATGTGCGCGCAGGCGGAGATCCGCTTTTGCGGCGTATAGGGGTAGGAATATACGTGCTGGAGATCCTGCCGCACAAAACGCCAGAGCATATCGACCGTACGCTTTTCAAGCGACTGGTCAACCAGCGTAAGCTCCTTGCGCAGCAGACCCTGCTTGCGTTTGAGCACGGGGCGCCTCTGTTCGACTAGCGCACGGTAGCGCTCCTCAACGCCGTCTATTACTTTTTCCCACGGGATGGGTATGGTCGCCTTTGCACGTTCGCCCACGGCTTTGAGGTGGTGTAGATCGGATAGCGCGCGGGAAATAACCGAAGCCAAAGATTCCGGGTCATCCTCGCACAAAAAGCCGTTCTTCCCGTCTTCAATCACCTCTGCCGGGGCGCTGTCCACAAGCACTACGGAGGGCGTGCCCACCGCCGCCGCTTCCCGTACGACAAGGCCCGCCGTATCGTACGCGGAGGGGAATACAAACAGGGACGCACAGGCGTAGAGCGCGTTGAGCATCCGCGTATCCGTAATGTGCCCGGTAAAACGGATGACGCCGCTTAACTGCAGCTCATCCGCAAACAGGCGGATGACGTCGAAATCCTTACCCTGTCCGGCCAGCACAAGCTGAAAGCGCTTGCCGCGCTGGTGCAGGGATGCTGCGGCTTCCAGCGTAAGGCGGATATTCTTTTTTCGGTCCATCTGTCCCACGTAAAGCAGAACCGGATCGCCGTTTAAGGCGAACGCCTCCCTGACGGCAGCCTTGTCCGCTTCGGCGACAACCGGAATATTGGTACCGTGCTGGACGATCTCAATGCGCCCGCCATAGCCGTAGGAGCGCAGTGTCTGCGCGGCCAGGTTGCTGACCGTCCAAACCTCGTCGCACCGGTCGAAGAAATCCGCCACATATTTTGCGCCGATCTGCGCAATGCCCTCACTGCGGGTATAGCGGAGGATATCCTCGTGGTATTTGGAGTGGAAGGTGCCGATCAAAGGAATTTTATGCTTGGCGGCAAGACGCGCCGCCTCCAGCCCCGCGGGGCCGGGGCTGTGGGCATGAACGATATCCAGTTCCACCATATCCATGCGCGATACATAATGGTTGTCCAGCTTTGCGATGCCCGTGCTGTACTGGGGGGAACCGGGCACCTTGACTGAGACGAAATCCACGATTTCAAACGGATATTTGCCGCGGTATCCCGCGTCGCGCATGGGGCTTATGACATAACATTCATGCGAGCGCCTGCCGAGCGCCTGCGCGTATTCAAACGCCACGCGCCCTACGCCGTCCACAATGGGCAAAAAAGTATCATTGCATTGCGCAATGCGAAGCATAGCTCACAATCCTTTCGTTTCGTTCACTTGTATTCTTTTATCATTTTACCATGTAAGGAAAGAAATGCGTGTGAAATTTCCTGACGAAAAACGTGACAAAATAGCAACGGATATAATTGCGCGTCAGCGGGTGTAAAAAGCATGTACATATAATTTGCATTTTCACAGGTATCGCCGCCTACAGCGGCGACGATAAACTATTCTATTTAATAGCGGGAGGCCCCGCCTCCCGCGCCCCTGGGTGCGAGGGCTCTCAAGGAAAGAGACCAGTATGCAATAAATATTGTATACTGAAAGGTCAGAAAAACCTGCTGATTTTGTCAGCGGGTTTTATAATCGAGCCGTACAAACTGCTTGCCGTTTACAAGGGGGACCTCGTTCCGGTACAGCAAACGGTATCCTAAAGCGCCTAAGCTATTCGTAAGCGCGTCTTCCTCCACGTCCGCATGCAGGAGGCCTACATCCGCAAGCGCATCCGCGTAGGGGGAAGGGGAGACAAAAGAGTGCGCAAGGTTCTGCTGGATGGTGCAGCAAAGCAAGCGGGGCTTACATGCCCCTATCTGTGCCGTAAAGGCGGGGATGCCGATGTATTCGATCAAAAGGTCCGCGAAAACAAGCTCCGCATAGGGCAGCGCAACCGGCTGCGAAAGATCCGCCGCGATAAGAGTGAGTATCCCCGCAAGCTCCGGATACCGGCCGCGGCAGGCGTCAAGATACGCCTCATTGACATCCACGCCATATACGGCATCATAGCGCGCGGGGTCGATGCGGCCTAACCCGTTGCCGCCCGCCACGCCCCAAAACGCCACGCTGTTTGCGGGATACGCGGCAAGACGCTCCGCATAGAGCGCGTCGAGCGCCTGCAGCTGGGCCACGGAGCCAAGCTGCATGTGGCTTTCATATACGTCCAGGGGAACTTCTTTCCATGGGTTCATCATCGGCTCCGATTATTTTTGCAACCCGCTGGAATAGTAGATGTTTTCCTCGTCGTCAATAAACACCGCTTCCATGCCGGGGATGGATTCGACAAGCGCCATGCCCTTTTCCAATCCCATCACAAAGCAGGCGGTATCATAAGCGTCCGCGGTGAGGGAATCCTTGGTGAGTATGGTGACGGAGGCAAGGCCGTTCTGTACGGGCCATCCCGTTTCCGGGTCCAGAATATGATGGTAGCGCACATTGTCCAGCGTAAAGCCGCGTTCATAGACGCCGCTGGTGACCACTGCGCCGTCCGTCGTAGGCAGGGTAATGAGCGGCTGGCCCGTGGGCTCCTTGGGGTCCTGGATGCCGACGTTCCAGGGCTGGCCGTCCGGCCGGTTGCCGATGACGACGACATTGCCACCAAAGTTCAGGATACCGCGCTTCACGCCGCGGGAGCGGCAGTATTCCGCAATCTCGTCCGTAACGTAGCCCTTTGCGATGGAGCCAAGGTCAATCCGCATGCCCGCGGGCAGTGTAATGGTATTTCCTTCCAGCCTGACCTTCGTATAGTCCGTCAGCTTGGCGGTCTCAGCCAGTTTTTCTTTATCCGGCAGGGAAGGCGCCTCACTCTTGAAATCCCACAGGGCCACGGAAGGCTCAACGGTGATGTCGAACGCGCCGCCGCAGGCCGCGCTTGTTTTTGCGGAGGCTTCGAGCACTTCGCGCGTGTAGTCGCTTACTTCCACAGGCTGGCCGTTTGCGTGGTTGATCTTCCAGACGTCGCTGCCCTCTATGGTCTTAGAGAGCAGATTTTCATATTCCTCAATTTTATTGAGCGCGTCATCCACAACCTCCTGCTTGACGCCGTAGGCCGTGATGCTGATGACCGTATCCAGATAAAATCCAACCGCGGATACCTTTTCATTGGGCGACGGGCCGCAGCCGGAAAGCAGCAGCACGGGAAGCAGCAGCAGGAGAAGCGCGCGGGAAAACAGTTTTTTCATATGAACCTCGATAAATTTTTTGCGCCGGTTCTGAGGGCCGGCGATGATTTCTTAATAAATGTTGCAGGCGTTTGTTCACGCTATGTTTTATCATAACACAGTTTGTCCGTATTGAGGAATATGATTGAAAGTAATTTAACAAACAAAAAAGGCGGTTATTACCGCCCTTTTAGCGCTTCCAATGCATATTATGCGGGATTGAGCATGATATCCAGGCAGATATTGCCCAAAGGGGTCACAATACAGGATACGGTATCCAGCGCATAGCTGCCTTTGTCCGCTTCCCCGTTCAAGAGCTTGGGCGGAAGAATATCGCAGGCAACGCTTTCGTCGGTCAGCAGCGTCATCACATTTCCGCTGATGATATTGGCGATTTCGCTGATGGCGGAGGTCACAAACTCATCCACTTCGGAAATTTCCATGCCGCTCATGATATTGACCATATTGAGACAGGTCTCATACGGAAAACTGTAAACCACCTGGCCTGTTAAATCGCCGGTCACGCCGATGGAAACCTCCAGGGTATCAAGGCATTGCGCGGCTTCACTTAACGGCTCCGCGTGTACGTCATTCAAATCCAGCATGAGCTGAAACACATGCTGTGTTGCCTGCAGAAACGGACGATACAGGGCTTCAGACATGGGAGGACACCCCCTTGGCCTTTTCATATGCGCCAATCTGCTGATCCTCGGATGCAACGTGGTTGATGAGCCATGCAAGCAGCTTGCCGCCAAACTGCTGCATCAGGCGTTCGTCGTAGCCCTGCTGCTCATACTGCGCCGCTACCTCTATCACATAGGCGACCATGCCGCCATGGAGCGCCTTGTGTTCGTTCAGGCCGGGGTATCCGATTTTCTCCTGGTAAGCCTCCTCATCCTGAAAATGAGTCACCACGTACGCCTTCATAAATTCCAGCGTCTCGTTTACCTTTTCGACCTTTTCCTCCCAAGAAAGGGGGGAACGCAGCGTCTGCATGAACATATCCACCCGCCGGAAGAGTTCTTTGTGCTGCGTATCAATCAGGGGAACGCCCAATTCGTATTTATCCTTCCAGAGCATGCCGTATCCTTTCCGCACTTTCCATGCAACTCTTATAAAACCGTTCATGTATTAGTTCGGAAGAACGCTAGAAGGCCATTAGCAGAAAGATGGCGGCTAACAAAAATATTTCTTTATGATTAATACGGCTGATTTTTAAAATGGGAAAACAGAAAAGCGCTTTGCAAACATAAAAACACGGGGACTTTGCGTCCCCGTGCCTGCTGTCTCCCGGATGATCCACGGCTTGAATTGCTCAAGCGCGCCTTCTCGCCCGTTCTGACGATGAAGGTCGTCCCGGTACTTGAATAAGCACTGTTCTTACCTCGCTACTAGTATGTCCGGGGCTCAAAAAAATACGCGCGGAAACACAAAAGAAATATTTGAGAGCTTGAAACCTCATTTCCAATCATTTCGGACAGGCCGGACACGAAGGCCTGCCCAAAGGGCGCTCCGCCGCCCAGCAGCCGCAATTCATATGTTTTAACAAAGCAAAGGCGGGAACAAAAGTTCCCGCCGACGCTGTCGCCCGGACTGAATACCGCCCGATTGTATTCGAGCTTTCTCCTGCCCTTGTTGGCAATGGAGGTTGTTTTCGTACTGTTACGCACTCTTACCACCTCTAAACAGTATTCTGTCCGGCCATGCAGGAACCAAATCAAGGAAAAATATTCCAACAAACTGCAACTTGCGCCAATTTGGGAACGCCGCCGCGCTTTTGGATGTTATAACCTTTTTTGTATTGGATACACTCAAAACACGCAACCTTTTGGGTTGATGCAACGTTATTAAAGGAGGAACCCAATATGGAACATAAGGGAACACGCGCAGGCGCGTTCAGGGAAAATGCGTCTGCGTTTCTCAAAAAGCAGGGGTTTTATGTGGTGCTGGGGTTGTGCATCCTGTGCATCGGCATCGCGGCGGCGGTCGCACTGCTGCCGGATACGCAGGCAGAACGCGCGGAACCTACGCCTCCTTCTCAGGAAGCGGGGGTAAGCGAGGATGAACCTTTGAGCGAGGCCATACGCCCCACCCCTGCGAGCACACCTGCGGCGACGCCCGCGCAGCCTACAGTAACGCCCGCTCCCACGCCCACCCCCAAACCCAAGCGTCAGGCCGAAAGCAAGGCCGCGCCGCCTGTGGCGGGGGAGGTTATCTGGGGATTTGCCGTGGATACGCTGCTTTATTCCGAAACTCTGGAGGTCTGGACGACGCATGACGGGGTGGATATCAAGGCCCGTCTGGGTACGGACGTGATCGCCATCAAGAGCGGCACGGTAGAAAAGGTATATGAGGACAAAGCATTGGGCGTGAGCGTGCTTGTCGAACATGAGGACGGCTTAAAAAGCCTTTACGCCAACCTCGCCAATCCTGCGGCTGTCAAGGAAGGACAACGCGTAAATGCGGGAGAGAAACTTGGCGCTGTGGGCGACACCGCTGTAAGTGAATGCGCAATGGAACCCCATCTCCACTTTGCGCTTTATCAGGACGGCGACGCGGTTGATCCGTTCAAGCACGTATTGCTTGGGGAGTAATGGCCGAGTTCGAGAGTATTTGAAGATTATATGAACTTTCCTGAATGTGGTTCCTTTCTGGGTCTTGGGGGGGTATAATCTTCAATAAGGAAAACAGCTGCCAGGCAAGTAATATTTTGGCAGGGATTATGCCGCGGGATGGGGGAAAAGGATATGAACAGCAATAGCAAGGAGGGATCCATATGAAAACAAGAACTTTACGCCGTACGCTGGCGGTCGCTTTGGTGATGCTCACCATGCTGGCCGTAGCACTTCCCGCAATGGCGGCATCTCAGGTGTATGCCACGACCGACATCAACGTACGCAGCGAGCCTCGTGTTGGCAGCAATATCATCGGTTCGCTGAATAAGGGCCAGGTGGTGGCCAAACTCGGCACCTCCGGCAACTGGACAAAGATCGATTACAACGGCAGGACCGGCTATGTAAACACGCCTTACGTCAAGCCGTATTCCGGTTCGGATGATGATCCCGTCATCATAGGCGACGGTACGACCGTATATGCGAACGCAGCCGTCAACGTCCGCTCCGGCCCCGGCACCAACTACGCAAAGCTCGGCGAACTCAAGCGGGGCGACGCCGTCACGCTGGTAGGTTCCACCGGTTCCTGGTCCATTATCAAATGGGGCACAGGTACGGCTTATGTAAGTTCGGGTTACCTTTCTCAGGGCAGCACCGGCGGCGGAACCACAACCGGTACCACGATGGTAGCGACGGCCAATGTCAATGTCCGTACGGGCCCCAGCACAAGCTACTCGATCATCGGCTATCTTGCCAAGGGCGAAACGGTGCAGAAGACCGGCACTTCCGGCAACTGGACCCAGGTTCGCTACAACAACCAGACGGCCTATGTATCGAGCAGCTATCTTAAGACTTATACGGGTGGCGGCACATCCACGCCCGACAATACGTCTCTGCTGTATGCCACCAAGGCGACCGCTGTCCGCACCGGTCCCAGCACGGCCTACCGCGCCATCGGTTATCTTGACGCGGGCGACAGCATCACCTACCTTGGCGTTTATAATGCCAGCTGGTATCAGGTGCAGTTGGGCGTGAACGTCGGTTACGTGTATGCGCCGGATATGCGCATGTACGGCTCCGGCTCCACTTCCGGCGGCACGGTATACGCTACGTCCACCACGCCCGTTTATTCCAGTACCTCCACCGCAGCCTATCTGCTGGGGTACCTCTATAACGGTGATAGCGCTTCCCGCACCGGCACCGTGGGCAGCACGTGGACCAAGATCAACTTTGAAGGCAGGACCGGCTATGTGCTGACCAGCCAGGTGATCGTATCCTCCGGCGGTACCGGCACAGCGGGCTTTACCACGCTCAACACATGGATGTACGCGCCCAGCAGCTACACCTACTGCTACTCCATTCCTTCGGAGCAGAGCGCATACCGCACCGGATATTTGGACCGCAATGAGCAGGTCTGGGCAATTGCCACCAACGGCGTGTGGGTCCAGATACTCGTCAACGGCACCGTCATGTATGTGCCCGCCAGCAAGCTTGCGTACTACAATGGCTCCATTGGCTCCGGCTCCGGTTCGCTGATCGGTTCCACCGTATATGTACAGAAGTATGCGGGCGCCCCCACCTATAAAAATACCAGCGGGACCGTATACGAGTTCAAGGAAGGCAGCGAATACGTGACCCGCGTGACCCGCGGCAAGGCGCTCACCGTGCTGTTCCAGGTCGGCGATTGGATCAACGTCTCCTGGCGCGATGCGGATGGCGATTATCATACCGCCTATGTGGAAGCAGACCGCGTCGGACCCAATTATCCCAATTAACCGCTTCTGAATTGAAAAGCGCCCCGCGTCATTCGGGGCGCTTTTTTCATGTAAGGCAAAGCCGGTCTTGTAAACGGCCTTCATACGGCATATGATAGGCTAAGTAAAACGTAAATTAGGGGAGCATCCCCCTGCCTCAGGAGAGGAGCGCTGTTATGACAATTTGGATCGCATTGCTGCTGGGTCTTGCCCAAGGCATTACGGAATTTCTTCCGGTTTCAAGTTCCGGCCATTTGGTGCTGCTGCACAATCTTTTTGGCGTGGAACAGGGGACGCTGCTGTTCACCATCATGCTGCACGTCGGCACGCTGATTGCGGTAATTGCCGTATATTATAAAGAACTTTGGGATCTCATCTGCCACCCGTTTCAAAAGAAGACGCTGATGCTTCTTATTGCGCTCATCCCCACCGTATTGGCGGCAGTCTTTCTCAAAGACCTGATCGAAGAATCGTACAAGGGCCACCTTCTCGGTTTTGAATTTTTACTGACCGCGCTCATCCTGTGGTTTGCGCAGCGCGCAAGAACGGGGCGCAAGACCATAGGGACCATGCGCGCGGGGGATGCGCTTTTGATCGGCGTGATGCAGAGCATTTCCATACTTCCCGCCGTTTCAAGATCCGGGGCGACCATCGCGGGCGCGTTATACTGCAAAATAGAAAAGAAGGAAGCCGCGGACTTTTCGTTTTTGCTTTCCGTTCCAGCAATCGTGGGCTCCTTCGTGTTTGAAGTACCGGATCTTATCAAAAGCGGCGTGGAGGACGTGAACTGGACGTTTGTTGTAGCAGGCATGGTCATGGCGGCAATCGCAGGCTATGCGGCCGTGCGCCTGATGCTGCGCGTCATCACAAGCAAGCGGCTGACCCCGTTTATCTACTATGTGGCGACGCTCGGCATTCTGGTGCTACTGGATCAGTTTGTAACGAATTGGTTCTTTGCCCGGCCGTTTTAGCCCGATTATACTAAGCGCACAGCGCCCCTTCCTGCTTCGGAAGGGGCGCTTCGTATACGGCTGTTTTTGAGCGCTCCGGAATAAGGGCTATGACAACTGCACCACCGCAATGTTCGCCTGTATGGCTGTATTTCCGGTGAAGATATCGTTGCCGGTGGCGTTATTCAGCGTCAATACGGCGGGCGTGGTCGTGACGGTAATCAAGTCAGAACCCGTCAGCTGGTCGGTCAATAAAGGTGTGGCGGAGGAGGACAGTGCCGTGCCGTCAAGCTCCAGCGAGAACGTAATGAAGGTCGCAACGGTCGAGCCGTCTACAGAAACCCACCAGCTCACATAATAGTTTCCCGGCGCCGTAATCGTAATTTCCCCGGTTCCCGCATTGAGCGTCATGTCGGGGCTTTGATTGTTGATAACCGTGTTGAACGGGATCGCGTCCCCATCGGCAAGCGTCGCAACTTCGGCATCCTGATATTGGGCCTGCAACCCCAGCAGCAATACGGCGGGTCCGGTGGGCCCAGTTGGCCCAGTAGGCCCGGTGGGTCCAGTATCGCCGGTAGGCCCGGTGGGGCCAGTCGCACCCGTGGGGCCAGTAGGGCCAGTAGGCCCGGTGGGACCAGTATCGCCGGTAGGTCCCGTGGGGCCAGTATCACCCGTGGGCCCAGTAGGACCGGTGTCGCCGGTAGGCCCGGTGGGGCCAGTCGCGCCTGTGGGACCGGTAGGGCCAGTCGCGCCCGTGGGCCCAGTAGGACCGGTGTCGCCTGTGGGGCCAGTCGCACCCGTGGGCCCAGTAGGACCGGTGTCGCCTGTGGGGCCAGTCGCACCCGTGGGCCCAGTAGGACCGGTGTCGCCGGTAGGCCCGGTGGGGCCAGTCGCGCCCGTGGGACCGGTAGGACCAGTATCGCCCGTGGGGCCAGTCGCACCTGTGGGACCGGTAGGGCCGGGGTCGCCGGTAGGCCCGGTGGGGCCAGTCGCGCCTGTGGGCCCAGTCGCACCTGTGGCGCCGGTAGGGCCGGTATCACCCGTGGGACCAGTAGGACCGGTGTCGCCGGTAAGCCCGGTGGGTCCAGTCGCACCTGTGGGACCAGTAGGACCAGTATCGCCCGTAGGCCCGGTAGGACCAGTTGCACCCGTAGGTCCGGTAGGACCGGTATCGCCGGTGGGTCCAGTCGCACCTGTGGCGCCGGTAGGGCCGGTATCGCCGGCAGGACCTGTGGGGCCAGTGGGCCCCGTCGGCCCGGTAGGGCCTGAGGGTCCCGTCGGTGTCACGATATCATCCTCAATCACAACAAGCGTCGCTTTTACCGGAACGGATGGCGAATAGAACGCCGTTCCGCCGCTCGCGTTTACAAGCGTTACCGTTACGGGCGCCGCTACCACATTTACAATGCTTAGCCCCACAACTTCAGTGGTTTTCAGCGGCGAATTGCCCTCCAAAAAATCTCCCTGTGAGGAGCTGATCGCGAACACCGCGCTTGGCGCGCTCACGGATTGGATGGCCACCCACCAATCGATGGAATAGCGCCCCGCCTCCAAAAAGGTAATCACGCCGGTTGCGGGGTTATAGACAACATTGCCGGCGATATATATGGTTGTATCAAAAATCACATTGGATCCGGTTGCGACGGATCCTGCTGCCTGTCGTTCAATCTGCAATGCAATATTCATTGTTTTTTCTCCTTGCATAGTACTAAGGCCAAAAATGGGACAATATGGCCTTTATGAGTGATCCATTCTCCTTATATAGTATGAGGGGTATAGCGAATTGGTAACGTATATATAGGTGTAATCCACGCCGCTTTCCGTAAGCTGTCATATTGTCCATTATGTTTTTGTGATCATGAACTTGACAGGCAACAGCGGGCATATTATAATGTAACTAATTTTATAGCCGATAAACCGTTGAAGCGGGGATAACGACGATACGTGCACTTACAGAGAGCCGGGGCGCTGAGAAGCCGGCAGAACGCAGATCGTCAAATGGGCCGCTGAGGGCGCAGTCAAAGGGAGCATTCTCCTGAGTATTCTGCGACGCAAGGCACGCGTAAGTTGCCGGGAATATGTTGGTATTCCATAAAGCGTGGGGGTGTTCCCCCAAAGCAAGGTGGCACCGCGGGTAATGTTATCCGTCCTTGACCGTTTGGTCTTGGGCGGTTTTTTATTGGATTTTGTTTAGGAGGAACAGCATGTTTAGACCATCTTTGGAGGAAGCGAAAACGCTCGCGCCATCCCACGGCATGATACCCGTTTCCCGCACGATGTACGCGGATGTGCGCACGCCTATCGAGGTGCTAAGAAGCCTCAAGGCGCGCGACAGGCACTGTTTTTTGCTGGAAAGCCTGGAGGATAAGGCCAGATGGGGCCGGTATACGTTTTTAGGGTTTGCGCCCAAAATGGAGATCACCTGCGCAAACGGCGTTGTCCGCATTGCGGAGGGCGACAAAATGTTGTTTCCCGCGTGCGGTCCCGCGGAAGCCATCCGCCGCATTGTGGAGGACAACAGGAGCCCGCGCTTTCCTTACCTGCCGCCTTTCACAGGCGGGCTGGTGGGCTATTTTGCCTATGACTTTATCCAGTACGGCGAACCGTCCCTCAAGCTGCGGGCGCAGGATGAGGAAGGGTTCCAGGACGTGGACCTCATGCTCTTTGACCGGCTCATCGTGTTTGACAACCTCACGCAGCAGATCACGCTGATTGCCAACATGAAAACGGACGCGCCGGAACAAAATTACCGGCTGGCGACAGAGGCCATAGAAGAAATGGCGGCTCTTATTAAAGCAGGCCCGCAGGAACGCCCCATGCCGCTGCGGTTGAAAACGCCGTTCCAGCCGCTGTTCCCCAAAGACGCGTTCTGCGCAAAAGTGGAGCGGGCAAAGCATTACATCCATGAGGGCGATATCTTCCAGGTGGTGCTCTCAAACCGCCTGGAGGCGGAAGCGGAAGGAAGCCTGTTTGATGCGTACCGCGTGCTAAGGTCCATCAACCCCTCGCCCTACATGTTTTATTTCAGCAGCGACGATATCGAAATTGCGGGCGCGTCGCCGGAAACGCTCGTCAAGCTGCAGGACGGCACGCTTTTTACCTTCCCGCTTGCGGGCACCCGCCCGCGCGGCAAAACGCCGGAGGAGGATGCACGCCTGGAGCAGGAGCTGCTGCAGGATGAAAAGGAGCTTGCGGAGCACAACATGCTGGTGGATTTAGGCCGCAACGATCTTGGGCGCATCAGCGAGTTCGGCACCGTCGCGGTGGAAAAGTACCTGTCCGTTGAGCGGTTTTCGCATGTGATGCACATCGGCTCCACCGTAAAGGGCACCATCCGGCCGGATCAAAACGCGCTCGACGCCATCGGCGCGGTCCTGCCTGCGGGCACGCTTTCAGGCGCCCCGAAAATTCGTGCATGCGAGATCATAGATGAGTTGGAAAACAACAAGCGCGGCATCTACGGCGGGGCGGTGGGGTATATCGACTTCACCGGCAACATGGATACGTGCATCGCCATCCGCATCGCGTACAAAAAGAACGGCAAGGTGTTCGTCCGCTCGGGCGCGGGGATTGTGGCGGACAGCGTGCCTGAGAATGAATACATGGAATGCATCAACAAGGCGCGCGCCGTGGTGCGCGCGGTGGAACAAAGCGTTGGAGGGATAGACGAATGATTTTATTAATCGACAATTACGACAGCTTTTCCTATAACCTGTACCAGTTGCTCGGCTCCATCGAGCCGAACGTGAAGGTGGTAAGAAACGACGCGCTCACGCTGGAGCAGATAGCAACGCTTGCCCCCGCGCACATCATCCTTTCTCCCGGGCCGGGCAAACCGCAGGATGCGGGCATATGCGAGGACCTCATCGCCCGTTTTGCAGGGGAAATTCCCATATTGGGCGTATGCCTGGGGCATCAGGCCATCTGCGAGGTCTACGGCGCAACGGTTTCCTACGCGAAGCGGCTCATGCACGGCAAGCAGTCCGATATCGTGCTGGATGTGGAGTGCCCGCTTTTTCTCAATATGCCGCTCATCATCAAAGGCGCTCGCTACCATTCCCTTGCGGCCAGGGAGGAAACGCTGCCCGAGGAACTTTTGGTCACGGCGCGGGCGGACGGCGAAATCATGGCCGTCATGCACAAGGACTATCCCGTTTACGGCGTGCAGTTCCACCCGGAATCCATCCTGACGCCGGAAGGACGCCGCATTGTGGAGAACTTTTTGGATAAAAAGGCGGCGTAACTTGTTTGAGAGCTCTGCCCTCCGGGCTCACAGTTCGCAATGGTCGTATTTATCGCGGCAGGCCGCTTCTAATACTTCCTTGCTCACTGTGGAAGTTGCAGGGGCAACGCCCCTGCGAAAAATCAGGGCAAAAGGGTTACTGGTAAGAGGCAAAGGAGGAATATCATGATCAAGGAAGCGATACAGAGCGTCGTCAAAGGCGCAAGCCTATCTTACGAGGCGGCGGAGGCCGTCATGGACGAGATCATGGGCGGCACGGCCTCGCCCATCCAGATGTCCGCGTATTTAACAGCCATGGCGCTAAAGGGTCCGACCATCGATGAAATCACCGCTTCCGCCGCGGGCATGCGTAAGCACTGCGTCCGCCTGCTTACGGATATGGATGTGCTCGAGATCGTGGGCACCGGCGGGGACGGGTCCAATTCCTTCAATATTTCCACCACGGCGGCGCTGGTGGTTTCCGCTGCGGGCGTTCCGGTTGCAAAGCATGGCAACCGCGCGGCAAGTAGCCGCTGCGGGGCGGCGGACGTGTTGGAGGCGCTGGGCGTGGATATCAAAATATCGCCCGAGCACAGCAAGCGGCTTCTAAACGAAATCGGCTTGTGCTTCCTATTCGCGCAGAACTACCACATCGCCATGCGGTATGTGGCACCTGTGCGAAAGGAGCTTGGTATCCGCACCATATTCAACATATTGGGGCCGCTTGCAAACCCGGCGGGAGCCAATATGCAGCTATTAGGCGTATACGAAGAGGAGCTGGTGGAGCCCATCGCGCATGTGCTTTACAAGCTTGGCGTACACAAGGCCATGGTCGTGTATGGGCAGGATGGGCTCGATGAAATCTCCATGAGCGCGCCTACTTCCGTGTGCGAAGTGAAAGACGGCGCGTTTCTTTGCTACACCATCACGCCCGAGGAGTTCGGATTTGCCCGGTGTGAAAAGGATGCGCTGTTGGGGGGCACGCCGCAGGAGAACACGGAAATCGTACGGGAGATACTTTCCGGCGCGAAGGGGCCCAAACGGGACGCGGTGGTACTGAATTCCGCGGCGGCCCTGCATGTGGCCCGCCCGGTTCTTACCATGCGGGACGCCGTGGCGCTCGCGCAGCAGACCATCGATTCCGGCGCTGCCATGGAACAGCTCAGGCGCTTTGTTATGCTGTCCAACGAGGTAAAGCCATGATACTGGATACCATCGCACAAAAAACGCGGGAGCGCGTAGCGGAGTTAAAACGCGAAAAGAGCTTTGCCGCCATACAAGCGGAAGCGCTGCAATTACCCAATAGTACCGGCTTTCCCTTTGAGACCGCGCTTCAGAGCCAAACGCTCGCCTTCATCTGCGAGGTAAAAAGAGCATCTCCCTCCAAGGGCGTCATTGTGGAGGAGTTTCCGTACCTTACCATCGCGCATGAATATGAGGCGGCGGGGGCGGCGGCCATCTCCGTGCTGACGGAACCTCATTTTTTTCAGGGAAGCGACGCGTATCTTTCGGAAATTGCGCAAGCCGTTTCCATTCCCGTACTGCGCAAGGATTTTACGGTGGACGCGTACCAGATTTACGAGGCAAAGACGATTGGCGCGCACGCCGTGCTGCTCATCTGCGCCTTGATGGATCAGGGGATGCTGCGGGATTATATTGAAACCGCGCACGGGTTGGGCCTTTCCGCACTGGTGGAGGCGCATTCGGAAGCGGAAGTAGAGCAGGCGATTCATTCCGGCGCGCGCGTCATAGGCGTCAACAACCGGGACCTTCGCACGTTTGATGTGGATGTCACGCTCAGCCTGAAGCTTCGGGCGCTTGTCCCGCCGGAAATACTGTTCGTTTCCGAAAGCGGCATTTCCACGCCGGAGCAGATCGCCCGGCTGAAGGCGGCAAACGTCAACGCCGTGTTGATCGGGGAAACGCTGATGCGGAGCAAAGAGAAAAAAGCGGCGCTCGCAGCGCTTCGGGGAGGAAAGGCATGACAAAACTTAAAATCTGCGGCCTGTTCCGCGCCGCCGATATCGCCTATGTAAACGCGGCGCAGCCGGATTATATCGGCTTCGTGTTTGCAAAGAGCCGCAGGCAGGTAACTCCTGCGCTTGCGCGGGCGTTGCGGGAACGGCTCTCACCCGGCATCATCCCGGTGGGCGTGTTCGTCGACGCGCCGCAGGCGGAGATTTTGAAATTGTACCGGGAAAACATCATTGGCGTCGCCCAATTGCACGGCGGGGAAAGCCGCGCGTATATCGAAAGCCTCAAAGAAAAGGGTGTGCCTGTTATCAAAGCCGTGCGGGTGGAAAGCGAGGCCGATATTCTCGCGCACATGGACTCGCCCGCGGATTATCTGCTGCTTGATAACGGCGCGGGCGGTACCGGTACCGCGTTTGACTGGTGCTTATTGTCCGCCTGTACCCGGCCATATTTTCTGGCGGGCGGCGTGAGCCTTAGCAACATCGCGGATGCGCTCAAAATACAGCCGTACTGCGTGGACGTCAGCTCGGGCGCGGAGACGGACGGCGTGAAGGACGGCGAAAAAATCCGGCTGCTGGCGGAAGCCGTTGGGGTAGATAGAGCATAGGACTTTCTTTTGCAAAAAAAGAAGCGAGGTTGGGGGTGGAGCCCCAAAGGCGCGTATACGGAAAGACATGCACGTATGATGGATTCTCATAAGGTATCGCCCCTGCGGCGGCGCGTCCTCGGCGGGGTACGCCTCGGACACTAAGCCTGTGGGCTGTCGCGATAGAGTATTTTATTTAATAGCGGGGGGGCGCTGCCCCCCGCGCCCCCTGAGGACGGCGTTCTTAAGGAAGGGGAGTGGGGAAACGTAGTTCCTCAATGCAAAAAAACAATCGTCGGGGCTGAAAGCACCGATACCTTGAAGTCCTCAGCAGGGTTATTGATACTTTGGTTCGGGGCAGAGCTCCGTAGAACAGGCACAGGAGGAGGAACCATGACAACAGGCAGATACGGCGTACACGGCGGGCAGTACATCCCGGAAACGCTAATGAACGAGCTTCACGCACTGGAACAAGCGTATGCCTATTACAGCGCGGACGCGGCGTTCCAGGCGGAACTGACGGAGCTACTCAACAGCTACGCGAACCGCCCGTCGCTTCTCTATTATGCCGCGCGCATGACGGAGGATTTGGGCGGCGCAAGGGTGTATTTGAAGCGGGAGGACCTGAACCATACCGGCTCCCACAAAATAAACAATGTATTGGGGCAGGCGCTGCTGGCGAAACGAATGGGCAAGACGAGAGTCATTGCGGAAACGGGCGCGGGACAGCATGGGGTTGCTACGGCGACCGCGGCGGCGTTATTGGGCATGGAGTGTGAAATCTTTATGGGGGAGGAGGATACCGAGCGCCAGGCATTAAACGTCCACCGCATGCGGCTGCTGGGGGCTCAGGTGCATGCGGTGACGAGCGGGACAAAAACATTGAAGGACGCTGTCAACGAGACCATGCGGGAATGGACGCGCAGGGTAACGGACACGCACTATGCGATCGGCTCGGTCATGGGCCCGCATCCGTTTCCCATGATGGTGCGGGATTTCCAGAGCGTGATCGGGCGCGAAGCGCGCGCTCAGATGTTGGAGAGGGAGGGACGGCTGCCGGACGTGGTGCTCGCCTGCGTGGGCGGCGGCAGCAACGCGATGGGCATCTTCCACCCGTTCCTCGCGGATGCGGAAGTGAAGCTCATCGGATGCGAGGCCGCGGGAAAAGGCGTGGATACGCCGTACCATGCCGCGACCATCACAAAAGGCAGCGTAGGCGTGTTCCATGGCATGAAGTCGTATTTCTGCCAGGATGAAAACGGGCAGATTGCGCCGGTCTATTCCATTTCGGCGGGCTTAGACTACCCCGGCATCGGGCCGGAGCATGCGCACCTTGCGGATACGGGCCGCGCAAGCTATGTGCCTGTGACGGATGAGGAGGCGGTGACGGCGTTTGAATACCTTGCAAGGAAGGAAGGCATCATTTGTGCGGTGGAAAGCGCGCACGCCGTGGCGCATGCCATGAAGATCGTGCCTGAAATGGGGAAGAGCGAAACCCTGCTCATCAATCTTTCGGGCCGTGGGGATAAGGATGTGGCGGCGCTGGCGCGCTACAGGGGGGTGGATATCCATGAGTAACATCAAGAAGGCGTTTGAAAACGGCAAAGCGTTTATCGGATTTTTAACCGGCTGCGATCCGGATTTTGAAGGAAGCCGAAAGAACATCCTTGCCATGGCGCGCAGCGGGGCGGACTTGATCGAAATCGGCATTCCGTTTTCCGATCCTGTGGCGGAAGGCCCGGTGATCCAGGCGGCAAACTTGCGCGCGCTTTCCTCGGGCGCTACCACGGAACGGCTATTTGAGCTGGTGGAACGCGTGAGAGAGGAAACGGACGTGCCGCTGGTGTTTCTGACGTACCTGAACCCCGCGTTCAAGTACGGGTACGGGCGGTTTTTTGCCCGCTGCGCAAAAGCCGGGGTGGACGGTGTCATCATCCCCGATCTTCCGTATGAGGAAAAAGGCGAGGTAGCGCCGTACGCGGAAGAGCATGGCGTGGACCTTATTTCCCTTGTCGCACCCACCTCGCGTGCGCGTGTACGGGAAATTGCCGCTTCCGCCCAAGGGTTTTTGTATCTCGTTTCCTCCATGGGCGTCACAGGCGTGCGCAATGAGATCAGGACCGATCTCGCAGCGATTGTAAAAGAGATCCGCGCGGTAAGTTCTGTCCCCGTCGCCGTCGGCTTTGGCGTTAGTACGCCGGAGCAGGCGAAGGAGATTGCACAAGCCGCGGATGGCGTGATCGTAGGCAGCGCATTGGTCAAACTCGCGGCGGAACAGGGCGAAAACGCGCCAGAAGCCATTGAAGCGTATGTGCGGCAAATGAAGCAGGCGGCGCTTGAGGCGTAACAGTATATGCGGGCATTGCTTCTATGCTATGATGGATGAAGAGAAAGTTAACGTAGGCTGGGGGCATACGGATGGGCAAAACGGACAGGTTGAGCCTTAAGGACCGGGCCAGAAAACTTAAAACCGATATTCCGGCGGTGTTTCTGGCCATGAAGCAAAAGGAAACACCTGCCGTGGCCAAGTTTGTCGCCGCCCTGACGGTGCTGTATGCGCTCTCTCCCGTTGATCTGATCCCGGATTTTATTCCCGTATTGGGCTATCTGGACGATATTATTCTGCTTCCGGCTTTGGCCGCGCTTACCATGCGCCTGATTCCATCCGGCGTTATGGAAGATTGCAGAAAGCAAGCGGAAGGACTTTGGGCCGGCGGCAGGCCGAAGAGATGGTATTACGCGCTGCCTATCGTACTTATTTGGCTGCTCGTTGCGCTTTTCATCATCCGGGCAATCTGGTTTTAGCTTTGTCCGCCGTCCGCGATATTGGCGGAGGCGGATACGGCGTTGCGGCCAGCCGTCATGCTCTTTTTTGAAAATAGCCAATGCCATGCCGGTCATAGATGCGCACTGCTTCCATGCAGATATCCAGCACCTTTTTGATGCAGTTGATGTCGATGTTGTCATAGGTGTCGTGGCGTGTGTGGTAGTAAGTCTGGGGATCATGGTTCACTGCGCACAGCCCGCAGGCCATAAGTCCGCTGCGGGAAAACGCTTCCGCGTCGGTCGCACCGGGGTAGAACGGCGCGCAATTCAGATCGATCCCGTTTTGCTTGGCCGCGGCGGACAACAGGTTGCCCACAGCCGTGCTGTTTTGCTGCGTGCCGTTGATGCCCCGCAGATAGCAGCTCAAATGTTTTTCTTCGCGCAGCGTATCGAGCGCCACAAATATGGTTTCGGTTTCCTGCGGGGCAAGTTTTTTATAATTGGCCGCAAAGGCGGAGGACCCCCGTAGGCCTACTTCTTCGCCGCCGGTAATCAGGCAGCAGACTTCGGTATCTTCATAGCGGATGTCTTGATCCGCAAGCTCTTTTAATACGCCCATGGCCACAAAGGAGCCGGAAAGGTTGTCGTTCGCGCCATCCACCACTGTTTTGCGGTTGAAAAAGAACAGCAGCGCGATAAAGAACGGCACAAAACAGAGTTGTGCGATGCCGATTGCCTGATAGGCTCCTTCCAATGGCAGTGGCCCGCGCAAAATGGTATCCAGCAAAACCGCAGCGCCACTGCCGAATACCACCAGCATTCCCAGAATGGACCCGGCGAGTACGAGACCAAGCGCCAGCCCGCGCCCATGCAGGCAATAGGTGAATTCACAGGCGGTATCCGCATGCCCCACAAATACGATGCGCTTTTTTGCGGGGCCGGCCGAGGAGCGCCGGGCGTATATGTTTACGGATTTGGTCCGGGGAAACAAAAAATCGATATACTCCTGATACAGCAGGAACTCAAATACGAAAATGGAGATGCAAAAAAGGCTCAGCGTCAAACCAAAAGCCGGAGCGACCACGGAAGGAACAAATGCGCGCAGCCAAAACAAACCCACGCAGAGAAGGTTTAAAATCACCGCGATTGTGACCCACCCGTAAAACGCTTCCGGGTGTAAGAAATACGCGTGCTGTCGCGTTTCATCCGCCCAGGCGCTGAGCTGCTTTTCAAAGAAAAGCTGGCAGTCAAGCTCCGCTTTTGAACCCGCGGCGCGGTTTTTGAAGCGTCTACAAACGGTAAAAATACCTTCTTTAATATAAGAAATGGTTTCTTGCTTCATGTTCATGCTCGGGCGCCCACTCTCTTTTACTGCAGTTAGCTTTGCTGCATTTCAGAGAAAATATTGTGGGGAAATACCGGATGACATGTCAAATACAAGGGGGGAAAGCATGGGAAAGAAGCGACGAACGCGCCACATATTCCGCGCAACTGTAGGGGATGTTCAGGTGTATATCGGCCTTTTCAGAATAAAAATTCCGCGCAAAGCGCGGGATAACAGAGCATGTGTTTTATTGCCGGTTTTGCCAATCTCCTTTTAAAATTGCATACACGGCCACGTCACAGAATGTTTTTCCGTCCCGCAGCTTTGCCTGACGGTGCGTTCCTTCATACAGCATACCGCTTTTTTGCATCACCCTGACGGAGGCGGGATTTTTTGTATATCCTAAGGAGTACTAATTTTCAAGAAATTCATATCCGGTATGGCTTACCGCGAGCGCCTGCTTGTCCGTGAGCGGGATATGCGGCAGCGGCAGATCGGTACGTGGAGTCGTACCTTCCGGCTGATGGACGGAAAGATACGCGCGGATCAGGTTCAGCCCTTCTGTGGCCGTGCCAAACGGCTCGCCGATATGGGGCGTTGTGACAATGCTCCCTGCGCTGACGCCAACATAGACTTTGTTGGAGGATACCATGCTGTATATAACGTGCGCAAAATCCGTTTCCCGGATGCGGCGGTGCAGGTAGCGGGTATCCCCGCCGGTAAAATAGAGGATGTCATATTGTAGGCCCGCTTGTTCCGGAAACCCGGGGGCGAGTTCATACGTTGTGATGTTTTCTTCTGGTATGCCCGCATGGAGAAGTTCCCGATGGCATTTTGCGGCATAGAAGCGGGACTCTTTATCGATTGCGGCGGTGGGGATAAATAATACCTTTGCCGCATGGGGCGGTATCTGCAACATCTTGTGAAACCGCCGCACAATGTTCGTTTTCTGCCTGCCAGAAAGGTCCTCAAACCCGGCCGAGGTCAGCAATACGTTATGCCACGCGCCAAGCTCAAGCTTTGTGTGGAATATCTGTTCCATACCTGTTCCTCCGGTTTTTTGTTTGAGCATACCAACAGGAACGGGCGGCTGTATGTCCTGTTCACTCATAGCGGGCCACAATATTTTTTGCGGCAGCCAGAAGCTCTGCCGCCAAATCGCCGGGTTCAAGTACCTGTACATGGCCGCCTAGACCCAATAGCCAGTTCAGCACGAATTCACTGTTGGTGTAGTTCGTTTCAAGATACAGCCTGCCGTCCTCCGTTTCTGTAAAGGAGCGGGGGCCGTAGGATTCGATCAGCCGGTATTTGACGCAGGAGTCAAATAGGGCGGCAAGCCGGTGGGTATCGGTCAGCCACTCGTCAGACTTCAGTTTTTCCGGCGGGATCGCGCGCGGCGCGAAGCGTTTCTCTACAAGCGCAGGTTCCCACAGACGGGAAAACTTAAACAGCCGCCAATCCTGCCGCGTCAGGCAAAACCCGAATATGTACCAGTCCATCCATTCAAATCTCATACAATACGGCTCAATTTCGCGGTGGACCTCCCCTTTTTCATAATAATAGTCAAAGGCAATGCGTCTGTTCTCCCGGATGGCCTGGCTAAACAGCCTGATCTTTTCCGGCAGACTGTTTTTATGGTGCGCGCCAAGGTCGATCCGGATATTCTCTTTTAGCGGTGCATCCCCGGAAAGTTTATGGAGCATCTCTTTGATCTGCGCCGCTTCGGCCACCGAACCAAGCCCCTTAAGCGCGGTTACAATGCTTGTAAGCTCTTCTGTGGTCAGCACGCTTTTTTCCAGGCGGTAGCTTTTTTCTATTGAGATGCCGCCGTTACTCCCCTGCCGGGTGATGATGGGAATGCCCGCCTGGCACAACAAATCGATATCCCGGCGGATGGTGCGGCGGCTGACCTCAAACCGTTCGGCCAACACGGGGGCCGTTATGCGCTCGCTCCTTAGCAGGGTCACGAGTATGCCGATCAGCCGGTCCAGCTTCATGTGCGTTCCTCCGGAGTGAGGAGTTCCGCCTGTTCCCGCCGCGTCAGTTTGGCGGCCACGCGGCGGTAGGAGTGGTCGATCATTTGCAGTACCGTCGTGTCGTCCACATCTTTGTTCAAATATATTGTATTCATGTAGGGCCGCAGTTGGCGCGGGCAATGGTAGCCGGGAACAACTGACCCGGGGTACTGCGCGCGGTATAATTCCGCCAGCATGGGTTCGCAGGCCACGGTAATTTTATGGTTGTCAGGGTGCGGATAAAGCTGCAAAAACAGTTTGCCGCAAACCTTGTAGCACACCGGGATTTTTCCGAATGGAAAATCCTCATACGCGCCGGGTTTATGAAGACAATACTGTGAGATCTCAAAATTTGTCATGGTTGCCGCCCTCCCAGCTCCATTATAGCAAACGAACGGGGCGGCTGCATGTCCTGTTCGTGTGCTGTTTCTTGACAGAACAGGCGTTATGAGATATGTTGAACATGCATCGGAGCAAAAGCTTTCTTCACCAAAACGGATATAAATTGTTCCCGCCGGAATGATAGGAATACGGAACAAGTTCACCTGCTGAAACGAGGAAACACATGGTCAAATGGGTCTTTCGCACGCTGACGGCAATCCTTTTTATACTTGCCGCGCTGTTTGTGCACCTGATGATATCCGGCCAGCGCACGGAGCCTATGGCGGACCGGGAATATGAATACCACATCCAGATTGCCGTGCGGGATACGGAGGAATACTTCTGGCAGCTGTTCCGGCAGGGCGCGCAGCAGGCGGGCGAGGAATTAAGCGCCTACATTGAATTCGTGCCCGTGCTCCCGCGGGACCCGGACGCCTTGCGCGTCATGGTGGAGCAGGGCGTCAACGCGAAGGTGGACGCGCTTGCGCTGCAGGCGGTGGACGTCAACAAAACCGCGGATATCGTTTCCTACGCGCTCAAGCGGGATATCCCGGTATTGACCTATGAAAGCGATACGTTTACCATCCCCGGCGTTCCCATGGTCAGCTCCAACAGCTATACCACCGGCATGATCGCGGGGGAGATGGCGGCAAAGGCCGTCGGGGACAACGCCCGTGCCATCGTCATACTGGGCAACCCGGGCGCTGAGGCCGAGGCGCAGACGCAAAACCTCATCATTCAGGGCATTATGGAAGGCAGCTCTCACGCGCAGGGGTTCACCATCAAAAGCGCGTATGTGTTGCAGACCGAGCTGTTTGAAGCCGAGGATCTCAGGCATACGCTGTTTTCCCGCACGGCGGATATCAATGTCATTCTATGCATGGATGAGCGCAGCACGCCCGCCATCGCGCAGATGCTGGTGGATGAAAACCGCGTGGGGGATATTGCCATCATCGGCTACGGGGTCATGCCGCAGACGCTTGATTACATCGACCGCGGCGTCATTTACGGCTCCGTCTGCCCGGATGCGCACGATATCGGGTATTATACCGTCAAAGGCCTGGTGGACAGCCTCAATGGCCTCCAGGTGAGCGACAGCTTCAACCCCGATGTGGAACGTGTAGACCGCAGCAACATCGACTGGTACCGAAGCTAGTATTTTGGGCAGCGCAAATTCGGGAGGGAAAAGCCCCCGCATGGAAAAGAACGCGTCGTTTCGCACCAAGCTGCTGGCCTTCTTCTTGCTGGCCATGCTTGTGCTCATTGTAGTCGGGCTATACAACGCCGTATCCTCGCGCATGATGCTGCAGGATATGGACAGGCTGCTGCGCCGTTCCGCCGAGCTTACCGCCATATACGACCAGATCAACGATATTCAGAACGACCTGGAGAGTTACTTGTCCACCCGCAGCTCCGATGTGCTCCAGCAGTTCTATTCCCGCAGCAACGCGCTTGCAAACAGCAGCGCCGTTTTAAACAGCAGCTCGGATTATACCGCGCGCGGCATCAAGCTTAAAAACCTGAGCGAAATGCTTACCCACTATCTTTCCACACTGGACAGCACCGTGATCGCCAAGCGCAACGAAAACGTACAGGCCTATGCCTTGGGGTATGCCGCGGCGCAAAAGGAGCATGGCTACATCGGCGGCTATATCCAGCAGATCATGCGGGACGATCTGACGGACAGCGCGGAAAAATACGAAACGCTGCAAAACGAGGTCCGCATGAACACCATGATCAACTATGTGCTCATGGCGGTGACCATCGTGTTGGTCATGGGCGGCACGTTCGTGTTCAGCTTTGAGCTCACAAAGCCCATTTCTAAGCTCGCTTCCTACGCAAAGGCGGTTTCGGAAGGCGAATTCGACCTGGAGGTGGAGGAGGACAACAGCAGCCGCGAAATCAACATCCTGTTCCAGACTTTCCGCATGATGGTCGGAAGCATCCGGACCTATGTCAGCGAGCTCACGGAAAAAGGGAGGCTGGAGCAAAAGCTGGCCGAAGAGCAGATCAACTCCCTGCAGATGAAAAACTCGCTGCATGAGGCGGAGCTGTTGGCACTACAATACCAGATGAACCCGCATTTTATATTCAACACCATCAACATCGGCGCAAAAATTGCCATGATGCAGGGGGACGGCGTCACCTGCGAATACTTAGAGAACGCGGCGGAGGTGTTCCGCTATAACCTCAGAGGGCTTGATTACAACGCGACGTTACAGGAGGAGCTTGACAACGTCACGGCGTATGCAAACCTTCTCTCTACGCGCTTTGGCAGCCGCGCCACGTTCCAGATCAGCGTGCCCAAGGAAGAACGCATTCTCTCCTTCCGCCTGCCGCGCATGACGCTGCAGCCGTTGATCGAGAACGCGTTCATCCACGGCGTAAGCAAGCTCGACGGCGGCGGCATCATCGGCCTTACCGCCAACTGGAACGGGGACAGGCTGTATATCACCGTCTCCAATATGGGGGAAGCCATTGCGGAGGAACGCATCAGGCGGATTCTGAGCGGCGAGCCGGGAAGCGCGCCCGATCCGAGCCGAAAAGGACATACGACCGGTATCGGCATTGACAACGTATTAAAGCGCCTGCGCATGTTTTTTGAGGTGGAGGACGTTATGAGCATCATCTGCGGCGGCGGGCGCACCAATATCATTTTGAAGCTGCCCATCCGCGAGGCGCAGGAAGACGGAGGGACCAAGTAAGTGTTCAGGGTAATGGTGGTGGACGACGAACCCATTGCGGCGCAATCCGTCGTCTACATGATCGAAAAGAACTTTTCGGATGCGGAAAATGCGGGCGTCTGCTCCTCCGGCAAGGAGGCCATTGAAAAAGCAGCGCTGCTGCATCCCGATATCGTCATTATGGATATCGATATGCCCGGCATCAATGGGCTTGCCGCCATGCGGCAAATTCAGGAAGCGGGGGTCAGCACCGCGTTTATCGTGGTGACGGCGTTTGATTATTTTGATTACGCCGTGGAAGCCATGACACTGGGAGTGGCGGAATATCTTGTAAAACCCGTCAAGGAAGCGAAGCTCGTTTCGGTGCTGGCCGGGGTTCTCGAGGGATTGCGCCAAAAGCGCAGCGAGCGCATGCGGGTACTGGAGCAGCAGGAACGCCTGGAAATGGCCATCCCCATGCTGGAAGAAGGCTTCCATAACGCGCTGCGGCTTTCGCAGGAAAGCGGCGAGGATCTCATCCGGTACTGTAAGCTTTTGGGCTTCCGCAATATGGGCGGGTTTGTGCTGGTGGCGGAGTTTTTGGACGCCGCGGGCAACCATCCGGAGCCGGAAAAACGGCGGGACGCCGTCAACAACCTGATGAAGCGGGCGGGCAACTGCATTGTGGGTCCCTGGCGGCATGGCCGCATCGCCGCGTATTATTTTGACGATGTGGAGCAGGAACCTTCCGGGCAGAAGGACAACGCCATCCGCATTGCGCAGACCATTCTGCGGGGGCTGCGGCAGGAACACGGGCGGGTGCTCATCGGCATCGGGCGGCATTATGAATCCGTCGTGGAAGCAAGGCGTTCCTACCAGCAGGCCCGGCGCGCGCTGCAGATTGCGGCGGGGGAGGGCACAAATAAAAACCTTGTGCTGCATGTGGACGACGTGGTGGAAAATAACCTCAGGCACCCCGTGCATGTCCGGCAGCAACTGGAAGAAGAACTCTTCGCCCGCGTGGAGGCAAACGACAGCCGCGCCATGCAGGCGACATTGGAGCGTTTGTTCCTGCGCGCACAAAGCGAGGCCGAGGAACTTCCCGCTCTCAAGGACAGCATGACGGACCTGGTATTGAGTTTCGGGCGGCGCTACGATATCCCGGTGGAAGCGTGCCGCGCCACGCTCAATGACCTTGCGCAGGCGGAGGACGAGGAACGTCTCTTCTTCCTCATGCGGGAGTATATGGAGCATTCTTTAGCTGCCATCGAGGGCGCTAGAAAAAGCGCCATCCAGAACATAATAGAAAAGGCCAACCGCTATATCCGCGCGCATTACGCGGAGCAGCTTTCTTTAGACGATGTGGCGCGGGAAGTCAATTTAAGCAGCTTCTATTTCAGCCGCCTGTACAAACGGGAGACCGGCGTGAATTTTTCGGACAAGCTTGCCCAGGTGCGCATTGAGCGCGCCAAGGAACTTTTGAACAGGGAGGATCTTTCCGTCAAAGAAATCGCTTATCTTGTCGGATACCAGGAGCCCAATTACTTTTCTCGCATATTCAAAAAGCTTACGGGGCGCACCGCCAGCGAGTTTAAAAAGGAATCGTAAGCTTGGCTTTACCGACCACCACCTTGGGGTGTGGGGGATCGCAAAAGAGGCACCCGGGGTTCTAAAGTCGATTCACAGGATCGATTTTGGCTTTCATGAGCCACCGAACCCGCTTCCCTGCGGGAAGCCCACGTACAATCAAATCTGACGATTGGTCGTGCAGCTTTAGCTGCACAGCATTCCTTGTAAAATACCCGAATGTGCCATTCGGGTGCATGCGCGTCAGATTTGTGGAAAAAAGTGCGTGAGAGCGCACTTCTAACCCACAGAAACCCGCTCACAAAGTCCTTTGGACTTGTGAGCGGCTTAGAAAGGAGGGGGAACAATGAAGCAGTTTCAAAGGTGCATGTGCCTGGCTCTTGCGTTGCTCTGCGTATTGGGCTTTGGCGGCTGTAACAACAAGACGGAGCCGGTGCGGGGTACCGATGCGGACGAAGGCATCGTCATCGGGTTTTCCATGGCGACGCTGTTGGAAGACCGATGGATCAGGGACCGCGATATCTTCCTTGCAAAAGCCAAGCAGGAAGGCGTTGAGGTCATCGTCAAAAATGCAAACAAGGATTCCGATCTCCAGTATGAGCAGGTGCTCGAAATGCTTAAGCAGGGAATCGACGTGCTGGTCTTGGCCCCCAACGACAGCAAGAAGGAGGTCCGCTGCGTGGAGGCCGCCAAGCAGCAGGGTGTGCCCGTCATTTCCTACGACAGGTTGGTGGAAGGCGCGGATGTGGACGTCTATGTTTCCTTTGACCACAATCAGGTGGGCGTGCTGATGGGGGAGGCGCTGCTCGCGCAGGTGCCCAGCGGCGGGTATGTGGTGATCAACGGTTCGCCCAATGATTATAACTCCACCATGATCCGCGAAGGGCTCATGAGCGTGCTGAAATCGCCCATTGAAAACTCGGAAATCGGGCTGATCGCTGAAACCTGGGTGGATGGCTGGGTGCGCGAGACCGCTTACTCCTTTGCACAGGAAACACTCAGAAAGCAGGGCGAGGCGATCGACGCCATCGTCTGCGGCAACGATTCGCTTGCCTGGGGCGTGATCGACGCGCTTTCTGAAGTTCAGCGCACCGGCGAGGTCGCGGTGGTGGGCATGGACGCGGACCTTGTGGCGTGCCGCCGCATTGTGCAGGGGCAGCAGCTGATGACGGTGTATAAACCCATCCGGGATTTGGTGGAGGCGACGCTTGAAGTTGCGGGCAAGCTTGTGCGCAAGGAATCTGTGGAGGCGGAGCGCACCATCAACAACGGCGCGTACGACGTCCCGTTCATCGCCATCGGCGTGCAGGCGGTGACAAAGGATAATATGGAGCAGACCGTCATTGCAGACGGCTTTCATCTGCGGGAGGAAATTTACCGCAGCGAGTAAACGGCATTGAATTCAAAAAGGCGGCAAGAGCTGACGGCTTTTGCTGCTTTTTATTTTTTAACGGCAGGTTGGAAATTCTCTTTTCCCCAATCATACAGCGCTCCTAAAACCGGCAATAAGGTGACGCCTCTTTGGGTGAGGGAATATTCGACTTTGGGCGGTATTTGAGGATATTCTTTTCTTTGTATAATTCCCTCATTCTCCAGGTCCTTTAGCTGCATGCTCAGCATTTTATGCGTAATGCCGCGGATAGCGCGCTTTAGTTCGCCGTATCGCTGTGTTTTGCCTGTCATCAAATGATATAGAATCAAGAGCTTCCATTTGCCGCCGATGACGCTGATGGCATATTCAATTGGGCAAACATGCCCGTCATACATATCGGGTTGCATTTGAGCCGCTCTCCTTTTTTATAGTAGATAGCAAATTTGTGCGTACTTTTCTATTGTTAATAATTTGGTATTGTAAGTATATACGCATAAAGAAAGATTGTAAACGGAAGGAAGGACGAATATGGAAACGGTCATTTACTACTTTACCGGAACGGGAAACTCCCTGCAGCTTGCAAAAGAATTGGCACTGCTTTTGCCGCAAACAGAGCTGAGGGCAGTTACGCAATCAACAACAATGGATTTTTCTGCGGAACGCATCGGCTTTGTATTTCCTGTTTATCTTTGGGGCGTGCCGGAACTGCTGCTTCGCAAATTGCGAGTAAAGGCAGAGGGCCATCCGTACTTTTTTGCAGTTGCAACCTATAAGTCACAAATGGGGAATGCTTTGGGAAAGCTTGCTCGGGTCATGAAACGGCGTGGGCTTTCGCTATCTGCAGGCTTTGGGCTGGAGATGCCAGGAAACAATATTATTTATTACGACGTCGAGCCTGGGGCGGTACAGGATGAAAAGCGAGATGCTTCTCTGCGCGAGCTTGTGCAAATTGCCTGGATGGTAAAAGAGAAGCAGCAGGGGATTGCCAATGCGGGGTTTGTAGATAAGTATTTCAAAACAGGGATGCTGAATCCCGTCATCAGCCGTACGTTTCATGGCAGTGATAAGAACTTCTGGACGCAGCCGGAGTGCACGGGGTGCGGAATATGCGCAAATGTATGCCCGGCGGAAAACATCATAATGAAGAAAGCGCTGCCCGTATGGCAGGGCCATTGCCAGCAGTGTCTGGCATGTATCAGCGTATGTCCCCAAAAGGCAATACAATATGGCAAAATGACGCTGAACAGAGCGCGCTATTTTAACCCGGCAATAAACCCAAAGGAATTGTTTCGCTAAAGATGCGTGGCGTAAAAGCGGGGAAACCCCGCTTTTATTCGCTGTCCAGCGTTTTCGGAACAGCGCTTCCGCGCTTTATGCACAGGGGCCGGGCCGTTCATACAAAGCGCGCTTCATGGTTTCATTCCAGATCGGATTCCTCCCGCTTGCCGTAGAAGCTATAACCGTCCTGGAGGAGCCTTTCCTCCCAGATCATTTGCAACAGCGCAAGTTCTTCCGAATAATCCGTCTTTGTTTCATCCTTGTCGTAAGGCAGTGTCTCCAATATTTCCATTGTAAATTGCTCCATGCCCAGTCTGTTGTATTCTTGCTGCAGCGCGCGGTAGGGATGGGAGTTGGAGCTTAAGCGCGCTTTTGCGCCGTTCATCACGCCCCTTAGATCCGGCGTCGCCTGCAAATGGCACCGCATATTTTTCAGGCAGCGGATAATGAATATACCCATCTGGGGTTTCGTCAGCTTATATTGCTGTTTCAGTTCCTTTCTTCTGTCCATGTCTCTTCCCCTGTTCTTCGCGTTTCATTCACCCAATAACGGCTGCCGTCCGGCACGCGCTCCATCATGCCATAATCAATCAGCAGCCTCCTCAAAATAAAGTAGTCTCCAAACGTGTGCCAGGCGGAGATAATCGCATTGACTTCTTTTTCCGTATACGTCCGCCCGGGCTCGAATTTTCCCGCAAGGTATTCTAAAACCGGTATCTTGGTACGGCTGGGGACGGGCAGCTGCTTAATCCTGCCGTCGCCGTCCAAGAAAACGGCAATGTGTTTTGATGCCATATGTTCACCTTCTTTTTGTTTAGTAAATTAGTAATTTACTAGATGATGATAGGCGAATTTTGCTTTCCTGTCAACCGTTTTTTGGTGGAAGACAGCTTGTCTCTGATTAGAATACGCGCAGAACAGTAAAATTTTGCGCAAAAATTTCCATTTGAACAAAATCGGATAGCGTACATTTTTGGGAACAAAGCACAGACAATATATTGACACAACAGCGCAACTGCATGCATTGAAGCAAGCGTGTATAAAAACTATGCTAGATATGTACCTGTCTCGGGCGGTGCAATGATGCATTCATGCCGTCCGTGAAAAGAACAAATCTTGAAAGGTGGTAACAGTCAATGAAGAAAAGTATCGTACTTCTGCTCGTTGTGCTCATGAGCGTTGGCATGCTGTTTGGTTGCGCTCAGCAGCCCGTTGCGCCCGCGCCCGAATCTCCCGCCGCAGAAGCCCCCGCGGCAGCAACCGAAGCGCCCGCCCCGGCCGAAGAACCCGAAGGCGCCGTGGATGTAGGCGTTGTTCTCCCCACCAAGGATGAACCCCGCTGGCTGCAGGATGAAGCGAGCTTCCGCTCCGTTATCGGCGAAACGGACTATACCGTAGAGGTTCTCTTCAGCCAGGGCTCTTCCGCAACGGAAAAGACCAACGTTGAAACCCTCATCAGCAAGGGCATCAAAGCCCTCATCATTTGCCCGCAGGATGCCACCGCAGCAGCCGCTACCGTGGATGCCGCCAAGGCCGCGGGTGTGACCGTTATCTCCTATGACCGCCTCATCACCGAGACGGATAAGCTCGATTACTATGTCACGTTCGACAGCATCGCGGTAGGCGAGGCGATGGGCCAGTACCTCTTGGACAACGCCAGCGGCACGGGCCTGCCCCTCTACCTGTATGCGGGCGCTGCGACGGACAACAATGCGTTCCTGTTCTTTGAAGGTGCATGGAACAAGCTGCAGCCCAAGATCGCGGATGGCACGTTTGTAATCAAGAACTCGTCCGAGGCCGTTGCCCTGCAGGATAAGGCGACGCTGACCCGCGACGAAATGAGCAAGATTATCGGCCAGGTCACCACCAACTGGGACTTCAATGAAGCCAAGTCCAAGGCCGAATCCCATCTGACCGCCGCCGCCGCTGCGGATAAGGGTCAGTGCTTCATCCTCGCGCCCAACGACGGTACCGCCCGCTCCATCGCGGACGTGTTCGCGGCCGATAAGGATGTTACCGGTTACTTCATCACCGGCCAGGATGCCGAGCAGGCTTCTGTACAGTACATCATCGATGGCAAGCAGTCCATGACGGTATTCAAGGATACCCGTACCTTAGCTAAGGATGCCATGGATATGGCCATCGCCGTGATCAGCGGCCAGACCCCCGCGACGGACGCTTCCTACAACAACCTCGTCAAGGATGTGCCCGCGAAGCAGACCCCCGTCGTCGTTGTGACCAAGGACAACGTCAAGCCCGCTCTGATCGACACCGGCTACTATGACGCGTCTAAGTTCACCGGCCTCAACTAAGCCTCGATCGTAACCTTCTATAAACAACATCCTGACCGGCTCATGTCATGGGCCGGTCAGGGTGTTGAAATGAAGAAAATGAAGTAGTTTTCCATATAAGCCATAGTTAGGTGTTTTTATAGCAGCCTGAACCCATCCCGGTGACACCGCGGCATCCTCTATTGTTTTTGCAGCCTGCGCGGGGATGTGCGCATACTCCCATTGAAACGTTTATCATGCAGATTTCATGCATGTTGCATTTTTGCATTTAAGATGGTGTTTGCCTGCGGCAAACACGTCGATCCTTGATGAAATACCCGAATGTACCATTCGGGTGGAAGGAAAGAGGTGCTCTCTTGAACGACATTCTTTTGGAAATGCGCGGGATCACCAAGCAATTTCCGGGCGTTAAGGCGCTCGACCGCGTCAACTTCAAAGTGAAGCGCGGGGAGATTCACTGTCTCGTCGGTGAAAACGGGGCTGGGAAATCCACATTGATGAAGGTGCTTTCCGGCGTTCACCCCCACGGCACGTATGAGGGGGAAATCATATACGAGGGGAAAGAGCAGCGCTTCCGCCACATTGCGGACAGTGAAACGGCGGGTATCGCCATTATCTATCAGGAGCTTGCGCTTATCCCCGAGCTTTCCGTTTACGAAAACATATTTTTCGGCCATGAAATTATGAAAGGCCGTGTCATCGACTGGTCGGAGACCATCGTGCGCGCCAAGCAGATGCTTGAGCGCGTGCAGTTGAACGTCAACCCCGCCACCAAGGTTAAGGACCTGGGCGTGGGCAGCCAGCAGCTGGTGGAAATCGCAAAAGCGCTTTCCAAGAACGTCAAGCTGCTGATCTTGGACGAACCCACCGCCGCCCTCAACGAGGACGGCAGCGAAAATCTTCTCAATCTGTTGCGGCAATTAAAAAAGCAGGGCGTGACCTGCATCATGATCTCCCATAAGCTCAAGGAAGTCGTCTCCATCGCGGATACCATCACCGTATTGCGCGACGGCGCGACAATCACCTCCATGGATGCGACGGCGCGCCAGATCACGGAGCATGAAATCATCCGGCACATGGTCGGGCGCGAGATCGAAAACATCTATCCCAAGCGGGATGCGCATCCGATGAAGGAGGTCGCCTTTGAGATCCGCAACTGGACGGTCTATGATCCCACACGGGACCGGGAGATTTTGCACGACGTCAACCTTAAGGTGCACAAGGGCGAAATCGTAGGGCTTGCGGGATTATTGGGCGCGGGCCGCACGGAGCTTGCCATGAGCGTGTTCGGCAACATGCCGGGCTACCATATCACAGGCGGCGAGCTTTTTATAAACGGCAAGCGCGTGCGCTTCAAGCACCCGGCGGACGCCGTCAAGGGCGGGCTCGCCTATGTGACGGAGGATAGAAAAGGCAACGGCCTTGTGCTGATCCAGGATATCAAGTATAACATCACCATCGCGGGCATCGACAAATTGATGGAAGGCCTCAAGGTCAACGACAATGAGGAGGTCCGCGTCGCCAACGAATACAAGGAGTCTTTGAATATTAAGACGCCTTCCGTTCAGCAGAAGGTGAACAACCTTTCCGGCGGCAACCAGCAAAAGGTGTCCGTCGCCAAGTGGCTCTTCACCGAGCCCAATGTGCTCATATTGGACGAACCCACGCGCGGCATCGACGTGGGTGCAAAATTTGAAATTTACAGCATTATGAACCGCCTCGTAGAGCAGGGCATGAGCATCATCATGATCTCGTCGGAGCTTTTAGAAATCCTCGGCATGAGCGACAGGCTTTATGTCATGTCCGAAGGCAGCATCACGGGAGAGTTGAAAGCAGACGAGGCTACGGAGCAGGCCGTTATGGCCATGGCAACCAAGACAGGGGAGGAGTCCGCATGAAGACAAACAACAACGCATCCGCCGAACTGAAACCCGGCCTTGGCCGTGAGCTCGGCACGCTGTTAAAGAACAACGTACGCGATTACGTCATGTATATCGCACTGGTCGCCATATTCATATTCTTTGGCATCATGACCAAGGGCCGGTTTTTGTCCCCGCGCAACTTATCGGACCTGATTAACCAGACGGGTTATGTCGCGGTGCTGGCAATCGGCATGACGCTCATCCTCATCGTCCGGCACATCGATCTTTCGGTGGGTTACGTGGCGGGTTTCTTGGGCGCGGTTTCGGCCATGCTGCTTTCGAACGGCCTTCCCATTTATGTGGTGATCCCCGTAATCCTGCTGTGCGGCGTGGTCGTCGGTTTGTACCAGGGCACGCTGGTTTCTCTCATTAAAGTGCCTGCGTTTGTGACAACGCTTGCGGGTATGTTCATATTCCGCGGGCTTCTTTCCATGGTAACAGCCGGCACCGGCACCATCATCGTGCGGGATGAAGCGTTCAAGGCGCTCTCTAACGGTTTCGTTCAGGATTATTTTGCTACGGGCAACGGCATACACAATCTTACCGTCGCAGTCGGCCTTGTTGCGGTGGTGTTGATGGTGGTCTCCCAGCTCAACAACAGGAAGCAATTGCAGCGCTACCAGTTCAAGGTCAATTCGCTGCCCATATTCGTCGGCCAGCTTCTGCTGTTCTCCGCCATCATCATCGCGTTTATCCTGGTGCTCGCCAACTACAACGGCCTGCCCTGGACGGCGGTGATCGTGGGTATCGTGCTTGCCATTTACAACTTCCTGCTCAATAAAACGCGCTTTGGGCGGAGCATATACGGAATTGGCGGCAACCCCGAGGCCGCGGAACTTTCCGGCATCAACGTAAGGAAAGTGACGCTTCTCGTATTTGCTTCCATGAGTATGCTCGCCGCACTCTCCGGCATGCTCTACACTTCGCGCCTGGCTTCCGCTACCCCGCAGGCCGGTCTTGGCTTTGAGCTTGACGCCATCGCGTCCTCCTATATCGGCGGCGTATCCGTCAGCGGCGGTATCGGCAAGGTGACCAACACCATCATCGGCGCGCTGGTCATTATGTCTTTGACCAACGGCATGAACCTGATGGGCGTGGACATCTCCGTCCAGTATGTCGTCAAGGGTGTGATCTTCATCATCGCGGTCGCGTTCGACGTCACGACGCGCGGCAAGCGTTAATCTTGACCCCACGTTCTTCCTCCTAATCGAGCAAAAGCCGCCGGCATCAGGCTGCCCGGCGGCTTTTGCATATCGCGGGGGATGGGGGATTATGCCACGGTTACGGTGCCATCCGGCTCTACGCTTATTTGCATGCCGGACCTGACATAGCTTAGAAATTCGTCACCCAAGGAATCTACGGTGGGCATGGAGCAATCTGTCCACACATCGGCGAGGATGGCCCCTGCCGCCGCGAGTGAATCGATGGGTTTGGAAAACAGCAAACACGCGGGCTGCTGCCCCAATGCCGCGGCGCAGTAAAGCACCATGCCGCCGGTGGTGGAGCCGATGGTCTGCGGCATGCATAAAGCGGTGTCCGCCATAGGCTTTTTGTAAAGCGCCGCGTTGTTCTGATCGGAACACACGGCTTTTTTATCGCCGGACATCAGGCTTTTTTGGAAGCTGGCCAGCGTGTTGAACCCCTGGGTGGAAACAAGTGCTGTGGCCTCGGCTTTGCCGGGGACGACGGGGCGGCCCTTGAATGTCTTCATACGTGTGCACCTCCTGTGAGCAGCGTGAGAATTTCGACGTCCGTATGGTACCGCGCGCTCGTGTACGTGCGCAGCTTGTTGGAGTTGGTGACCACGGGCATTTTGGCGCACATTGGGTTGTTCATATACATCAGCGGGCAAATGTCGGAAACAACCACGCCCGCGGCCTTGAGTCTTTCATATTCCGGCGTCTCTTCAAACGCTTTCTTGACATCGGGCGCTGCCGTAAACACAGTGGGGATCAATGTCTTTTTACGGTTCTCCACGTTGAGGCCACTTAGCAGCCGTTCCGTCCAATCCTTCAATTGCGCCATGGAGAGGTGCGGGCAGCCGACAAAACAGAGCTTGGGTTGTGCGTCCGGGTTTTTCCAGATGCACGGGTAGCTGTTGCGCACGCGGAGGAGTTCCGCATCGTCCACCGCATAACGCGTTGCGTCCGGCTGCAACAGCGTGCGGCCCTCGCGCTTTGCTTCGGTGGTCAGGCCTTCGATATGGTAGAGCCCCACAGCGCCGTTTGACGCCGTGGCGGCGCCCATATCCTTTAAGTACGCTTTTGCTTTCTCGGTCAGCCCGTCGGGGAAGAAACGGTCAAGCCCCGTGATGTAGGGAACATCCTCCATCACGCGCAAGCCGATGGCGCTGCCCAGCACCTGTGCTTCGGGCAGCGTATCCGTTGTCACTTCTACGAGCCACGTCGCCTTGCGGCCCTCGTCCGTCAACAGCCCGAAATAGGGCACACAGCCCACGATGCTTCCAAACAGCTCGATGATGCCGGAATTGCGGTTGCACCGCGCGCCCAGCACGCTGTTGGCGTACACGACCGCGCTGCTTTCCGCCCAGCTCAATACATCGCCTTCATTCGGGATATTGCCGACCTCATCCATGTAGCAGGTGCAGGTGAATGCGTTGGAGTTTAGGATGCCGAGCGAAAGCAGCTGTTCCTCATAGGACGCCTGCTTGGAATACATGATGTTGAATACCAGCTTCTGCAGCGGATTCTGCGGCACGTTGGGGTCAAGCGGGCGCGGGTCCACGCTGAACGCCTGGCCGGAAAGCGCGCCGCCGTCAATAAGCTGCTGCATCAGCGAATACACGGGCTTCATCACCGAAAGCCCAAAGCTTGTGACAAGGTGGCCGTACTTGCCCGTGACGGGCACCATTTTTTCAGCACCAAACGTCTCGCCGTACATCACGAGCGTCTTCATAACCTTTTTTAGCGCCTCGCCTTTTTCTCCATCCAGCAGCGCCTGCTGTTCCACGGTTAATTGCATCGGTTCCACCTCCTACACGCGCGCGGCGAGCGCATAGGCGGCGCGGGTGGCTTCGAGCACCTTGCCCGCGGAAAAGCTGTCGCCGATGTAATAGAGTTCATCCGCGGCCCGCGTCCGCTGCGCTTCAAAGAACAGCGCGTCGTCAGGCCTGCCGCCCATCGCAAGCACCACAAGATCGGCCTTGAGGGATTCATCCCGCTCTTCAGGGCCAAGCTTCTTTGCCAGCGGGTTTTCGATGTTCTTGGGTAGGATCGGCTGCCAGGTATTGTAGGGATCGGGCACGCCTGCGGAGACATTGCGCCGGATGGTAACGGCATTTTTGCTTAGACCCGTTACCTTGGCGCAGTTGTATACCTTCACGCCCGCCTGCTTCATGTAATAGAGCAGATGCCCGCGGTTGGCGGTACAGACGCCGTCCATCATATGCGGCAGCATTTCCACCACGCGCACATCCCGGCCATGCTCGTACTTGAGCCAATAGGCCACTTCGCAGCCCACAACGCCGCCGCCGACCACCACGATCTCTTTGGCGTCCCCAATGAGGCCGGGGTTAGCAAGCAGCTCCGTCGCCTGCACGGTGTTCGCCTGCTCTATACCTGGCAGCTTCGGCGCAACCGCGCGCGTGCCTGTCGCCACCACGATGGCGTCGTACCCCTGTGTTTTGAGCGATTCTAGGGACGCCTCCGTCTGATAGTGAACGCTCAGCCGCCCGGTTTCCTGTGCGGTCTCCGCCATACGGCGCAGGTAGGTCAGGTAGTTCTGGATATTGAATTTGATGCGCGGCACGCTGCCGGGGACGACCTTGCCGCCAAGCGCGTCGCTCTTTTCAAACAGCTCTACCGTATGGCCGCGTTCCGCCGCTTTTGCCGCAAACGTCACGCCCGCGGGGCCGCCGCCGATCACGGCGATGCGCTTTGCCTTCCCGATAGGCGGCATCGCTTCGGGCAGGCTGTGCTCAAAGCCGGTGCGTGGGTTCACAGCGCACTGCGGGTGGCCGCCGTCCACAAACTCGTTGATGCAGCCTTCCTGGCAGCCGATGCAGGGGCAGATGTCCTCCACCTTTCCGGCAAACGCTTTCATGGGCCAGTCGGGATCCGCCAGCAGCGGCCTTCCCAGCATGACCATGTCGCATTCGCCCTCGCGCAGCGCGCGCTCGGCAATATCCGGGTACCCAAGCTTACCCACCGCCACAACGGGAACGGGAAGCCCGGCGTTGGAGCGGATATTGTTTTGTGAAAAATGCTCTTTGACAATCTTTGAAACGGCGAGGAAGCACCCCGCGGGCATACCGGCCGGGGGATGCGGCAGCCACCAGTTGTCATAGCAGCCAAGGTCCACGTCAAACAGGTCTACGCCCGCTTTGACTAATGCTTCCATATATGCAAGCGTTTCCTGTATGCTGCGCCCGTTTTTGAACTTTTTGAGCGCGGGGATGTTCATGCCGTCTTCCCCATACGTTTCGTTGAGCGCAAGGGAAAGATCGATGCGGTACATGATGGGGTAGCTGTCCCCGGCGCGCCGCCGGATTTCCCTGATCAGGTCCGTGCCAAAGCGCATATAGTCCGCATACGGCCCGGTCTTGCGGCGGTTGAACGCGGGGTTGGTGAGCTGCTCCAACAGATACCCTTCATGCCCGTGCAGATACACGCCGTCGATGCCCGCGGCCTTCGCGTCCGCCGCGGCCTGCCCGGCGTTTTTGATGATCTTTTTGAGCTGTGCATCCGAAAGCGGCATACATGGAATTTGCGGGATATAGAAATTTGGGTTCATGGAGGCGGAAACGGGGAATTTCGTCTCGTGGATCAAACACTGCGGGTTTCCTACGCGGCCTAGACCCGGCGTCAACTGGATAAAGAGCTTGCTGCCATAGGCGTGCACGCCCTGCGCAAGGTCGCGCCAGCCCGCAAACACGGTGCGGCTGCGGTCGATCCGCGGGAAATAGGAGAGGTGCCCAAGCTCGGTGATGGAATGGTCAATGCCGTGGCTGATGGGGATTAAGCCCGTGGTGATGAGGCCCACGCCGCCTTTGGCGCGCGCAAAGAAGTATTGCAACATTTTGTCGTTGGGGCGGCCGGTTTCCTCGCACATGTCGATATTGCCCATGGGGGCCATCACAAGGCGGTTCTTAATGGTGAGCCTGTTGACCTGAATGGGGGAGAACATCGCATCATACGGGTAGAGCTCCTTTGTCATGCGGCCCGTGCCGCCCGCACGGTTCTCGTTTTCCCCTGTGACCCAACTGCCGTAGCTGTCCACAAGGGACTGTACCAAAGCATCCGTTTTCATACCATTTCACTCCTTTGCCTTTTCATATTGGGATATGTGAATGAGAATTGCAACAAACCGAATCAGGTTCTGTTTTATGACCTAACCATATCACATTGTTAATTTATTTACAATAGAGATTTGTAAAAATCGCCACCGAATTTATTCAAAGCGCATGTGCTATAATCAGGAGAGAAGGAGTGTGAATACGATGGCGGCACACACCAATGCGGAACGGTCCCTGCTCACGCAGACGCGCATCCTGCAGGCGGCGCGGGTACTTGTAAAAAGCCAGAGTTGGGAAGAGACAAAAATCAAGGAGATCTGTGCCGAAGCGGGCGTTTCCATCGGCGCGTTTTACCATCACTTTTCCTCCAAGCAGGAGTTGATGAACCGCGCCTTCCTGCTCTTTGACGAAACGCTTATGGAAAGCCTGCCGGAATTCTCCGGTTCGCCCATTGCGGCTGTCAAGGACGTGCTGCTGGTGCAGACGGCGTATGTGGTAAGCGAGGCCGGGCCTATTATTACTGAATACTACAAAAACATTTTGATGGATAAAACCCGCTCCGCCGTCAACCCGGAGCGCGCGTATTACCAGCGCGTGTTGTTGTGCGTGAGCAACGCACGGGGCTATTTCCGCATGGACTTGGAGCCAGACTATATTGCCGAGCTGCTGATTAAATTCGTGCGCGGCTGCCTGATCGACTGGTGCCTGCACGATTGCGGCTATGACGTGGTGGAGCGCACAGGCAGGGAATTGGATTTCCTGCTCACAGGTCTCAGGGAGTAGCAAATATGAAACAGTACCACCTTGACTTTTCAAAAGAGGGGCTTGCAGCCTTTGTGTTTGCCATGCTCCCCAACATCCTTTGGGCGCTGGCCCCGCCTGCAAACGATGTGCTTGCCGCAAATGCAGTCGTTTTTCCTGTATGGGAAGCAATTGCCTCCGCCAGTCAGGGCCTGATGATCGCGGCGCTTGTTGTCTTGGTACGTGCAGATGAGCCATCACAGCGGAACACTGTCATGCTGCGCTGTGCGGTTGCATGTCTCATCGGGTACTATGTCAATTGGGTTCTATACTACGCCGGCATTGTCAACCCGTGGCTGTTCATCGGGATGGCGGTTCTTCCAGCTGCCTATTTCGCGCTGGCGGCGCTTTGGCTCAAAAACAGGATCGCCTTAGTCCCTGCCTCTTTGTTTGGCGTAATACACATTGCGCTTGCATGCGTAACCTATCTTTAAAAACGCAATAAAAAAAGACGGCCAGAAACGGCCGCTTTTTATTCCGTCAGATCAGAGATTAAAAATTCTCCGCAAGCACCTGGAAGAAGCTCAAGGGGTGCGCGCATACGGGACATACGCCCGGCGCTTCCGGGCCTTCGTGCACATGGCCGCAGTTGGCGCAGATCCACTTGACGGGCGCGTCTTTCTTGAAGATATTGCCCTCCTCAATGTTCTGCAGCAGCTTGAGGTAACGCTCCTCATGCCGTTTTTCGATGGCGGCGACGCCTTCCATCATCTTGGCGATGTTGTCAAAACCCTCTTCGCGCGCTTCCTTGGCCATGGTGGCGTACATATCCGTCCACTCATAATGTTCACCGGCGGCGGCGTCCTTGAGATTCTGCTCGGTCTTGGGAATGCCGTTGTGCAGGAACTTGAACCAGAGCTTCGCATGCTCCTTCTCGTTGTCCGCCGTCTCCATAAACAAAGAGGCGATCTGCTCGTAGCCGTCCTTCTTGGCCTGGGACGCATAGTAGGTGTACTTGTTGCGCGCCTGGGATTCCCCGGCGAACGCCGCCAACAAATTTGCTTCCGTCTTGGTGCCTTTCAAAGATTTCATGTGTTTCTCCTTTCATTCCGGACGCTTCCCCGGGGTTTCCCCCAAAGGGCATCGCCCTAATTGTAAACAGAAAATAGCAATCAGAAACGAATTTATTTCGAAAAAATAGAACGGTTTCGAACCCTAGTAAAACGGCGCACGGGAAAAGAGTCCCATGCGCCGCTATCCGTTTTTACTTAGCCGGCCTGCTCGATGGCGACCGCCACCGCGACGGAAGCGCCGACCATGGGGTTGTTACCCATGCCGATGAGGCCCATCATTTCCACGTGCGCGGGCACGGAGGAGGAGCCTGCAAACTGCGCGTCCGAATGCATGCGGCCCATGGTGTCCGTCATGCCATAGGAAGCGGGGCCCGCCGCCATGTTGTCCGGATGCAGGGTGCGGCCCGTGCCGCCGCCGGAAGCAACGGAGAAATACTTCCTGCCGTTCTCATTGCACCACTTCTTATAGGTGCCCGCGACGGGGTGCTGGAAGCGGGTGGGGTTGGTGGAGTTGCCGGTGATGGAAACGTCCACGTTCTCATGCCGCATGATGGCGACGCCTTCGTTGACGTCGTCCGCGCCATAGCAGCGCACCTTGGCGCGGTCGCCGCCAGAGAACGCCTTCTCGTAAACGATTTTCAGGTCGCCGGTGTAATAGTCATATTCTGTCTCCACCAGCGTAAAGCCGTTGATGCGAGAAATAATGGTGGCGGCGTCCTTGCCAAGGCCGTTCAAAATAACCTGCAAGGGAGTTTTGCGCACCTTGTTGGCGGTCTTTGCAATGCCGATGGCGCCTTCCGCGGCGGCAAAGCTTTCGTGACCCGCTAGGAAAGCGAAACACTTGGTTTCCTCGCGTAGCAGCATGGCGGCGAGGTTGCCGTGGCCGATACCTACCACGCGCTGGTCCGCAACGGAACCGGGGATGCAGAATGCCTGGAGCCCAAGGCCCAGCGCTTCCGCGGCGTCAGCCGCGTTCTTGCAGCCTTTCTTGATGGCAATGGCAGCGCCCGCAATGTAGGCCCAGACCGCGTTTTCAAACGCGATGGGCTGGATGGAGCGCACAATCCCTTCAACGTCAACGCCCTTGTCCTTGCAGATCGCCTGTGCGTCCTCAAGGCCGTTGATGCCGTATTCGGCGAGGGAGCGGTTGATTTTTTCTATTCTTCTGTCGTACCCTTCAAACTGGATCATATGGAAACTCCCTCCCTTCTTATTCGTGACGCGGGTCGATCACCTTGACGGCTTCCGCGAAGCGGCCATAGGTGCCGATGTTCTTTTCAAACGCTTCCTTGGGATCAACGCCCTTCTT
>JAEYCM010000017.1 GCA_023455425.1 Bacillota bacterium | reverse complement strand
TCCCCACACTATGCGGGTCTTGCCTTTGATATCGGGTACCGGCTTGACGGCGCAACGCAGCGTCCTATTGCGCGCCATGCGCTCAGCCGGGCAGGTTTTCAGCATGTGGAGCCGTTGTTTACGACGCCCGGCTGGGTGCACGCGGAAAACCGCATATTGCCCCCGGCCAGCCTTTGCGGCGGATATCCATGTTTGAAGCAGGGGATGCGCGGCGTGCATGTGTTTGTGTTGCAGGACGCGCTGCTTGTGAAGGGTTGCGGTTCCGGCGGGCTGACGGGATGCTTTTCTCCCTCCACGGCGGCGGATGTGCGGCGTTTCCAGCAGGAAAGCCGCCTGCCGGTAACGGGCGTTGTGGATGGCGCCACTTGGCAGGCGCTCATGCCGCGGGAATAAATCATTGCAACAAAAAAGAGGGCGGCAGCCCTCTTTTATCGTGCAAACGATTTATAAATCGATGCCCTCAATCTGCATCGGCTGATTCAAAAGCGCCTCAAAGCGCATCCGGTAAATATCGGGCTCGCCGCTGGTATGGAACGAAACGCTGCCGATGCCCTGCGTGTTATCAAGCTCCTGTTCAAGAAGCACCTGCCGCATGGCTTCCGCCGCTGCTTGCCCGCCGTCAAAAAAGCAAGGGGTGCCTTTAAAATGCTCCGCACAATACGCAGCAAGCTGACTCTGGAAAAACAGGTAATGCGTGCAGCCAAGCACAACAGCGTCCACGCGCGCGCCCTCATAGGGGGCAAGGGTTTCAGAGAGGATATCCGCATAATCATCCGGCCCAAAGCGGCTTTCTTCCACACGGCGCACAAATTCCGCGCTGCAGGGGATGTTTTTGACGCGGTCCGGGTCGGGCAGGGACGCATGCAGCGCGAGGTATCTTGGATGCGTGGCGGTTGCGCGGGTGGCCATCATCAAAATAATGCCGTCCCCCGGCGTTTCTGCCGCAGCCGCAACGGCGGGCTGTATGCCGACGATGGGAATGGAAAATTCCTGCTGCAACGCAGGCAGCGCAACGGCGGTGGACGTATTGCACGCAAGAAGCACGGCCTTTACGCCCTGCATCATAAAATAGCGGATCGCGTTGTTGGAAAGCGAAAGAATCTCCTCTGCGGTGCGCGAACCGTAGGGCGCGTTCAAATTATCTCCATAATAAAGGAAATCTTCCTTCGGAAGCATATGTAAGGCCTGGCGCAGTGTGGATACACCGCCCAAGCCACTGTCGAATATGCCGATGGGCCTTTTGTCCATGAAAGCCTCCAGTTATACTAATGGAAAACATTAACGCATCCAAAGGGCGCCGCGACGATGCGTTAATGTTTGGAATTAGTTAATCTCTTTTCAACCGCGCGCTTTTGCACGGCAGCCATATCATATTACACCGTATACGCGAAAAATGCCACCCTTTTGATGGGTAATGGAAAAAAGAGGCATCTGTGGCCTTTCGATTTGCAGTCAAACACCTGATATCGATATAGCCCGTCTGTTATCCGGGAAGGACCGTTTCCGTAGGCTCGGGCGTCGGAGTCACAGGTTCCGGCGTGGGTGCCGGGGTATCAGTCGGCACAGGCGTCGGCGTGGGCTGGGGCTCGGGGTCGGGATTGGAGGGCCTGGGCGTACGCCGCGGCGTGGGGGAAGGCGTGGGTATGGGCGTTTCGGTAGGCGTCGGCCTGGGTGTCGGCTTTTTCGTGGGCGAAGGCGTAGGTGTGGGGGAAGCCGTAGGCGAAGGCGTGGGTGTGGGCGAAGGCGTAGGGGAAGGAGTGGGAGAGGGCGTCGGGGTGGGCGAGGGTGTGGGCGAAGCAGTAAGAACGGGCGTCGGGGAAGGCGCCGGAACAGGCAGCTTGATAACGCCAAACACAAACGCCGCCGCGCCGAACAGGAGCAGCCCTCCGCCAAGGGCCGCCCATTTGAGTGCGCGTCTTTGGCCGGGGCGGCGGATACGGATACGCCCCTGCCTGTAAGCGCGCAATGTTTCAATGCGGAATTTCCACCTGTTCATGTTCCTTATCGTGCTACCGGCAACAGCACACCATACACGGAAGGAAAAAAACCACCGCCCACGGCAAAAGCGAAGGCGGCGGAAGCATTATTTGGGCCAGTTGATGACTTTAGGCTGCTCTTCGCCCCTTAAAACGCGCAGGCCGCCCTCGGCCAGAGCTTCCATTTCATATTCGCCGGGCATCAGTTCCACGGGGGCGATGAAGCGCACGCGCGCAGAGATATCGTCTGTAATCATCTTGGAGTAGGCAATGCCGCCCGTCAAAATGATCCGGTCCACTTTGCCGGAGACCACCGTCGCCAAATCCCCGATGCTCTTTGCAATGTTGTAGGTGAACGCCTGGTGCACAAGCTTTGCGTATTCGTCGCCTGCAGCGATGCGCGCTTCCACTTCCCGTACGTCCGTCGTGCCTAAAAGCGCCCGCATGCCGCTGCCGCCGCGCAGCCTTCTTGAGAGTTCCTCGAGCGTATATTTGCCGCTGTAGCAGAGTTTTACGAGTTCCACCGCCTGGAGCCTGCCGCAGCGCTCGGGGCAGAAGCCCGCGTCGTCGTCGCCGTACATATCGATGGAATAGCCTTTGTCGATCAGCCACACGCTGCAGCCGCCGCCTAAATGCGCCACAATAAAGGTGCATTCGCTGGTGGGTCTGCCCATAACCTTTTTCGCGCACTGGTGCGCCATGGCGTGGGTATTGAGCGCGTGCCCACGGCTCTGCTTGGGTAATTCCGGCAGGCCGGTAATCCTTGCGACGGGGGAAAGTTCATCCACCGTGATGGGATCGTAGACATACGCCGGGATGTTGTGTTCTTTTGCGATCTCATAAGCAATGACGCAGCCCGTGTTGGAAGCGTGTGCCGCCACCTTCACGGTATAGACAAAGTCGATCATTTCCTGCGTGATTTCAAACGCGCCGGAGGGGACGGGCGGAAGCTGTCCGCCGCGGGACATGACGCAGGTCAGCGCGGAAATATCAAACCCGTTGTCCTTTAAAAACTGCTCAATGTGCGCCTTGCGGTATTCCACCTGGTCCATGACCCAGGGGTAGGGGGCAAGCTCCGCGTCCGGATGGCGCAGCGTTTCGCTGATTACTTTGGTTTCGTTTTCAAATATCGCGATTTTTGTGGAAGTACTGCCGGGGTTGAGGACGAGAAGAATTTCTTTTTTGTGCATAAGACCTCACTTGCATACGCCCGCGCCAAGCGCGAGGGAATAATATTTCTCTTCGGCGGAAGACCCGCGCGATGTCAGCACGATCGGCACCTTGCAGCCCTGTATGACGCCGGCCATACGCCCGCCGCAGGTGTAGACAAGGCACTTGCCCAGGACGTTTCCCACCACGATTTCGGGCACGAGCAGGATATCGAATTCGCCCACACAGGGGGAGGAATAGCCTTTTGTTTCGGAAAGCTCCGGCACCATAGCAAGGTCGTAGGAAATGGGCCCTTCCACATAGCAGGAAGGAAGCGTACCGTTTACACTCATTTCTTTGAGCGCCGCGGCGTCTACGGTATCCTGCATTTTGGGGTTGACGGTTTCGATTGCGCACAGCGCCGCGACATTGGGCTTTTCATACCCGAGGCCATGGAAAAAGCGAACGGCGTTTTCCACGATATGCTTTTTCTTCTCCAGATCCGGGTACGTGCACATGCCGCCGTCGGTCACGCAGATGAGCTTATGGTAACCCGGGATCTCCACCATCATGACATGGCTCATTAACCCCCCGTCCTTTAATGCCGCTTCGGGGGAGAGGACGCCTTTTAAAAGGTCGCCCGTCATGATCTTGCCCTTCATCAGAAAATCCGCGCGTTTTTCGTGGATGAGCTGCGCCGCGCAAACGGAAGGATGCATGCCCTCCGGCACTTCCACGATTTCATAGGCGTCCGGCTGGAGCCCCGCTTCTATCAGCGCAGCGGTGATCTTTTCCCGGTTGCCGACCAATATGGCGGAAACGATGTCTTTTGCATGGGCAAGCGCTTCAAGCGCATGGACGTCGTGCGCTTCCACCAGTGCGACGGTGCGTTGCTTCCCGCTCTTTACGCGGCTGACCAGTTCGTCAAAATTTTTGATGGGCATAAGGCCACCCTTCCATGAGTTCTATATAAGCTGGAGAGAACGCGCCAAAAGAGAACGGCGCATCATTATTCCTCATCATACCGTTTTTATAGGGCGCGCGCAATCCTGCGCATGCCGAATGCATCATATATTATACGTTTTTTCTGTAAAGAATCTGAAAAGAAGGCAAGCGAGGGAGACATGGCCGGAACATGCCGCGGATGAAAAAACGCAAATAAAAAACGGGAGGATATCCTCCCGTTTTTTGTATGGCGGCGGTGCGCCGCCATACCGTACAGACCGGGGTCGCGTTATTACGAAAGAGGAGCTGACCCTTGGTGTTGGAGCGTGCGGCGATTGCCGTGTCCCATACTCTCATTTGCATTGCAAAACATGGTACTTTAGTACTGGTTCTGGTTGGGCAGTTTTTGCTTCTGCTGGCCCTGATTGTTCTGCTTCTGCGGCTGATTGGTACGCTGCTTCTGATCGTTGTTCTGGTTATTATTCTGGTTGTTATTCTGGTTGTATGCCATTGTCTTTCGCCCTCCTTTCCCTTTCGCGTATAGGGGATCCATCCCCGGACGCTATTATCTTGTACGGCGCGCGCGCCGCGCATACCTGAAAAATCCCTGTCGTCACGCAAATTTTTACTGAACATGTTCCGCTGTACCCGAAGCGTTCGGCCGGTTCAAAACAAAGGATGTTGCGGACAGCAACAGGCATACGCCCGCTAGCAGCCGGTAGTAAAGCGCGTAGCCGGTGATGAACGAGGAAAGCGTAAGAACGATAGCGCAGATCAGGTATTTTTTCGCGTGCTTCGCCCCGAACGGCTCCGCCTGCATGCGCGCCCGTTTTTCACGCTGCGCGCCCATCAGGCTGCGGATATGCGCTTCCACATCCTCGTCGGTCACGGCATATCCTTCGAGCTGTCGGGCCATGCGCAGCAGCATGGAGATGGAAATAAGCTCCACGCGTATGGGCAGGCGGCCAATGAGGGCAAGCGCCTGGTCTTTGCAGGTTGAGAGGCTGATGATGACAAGCTGCTGCGCGTTCTCGCTTTGCGTGGCATGGAAGGCGTTTAAAATATCGTCTTCCCCAAGCTGGGAAGCGCGCTGTACGCTCACAAGATGCGCATGCTCAAAACCCGGCAAAAGGTCCACAATGCGCTTACTCAGCGCGTGGAATTCCTCCTCGGGCAGCAGCATGAGCCGCTCGCACAGCACGACGTCCGTGAGCCGCTCCTTTTCCTTTTGTACGAATTTGTCAAAGGAAAGCTGGCGGTAAAGCCGCAGAGCGGCGAAGAACAAAAGCGTGGTCAGCGCGGTCAACAGAATGACGACCATTTCATTTGCTACGTTATGCCGGAACCACAGGTAGCAGCCCGCCGCGAATACCGCGCGGAGCACGATGCCGTCGGCCACTCTGGCCGCAGTACCGCGTCCGCCGTGCTGGCGTTGCTTGTAGTACCGTTTCAGCTCCTTATCCATGCGTATTCCTCCTTTGTATGGATTACCCCTGCATCCAATATTGGGAATTTTTGTCTTGCCCTTTTGCCACCACCCCGCGTTGTCTTCCTCGGCGGGCAACCCGGCCCGCCTTCGTCGTCCGCCTTGGCTGGCGGCAAAAATTCGGTGACAATTTATCCCTACTGTTAAATGCAGGGGTAATAGCTGGTTTCTGCGTTGATTCTTGCCTAAGCGCGGATTTGTATGCGCCAAAACATCATTTTGGTGTATAATATGTGTAAAGAAAAACGGCGGCGTTTCTTTTTTATGCGTTTTCTTCTCCCTTCAACAGGGAAACAACCGCCAAGAGGAGCCACAAGCATGCAGGCAGGCCCGCGTCGCGTTGGAATATTGGGCGGGACATTCAACCCCATACACGAGGGGCATATCCAAATGGCGCAGGGCGCGCGCCGTGCGCTTGGGCTTGATGAGGTACTGCTGATCCCGGCGGCGGATCCTCCCCATAAGGAAGTGGATGGCCACATCAGCGCGCAGCACCGGTACCAGATGGCCTGCCTTGCGGCAGAAGGGCTCGAAGGCCTTCGCGTATCGGATATTGAGCTTACGCGGGAAGGGAAAAGCTATACCGTCGATACGGTGCTGGAACTCAAAAAACGTTGCCCGCAGGATGCGTTTTATGTAATCATAGGGAGCGACCTCCTAGCCGATCTTTCCACATGGCGCCACGCGGACGAGCTTTTGCGTCTTGCGGCAATTGCCGGCGTGAAAAGACAGGGGCAAAACTGCGGGGATGAGGAAGCGGCAAAGCATTTGCGTGCGGAATATGGCGCGACAATCGAGCTTCTTGATATTCTGGTACCGCCCGTTTCCTCCACGTTGGTGCGGGACCGCGTGTATGACGCGCTGCCTATCGTTGAGCTTGTGCCGTCCGCCGTGGAAACGTATATTTACGAGGAAGGCCTGTATTTTCCGGACGACCTCAAGCGCATGCAGGAAAACTGCCGCGCCGCGTTGAATATCAGCAGATACCGGCATACGATGGGCGTCGTGCGTACGGCAATCGCGCTTGCCGCCCGTTACGGGGCGGATAAGAAAAAGGCTCGGCTGGCAGCGCTTTTGCACGACTGCGCACGCGGGGAGGACCATGGCGCGCTTTCCCATGCGGCCGCAGGGGAAAGCCTGGCGCGTACGCGCTACGGCATAACGGATGAAGAGGTGCTGTGCGCCATCCGGCTGCATACGACGTCCGACCGGGGGGCGACCATGTTGGACAAGATCATATACGTGGCGGACATGGTGGAGCCCAACCGGGGTTTTCCGGGCGTTGACCGGCTGCGGGCTTTGGCGTTTGAGGATCTGAACACTGCGATGATCGAATGCCTGAAAGAATGCATCGATTATGTGCGCGCGCGGGGTCAAAGCGTGGATGAACATTCCCTTGCGGCGCTCAGGGAATTGACCGGGCGGTATGATGTTTCATGCCTCAAGTAACAGCGTATGATAGTTTTAGGCAGGTTCGTCAAAGATTTAAAAACATCGGTATGACAGAAAGGAGATGTCCGTTTGGAAGCAAAAGAACAGGTTTTGGCCTTGTGTGAGGTGCTCTACGACAAAAAAGCGCAGGATATCATCGCCATTCATGTGGAGGATAAAACCATTATTGCGGATTGGTTTGTCATCTGCAGCGGGCGCGCCGTTCCCCAGGTAAAAGCGCTTTGCGAAGAAGTGGAAGAAAAAGCCCCGGGTATTGGGTTGACGCTGCGGCGCAAGGAGGGCTATACCGAGGGCAGATGGATCGTGCTGGACTTTGCAAATATACTCGTTCATTTATTCATTCCCGATGAGCGAAAATATTACAATATGGAACGCCTGTGGATGGACGACCCGCGCGAAGCCATTCTGTTTTCCCAAATGAAAGAGGAGCAGGAACAGCAAGCGCACAATCCCACAAACGGGCAGGCATAGGCCATATTTCAATAATATGTAATTGAACCGTACAAACCGGCGATGCAATCGCCGGTTTTGTGGTACAATGCCGCTATAACGCGGCGATACCCGCGAGACCCTTATCAGGCCAAATGCTTTTGACAGACGGGGGCCATATGAAACTTGACCGCTTGCTTGGAATACTTACCGTCCTTCTTCAAAACAATCGCGTGACCGCGCCGCAGCTTGCAGAAAAGTTTGAGGTTTCGCGCCGCACGATCGAGCGTGATATTGACGCGCTCTGCCGGGCCGGAATACCCGTTGCCACGTATCAGGGGGGAGGGGGCGGCATCTCCATTGCGGACGGCTATAAGCTGGATAAAAGCGTTCTCACCGCGGAGGAACTTTCCGGAATCATCGCGGCGCTCAAGGGGATTGGCAGCGTATCCGAGAAATCCCAGATTGAACGTACGCTTGACAAGCTCTCCGCCAATAGGGACGCCGTCATATCCTTGCTTGAGCCTGTCGTCATTGACCTTGCGTCGCATTATAAGGGCAGCCTGACGCCCAAAATTGCGCTGATCAAGCAGGCGGTCCTGCAGCAAAGGCTGATAGAATTTGATTATTACTATGAAAAGGGTCAGGCGCGCCGTAAAATCGAGCCGTACTTTGTCATATTTGAGTGGACGGCATGGTATGTGTTCGGGTTCTGCCTGCAGCAGCAGGATTGGCGGATGTTTAAGCTGGCGCGTCTGTGGGAGCTGCAGTTGTGCGCCGCAACCTATATAAGGCGCGAGATACCGCCGGAAAAACGGGATTTTCATGCGCGTTTTCCGGATGACAAAAAACTGGTTGCGTTGTTTGAGCCGGCAGCCAAATATCAGCTGATTGAGGCGTACGGATTGGATTGTTTTACACAGACCGAAGACGGAAAACTGCTTTTTGAGAATGGATATACCAACGAGGAGTATACGATCTCCTGGCTGCTTGGCTTTGGCCACAACGTAAAGGTGCTGGAGCCTCAAGATATGGCGGAGAAAGTACGCCATATCGCGGTGAAAATGTTAGAGCGGTATCATGGAACATGACAGCCTGCTGTCGTGTTGGACATGGTAGGATAGAACCATCGTAAAAAGCGGGGACCATGACGATGGAAGAAGCAGTCCATTGGTCAAAAACGATTCATATGGGGGCGGCGATATGATCCAAAACTATAACGACTTTGTAACCACTTTGCTGGGGGCGGGATTTTCCATGGGCGGGGGAAACAGCGAGGGCATTTATTCTGTGGTACCCTGGAGCTGGGATGAGAGCCCGCCCTATGAGACGGCTGTCCGCTGGCATACAGGAGAACCGGAAACCGACCCTTGGGAATGGCGCATGCGCGTTTTAAATGAACGGGACGATATTGCCTATGCCAAGCTGTTTTTCAAAAAGAGCGGATATATCACAAAGGAATGGTATCCATATTTTCTGGCGGTAAGGCGCGGCGGCAAGGAGTTTGCGGACGAATACGCGGATGGCGGGATCAGCCATTTTGCCAAGCGGATTTATGACATCATACTCGAACATGAAACGTTGCCGCTCCACGCCATCAAACAGATCGGCGGGTTTTCCAAAGAGGATGCTTCCCGGTTTGACCGGGCCTTAACTGAGTTGCAGATGAAGCTATACCTGACCATGTGCGGGAGGCGGCAAAAGCTTTCCAAAAAGGGAGAGGAATACGGCTGGTCGTCCACGGTATTCTGCACGGTGGAACGGCAGTTCGGGACGGACGTATTCGAAACGGCGGAAAAAATCAGCGAACGGGAAGCCGCAGAAAATATAACGGAGCAGATTTACCGGCTAAATCCTTCGGCGGATGCGAAAAAGATTCTGAAATTTATCAAGGGGTAGGGGATGCTAAGGCAGGGGATCTCCTCCGCTGCTCCCTGCGGATACGAAAAGGGCAAACAGCTTCAATACTGTTTGCCCTTTTAATACATTTCGTTCTATATGGCCAGACGCAATCAGTATTCCAGCGCGTTCAGGCGGTAGGAGAGCACAAACATGCTGTCGCTCAACTGAATGTTTTCAATGGGAACGGATGCGGTCACATCCATAGGGACAAAGTTCCAAATGGCGCGGATGCCTGCGCTCACCATAATATCCGCAATTTCCTGGGCGGACCTGCGCCGCGCGGTGATGATGCCGATGTCCACATTGTTTTCTTTGATAAAATCGCTTAACTGTTCTACGGGCAAGATGGGTTTTTCGTTGATCGTTTGGCCAATCAGCGCTTCGTCAACATCAAAAAGCGCAATCACTTCAAACCCTTTTTGCGCAAAGCCCTCGTATTTGGCCAAAGCTTGTCCGATATTGCCGGCGCCTACGATCACAAGACGATAGTTGCGCGTCAGCCCCAAAATGTTGGCAATCTCTTTGTGCAGGTTTTGTACGGGGTAGCCATACCCTTGCTGGCCAAAGCCGCCGAAACAATTCAGATCCTGGCGGACCTGGGACGGATTAAGCCCCATTTGCTGTGCAAGCTCGCTTGAAGAGATGCGCTCCACATTCTCCGCGTTGAGCAGTTCGAGTTGGCGATAATATCTGGGCAGCCGCCTGATTACGGCCTCAGATACCTTGCGCTCTTTCATGCTTATAACCTCCTGACGATTAACAGACGAGTACTATACAAAATAATTATATCCGAATTTCGCCAACGCTTCAAGTACGCATCGGCCTTTACATTATTTTTTTCCTGAGAACTTGCAAATGAATGAATAAAAACGAATATATTTTAAGCATATCAACAAATCATACTTGAATTATCGCACATATTGACGCATAATAAGAAAAAACATACGGATAAGAGGACTCGTGCATGCAGCTTTTGAAGGACCGGATCTGCGCAGAGGGGCGCGTTCTTCCTGGTAATATCATCAAAATTGACGGCTTTTTGAACCATCAGGTGGATATCAGATTAATGCAGGCGCTTGCAAAAGAATTTCGCCGCCTGTTTCCGGAAAGGAATATTAATAAAATTCTAACGGTGGAGGCATCCGGCATTGCGCTTGCCGCCATCACGGCTTTGGAATTTGACGTGCCCATGGTGTTTGTCAAAAAAGCGAAGAGCGATAATATTGAAGGCGGGCTGTACCAGAGCGATATTTTCTCCTATACCTATAAAAAAAAGGTCACGCTGCTGTTGGCCAAGCAGTGGCTGACACAAGAAGATAACATCCTTGTAATTGACGACTTTTTAGCCAACGGCGAAGCCATGCGTGGCGTCATTGAAATCGTCAACCAGTCCGGTGCAAATCTTGTGGGCGTGGGCATCGCGGTGGAAAAAGGTTTTCAGCCCGGCGGCGCGACCTTGCGCGAACAGGGCGTGCATCTTGAATCCCTTGCCATAATCGAAGGCGCGGGGGACGGAAAAATCCTGTTTCGGGAGTAATAAGCCAACATACCGGTATTCGGGCTTTCGACCAGTGTTTCACATACATACCTTTCCGCTTGCAGCACAGCATAAGCGGGAAGGTGTTTTATTTATGGAAAAAAGACGAACCCGGCGGAAATTGAAAAACCGAATACTAATGCTTGCCTGCGCGCTGTTCCGCCTGACGGGGACGCGCAAGCGCCTGTTCGGTTTTGCGGAGCAGGCGGTGACTGCGGTTGTCCTGCTGTTTGCGCTCAGAGGTTTTATCGCTGTGGAGGCGATACCCTACGCCGTTTTTCTTTTTTCCGGCCTTGCGCCCTGGTATTACTTCCGGGAAGTAATGTTTGCGCTTTTTGATCAGCCAGCCCGGATTCGCGGCCTGTTTGGCGCGGATGGTTATGCGCCTTCCTGGTTTCCGGCAGGCAGCGCGCTTGCGGCGCTCCCCACATTGCTGCTGTGGACGGGCATCTGCATCCTTTTGGCGCTGATTTTGCGCATACCGCTTACGAGGCTTTGGCTCATTGCCTATTTTCTGTTTTGCAACGTATTCAATGCCGCGGCGCAGGGGATGTTCGCAGCGGCGTTTCTGCCGCTGTTCCCGGGCAACGCGGACGAAGGCTTGGCGATTACCATGCCGTACTTTTTCTGGACGGCGCCCATCGTGTGGCCTGTGGCGCAGACTCTTTCGGGCCTTCTCCTTTTTATGATGCGCCTGAATCCCATATATTATCTGGCGGACTGCCTGCGGGGCATCCTGATGCATGGGACACTGCCGACATTTGAACATACCGCGAGCTTCTTCTTGTCCGTTGCGTTTGTTGGGATATTGGGACAGGTTTGCCTGCGGCGGGTCTGGAAAAGCTGCGCCGCTTCCTGGTAAAGCACTGGGGAATGGGCTTCACCTTTTGCATACATATTTTCTGAACATAGGCTTGACAGCGGAAGGAAAACCGGATAATATTATTACTGCGTCGCGCGCGTGCCCAGTTCGTCTAGTGGCCTAGGACGCTGCCCTCTCACGGCAGTGACAGGGGTTCGACTCCCCTACTGGGTGCCAGGTAATGACGCAGTCATTCATACAATGAAAACCTCCAGAAGTTCTGGAGGTTTTCACGTTTTGGAGATGATTTGGGCAGACCGGAGTGGCCCACTTTTGCCCCTGAACATGATTGCGAGAGGCAAAGTGCCCCCTGAACCCCCTCAGCCAAAGTGAGTTCACTTCGGTAGATTTGGAGCCCCCTATACTCATTTGGCCAGAGGGGTCACACCCCTTATAACGAAAGGTAGTGTACTATACACGATTCTCCGTCAAAAACGGAATGATATATTCCAGCGAATTGGTCAACACATGTCCACAATTCATAAGTAAATGGATTTTCGCGGATGGGACAAGACGGGAAAGTCTTTGTGCCGACCCTTCCGCATCAATGATAACATCATTTTCGCCGTCAATAAAAAGAACCGGCATATTGAGACGCTGCAATTGTTCGTCTGCATATACGGGCAGATGCTGAATTGGGTTGTAGCTTTCAACGATCAAATTCATAAAATCAAGCACTTCTTTCGGGATGTCGTTTTCTCCGATTATGGCAGCGCCAATCGGCACTGTTCCATCAACCTTTCGGGTTTGCTCCACATTGCTAATGAATTGGGAACGAACTTCTGCAAGACCGGCGGAGGCGAGCAGAGCCAAGCTGGAGACACGTTCTGGATAAGCTGTTGCGAATTTAAGCGCCATCCAGCCGCCGAGTGAGTTGCCAATCATAACGGTTTTTTCATGACCAAGCATATCAAGAACATCCTTCATCCAAATTGCGAAAGCGTCTGAATTGAGATCTGGCCTGTATTCCTCGCTGTTTCCCGCCTCACCTATAATGTCAATGGCATAAACTCTATAATTATTGGATAGCGCCATGATCTCAGGGAACCAGAACGCGCTGTTGCTGCAGGAGCCGTGTAACAGGATAATGGGTGGGTTAGATTCCTGGCCAGCTGTAAGCATAAACGTCTGTCCAAAGCTGGTCCTGATGTATTGTTGTCCGAATGGGAACTGACTAAGCACTTGGTTGTAGTAAGCCCGAAACTTATTTTTTCCCGCTTCAGTTTTAAAGACGCTGTTCTTCATATAACTCACTCCTTTATGTTTTGCTCTGTCAGCGCGGCAATCATGTCCATCATCAATGCCATAAAACGGATGTCCCCCCAAAGCGTGACGCGCACCATATTCTCGCGTTCGATATATTGCGACTGCATAGACGATTGCCCATATTCCGAGGGTTTGGCGTTCATGGCGGCTGTCAATGTGTTCATGATACGGATGGCATCCTCTTTTCCATTCGCAATAATATCGATAACTGACGAGGCGATGGCGCTGCGAGAAGGTTGGGTTTCCGAACCAAGCCTTTCGTCGCGGTTACTTTCAACAAAAACGCTTAAATCATGGCCGGTAATTCGCCAACCTTTTCCAATCTTTGTTGCGCGCAGCCTTCCCTCCCGAATATACCGCTGGATGGTCTTTGGATGGATATCCAGCATATTTGAAATCTGTTCTACTGTGTAGTAGTCTTTCGACATACAAAATACTCCCTTAAATTACTTATTAGGAAAGTATAAGGCATAATAAGTAATAAATCAAGAGAGTTCTCAATTTTTATGCCCGAAAGAAAAGTAAAAGCATGGACATACAGAAGATTTCCGCTGCCAAGCGCAAGGGGGCCGCATACAATCCCCGCTGCGACCTCAAGCCCGGCGATCCTGAATATGAAAAGCTCAAACGCTCCAGAACTTGGGTATGCCGAGCCGGTCGTCCGGAACAGCAAACCAGGAACGTGGTCGGCGGCCACCAGCGAGGGAAGATGCTGCCTGATTTGGGGCATAGGCTTCTCCTGCGAGCATTATGATTGTTCGTCCAGCGGGTTGTCGTCTCCCTCCCAAACGGGCCGTTTAGCAAGTCCCATACCTTCATTGGCAGCGTCGTAGATTTTTTGCAGGAGCGCTGTCTTGGCCCGGGTATATTCCGCCATTATGTCCACTTCCGCCCGGGCACATTTACGTTTAATCATTCCATATTCCTCCACATAGCGGGGATGGGTACGGAGAAAATCGCGGATGATGAACTCCGTGCGGTTGTAGAAGCCCTCTACAGGCAACAGGTGAATGTTATATTTCCACACGCCATCCTCATAGCCGCCGAACAACCAGCGACCTTGCATATCGGTTTGCGTATATTAATAGCGGGGTGCTGCCAGCAGATTTTTGCTGGTTCTAATTCTTGTTTCATGCCAAGTTATGCCGGAAGCGGGATACGTCGTTCAAAATGAGGGCGCCATCGAGGATAGCGGCGTTGACCAAACGCCGCCGCAACCGCAGCCTACGCCGATAAAACCGTATTCAGCGCCCGCAAGCTGGAAGGAAACATTTGCTTTAGAGTATTTTACCTTCTATTTCGACACACCAGTGCGCGTGCCCGATATGAAAGCATATCCTGTATTTTCTGTACGGCAGCGAATGCTTTCTGTGGAAGAGGTCAAGGATTTTATAGCGCTTTTCATTTCCAATGCGCAAGAGTATGCAAAACCCGTCCGTACGAAAGCGGATATCGGGCAGGAGATTGCGGATGCAAAGCGGGGATATTGGGACGGAAACAAGTTTGTTCACTATCCGGATGAGGATAAGATGATCAGCGATTTGGAGAAGCAGCGCCAGGAAGCGCCGGAACAGCCGGAATATCAGAATATAGGCGCCTTTCAGATAAGCGAACTTCCATTCAGGCTCGATTTCTATTTTGAGGATCACAGTAAAGTAAACATAGCGGCAGGCCGTTCTTCCATTTCAATAAGTAAGCTGCCTGAACTCTCGATGCAGCCTGAGGCTTGGGTGGTAAGGGGCAGTGCAATGCCGGGGGAAGCGAAAGGTACACGACTGAGTAACGTAAAAATTAGAGAAGAGGGGGCGCTTATACAGGCGCAGTCTATTTTGGAACAAGCAGGTCTAAGCCATCTTTCGTTGATCTCCGCGGAGAAAGCGCGGCTTATCATGGACCGTTCGCGTGAGGTTGCAAGCGAGGGCTGGAGATTGATGTTCGGCCGCAGCGATGCCGGTTACATACCGGTTGATTTAACCGATTTTGCCGAAAACATCTATCGCAATTTGCAAGCCGCTCCGGAATATTCGGCCCCATTAAATATGGAATACATGGAGCTCTACTTAGATGAAAACGGCCTGCAACGCCTTTACTGGACAAACCCGCTTGAGATGATCGATACGCTGGATGAACATGTTGCGTTGATTGATTTTGCCGACATTCAAGCCATTGTAAAGCAGCAATTAAAAAATGAATGGGCCTGGGTACAGGAAACAAGTCAATTTTATGATCAAAGCCAAACGATCTATGACATGACCCTTTCCTATAGCTTGCTGCCCGCAAAAGACGACACGAACACGGCCATGCTTGTACCAACGTGGTTCGTCTATTACATCTTAAAGAATGATTTGGAACAAGTAGACGCATTTGTTCCATCCTTGCTGGTCATAAATGCGGTGGACGGAAGCATCATAGACCCCATTGCCCCAAACGACGATATTTGGGTTGAATAAGCGTCTTATCAATACAAAATCTTTTGAACCTGCGTTTGCAGGTTCTTTCTTTCCTTCGTCTTTTGTTAAATTTCTGATATAATACCTGAAGTTACAAAAGCTCGGAGGTTTCTCGTGCAGAACATATTCGTTAAAGTACTGATCACCATTGTTTCCGCAATCGCTTTGGCCTTTGCCGGGCTTTTTTTTGCGTTCATCGCCGCTTTTTCCGGGGGGAACCTGTTTTATTCCCCGCTGGTGTTGATTTGCACCGGCGGCCTGATTGTGTTTGTCATTTTAAAGGTATTTCAGCTGGTCAAACCAAGGCTTTATAAAATCCTGTTTCTTTCCTTTTTGGGGCTATGCGTCCTGTCCGTTGGCGTGTATGAGGCCGGGAATGCGTACCGCAACAGCTTTTCCCAGGTCAATGATCAGGGCGTTGATCTTGCGCAGTACAAGCCCTTTGCCGAAAACACGAAAGCGGTGAAGCTGGAGGAAGCATCAACCTTAAAGCTGCAAGAAAACCTGCCCCGTCTGGATGGGGCAACGGCATTGTATCCCCTGTATGCCGCTTTTGCCCAGGCGGTTTATCCTGCCGGTGAGTATGATATCTATGCGATGAAGGGCGATTCGTCAAGCTTGGGTCAGGTCATATGCACCACCACAGAGGATGCCTACATACGGCTATTAAACGGAGAAACGGATATTATTTTTGCCGCCCGCCCCTCGCAGCAGCAGCTGGCGGAAGCAAAAAGCAAAGGGTTGGAGCTGAAACTGACGCCGATTGGAAAAGAAGCGTTCGTGTTTTTTGTGAACGCCCGCAACGGGGTAAACGGTCTTACTACCGCTCAAATCCAGGATATTTACGCCGGCAAGATTACAAACTGGCGTGAGGTCGGCGGGAAGAATGAAGCGATCCGGGCCTTTCAGCGCCCGGAAAACAGCGGCAGCCAGACCATGCTGCAGAAGCTGATGGAAGGCAAAGAACTGATGACGCCGCCCAAGGAAAACGTGGCGTCCGGGATGGGCGATATCATCAACCAGACTGCGAGCTATCGAAACTACAAGAATGCCATCGGGTATTCGTTCTTGTTCTTCGCTACGGAAATGATCCAAAACAACGAGATCAAACTGCTTGAAGTGGATGGCGTGAAGCCTGAGAAAAGCACCATCGCCAGTGGAGCATACCCGCTTTCAGCCGAGTTTTATGCCGTTACCGCAGGCAGCAAGAACCCCAATGTCGATGCGTTCATTGCGTGGATTTTATCTCCGCAAGGGCAATATCTGGTAGAAAAGACCGGGTATACTTCGATCAATAAATAGCCTCCTTTTGAATTGTGGAACGTATTTCTGGCCCGCATAACAGTCTGTACAAATATGCGGAGAAATGGTAACATACAGGTGAAGTTGAACGCTCAATCAGAACGGACGGGGGATGGCGCATGGTTACCATCGACGATATTGCCCGCGAGGCCGGGGTCAGCAGCACCACGGTATCCAATGTCATACTGGGCCGCACCAAAAGGGTGTCCAAGGAAACCACGGAGAACATCAACCGCATCATACGCGAGCGCGGCTATGTGCCCAATATGTCGGCGCGCGCGCTTGTATCGCGCACCTCGCGCGTGGTGGCGCTGATCAACCATCTGGATCCGAAAAAGAGCGGCAACTTTATGGAGGACCCGTTTCACAACACGTTTATCGGCGCAATCGAGCAGACGCTGCGGGAAAGCGGCTATTACCTCATGCTTCGCACGGTGGGGAATTCCGAGGATTTATTGGCGTTTTTGCGCAACTGGAATGTGGACGGCTTCTTTATGACGGGCCTGTTTGAAGAGGACGATCTTTACGAAACGCTGCTGCAGGCGGGCAAGCCCGTGGTCTTAATCGACAGTTATCTGAGCGATTACAGCAGCATGGCAAACGTTGGCTTGCAGGATTTTGAAGGCGCGTATATCGCGACGGAGTACTTAATACAAAACGGGCACCGCCGCATCGCGTTTGCGGGCCCTCCCATCCGCAAAGGCGGCGTGGTGGACAAACGTCTCTGCGGCTATAAAAAAGCGCTTGAAGCATACGGCCTGCCCTTTCGTTCGGAGCTGGTGTTTGAGCGCGAGTTTTCCACTCACGGCACCATTCAGCTGGGCGAACTTCTTGCAAAGCGTTCCGATATTACGGCGCTTTTTGCTACAGCCGATATCATGGCGGCGGGCATCATGTCCGGCATTCAGCAAAGCGGGAAAAAAGTTCCGGAAGATTTTTCCATCGTCGGTTTTGACGATATCAATTGGTGCCGCATGACCATGCCCATGCTCACAAGCATCCACCAGGACGCGAATAAAAAGGGTGAAATCGCGGCGGACCATATGATGAAGCTGCTTGAACTTACCTCCTTGCCCGAACGCAACGTCATTTTGCCTGTGCGTCTGGTGGAGCGGCAGAGCGTAAAAAAATTATCTTGAAAAATCTCTTACACCCTCTTTACATGCATCCGGTTATTTGCTATCATCTAGTTGAACGATAAACCAACTCTATTGCCGCACTGTTGCGGCTGTTTCTGAGAACAACATGCCGCATTCCTTTTTACATCGAAAAAATCATTCAGAAAACGCAAGCAAGCCACAGGGTTCCAAACGCGCGCACCAAACCGAGAAAACCGCATAGTAGGTTTTACGTTAAACCTAACACTATTTGAGCATTTCATTGGCACCCAAATAAAAAGGAGGAACAAGGATATGAAAAAACGGTCTCTCGTAGCACTGTTGGCATTGCTGCTGGTGGTCGGCATGCTTGGCGCATGCACGCCCGCGCCTGTCGCCACCCCGCCCCAAGCCGAAGCGCCCGCCGCGGAGCAACCCGCAGCTCCCGCTCCCGAAGCCACCCCCGTGCCGGAAAAGGTTACCCTGAAGATCGGTATTTGGCCCGAAGATACCATGACGGATGAAATTAAGCTGCATGAAGGGTATGTAGAGACCTTCAGCGCCACGCATCCGGATGTGGAAGTCGTTCCCGCTTATTACAAATACGCGACGGATACGTTCGTCTCTTTGGCGGAATCCGGCAGCCTGCCCACCATATTTGAAAGCTGGTATACGGAACCCCAGAAGCTCATCAAGGGCGGCTTTGTAAAGGATATTACGGATATCCTCGCCGCGCGCGGCTGGCTTGACGCCATCAACCCCTCCATCCGCAGCCTTTTGAGCGATGCGAACGGCCGCGTATACGGCATCCCCCGCGACGGTTACGCGTTGGGACTTATGTGCAACGTGGAACTCTTTGAAGAAGCGGGCCTTGTCAATGCCGACGGTACCATCCAGTACCCGAAGACATGGGCTGAGCTTGCAACGGTGAGTAAGACCATTAAGGATAAGACGGGTTCTGCCGGCCTTTGCCTGCTCGCAAAGGATGGCGCGGGCGGCTGGCACTTCAGCAACATCGCTTGGGCGTTTGGCGCGGACCTTTCCACGATGGACGCAAATGGCAAGTTTGTAGCCAACCTGGATACGCCCGAAGCTATCGCCGCTATGGAATATGTCAAGAGCCTCCGGTGGGAATATAATGTGCTCACCGCCGACCCCACCAATGAAGATTGGGGCACCGGCTTCACCGAACTTGGCACCGGCGGCGCAGCCATGTACATCGGCGCGAACGACGCGGTGGCCCAGCCCACCTACACCAACGGCCTTGCGGTAGACAAACTCGCCCTTGTTCCCATGCCCGCGGGCCCGGGCGGCCAGTTCTCCCTCTCCGGCGGCACGCCCTACATGTTTGCCGCCAACGCAACCGACGCGGAGGTTAACGCGGCGCTTGATTATCTCGAAATTATGGGTAAAGCGCCCGTCGCTTCCGAAGACGCCATTGCCGGCATGAAAGCGGATGCGGAGTATCGCGTCGCAAACGGCATCCCCGTGATCCCGCGCTTCCCCTGCTGGACAAAGCAGGAACTCCTCGATGCGGAAAACAAGATCATCGACGAGTACAGCAACATCAACAAAGCGCTCTTTAACGACTATTTCAATATCACCAAGGCAAGCGGCAACCTCCATATGGAAGAGGAAGGCTCCACCCAGGATATGTATAGCGAACTCACCAAAGTGCTCCAGGCAGTCGTTACCGATAAGAACGCCGATGTCGCGGCGCTCATGAAGACCGCGGATGCAAACTATCAGACCATATTGGACAACGGCGTAAATAAGTAATTTGTCCTAATCAAAGCAACAAAGGGGGCCTCAAAAAAAGGCGGAAGGCCCCCTTTCCTATTCTGATATGGACGAGGTGACCTTTTTGGCAAAACAAAGAGTCTTGCCCCCGCTTATGGGCAACAAGCTGAAAAAGAACGTCAGCGCGTGGGTTATTATGCTGCCCGCTATTCTATTGTTTGCTTTCTTTGTGTGGACGCCGCTATTAGAAAGCGTGCGCCTCTCGCTGTATGAGGCAAAAGGCGTCCGGCTGGAGCAATTCGTAGGGCTGGAAAACTATATCCGCATGTTTACCCACCCCAACTTCTGGCCCGCGCTGCGCAACACGTTTTTGTATATCTTCTGGTCGCTTGTGCTGGGGTTTTGGATTCCCATCGTTATCGCGTCCCTGCTGACGGAGGTGATGCACCTCAAGGGCTTTTTTAGAGTAGGCGTGTATTTTCCCAACATCATCCCGGGTATCTCTACCGTCATGCTGTGGGGTTTCTTTTTCCGGCCCGGAGAAAACGGCGTATTGAACATATTGCTCGGCAAAATCGGCATAGACCCGCAGATGTGGCTCACAAACCCGCACCTGACCATTCCGCTCATTGTGCTTACCATGACATGGAAGGCCGCGGGTTCCACCGCGCTTGTGTATATGGCGGGTATGAGCGGCGTCAACCCGGAACTCTACGAGGCTGCCACCATAGACGGCGCAACCCCGTGGCAGCGCTTTACGCGCATTACGCTCCCCGGTATCTTAAGCCTTGGGAAGACGCTTCTGATTTTGCAGATTATCGCGGTATTCCAGATCCTTTACGAGCCGCTCGTCATGACCAACGGCGGCCCCAACAACGCCAGCATATCCATTATGCAGCTCGTGTACAAATACGCGTTTGAGGATTACAACTATCCCATGGCCGCGGCGCTTTCGGTGCTCATCTGCGTCATACTCGGCTTTTTGACGGTCATTTATTTCCGCGTGACCAAAAAAGTGGATCAGTAAGGAGGGCGGCGGCAATGTTTTTTGAACGGTACAGGCGCAAACAGGAAGGGGCAGTCCGGTTCTATGACCTCCGGTCGGGCGGGACGCGCATCGCTGTTGTCATTATATTTATTTTGTGCATCCTGATGGTCGCGGTCTCGCTGTTTCCCGCCATATGGGTCGGGCTTTCCGGCTTTAAGGACATTAAGGAATTACGGCGGGACGCCACCATACTTCCCAAGGAATTTGATTTCCAAAGATATGTGAAGACCTGGAACGATCTCAAGTTTGGGGAATACTACGTCAACTCCCTTATTTCGGTTGCGGGCAGCGTTGTTTGTGCGGTATTCTTCAATGGCACATTGGCCTATGTGCTGGGGGTATTGCGCCCGCGCGGCTACAAGGTGGTATTTGCTTTGGTGATGTGGAGCCTATTGATACCGCCCACCACCGGCATTGTGGCGCTCTATGTCAACATCAACCGGCTGGGGCTGAGCCAGAGCTTTTGGCCGCTGTGGCTCTCTATGGGCGCGAATGCGTTCTGGGTGGTTTTGTTCAAGCAGTTCTTTGAGAAACTGCCCAAAGAGTATATCGAGGCGGCGCAACTGGACGGCTGCTCGGATTTTCGCATCTTCTGGAACATCATACTGCCGCTCTCACGGCCCATCATTATCGTGGTTTCCATATTCGCGGTCACCGCCGCATGGTCGGATTTTCTGCTGCCGTACCTGGTGCTTGCCGGGACGGATAAGGAAACGGTCATGGTGCGCCTCTTCGCGTTCCGTACGGCCATCAAACACACGGATGTGGATATTCTTCGGGCGATCGTATTCTCCATCATACCGCCCACCATCATATTTGCAATTTTTCAGAAACAAATTACCCGGGGTATTGCCGCCGGGGGAATCAAAGGATAGTCTATGGCAAAAATCGCAGACAGATATTTTGTGGTGCATCCCTGGGAAGTGCGCGAGCAGGGGTTTGACCCTGCTTACGCGCAGGCGGCGGAGTCCATATTTTCGCTCGGCAACGAGTATATGGGCGTGCGCGGCTATTTTGAGGAAGGATATTCGGGGAACAGCCTGCAGGGCAGCTATATCAACGGCATTTATGAACGGCGCACGTTACCGAAAAGCGGCTATCGCGGCATGCTGCCGCATACCGAATTCATGGTCAACACGGTGGACTTTTTGTATACGCGCATCCGCTGCAACGGCATGCCGCTGGACATTGCGACGTCTGCCGTTACGGATTTTGCGCGCGTACTGGATTTAAAAACGGGCGTGCTCACGCGCCGTTTTATCTGGCAGGTGGATGAAGAGACCGCATTGCAGCTTTGCTTTGAACGGTTTTTATCCATGGAGCGCCCGGATACGGCGGGGCAGCAGGTTTCGTTCCGTGTCCTTTATGGTGCCGCGGCACTTCGTGTTTCGGCAGGACTGGATTTTTCCCGCCCGCACGCGGCGTCGGGGGAGAATTTTTGGGAGATTTCGCAGAAAACCGGGGGGGAGAGTTGTTCCATCACAGGCAGCACGGTTGGCACGCGGCAGCAGGTGCACGCGGTCGCATTGTTTTCCGGCATGGATTGCGATGGCGCTTTGGAGGATGGGGGAGAGAAGCTTGCGGCCGCGCAATTCGCCGCAGCCCTTTCTGTGGGGCAAGCGTGTACATTAACCCGCACAGTGCGTGTCCTGTGCGCAAAAACGGAGGAACAAAAGGAACGCTTTCCGGCATTGTGCGAAGAGGCGGGGGAGACGATTGGTTCGTTTTCGTATTCCGAACTCAAACGCGAACATACCGCGTGGTGGGAACGCCAGTGGGCGGTTTCGGATATCACAATAGAAGGGGACGACGAGAACCAGCAGGGCATCCGCTACTGCATCTACCAGCTGCATCAGACGCTGCACACAGCGGACCATAGCTCCATTATCGGCGCAAAGGGGCTTACAGGGGAATCCTACAACGGCAACACCTTCTGGGATACCGAGGTGTTCTGCCTGCCGTTTTATCTCTTTAATAACCCCGAAGCGGCAAGAAGCATTCTGCAGTTCCGGTACGATACGCTGTCCCAGGCAAAGGAGCGCGCGAGCGCTTTAGACTGCAAGGGCGCGTTTTACCCCGTAGCCACAATCAGCGGCACGGAATGCTGCGACCTCTGGCAGCACGCAAGCCTGCAGCTCCAGGCGTCCACCGGCGTGATGTACGGCCTGTGGTGCTATGTCTCTCTCACTGGAGACAAGGTGTTCTTATATGAAAAAGGCGCGGAAATGCTCATTGAAATCAGCCGGATGCTCGCCTCCCGCGGGGATTGGGGCGGCGGGGAATACGGCTTCTACGGCGTCATGGGGCCGGATGAGTTCCAGATGATGGTGCACAACAACACCTATACCAATTTCATGGCGCAAAAGACATTTTTGTATACGCTTGAGGTCTTAGAAGAAATGCGCACCTTGGCGCCGCAGGCGTTGCGTGTACTATCGGATAGGACCGGTCTTACAAAAGAGGAGCAGCAGGAATGGCTGCGCATGGCGCGGCACATGCGCATTTTATATGATGAAAACACGCTGCTCTTTGAGCAGCACGAAGGCTTCCTCCGCTTGCCCCATGTGGATGTGAACGCGATCCCTGTGGAGGAGTTCCCGCTCTATAGCCATTGGTCCTACGAGCGCATCTACCGCAATGATATGCTCAAGCAACCGGATGTGCTGATGTTCATGCTGCTCTACCGGCATCTGTTTACCAAAGAGCAAATTACAGCCAACTACGCGTACTATGAGCCGCGTTGCATCCATGAAAGCAGCCTTTCGCCGTCCGTTCATTCCATACTGGCGACTGAAATCGGCCTCATGGAGCAGGCGTATGCCATGTTTCGCTTTGCCGCGCGCCTCGATCTTGACAATTACAACCGCAACACGAATGAAGGGCTGCACATTACATCCATCGCGGGGAGCTGGCTCAACGTGGTGTACGGCTTTGGCGGCCTAAGAAACGATGGGGAGCGGCTGTCACTTGCGCCCGCCATACCCGCTCATTGGCGGCGCTACGCGTTCTCCCTGCTGCATAAAGGCGCCATGCTTCAGGTATCCGTCACGCAGACGGAGGTCACTTTGCGTTCCGACGCGCCGGTAGAAGTATGGATGCACGGCAAGGAGATTTTGGTAGAGCGTGAAGTGACGATTCCAATTTCCGGGGAATGGGGGGATGCAGGTGTGTCTTTCGCTCCATACCAACAGCTTCGCGCCTGAGGAGACAGCGGATAACGGCAACCGATTTTTGATCGGCAACGGATACCTTGGCGTGCGCGGCACGCTGGAGGAGCATACAAAGCATGAGCTTGCCGCCGTCAACCTCGCGGGCATTTACGATCAAGTGGGGAATGGATGGCGGGAACCGCTCAACGCGCCCAATCCGTTTTTTACGCGGCTGTCCCTTGGCGGGGAGCCGCTTTCTTTGCCGCAAAACGAACCGCTTGCGCATGAACAGGCTTTGGATTTCCGGCACGGGATCATGCGCAGGCGTACCCGCTGGGACTCCGATGGAAGACCTGTCACTATAGAAAGCGAACGCTTCGCAAGCCTAGCTGACGTCCATCTGCTGGCCATGCGCTATACGGTGACGGCGGACGCGGACGCCGTATTGACGCTTATGGCCGGGATCGACGGCGACGTTTGGGATATCCACGGCCCGCATTATTGTGATACTATAACAGAAGCAAAGGAAGACACACTGCTGTGCGTCGCCCGTGTGCAGAACGGCAGGGATACCGTCTGCGTTGCCCGCAAAAGCTTTCTTTCCGGCGGCAGGCAGTTAAGCGCCGCGGAACTAAGCTCCGGCATGGAACTGCAACTGGAAGCGGGGGAGGCCGTCACGCTGACCTCGATTTGCGCCGTGTTCACCTCAAAGGACGAGGGAGATCCCGCCGAGCGGGCGCTGAACGCCCTGGCGGGACTTTCAGACGCGGACTATGAAGGGCTTCTGCGTGAGAGCAAAGCGGCGTGGGAAGCAATCTGGCACGTCAGCGAGGTGCACATAGAAGGGGACTTGGAGGCGGAACGGGCGGTTAACTTCTCCATTTACCAGCTCAATTCCATTGCGCCGCGGCATAGTCGGGCGCTTTCCATACCCGCGCGCGGACTTTCGGGGCAAACATACAAGGGAGCGGTGTTCTGGGACAGCGAGATGTTTTTGCTGGATTATTTTCTGTATACGCAGCCGGAAATCGCCCGCTCGCTCGTGTGCTATCGCATTCAAACGCTCTCCGGCGCGCTCAAAAAGGCGGCCTCCTACGGCTATGACGGCGCGTTTTACGCCTGGGAAAGCCAGGAGGATGGCTTTGACGCCTGCTCCGATTATAACGTGACGGACGTATTCACCGGGCGGCCGGTACGCACCTATTTTAAGGATAAACAGATTCACATTTCGGCGGCCGTCGTCTGGGCGCTGATGCGCTACGTGGAGGTCACGGGGGACTATTCCGTACTGGCGGAAGGCGGAGCGCGTATGGCACTTGCCTGCGCGGAATTTTATTGTTCCCGCATGGTGCTGCCGCTCAATACGGGCCGGTATGAACTGCATGACGTCATAGGCCCGGACGAATACCATGAGCGCGTGAACAACAACGCCTATACCAACCGCATGGCCCGGTTTACATTGGAAAGCGCGCAAAAAGTCGTACGGCTGCTAAAAGAATACGACGCAGAGATTTATGTCGAACTCAACCGGGAAATGGACGTTGACGCCCTCCTTATACAGTTTGCGGAGGCGGCCGGACGCCTTTACGTGCCGCAGCCGGAGGAAAACGGCGTGGTGGAGCAGTTTGGCGGCTATTTCAGCCTGGAGGACGCCGGTGTCGAAGCAGTGTGGAGCCGGTTAAAAGACCCGCGGGAATACTGGGGTGGGGCAAGTGGCGTCGCTTCCGACACGCAGGTAATCAAGCAGGCGGATGTTGCCGCCATGCTTGCACTGTTTCATGAAGAATATGATCTGGAGACCCTGCGCCGCAACTGGGCGTATTATGAACCGCGCACGGAGCATGGTTCAACACTGAGCGCTTGCATGTATGCGCTTTTAGCGTGCAGGTTTCATCGTGCCGATCTCGCCTATCCGTTCTTTCTGAAAAGCGCGCAGGCGGATATGAAAGGCGGCGGCAAGCAGTGGGCGGGGCTTGTGTATATCGGCGGAACGCACCCTGCAGCCGCGGGCGGTGCGTGGAAAACGCTGATACAAGGATTTGCGGGGCTTTTTATAAAAGATGGCATGCCGCATCTTTCCCCCTGCCTGCCCGCGCATTGGGAGGCGTTAAAGTTTCGCTTTACTTACAGGGACACGCTCTATGAAGCGTATGTGACGAAGGAAGGCTTCCGCATGGAGTGTATAGAACGACAGAAGGAGAAAAAGAGCCTATGATACAGGCTGTGCTGTTTGATTTGGACGGCGTGCTGGTTTCCACCGACGAGCTGCATTTTAAAGCGTGGGAGCGCCTTGCAAAGGAACTTTCCATCACCACATTCACCCGCGAGGACAACGCCCGCCAGCGCGGCGTCAGCCGCATGGGATCCCTTGAAGTGGTATTGGAAAAATCCGGGCGCAATTACAGCATGGAAGAGAAGCTTGCGTTGGCGGAAAAAAAGAACGCCTATTACGTGGAAATGCTTCAAACGGTGGATGAGACGTACATCCTTCCCAACGCGAAGCAAACTGTGCTGCGCCTGCGGGAAAAGGGGATACGGATCGCTGTAGGGTCGGTCAGCAAAAACGCGCCGTTTATTTTACAGCAAACGGGGCTTTTGCCGCTGTGCGACGCCGTGGCGAGCGGGCATGACACCACGAGGAGTAAGCCCGATCCGGAGGTATTCTTGGTCGCGGCGCAAAAGGTAAGCATCGAGCCTGCACATTGCCTGGTGGTGGAGGATGCCGATGCGGGAATTGAAGCCGGGCACGAGGGCGGCATGCTGACTTTGGGCGTGGGACCCGCGCAGCTTCATCCGCTTGCGGATTTTCGCGCGCAGTCGCTTGCGGACGAAAGCCTTGACTGGGAACGGATTTTGCAGGGCAAGTGGGGCAGCAAAAGCTGATCCCGGCTCTGCCAGAGTATCAAGAACAAAGATTTCAAGGCCTCGCAATTTGAGCATCGGAGATTACTTTTTAGCTGCGCGGCAACTAGGGTTCTTTCCCTTGGGAACACCCACAGGGGGCGCGGGGGGCGGAGCCCTCCCGCTATAAAATAAAAAAATCAGGGTCGCCGCTGTAGGCGGCGACCCTGAAAAACATATGTGAAGGGTTTTACATGCCAGCGGAACCGGGGATATCCCGGTCCGCTTTTTTACTCTGTTTCTTACTGATTACTTACCTTCCAAACCTTGAACAGCTCCGCAATGACCTGTTCGATGGGTGTTTTCTTGATCTCGATATTTTTCACGCGCTCCATCTGGGAAAGCTGCTGCAAAAACACCTGAATGGGCGTTTTTAATAAATCCACTTCAAACTCATACACGCCGTTTTCCACGGAGATTAGCGTAGCGGGCGAAAGATTGGGCGCTTTGCCGTTTTCCATGGAAATGACGATGCGCGTCAAGTTGCCGGTGATATCCCTAAGGCCGTCAAATCCGCCGTCGTAGGCGATATTGCCGCCGGAAATCATCAGGATGCGCTGCGCCATCTCTTCAAGATCATCCATGTCGTGGCTGGTGACGACGAGCGTAACGCCCTCCTCGCGGTTGATGCGCTTCAAGAATTCGATCATCTGGCGCTTTGCCACAACGTCGAGCCCCAGCGTCGGTTCGTCAAGCAGGATCACCTCCGGCCCATGCAGCAGCATCATAGCAAGGTCTCCGCGCATGCGCTGGCCAAGGCTCAGCTCGCGCGCATAGGTCTTTAACAGGCTGCCGATGTCAAGAAGGTCAACGGCAAGCTTCAGGTTCTTTTCGTAGACGTCGTCCGGAATATCCCAGACGACCTTCTTCCATTCAAAACTCTGGGACAGCGGGTGATCCCACCAAAGTTCCGTGCGGTTGCCGAACAGGATGCCCATACGCTGCATCAGGCGGATTCGGTCCCGGTTGGGGGAAAGGCCAAGCACATGAAGATCGCCGCAGTTGGGGAGAAGCATGCCGGAAAGGAGCTTCATTGTCGTGCTCTTTCCTGCTCCGTTCGGCCCCGCGTAGGCGATGAACTCTCCCCGTTTGACCTGAAAGGAAACATTGTTGAGCGCGGTAATGATGTGCTTTTCAGGACGCAGCAGGTTCTTTAAAAGCCCTTTGCCCGCGTTTTCCCGCTGCCACTGGGTGAATACCTTGGTAACGCCCTGTACCTCAACGGCGATGTCCGCGCGCGCTGTATCGATTGATGCCTTTTTTGACATAGAAATTCAGTCCTTTCTTAAAC
>JAEYCM010000045.1 GCA_023455425.1 Bacillota bacterium | reverse complement strand
ACGCTCATGTCCGGCGATACGTTCCGCGGCAGGCTGACCCCGCCCTTCAAGCTGGAGGACACGGTCAAGGACAGCCTGGTGGCGCTTGGCGCGTATGAAATGTACAATTACAACTTCACCGGCCCCGCGGCAATCAACGCTCTGCGCCTGCCTGAAGGCGATGAAAAGCGCAAGACTGTACGGATCCTGAATCCCTTTGGCGAGGACCAGAGCCTGATGCGCACCACGCTTTACATCGGCATGCTCAAGTCCGCGGCGCTCAACGTCAACCGCCGCACCGGGCAGGGACGCTTCTTTGAGGTGGGCAACGTGCATATCGACAACAACGATGTGCTGGCGGAAGAGCGCAAAATGGTCGGTCTCCTGTTCATGGGCGAAGGCGAGGATTTCTTCACCCTCAAGGGTGCTGTCGAGCAACTGCTGGAGGTATTGGGCATTGCGGACGTGCGCTTTGTGCGCGGCGGCGGCGCGTACTTCCATCCGGGGCGCGCGGCGCAGGTGTACGCGGGCGATACGCTCATCGGCGAGCTTGGCGAAATGCACCCGGAAACGGCCTCCGCGCTCGATCTTGATGTGCGCGTCTACGCGGCCGAGTTTTCGTTTGCCGCACTCCTTGCGCTTGCTACCCGCGGCCGCACCTACAAGGCATTGCCGCGTTACCCCGTGGTGCAGCGCGACCTTGCGGTGCTCGCGGAAGAAAGCATTGCGGCGGAGGCGCTCAAAATCGCCATTGAGAAAGCAAACGACCTTCCCGTGGGCGTACTTGTGGAACAGGCGGAGCTGTTTGATGTGTTCCGCGGCGGCACGGTACCCGCAGGCAAGAAGAGCATGGCCTATTCCTTCACGCTGCGCGCGGAGGACAGGACGCTCAACGATGAGGACATTACGGCGGCTGTGAAAGCCATCCTCGCCTCGTTGGATGCCGCGGGCGGAAAGCTCAGGGCATAGACGAGCGCGTATCATGAATGATTGAGGAAATCCCACAGGGATTTCTTTGCAGAAATCAGGCTCCGCTTTTCTTTCAGGAGGCGGAGCCGATTCTTTCTATTTATTCCGTATCAGTTCCATGGCTTCTCTCTCAAGCTTGGTCTTTATATGGTAGCCCAGAAAGCCTCGTAAGGTGTGGTAGCTTTGATAGCTTTCCATTACGGCATTTTGAGCGGCTTCTACAATGGTCTTTTCAGAAAATCCATTTTGCAAACACTTGGAATGCCTGTAATCACGCATCTTCATTTTCAGATGCCAACGCAGTACATGCAGAATTGCCTGCCAAGGAACCTGTTTTTCTGTACGGTAGTGCGGCATTGTTTATCACCTCTCAAACCATCTTACTATCGAACGATAGTAAAATCAATACTATCTTTTGATAGTAGACATAATGATAACGAGGTGAATTGTAATGTACTACCGGCGGCTGAAGGATTTGAGGGAAGATCATGATAAGGCGCAAAAAGAAATTGCTGATTTACTGGGAATCGACCAGCGCGTTTACAGCACCTACGAGACAGGCAAGCGTGAGATTCCGAGCCGTTTCCTGATTATTCTGGCAGATTACTATCGATGCAGCGTTGACTATATTTTGGGGAGAACAAACGAAAGAGGCTGACAAAGCCCGGCAAATATATGAGGCTCCACATTTCTGAATAAGAAATGCGGAGCCTTTGCGTATCCTCGGTTTGCGGCGAAAGCACTTGGAACCTTCCTAAGCTATTTTTTCGGTTAATAAGCGATAGAATACTTCGGCGGCGGGAAATCGTCCGGCAGGATGGTTTCAGCCCCATCCTTCAGCTTTGAAAGCACGGTGAACCCCCATTCGGAGTCGGAGCGTTTGACAATCAGCCTGTAATCGTCGGCGATGATCCCTTTCTTGCTGATTTCCACACCAGACATCCACCTGTCGTCCACGCCAAAGGAAAGATAAAAGGTATCATTGCCAAGATATTGGTATGCGCTCAAGTAATACTCCGGGTATTCCGGATCACCGGCCCATATGTGGTACGTGCCGTCTTTGCAAATGACCCTTTCATCTTCTTCGTCCCCATAGTTTGCGTTTGCATCCGGGATATCCCTGCTGATGATGCTGCGAACCAGCGCGGATGCTCTTTTAGAAGAAATGGTTAATTGATACTCCCCTATGTCATCCGGAGGAGAAGGCAGTTCCTCATAAAATGCCTGATTATAGTAACTGTACAGGATGGAAATGCTATCCCATTTTTCAAGCTCATCAGGGTGAAAATAGGTGTCAATATAAGAAACCCTGCTGGCAAGGCCGTTCAGTTTCTTACTTTCCAAGGCGTTGATTTCTTGCTGCGTGATATCTTTCTCCATTCTTTGTTTCAACCATTTGGCGGCGCGCGCATTAATATGCTGCTATTCATCATAGAATGCGGGCCGGTTGATCAAATGTATCATCCCTTCGGGTCGGGAAACATCGGGCAGGGTAACCTCCCCGTTCTCATCCTCCAGCTTGGAAACTACGGTAAATCCCCACGCGGAGGAGGAGCGCCGGACGACTAAGCGCCTCATGTCCCAGCGAATACCGTGGTCTTCATCTGCACCGGGTGTGGTAGAAACATCCCAGTCAAAGTCAACATAAAACAGGCCGTCCCCTAGATACCGGTATCCTGAAACCAGAAAATCACCCATTTGGATATCGTTCCAGGCTACGGTATACACCCCGTCTTCGCATACAATTTCACTTCCAAACTGCCCGTCCGCCTTCAATTCCGGGATGTCTACTCCGAGCAATTGCTTTACAAACTCGTTTGCTTTCCCGGCAGACATGTAGCAAGCGCCCTCGTCGATTTCGCCATCCGGCGGATAAGCGTCCTGAAAAGAAACCGTGTCCCAGCCCGGCCTCGAATACAGCGGCAAACACATGGGTATGCCGTAATAAATATAAAGTGGTATGAGAAGTTGTTCTTTACTCAACTCCCGCGCATCAAAAAAACAATCCGTAAAGGAAACAAGATACGCTACCGCAGACAGCGCCCGGAGTTCATCCTCCGTGAACGTTTCGTTGGGCACGTCCATAACATCCGCCATGCTGTTCCACCAGAGCTCACCCAATTCTTGCTGTTTGGGGAAGGCCCCTTCCCTTCTCACTGCCTGCGCAATGAGGGAAAGCGCCGCCGACTTCTCCCCTTTTGCCAAATTTTCTTTGGCGGACTGCACCAAAGTATCCGTCGTTTCAATTGGCGGGGCGGGCGTAAAAGATGGGGCGGGAGTAACTACCGCAGGCGTGGAAGTCGGATTGGGACAGCCATATTGGGCTGCGCGACGCATCCAGCCGTGGTGCAGATAAACAAAACAACACATGTCAAGGCGTAGAATCGATGACGCAGTTTCATATGGTTGTTCCATTTCTGAATATTCCATGATATGAATTTATTAAAACAGTTTCCCATTATTATGTCAATTTTTCTCGGTGATGTTTAGCAGCTATCAACACAAGCCTAATGTAAATAATCTACGTTTTCATTCCAATATTAAAAGGGATCCTTCACACAACTTGTATGAAGGGTCCCTCTGTATGATTGTGAGCTATTATCCATGCCGGATGGATTACCCCTTCTCATGCATCATCCCTATGGCGATTCGTTTTAACCGCTCCGGCGTATTGTCCCTGGGGTGGCGCGCGCAGTGCAGTAAAAGCTTGCGCTTTATTTCGCCTACCTTCTCACCGGGCGGCAGGTTCAGCCATTCCATAATGTCCTTGCCGGTGCAGTTGAGTTCTTTTTCGGAAAATGGCGCTCCCTCGAGCTTCATCTTTTGGAGCACCGCCCGCCAGCGCGTCGCTTCAAAATACGGGGACAGCCCGGAGCCCCTTACATCCGCTTCCCGGATCTCGCACAGCCTAAGCGCGCGCTCATAGCCGATGGAAGCGAACTTGGCACGGAGCGTCGTTTCCCGCGCGCGCCCGTTGAGGTCGTACATGTGCTGTTCCACCAAAAACGCGACCTCGTCGATGAGTGTGGCCGGATACCGAAGCCTTTCCATTATTACCCGGGAAATAGGCGCGCCTAAAATATCATGCCCCAGCATGGGCGTTGTGCCGTGCGGCAAAAGCGCGGTGGGGTTTTCGGCGTGGCCGCCCGCATCGGGCGGGAGCCCTTTTTCACGGAGCGCGGCAGGCTTGCCAATATCGTGCAGCAGCCCCGTCAGGCGCATTGTAAGCGTTGGCGGCGCTTCCGCACAGGTGTGGAAGTTGTGATGGAGCACGTCGTAGGCGTGGTACTGCGGGCGCTGGGCGATGCCGTCTCCCTCCAGCAGTTCGGGGATCAAATATGGCAAAGCACCCATCTCATACAGCAAGGTCAATCCGCGCAGCACGGGGGAGGGCTGACCCTCTGTCAGCGCCGGATAGCGTATATCCGAAAGCAGGATTTTATTGAATTCATCCCGCTTCCTCTCCCAGGCGATATCTTTTAGGCCGCCCACATTCTCACACGCGGCGCGCCAAGTCGCGTCCTCAATAGTAAATCCAAGCTCGCATGCAAAGCGCACAAGGCGCAGCACCCGAAGCCCGTCGTCCTGCAAAATGACCGCCGGGTCTTTGGACGTTGCGCGGATGAGATGTTTTTTAATATCCTCTATGCCGCCCGTCGGGTCAATCAATTCTCCTGTGAGGATATCCGCATACAGCGCGTTGCAGGTAAAGTCCCGCCGGAACGCGTCGTCCTCTATGGCGGTACCAAGGCGCACCGCCTCCGGCCTGTGCGTGCCGCCTTCGCCGTACACATCGCCCCGGAACGTCGTGTGCTCAAAGTGGTATTCGCCCGCATGGAGCTCCACCGTGCCAAACTGCAGCGCCTTGGGGATGCACTTGTAGTTGTGTGCTTTGCAAAGCGATAGCACGTCCTCCGGCAGCATTTTGGAGCAGATATCCATATCGCTGGGCGGCAGGTGCAATTGCGCGTTTCTGGGCATGCCGCCCACGGCGTATAAAGCTGCGCCCGCTTCTATGAACAAGCGGGCGAGCTGGGTCAGTTCAATTGGGTATTGCGTATTGGTCATGGTTAGCCTCAAGAGGTCACATATTAATAATTTGGGTTCTTAGGGCCGTTACGGCCCTAAGCGGGAGGTTGAGGGCAGAGCCCTCAAGAGCTGTTAACCTACTCCGAGTCTTCCCCGCCAAGCAGTTTTCCTTCCATCTGCGTGATGTCAAGTTCCGCCTCGGCAGCCTCGGTTTCGCTGTTCTCCGCCTTGGGCGCGATGGCGATAGAAACCACGCGCGTGCCTCCGTCGGCGCGCATAAGCCGTACGCCCTGCGTGCCGCGGCTTGCGAGTTGGCTGATCTGCTCCACCGGCATGCGGATCACCATGCCGTCGTCACGGATCAGGAGCAGGTCTTCGTCGCCGGTTACCATGGCAACGCCGCACAGGTCGCCCGTCTTTTCGGTGATCTGCATGGCGATAATGCCCTTGCCGCCGCGCTTCTGTCCGCGGTAGGCGTCTTCGGGCGTACGCTTGCCCATGCCGTTCTCCGTCACGGTCAGCACGTCGGCGCCCGCTACCACGCGTACCATATCCACCACCACGTCTTCTTCATCGAGCGATATGGATTTTACGCCGGTCGCGCCGCGGCCCATGGCGCGTACGTCGTTTTCATCAAAGCGGATGCACTTGCCCTTGCTGGTGGCCAGCATAAACTCATCCTTGCCGCCGGAAAGCTCCACGGCGATGAGTTCGTCGCCCTCGCGCAGGTTCTGGGCAATGAGGCCGCCCTTACGGATATTATCAAAGTCCGAAAGCGAGGTCTTCTTAATGACGCCAAGCTTGGTGGCCATCACAAGGTATTCGCCTTCATCGTCTTTGGTGACGGGGAACATGGCCGTAATGCGCTCGCCGCCCGAAAGCTGCAGGAGGTTGACGATGGCCGTGCCCTTCGCGGCGCGCCCCGCCTCGGGAATGACGTAGCACTTGATCTTGAACGCGCGCCCGAAGTTCGTAAAGAACAGGATATGCGCGTGCGTGGAGGTCACGAACAGGTGCTCCACAAAGTCTTCTTCGCGCGTGCCCTGGCCCATTACGCCGCGCCCGCCTCTGTTTTGCGCGCGGTACGTATCCGAGGAAAGACGCTTGATGTAGCCGAACCGCGTGAGCGTGACACACATCTCTTCTTCCTGAATGATGTCGTCCATATCGATATCCTCGATAATGTCCGTAATCTCCGTGCGCCTTTTGTCGCCGTACTTGCGCTTGATCTCAAGCGCCTCGTCCCGGATGATGCTCAAAAGCAGCTTTTCATCCGCAAGGATGCTCATGAGGTACGCAACCGTCTTCGTCAGTTCGTCAAACTCGGCCAGTATCTTTTCGCGCTCCAACCCGGTTAAACGCTGCAACCGCATGTCGAGTATCGCCTGCGCCTGCTTTTCGCTGAAATCGAAACGCGTCATCAGGCGGGCTTTTGCTTCCGGCCCGTTGGGGGAGGTTTTGATGAGGTCCACGATCTCATCAATGTTATCGAGCGCCTTGATAAGCCCTTCCAACAGGTGCAGGCGCTCCTGCGCGCGCTCCAGGTCATACTGCGTGCGGCGGGTGACGACCGCTTTCTGGTGCGCAAGGTAATGCACCAGCATCTCGCGCAGTGTGAGTATCTTGGGCTCGCCGTCCACCAGTGCGATCGTGATGACGCCGAACGTATCCTGCATAGCCGTGTGCTTATAGAGCTGGTTCAATATGACGTTGGCGTTGACGTCCTTTTTGAGGTCGATGACAATCCGCATGCCCGTGCGGTCGGTCTCGTCCCGCAGGTCCGAAATGCCCTCAATCTTTTTGTCGTGTATCAGCTCCGCAATGCGCTCCACCAGCCGCGCCTTGTTCACCTGGTAGGGGATCTCCGTCACGATGATGCGGCTCTTATTCTGCGGGAGCTGCTCGATCTCCGCCTTGGCGCGCACCACAATACGCCCGCGTCCCGTATGGTACGCGGAGGCGATGCCCGAACGGCCCATGATCACGCCGCCCGTCGGGAAGTCCGGGCCGGGGATATGCTCCATCAGCTCGTCCACCGTGGCGTCCGGGTTATCGATGAGGTAGCACAGCGCATCGATCGTTTCCGTCAGGTTGTGCGGGGGGATGTTCGTCGCCATGCCCACCGCGATACCGCCCGAGCCGTTCACCAGCAAATTGGGGAAGCGGGAGGGGAGGACGCTGGGCTGTAAGAGCGTTTCGTCAAAGTTGGGCACGAAATCGACGGTGTTCTTTTCAATGTCCGCCATCATTTCCGCAGCGAGCTTGGAGAAACGCGCTTCCGTATAACGCATGGCCGCAGCCGAATCGCCGTCCACCGAGCCGAAGTTGCCGTGACCTTCCACCAGCGGGTAGCGGGTGTTGAAGTCCTGCGCCAGGCGCACCATCGCATCGTATACGGAGCTGTCGCCGTGCGGGTGGTATTTGCCCAGCACGTCGCCCACGATACGCGCGGATTTACGGAAAGGCTTATCCGGCTGTAACCCCAGCTCGTCCATGGAGTACAGGATGCGGCGGTGTACGGGCTTTAAGCCGTCCCGTACATCCGGCAGGGCGCGGTTGATGATAACCGCCATCGCGTAGGAAATGAAGGAGTGCTTCATTTCATGCTCGATGGGCAAGGGCTGTATGCGGAGGAGATCGCTCATAAGTCTCTTCGTGCCTTTCTGCTGTTTTAGGGTACGTTGCGGGCGCTGCCCGCAAACACCCGCTTAGGGGCGTAACGCCCCTAAGAACCCAATCTGAAAACGATCATTGGGCGTTTTCATTAGAAGGGGATTCCCAAGGGAAGGGTCCCTTGGGTGGGGGACCGGGGGCAAAGCCCCCGCGTGTTTATATATCCAGATCCGTTACGAGTTTTGAGTTCGCTTCAATAAACTCGCGACGGGGCTCAACCTTATCGCCCATCAGGATGGTGAAGATTTCATCGTCCACCAGCATGTCGTCGTCGAGCTGCACCTGTTTCATGATGCGGCGGTCGGGGTCCATGGTCGTTTCCCAGAGCTGTTCCGGGTTCATTTCGCCCAAACCTTTGTAGCGCTGGATGTTGGGCTTGGGGTCGCGGCCAATCTCGGTAAGGATGGCTTCGAGCTCTTCGTCGGAATACGCGTAGCGCTCGATCTTGCCGCGGCTGATTTTATAAAGCGGCGGCTGGGCCACGTACACATACCCCTGTTCGATGAGCGGGCGCATATGCCGGTAGAAGAAGGTCAACAGCAGTGTCCTGATATGGCTTCCGTCCACGTCCGCGTCCGTCATGCAGACGATCTTGTGGTACCGAAGCTTGTTGACGTCAAAGTCCGTGTCGAGCCCCGCGCCAAACGCCGTGATCATAGCCTTGATTTCCGCATTGGCCAGTATCTTATCCAAGCGCGTCTTTTCCACGTTGAGGATCTTGCCGCGCAGCGGGAGGATGGCCTGGAACTGCGGGTTCCTGCCCTGCTTGGCGGAGCCGCCCGCGGAATCGCCTTCTACGATAAACAGCTCGCACTTACTGGGGTCTTTTTCGCGGCAGTCGGCCAGCTTGCCGGGGAGGGCGGTGCTGTCAAGAGCGGTCTTCCTGCGGGTCAGCTCGCGCGCTTTTCGCGCCGCGTCCCGCGCGCGGAAGGCCGTAATGCATTTGTCAATCAAAAGCCGTCCTATGGACGGGTTTTCCTCCAAATAGGTGGAAAGCCCATTTGCGACCGCGCCGTCCACCAGCGGGCGGATATCGGCGTTGCCAAGCTTCGTCTTGGTCTGCCCTTCAAACTGCGGCTCCATCAGCTTCACGCTGATGATGGCAGTCAAGCCTTCCCGGATGTCCTCGCCGGAAAGCGCGGGGTCGGCGGCTTTTAGCAGGTTATACTTGCGCGCGTAATCGTTGATGACGCGGGTCAGCGCGCTTTTAAAGCCCACCAGGTGCGCGCCGCCTTCAATAGTGGAAATGTTGTTGGCAAACGTGAAGATGGTCTCGTTGTAGCCGTCGTTATACTGCAGCGCGACTTCCACGCTCGCGGTCTCAGTACCGTTTTCCTCGCGCGCGGCGGAAATATAAATCGGCTCCGGATGCAGCACCTCTTTGTTTTTGTTCAGGTGCTGCACAAAGGAAATAATGCCGCCCTCGTAGCAGAAGGACTTCTGCATGGCCTGGCCTTCGCGCTGGTCCTCGACACAAATCTGGATTCCCGCGTTGAGGAACGCAAGTTCCCGCAGGCGGGTGACCAGCGTTTCAAAGTGAAAGTTCACTTCATCAAATATCTCCGCGTCCGGCAGGAACCAGATGGTGGTGCCGTGCTCTTCCACGGGGCAGGCGCCGATCTTTTCCACATCCGTGGTGGGGATGCCGCGCGCGTAGGTCTGCTGGTACACTTCCCCTTCGCGGCATACGGTGGCAACGAGCTTTTCGGAAAGCGCGTTTACGCAGCTCAGGCCCACGCCGTGCAGGCCGCCGGATACCTTGTATCCCCCGCCGCCGAATTTGCCGCCCGCGTGCAGGATGGTAAGCGACACTTCCAGCGCGTTCTTACCGGTCTTTTCATGGTAACCCACGGGGATGCCGCGCCCGTCGTCCTGTACGGTGACGGAATTGTCCGCGTGGATGGTGATGGAAATATGCTTGCAGTACCCAGCCAATGCTTCGTCGATGGAGTTATCCACAATTTCGGTTACAAGGTGGTGCAGGCCCCGGGTGTCCGTAGAGCCGATGTACATGCCGGGCCTGCGGCGTACGGCCTCCAGGCCTTCAAGCACCTGGATTTGCGAGGCGTCGTAGGAAGACCCGTTCTGTCCATTCTGAAGTATCGCGTTTTGTTCCATGAGGTATCTATCCTTTCGTGCGTCCGGCGCTGGACGCTTGGTGGTAAAAATTATATAAAACGCGGCTTTGTCCGCACCGGGGTATCGGTATTGCGGCCTCAGGCGTTCAGTTCGCTCAGCCCGTCGCTCATAAAGCGTTTTTGCAGCGTGGACGGGCTGATGGCGGAAGCGATCACGCGCACCGTATCGCTTTTCTCTTCCTGCACCAACAGGTAAGCGCGTTCCCCTTCTTCGCAGGGGGTAAAGCGCTTCTGCTCCTTGGCAAGGCGGATGAACTGCGCGGTCTCCGGTGAGGAGAGCGCACTTTTTTTATCCAGTATGGCGATGACGTCCCTGGACACAACGCAGACTTCCCAGCCGATGTGTACGATCATTTGTGTCCTCCTTCCAAGCGGCGCCGTCTATACGGCAAAGCAAGAATTTTAAAGCGTTTTAAGTATTCCCCATATCCGCTGTTGTAACGGTTCCGCCTGCAACCTGATACACCGTCATATCCGTAATGCCCGCGCTCGCAAGCCCGGCAAGTTGGGTGCAGGTCAAAAACGTCTGGGAGCCCCGCATGGCCCAGGCGAGCATCCGCTGCCGCGCCGAGTCAAGCTCGGAAAGCACGTCGTCGAGCAGCAGTACGGGCGGTTCGCCGCCCAGCTCCTTCATCAGCGCAAGCTCGGAAAGCTTTAAGGCAAGCGCTGCGGTGCGCTGCTGCCCCTGCGAGCCGTAGGCGCGCACATCCACGCCGTCGAGCTCCAGCAGGATATCGTCCCGGTGCGGGCCCTGCTGCGTGGAGCCGGTACGGATGTCGCGCTCCAAAGAAGCAAAAAGCCCCTGCTGCATGCGCTCCGCGGTCTGCTGCACGCTCCCCGGCTCAAAGGCGGGTTCATACGCAACATGCAGCCGTTCGCCGCCGGAAAGCTGCCGGTGGAGGTCGCCTGCGAGCACCGCAAGCTTCTCCATAAACGCGGCCCGCGCATGGATCAGCCCCGCCCCCAGAATAGCAAGCTGCTCATCCCACGGCGCAAGGAGCTTTGGGGTAACGGACGGGTTCTTCAAAAGCGCATTGCGCTGTTTGAGCGCGAGGTTATACTGCTGCAGGCGGTAGTAGTACGCGGGCTGGAGCTGGGAAAGCTCCATGTCCAAAAACCGCCGTCGCTCCGCCGGGCCTTGTTTGATCAGGCGCAAATCCTCCGGCGAAAACATCACCACATGCAACGTGCCCAACAGTTCGCCCGAGCGGGAAAGCGGCATGTCATCCACTTTCAGTTCCCGCCGTCCTTCCCGATACAGGCGGCATTCGATGCGGTGGGTGCCGGTGCGCTTTGTAAGTTCCAGCCCCACACACGCGCTCGCTTCCCCGTACCGGACCAGTTCCGTATCGTGCCGCGTGCGGTGGCTCCGCCCCAGGGCGCATAAAAACAACGCCTCGAGCACATTGGTTTTGCCTGCGGCGTTTTCGCCGAGCAGTACGCATAACCCCTGCGCGGGTTTCCATACCAGGCGCTCATAGCTGCGGTATTGCTGCAGGCGGGCAAGCGTAATCTGCATGGGTCATCCTTTATGCCAACTCATTCGACTCGCAAGCTTTTGTACACAAAAAAAGCCCTCCGGGTCTATGGAAACAGTATACCACAAAAAGCGCGCGTTGTATATATATTTAAGAAGAAACAGAACATAAAAACGCGGGAAAGCGCGCAAGAAAGAGGCGAAGACTCTGGAGTCTTCGCCTTTTTGCGTTGCTTTTGATCTTACGCCAGCATGGCGGGCGCGTAATTGCGGATATAATGGAGCATGGCGGCGGTCAGCTTCTGGTGTCCCGTTTCGTTGGGGTGCATGCCGTCCTCGCAGATGTAGGAACGGTAATCCTCATCCTTGAGCATGGAGGCGCGCAGCAGCATCAGCGGGGTATGCGTGGCCTGTGCCACCCGCTCCACCGTCATGCTGTAGCGCTCATGCCACCAATAGATGCGGCCAACGTCGCCTAAGAATTTTAAAATCTGCCGGGAGCGTTCCGGCTCCCGGTTGGAAATGAAGTTGAAGTACTTTTCCGCGTCGATGGGCGGAAGGTTGCAGAGTATGGGCTGCGCGCCCACGTCGTTTACGGCGTCCACCATCTGCAACAGATTGCTCTCGTACTCTTCCAGCGGCGTGTTGGGGATGTGGGGAGCAAGCGGGTCCTTCGCCACGGCGTCCCAATCGAACGCGCAGTCGTTACCCCCCACTTCCAGCAGCACGATGGAAGGCGGCTCTTCTTTGCGTCTGAGGTTCTCCAGGAGGGCGCTCAACAGTTCACCGCTTTTGTAACCGTAGCGGGAAATGTTCTCCACCGCGGGCTTAATCAGCCGCGCGACCTGCGCGCAGAAGGCGCTTGGCAGCAACACATGGCGCTTGCGGGAGTCGTCATAGCATACACCTTTTGCAATTGAATCGCCCGCAACCAGGATGCTTCCGTCGCAAGGAATTTGCTTTTCCGTACTCATGCTTACTCCTCCGTCAATAATTTCAATAAAATATCCACATCGAGATGGCCGGTCAACAGTTGGTGCAGCGCGCAGCCGTCCAGCAACGCCAGATACGCGCGGCTGTAGGTGCGGAAGCGCTGTGCGCCAGGTTCCGTCATGCGGAGTGAGCCCACCTCGAGCATCACGGCCCATTCGCGCTGCTTGGCGGCAACGCGCTTTCTTAAAGCGCCCTCTTCCCGCAGCGCCTCGCTCATCAGTGCGAAGTGCAGGCGCATGGCATCCGGGTCCTGCAGCAGCGTTTCGGTCAGCGCGCGCAGCGCCTCCTGCGCGGGCATTCCTTCCGCCAAAGTGTCGATCCAGGCGAATATGCTATCGGTCATGCGGCTGAAATGCTCTTCGGCAATATCCAGCACGAGATACTCTTTGGTGGGGTAATGGTAGTAGAGCGTACCCTTAGAAAGCTTTGCGGCCTTCGCGATATCCGCCAAACTTGTGGCGTGCACGCCCCCCGTCATAAAAAGTGCGGATGCGGTTTGGCGTATGCCCTGCCGCGTGCTTTCTACCTCTGCGTTTTTTTGCGCCATACGAAACCTCGCTTGTTTGTCGGTCGGCTGACCGATTATAGAAATATTGTAAGGCTATCTTCTGCGCTTGTCAAGCATAGCGTGCACGATTTTTGTTGCTTCAATATAGCGGCTGTATTGAAGGCGACAGGCTCGTGTCATTCGTTTTGAACATGCAAAAAGACAGTACGCAATCAAACAAAACCTGTTTTCACAGGTTTTTTCATCATAAAGGCGTTTATACTAAAGTTAAGTGCAAACAAGTACGAGCATATCAGCAGAAAAGAGGGACAAACGATGAAGCATCCAGACATGCCGGTAAAAATATTGGAAGGGATCCATTGGGTGGGGGCAATCCATGAAACGCTCAGGCATTTTGATGTCATCATGGAAACGAAATACGGCACGAGCTATAACTCCTACCTGGTGCAGGGCAACGAAAAGACCGCGCTGATCGATACCGTAAGGGACGGATTTTTGGATGAAAGCCTTGCGCTGATTCGCCAACTGATCGATCCAAGTAAAATTGATTACATTATATTGCAGCATACGGAGCCGGACCATTCCGGGTCCCTCGCGGAGCTTTTAAAGCTTGCGCCGCATGCGCGCATCCTCTCTTCCAAGCCGGGTTCGCTGTACCTGCCGCACATTGCAAACCGGGAGCTTCCCATCGATGTAGTCAAGGAAGGCGATACTGTGGACCTTGGCGGGCGCAAACTCCGGTTTATCATGGCCCCGTTTCTGCACTGGCCGGATACGATATTCACCTATGAGGAGCTCAGCGGCGCGCTGTTTACATGCGATGCGTTCGGCTGCCACTTCGCCCCCGAGCACGTGCTCGAAAGCCGGACGGATAAAAGTTTCAAAGACGCGCGCAGGTTCTATTTTGATTGCATCATGCGCCCGTTTGCGGGGCATGTGACGCGCGCGGTTGCGCATGTAACGGAATTGAATCTCCCAATCCGCGCGGTATTGCCTTCCCACGGGCCGGTACTGGATCAAAATCCGGAGGAGGGCATTGCGCTCTACCGAGAATGGGCATCAGAGCATCAGCCCCTTACGGGCAAACGCGTGTTTATCGGGTATGTAAGCTGTTATGGATATACGCGCCTGTTGGCGGAAAAGCTTGCGGAGGATTTGGGCGCGCGTGGCGCGGAGATTGATATGGCGGATATCGCCGAATTTACTCCCAACGAGGCCGCCTCGCATATCCACCGGGCGGACGCGCTCGCCATTGGCAGCCCCACGGTCAATGCGGATGCCATGGCGCCAATCTGGATGGCGCTTACGCATGTTTCCATTCCGGTGGTACGAGGTCGCTCTGCGGCTGTTTTCGGCTCCTACGGCTGGAGCGGGGAAGCGGTGCCCATGGTGGAGCAGCGGCTCATAGGGCTCGGGTACAAAGTAGCCGGCACGGTGCGGGCAAGATTAAAGCCCAACGCGGAAGCGTTGGACGAAATCTCTTTCCTGGCGGACAAACTGGCTTTGGCCATGAAGCTCTAGTAGCGGAATTCATAGAGAATAAAAACGGGCGGCGGTTACAGACTGCGCACCATCAGGTGCTCATCCGAGTAGCCGCCGTCTTTATAGCGAAAGGCGTTCGGACGCGTGCCGTAGCGGACGAACCCGCATTTTTCATACAGCGCGAACCCGCGTAGATTATCTGCCACCACTTCGAGTTCCAGCTGTTCATAGCCTGCGGATTTTGCGGTGCGGATGATCTCGTTAAGCAATGCTTCGCCAAGGCCGCGGCCCCAGTAATCCTGAAGGATGGCAATGCCGAAAGCGGCGCGGTGCAAGACCTTCAGATGCGGGCCGACGGGGTAGAAGGAGGCGTTGCCGATGAGCTTCCCGTCAATCCATGCGGAAAGATACCCGCCCCTGGGGTCGTTGTATTTTTTCTCTAAAAAGTCCCGCTCTTCCTCCACGGTCAACGTGACCTCTTCCGGATACCGCATCATAAAAAGCGTTTCGGAAGCCGTAGCTTTCAGGTAGGACAGGAACTGCTCTGCATCTTCGGGCAAGGGGGGTCTCAACATGCAGTTCGTTCCATCCTTCAACGTGACCTCTTTTGGGGTAAGTTGCATGGTATCGTCCCCCTAAAAATTTTCTCTATGATACTATAAAGCAAAAGCGGCAACAACCCCTTGCATACAAAAACAAAAAACGCCCTCTGCGTTGCATAAGCGGCGTTTTTTTATGTTCAACGGCAATCTGCTTGATCGCGGCTGGCGGGAACTCGGTTGCCCTTGACCGGATAGTATAACAAAGGCAACGCTGGTTTCTCCGGGTCATTCTTGGAATTCATGGAAATATACGCGTCCTCTGCCTGCCGCTGTACATCCTGGAGCTCCTGAATAACGTCCGTGATCTTGTTGAACAACTGGAAATAGAGCGTCTCATAATCCTGCAAGTTTATCATCACCTCCCCGTAACAGTTTAGTGCAAATTCGCACAGGAGTCGATGAAGAAAACAGGGAAGATTGCTGTTATTTTGACGAATCTTATCATTTGGAAGAATTTTCAATAGAAGAAACGCCAGTTATATTCGGGCGTATCCGACAACTTTCTATTTACAAAAAGAAGGAATACTTGCAAAGCAGAAAATCGGCCTGCAAAATACGCGGTTGGGCAGCGTTTTGCCGCATTGCGGGCGCAGTCCCCTCCGTGTAACGCTATAAAAATATGTCCGGTGTGACGACGCGCGTCAAACCGGACATATTGCAGGCAGGGCTCACACAGCGGCCCCATCCGGAAAAACGCGAGCCAGCGGCACGCCGCTGGCTCGACAATTGTTTAGCCTTTCGGGCCGGCTTCCACGATATGCGCGGGCATATCCTTATACTTCTGGAAGTTCTTCGCAAAGCGGCCGGCAAGGTCCTTTGCCTTGGCGTCATACGCTGCCTTATCCTTCCAGGCTTCCCTGGGGTTCAATACCTCGACGGGAACGCCGGGGCAGGAGGTGGGAACGAGCACGTTAAAGTTCGGGTCAAGCACGAACTCGCTCTTTTCCAGCTCGCCGTTGAGTGCCGCGGAAACGATGGCGCGGGTGAACTTGATGCTCATGCGCGGCACTTCGCCCGCAGGGCCGCCGGACCAGCCGGTGTTCACCAGGTAGACGTTGGCATTGTACTTGTTGATGTACTCGCCCAAGAGTTCCGCGTACACGGAGGCGCGCAGCGGCAGGAAAGGCGCGCCAAAGCAGGTGGAGAAGGTGGCCTGCGGCTCTTTTACGCCGCGTTCCGTACCCGCCAAGCGTGCGGTGTAGCCGGAAACGAAGTGGTACATGGCCTGGTCGTTGCCGAGCTTTGCGACAGGGGGCAGTACGCCGAACGCATCCGCCGTGAGGAAGATGACGGTCTTGGGCTGGCCGCCCACGCCGGGGATGACGCAGTTGGGAATGTATTCCACCGGGTAGCCCACGCGGGTGTTCTCGGTGATACTGTCGTCGTCGAAGTTGAATTTGCGGGTTTCGGCATCCATCACCACGTTTTCAACTACCGCGCCGAATTTGATGGCGTCCCAGATCTGGGGCTCATGTTCCTTGGAGAGGTTGATGCACTTCGCGTAGCAGCCGCCTTCAAAGTTGAACACACCCTCATCGCACCAGCCGTGCTCGTCGTCGCCGATGAGCTTACGGTCGGGGTCGGCGGAAAGCGTCGTCTTGCCGGTGCCGGAAAGGCCGAAGAACAGGGCGGAGTCGCCATCCTGGCCGATATTGGCGGAGCAGTGCATGGGGAACACGCCCTTCTTGGGCAGCAGGTAGTTCATGATGGTGAAGACGGACTTCTTCATTTCGCCGGAGTAAGCGGTACCGGCGATGAGCACCATCTTCTTTTCAAAGTGGACGAGGATCGCAGCTTCCGAATGCGTGCCGTCCAGTTCGGGAACGCACTTGAAGCCGGGTGCCGCGATGATGGTGTATTCCGGCTCGAAGGAAGAGAGCTGGTCTTCGGTGGGCCTTAAGAGCAGCTGGTGGATGAACAGGTTCTGCACGGCCATTTCGTTCACTACGCGGATGTTGGTGCAGTAGTTGGAGTTCGCGCCCGCAAAGCCGTCGAAAATGAAGATTTCGCGGCCCTGGAGGTAAGCCATCATTTTGCCGTAGATGGCGTCAAATTTTTCGGCAGAGAAAGGCGCGTTGACCTTGCCCCATTCGATCTCATCGTGTACCGAAGGAACGTCTACAACAAACTTATCCTCCGGGGAACGGCCGGTATACTTGCCCGTATAAATGACCAGAGCGCCGGTTTCGGAAAGCGTGCCCTCGCCGCGCGCAAGCGCCTTTTCGGTGAGCACTGCGGGGGAGAGATTGCGGTACACGGCCTTAGGAGCGATGATGCCAAGTTTTTCACAATAGTCTTTCATTTTCTGTTTGGTTACTCCTTCCAGTTATTTGGTATTATAACGTCCTTGTTATAATCATAAATTATACAAACCGGGCCTAGTATCACGCTGGTTGTAAGTCTTGCCTTAAATCACAGATCAGTAGTCGAAAATCACCCATTTTGAAATATTTTACCTGAAAACAGTACTGCTGGCAAGCGCAATTTTTAAATTTTTGCAGGAAAACACGCTCCATCATGCAAAATGCTTCCCGTTCTTTTGGGATGGTCCGGCAGGATATATTGTTTCCCGCGCCCGCGTGGTATACTCTAAATAAAAAAGGAGCGCGAAAGATGAACAAGCTCTTGTTGATAGGCACGGGTGGCACAATTGCATGTCTGCCGACAAAGGACGGGCTCGCTCCGCAAATGTCCGCCGCCGAGCTGCTGACATTTTTAAGCGAGCCTGTTTCCGATATTGACTGCCGCGATCTGTTCGCGCTCGATTCGTCCAATATCCAGCCTGAAGAGTGGCGGCTGATGGCCAGCGAGATATCCGCCGCAAAAGATCACTACTGCGGCATCGTTATCACCCACGGCACGGATACCCTGGCGTACACCGCCAGCATGCTGTCCTTCATGCTGCAGGGCATCTCCATCCCGGTGGTGCTCACAGGCGCGCAGTATCCCATGTTCTATCCGGATTCGGATGGGCGCACGAACCTGTTTGACGCAATCCTTGCCGCCCGCGCGCTGCCCGGCGGCGTGTATGTGGCGTTTGGGGGCAGCGTCATGCTGGGCTGCCGCGCCGTAAAGGTCCGCACCACCTCAAGAAACGCGTTTGAAAGCATCAACCGTCCGTATGTGGGCGTATGCGCCGGCGGCCGGTTCCTGCCCCTTACCCTGGCGCAGGAGCATGCCGTATTTTCCTATAACGATACCATCGATTCGAATGTCGCCCTCCTAAAGCTTGTGCCCGGCGCTTCTCCGGCGCTGTTTCGCGCGCTGCCCGCCTGCGGATACAAAGGGCTGGTGGTGGAGGCGTTCGGCCTGGGCGGGGTGCACAGCATCCGGCGGGACCATACGCGCGCCATTATCAGTTTGCTTGAGGAGGGCATGCCCGTTGTGCTTTGCTCCCAGTGTTTATATGAAGAAAGCACGCCCGCGCTCTATGAGGTCAGCCGTCCGCTGCTTGATGCGGGCATACTTCCCGCCAACGATATGACGACGGAGGCTGCCGTCACCAAGCTGATGTGGGCGTTGGGCCAAAGCGGCAATATGGAAGGCATCCGCGCCATCATGTCCCGCGATCTGTGCGGGGAAATGACGGCGCGCAACGGATAAGAGCATGGACTTTACGTAAATCCTCTTTAGAAATGGGCGCTTAGGGCCGTTGCGGTCCTAAGCGGAGAGAGACTCCGATATACTTTTAAAGCACGAAGACTCCCCAGCGGTCCGTAACGCCGGGGAGTCTTCTTTATATTAGAGGATAGCAGAATGAAGAAGGTTGTGACTTTACCCGCTAGGCATCACCTCCCGCACTTTGCCCTATGTCAGGCAATGCGCCAGGCTGCTGCGCATCGCCTCTGCCTGGGGGCTGACCCATGCCGCCCCGTCCGCCGTTTCCGCCGAAGCCACCCCTGCCGCTTTCCAGGTTGAATGTGGTGATGGCACTGCTTAACGTGATTTCCTGCGTAGCGAGCTCATCCACGAAGAGCGTATAGGTCTTGCCGCTTTCCAGTACGGGGCTGCTGATCACAACGTTCTGATATGTCTTTTCGGAAGGATAGGAGACAATGATGGTTCCATCCGCATCACGCAATGTCAGCGTACTGCCCGCCGCCTGCGAAGCCGGGAGATTTCCCGCAATGGTCAGCTGCGTGGTGCCGCCGGAGGGAGCCACGGCCATGCCCGCGCTGCCCAAGGCCACCAGGGTGCCGCCGGTGATGACAAATTCGCCGTTATAATCGAGCGCGCCGTTGCCGCTGTTTTCAGGTCCGCTTACATATACCGTGCCGCCAGTCATGTAACCGCTGCCGTTGCTGTCCAGTCCGTCGCCCAAGGCATTGATCGTGATGTCCCCGCCGGAGATGGTAAAGCTGGCGCCGGTGAGGGCTGCAAACCCGTCCCGCCCGTTCTGGACGCCGGAGGAGTCGTTGCCGCCCGCTACGTTGAGGCCGTCGTCCGAGGCGGTAATATTGAGCGTGCCACCGGAAATGTCGATGACAAAGGCTTCAATTCCTTCCGTGCTTTTATCTACGGTCAGCGTTCCGCCGGAAATTGCAATGGACTGGTCGGCATGCAGCCCGTCGTCTCCGGTTGCGATTGTGAATATGCCGTCCGATATCGCCATGCTGCCGTTGGTGTGCAACGCGTCGTCCGCGCTGTCCAGCGTAAACGTACCGTTCGTTATTGTAAGAAAACTTCCGGCCTTGAGCGCTTTATAGCTTCCGGTCTCTTCCGTGGATGCGCTTTCTGCCTGCGGCCTGCCCGGGCCCTGTACCTGTTGCGGCGCGTTTTCGGAGGATGCGCCGCCGCCGGAAACGATATCAAAGATACCGCCTGCAAGATAGAGTTCCGTCTCCGCCTGGATGCCATCCGCCCCGGCAGTAACAACAAACGTGCCGTCGCCTATCGCAATAAACCCTTTGTCCGCATCCGTATCGTCGGTGGATTTGATGCCGTCCCCTCCTGCCGAAACGGTAAGTTCCGCGGTCTTGATGGCTACCATATCCTTGCCCACAATGCCGTCGTCCGCCGCTATAATATGCAGGGTACCCTCCACGATCCTGACGTCGTCATTTCCGGCGATGCCGTCGTTATAGTGTGCGGTAACGCTGAGCGTGCCTGTGCCGTTAATGGTAAGGTCGTCCTTCGCGAATAACGCTGCGGAGGGCTCGTCTTCCGTTGCGTCGTAGAGCCCATAGGTATAGGTCGCGCCATCCTCCAGGCTGTTCTCTGTCACGGGCGCAAGGGAAAGGATCAATTGATCCGCGTTTTTCAGAAAGAGCGGCGCGCCGTTCGCGCATGTAATGCTTGCCCCGTTCAGTACAATGCGTACCTCATCGGCGTCCGCCGCATCCACCACCACCGCGCCGTCAGGCATTGTGCCGGAGAGCACATACGTACCCGCGGCTGAGATGGTCAGCACAGTACCCTCGGCGGAAGCGCCCTGTCCGCTGATGGTGTAGCCGGTGGCGGAAAGTGTGATTTCTGTATACGCGCCGCCTTGCCAATCGGTATAGGCGTCTGCTTCCTCAATATTCGCGTTCTCCATTGTAATGTTGCCTGCCGGTACGGTGGCGGGGGAAGCGGTGCTTTGTGCGGCTTGCCCCGGCGTTGGAACGGTCGTCGGCAACGGCGTTTCGTTAATACTTGCGCATCCGGTCAGCGCAAGCGCGGCCAAGAGCGCAATGGCTGCCCATGCGCGCCGGGAGGGAGGTTGTTTTTTTTTCATATAAAGTACCGTCTCTTTCTGCCCTGTTGTTAGAGCGCATCCCCGCTGGGTTCCCGCCCGCATACGATGGTCAGGTTGCCGTTGCGGCAGCGCAGTTCGTCTATGAGTTGTTTTTCCTGCTGTACGTCCCGCAGGCGTATTTTGTATTTGAGTTCGTACATGCTGCCAAGATTCACCGTCTTGACGCGCTCCAGCTTTGCTTCCTTCGTATAGGCGGCAAACAAGTCGTCAAACACGCCGGTGTAATCGAGATCCTCGGGTATCGTGATACGCAGTTCCTTTTCGCTTTCCGGCGTTTCGCCAAAACGGGTGGAGGAGAGCAGCAGCATTGCGGCGCTGATGACGCCGGTCATAACCGCTGCGAACGTCAGGTATCCCATGGCGGCGGCAAGGCCAACCGCCATTGCGAAGAAGATCGCCACGATCTCCCGCGCGCCGCCGGGAACGGAGCGGAACCGTACCAGGCTGAACGCGCCAAGCACCGCAACACCGGTGCCCAGGTTGCCGTTGACCATCATCACCACCGCCTGCACCAGGGCCGGCAGCAGCGCAAGCGCAATCACAAAATTTTTGGTATAGCTCCCTTTCTTCATATATACAAAAGAAATAATAAGTCCAAGCGCAAGGGAGACTGCGGTGCACAAGAATGCCGAGCCAATGGTCAGGGTGGAAGCGTCGGTCAATATCGTTTCAAACACAGGCGCGCACGCTCCTTTCTTCCTGAATATTCTCTTTATAAATGTTCCCGTATTTGGAGAACGATACCGGATAGAGCTTGCATTCGCTCAGCGCGCGGACGAGCCAGAGCGGCAGCGCCGACGCGGTCTTAACCTCCATCAGCCGGTATCCGGCAGGCAGCAACTCCCGGCCCCAATCCCCGGCGCCAAGGCGCAGCGCCTCCGTACGGCTGCGGATGGAGGCATCAAACGTAATGCGCAGCTCACGATCCCCCCTGCTTGTATAGGCTTCCCGGTCATAGGCGAGGTAGAGCTTGGGAACCGGGCGGTAAAAGGAAAGAAAATAGTCCAGCTCATGTAAGATCTGCCCGCCGCTGTCCCCGTGTTCTCCGGTTCTTACGTACTGTTCGGCTTCCTTGAGCGCAAATTCCGTCCGCCGCTTGTAGACCACGCCGTCGTACTTTTTCTTGATCTCAAGAAACACCCTGTCTTCCGGCCTAGGCGTGCCATAGCTCCTTAAACGCAGCTTTTCCTTATACGCGGGCTTTTCAATGGAGCTGCGCACCAGCGCGTCATCCGCCGTATCATAATAAATGTTGCAGATGGTATAGGTAAAGAACGCGTCCGGGATAAGCGCGGGGCGGATGCGCAGCATGAGCGCGCGGTAAGCCGCCTCGTCCATCAGGTATTTCTTTTCTACCCTGCGGAATACGTTCTGTGTCATTGTCATCACCTCCGTCGTTTGTTGGACCTATTAAAACAGAGGAGTATGGCGTTGTAATGGTGGGGCTGTGGCAACAATTCAGATGAATATGGCAAAAGGCAAGAATGCATAAAGAATACTTAAAGTCCACATAAAATGGGCGATTGTTCCCATTAGAACAAGGTTATAAAAAGATATGCAAAAAAGAGAAAAAAGGGTGTTGACAGTGGGGGGTGAGTTTGCTACAATAAACAAGCTGTCCCGCCCGAAAGGGTAAAGATAAGCGCAAAGCACCTTGAAAACTATATAGTGCGAGAGAAAAGACGAACGCAATTTTTATTGAGGAACCAGCAAACGTACGGACAACGGCTGTTCTCACGAACAGCAAGTTGAGAAGTAAAAAAAGATAGAGACAGTTTAAGAACTGTTGAGTAATTGAACTCAAGAGTTTGATCCTGGCTCAGGACGAACGCTGGCGGCGTGCCTAACACATGCAAGTCGAACGGGGTATTTATTTCGGTAGATACCTAGTGGCGAACGGGTGAGTAACGCGTGAGCAACCTGACCTTTTGAGGGGGATAACAACCGGAAACGGTTGCTAATACCGCATAAGACCACACTGCCGCATGGCAGAGAGGTCAAAGGAGCAATCCGCAGAAGGAGGGGCTCGCGTCCCATTAGATAGTTGGTGAGGTAACGGCTCACCAAGTCAGCGATGGGTAGCCGAGCTGAGAGGCTGATCGGCCACACTGGAACTGAGACACGGTCCAGACTCCTACGGGAGGCAGCAGTGGGGAATATTGGGCAATGGGGGAAACCCTGACCCAGCAACGCCGCGTGAGGGAAGAAGGCTTTCGGGTTGTA
>JAEYCM010000032.1 GCA_023455425.1 Bacillota bacterium | reverse complement strand
GTTTTGAGCTGCCCATCAAGGCGCTCGCTCCGGAATTAAAAATCATCGCGCCCTGGCGCATCTGGGACCTCAAAGGCCGCAGCGAAGAGATCGCCTACGCCAAGGAAAAGAACATTCCCCTGCAGTTCAGGGCCGAAGAATCCTACAGCATGGACCGCAACATCTGGCACCTTTCCCATGAGGGGCTGGATCTTGAGGACCCCTGGAACGAGCCCAAGAACAGCTTGTATTTGATCAACACCGCGCCCGCGCTTGCGCCCGACGTGCCGGATTATATCGAGATCGGCTTTGAAAAAGGCGTTCCCGTCTCCGTCAACGGCGAAAAGCTTGATCCTGTCGCTTTGCTCACAAAGTGCAACGAGCTTGGCGCGAAGCATGGCATCGGCATAGACGATATGGTGGAAAATCGCCTCGTCGGCATCAAGTGCCGCGGCGTATACGAGAACCCCGGCGGGACCATACTCTACGACGCGCTGCAGCAGCTTGAGTACCTCACGCTCGACCGCGACACCATGCACTACAAGCAGCAGATGGGCACGAAATATTCCGAGCTTGTGTATGACGGCAAATGGTACACCCCGCTGCGTCAGGCCATGGACGCCATGATCGACGTCATGCAGGAGAACACCACCGGTGTGTCGAAGCTCAAGCTGTACAAGGGCAAGACCTACCACGCAGGCGTCAAGAGTCCGTTTAGCCTCTACAACCCCGAGCTTGCGACGTTCGAAAAGGAAGAAATCTACAACCAGAAGGATGCCGAAGGCTTTATCAACCTCTTTGGCCTGCCGCTCAAGGTCCGTGCGCTGATGGAGCAGGCAAATAAGAAGTAAGGGGGACGTTGGAGGCGCTGCCTCCAAACCTCCGCTCAAGGGATATATCCCTTGAGAAACCCTTTCCCGGACACACCTATATAGGCGTGTCCGAATTGGGGTTCTTAGGGCCGTTACGGCCCTAAGTGGGAGTATGAGGGCAGAGCCTTCAACGTACTCACTAAGTGGCGTGAGCCACTTTTTTGTACAGCAGGAAACGAGGTGTACGATGCAACACAACGACAAGCTCTGGGGCGGGAGATTTCAGAAGGCCGCGGACGCGGCCATGGAAGATTTCCATTCCTCCATATCTGTGGACAGCCGCATGGCGCGGGAGGATATCCTGGGCTCTATCGCCCACGCCAAAATGCTCAAGGCGCAGGGGATTATCCCGGCTGCAGACGCGGATAAGATTATGGAAGGACTGACCGGGCTGCTTGCGGATTACGAGGCGGGCAAGCTTGCTTTCTCCAAATCCGCAGAAGACGTGCACATGAACATGGAGGTGCTGCTGACGGAGCAGATCGGCGAGGCGGGCAAGCGCCTGCACACGGGCCGCAGCCGCAACGACCAGGTGGCGCTCGATTGCCGGATGTACATGCTGCAGGGAACGGATGTGACAATCAGCAATCTTGTGGCGCTGGAGCAGGCGCTGCTCCATACGGCTTCCGCGCACGCGGAAACGGTAATGCCCGGCTACACGCATATGCAGAAGGCGCAGCCCGTTACGCTTGCACACCACTTGATGGCGTACTTTGAGATGTTCCGCCGGGATGTGGAGCGGTTAATTGACTGCAAAAGGCGCATGGATTACATGCCGCTGGGCGCTGGCGCTTTGGCGGGAAGCACGTATCCGCTGGACCGGGAGTTGGTCAGGAAGGAACTGGGGTTTGCGCACATCACGCGCAACAGCCTCGATTCGGTGAGCGACCGGGATTTTTGCATTGAGTACGTGGCGTGCGCGTCGATCATTATGATGCATTTGTCCCGCTTCTGTGAAGAACTGATTTTGTGGAGCACGGACGAATTCCGCTTTGTGGAGATGGACGACGCGTACTCGACAGGCTCCTCCATCATGCCGCAAAAAAAGAACCCGGACGCGGCGGAACTGATCCGCGGCAAGACCGGGCGCGTATACGGAGATCTGACGGCGCTTCTGACCATGATGAAGGGCCTGCCGCTTGCGTACAACAAGGATATGCAGGAGGATAAGGAGGCTGTATTTGACGCACTCGATACCGTGAACGGCTGCCTTGCGATCTTCACCCGCATGTTCGAGACGTTGAAGTTCAAAACAGAAAACATGCGGCTTGGCGCGGGGCGCGGCTTTACCAACGCGACGGATGCCGCGGATTATCTCGTGAAAAAAGGCGTGCCGTTCCGGACCGCGCATGAGGTGATCGGCAAGCTGGTGTTTCAATGCCTTGCTAAAAACAAGGCGCTTGCGGATTTGACGCTACCTGAATTGCAGGACGTTTCTCCTGTATTTGAAGCGGACGTATACGACGCGATCTCGCTTTCCGCATGCGTAGAGGGGCGCAGCCTGCCCGGCGGACCCGCTCCGGATGCGGTGCTTGCGCATATTGAAGAAAGCAAAGGGTGGCTGGCACGGCAAAAATGAGCGCTTACTGTAATAAAAATGCCATACCCAACGGGTATGGCATTTATTTATGACGCTTTAAATTTTTTCAAGATTTTGAACCGTTCGCTCATTGACGACGTCCCCGGTGTTTAATGTTGTCTTCGGCTCAATGAGCATCACATGCGCTTCCGCTTCGGCAACAGGCATATGTTCTACTCCTTTTGGAATGATCAAAAACTCACCTTCATCCAGATGAACGTCCCGACCCCTGAATTTGATGGTCAGTTGGCCTTTTAACACATAGAACATTTCGTCTTCATGTTCGTGGGTGTGCCATAAAAATTCACCCTTTAATTTCGCCACTTTAATGTGGGATTCGTTCACTTCGCCTACTATTTTCGGACTCCAATGCGAATGGAACGTACTCAACTTTTCATAAACGTTCACTTTGTCCATTTTGGGTTCCTCCTCATGATTGGCTCGTTGCGGGAAAAGATGGGTACTGCTCTTGAACCAAGAGTCCCTTCAACGCTTCCAGCGCCCGTTTGCGGTGGCTGACGCCGTTCTTTTCTTCGGCGGTTAATTCGGCAAAAGACCGTCCGAGCGGCTCGTACAAAAAGAGGGGGTCGTAGCCAAATCCATTCTCCCCTTGGGGCGCAAACAGCAGCCTGCCTTTGCACGCGCCGGTCACGCAGAGGGTAGGGAGGCCACGGCGCGCAAGCGCCACGGCGGAAACGAAGCGGCAGGACCGTTCCGCCTCGGGCACATGCTGCATGTCCTTTAAAAGCTTTTGATTGTTGGCAAGGTCATTGTGCCCTTCGCCCGCATAACGGGCGCTGTAAACGCCTGGCGCGCCATGGAGCGCATCCACCGCCAGGCCGCTGTCGTCGGCAAGCGCCGCGTCAAAGCCGGGGGCCGCGGCAAGCGTCTCTTCGGCTTTTTTGATGGCGTTGGCGCGGAAGGTATCGCCGTCCTCCACAACTTCGATCGTTATTCCGGCTTCCTTCAGGGTGGAGATGGAGGGGAAGTATTCTCCCATGATCTCTTTGATTTCGCGCATCTTATGCGCGTTATTGGATGCGATGATGAGCTTCATATGGGATATTGCGCCTTTCATGGTCGTTTTGCGCAATTGTATCATACGCGCGCGCGCATGACAATGCGGATAAGTTGAAGGTTTATAAAAACGGGACTGCAAATGCATATATATCGAGCCTGAGGCGTGGAATACGAAAAACATATGTGAAAGACGTGATTCATACAAAAAATGTACGGAATTTTTGTATAAGAGAGCAAAGGGTGCGCGTAAAAAATGCATCAAAGTAAGCGTTTTTCTTCAAGGAAACAATGTTAGATGGGGAAGAATCCCGAGCGGTGCGCTTTGTTTTGCATGATATGGATTAATATCTTGCAAAAAGACATTGACAGCCATGCGGGATGCGCGTATAATCTCGAGTTAATATATAATATATATACAATGGCGGCAGCTACCGATATGGTTGCCCGCGTGGAGGAGGACAAAAGAGTGCGAAAGGATGAAATGCCCCGACAGTGGGAGGGGAATGTACGCATCCCATCCGGATGTGCGATATCCGGAATCATTGCAACGGACGGAACAAGGTTTAACGGACAGGAGATTATCGACTCCATCGCCGTCATGCATGACCGTTCCAACGGCCTTGGCGGAGGATTTGCGGGATATGGGATTTACCCGCAGTACAAAGAGCTGTATGCCCTGCATGTCTTTTATGAATCGCAGGCAAGCAAGGAAGCTTGTGAACAGTTCATGGACCGGCATTACGATATTATCAATTTGTCGCGTATCCCTGTGCGCCCCATGAAGCAGATTTCTGGGGAGCCTTTGATATGGCGATATTTTTTGCGGCCGCTTCCCACCAAGCTTGCAAGTAGCCAGCTTGACGAAAACGAGTTCATGGTCAGAAGCGTAATGAAGATCAACACCCAGATCAGCGGTGCGTATGTATTTTCCTGCGGGAAAAACATGGGCGTATTCAAGGCCGTGGGGTACCCGGAAGATGTCGGCCGCTATTACCGCCTGGAAGAATACGAAGGCTATTGCTGGACGGCGCACGGCAGGTATCCCACCAACACACCGGGCTGGTGGGGCGGCGCGCACCCGTTCGGCATGCTCGACTATACCGTCGTACATAACGGCGAAATCTCCTCCTACGACGCAAACCGCAGGTTTATCGAAATGTTCGGCTACTCCTGCACGCTGCAGACGGATACGGAGGTTATCTCCTATATTCTTGACTACCTCACGCGCAAGCAGGGCATGGAACTTGATGAAGTCGCAAACGTGATTGCTGCGCCCTTCTGGTCCACCATCTCACGGATGGAGGATGAGAAGCGGGAGCGCCTGACGTATCTGAGAAACGCATACGCAAGCTTGCTTATCACCGGTCCCTTCTCCATATTGGTCGGCTTCAGCGGCGGGCTCATGGCCCTAAACGACAGGCTCAAACTTCGTTCCCTGGTGGCGGCGAAAAAGGGTGAACGCGTATACCTCGCAAGCGAGGAATGCGGCATCCGCGTCGTGGAGCCGGATGTGGAAGAACTTTGGGCGCCGCGCGGCGGCGAGCCTGTCATTGTCCGGCTTAAGCCCGAGGCGATGGCGAAAGTCGTCTGACGGAAGGGAAGGGTTTACTATGCCAATCAATTTTCAATATCCGGAATATGAAGTCGTGCGCAATTTTACCCGCTGTATCGCCTGCCGGGTGTGCGAGCGGCAGTGTGCCAACGAGGTGCATCAGTACGATGAAGCCGCAGGCGTTATGACGGCTGACGACAGCAAGTGTGTGGATTGCCACCGCTGTGTGTCGCTCTGCCCGACGCGCGCGCTCAAAATCACAAAGTCCGATCACGTATTCAAGGAAAACTCCAACTGGTCCAGTGAGGCGATCACGGACATTTACAAGCAGGCGGGCTCGGGCGGCGTGCTGCTTTCCTCCATGGGTACACCGAAAAACTACCCCGTCTATTGGGATAAAATCCTCATCAACGCGTCCCAGGTGACAAACCCCTCCATCGACCCGCTGCGCGAACCCATGGAAACGCGCACGTTCTTGGGGAAAAAGCCGACAGGCATCCGGCGCGATGAAAACGGCAAAATGATCACCAAAATGGAGCCGCAGCTTTCGCTCACGACACCCATCATGTTTTCCGCCATGAGCTTTGGCTCCATCTCCTACAACGCGCACCACAGCTTAGCAATGGCGGCGGAGCGCTTAGGGATCTACTACAACACCGGCGAGGGCGGCCTGCATGAGGATTTCTACCAGTATGGCCCGCATACCATCGTACAGGTTGCGTCCGGCCGTTTCGGCGTGCATCCGGATTATTTGAAGGCGGGCGCCGCCATCGAAATTAAAATGGGCCAGGGAGCAAAGCCGGGCATCGGCGGGCATTTGCCCAGCTCCAAAATCGTGGGTGACGTTGCAAAGACCCGCATGATCCCGAAAGGGACGGACGCGATTTCTCCCGCGCCGCACCATGATATCTACTCCATTGAGGATTTAAGGCAGCTCGTGTACTCCATCAAGGAGGCCACGCATTACGAGCGGCCCGTGATCGTCAAAATCGCTGCGGTACACAACGTTTCCGCCATTGCAAGCGGCATCGCGCGAAGCGGCGCGGATATCATCGCCATCGACGGCTTCCGCGGCGGTACGGGCGCCGCGCCCACCCGCATCCGGGATAACGTCGGCATCCCCATTGAGCTTGCGCTGGCGAGTGTGGACCAGCGGCTACGGGAAGAGGGCATCCGCTCGGACGTTTCCATCGTCGTCGGCGGAAGTATCCGGAACAGCGCGGATGTCGTAAAGGCCATCGCATTGGGCGCAGACGCCGTGTATATGGCGACCGCCCCGCTCTTGGCTTTGGGCTGCCACCTGTGCCGCACCTGTCACCTTGGCAAGTGCAACTGGGGCATCGCCACCCAGAGGCCGGACCTTGTCAAACGCCTGAACCCGGAAATGGGCGCGGAACGGCTTGTGAACCTTATTACCGCCTATACGCATGAAATTAAAGAGATGATGGGCGGCATGGGCATCAACTCCATCGAGGCCCTGCGCGGAAACCGGCTGATGCTCAGAGGTGTGGGCCTTACCGAAAAGGAGCTTACAATACTCGGCATCCAGCACGCGGGCGAATAGGGGAGGGCAAAGACATGAAGCGTATATTTGTCAACGAGCAGTGGTGTTTGGGGTGCCACCTTTGCGAATACAACTGCGCGTTCGCCAACTCCGGCGAAAAGGATATGGCCAAGGCCCTTAAGGACGTCCGCATCAACCCGCGTATCAAGATTGAGGAAAGCGGGGATATCTTCTTTGCCGTCGCGTGCAGGCACTGTACGGAGCCGCTATGCGTGAAAGCGTGCATTTCCGGCGCGCTGACGATGGAGGAAGGGTTGATCGCCATCAATGCCGATCAATGCATGGCGTGCTACACCTGCGTGCTTTCCTGCCCGTACGGGGCGATCATGCCCTCGGCGGATGGGCCCATGCAGAAGTGCGAACTATGCACCAAGAATTCCTTCGGTGAGCCCGCCTGCGTGTCCGGCTGCCCCAACAAGGCCATCGTGTTTGAGGAGAGGTAAGCATATGAAGTATGTCATCATAGGCAATTCCGTCGCCGCAATCGGCTGTATCGAAGGCATCCGCCGTGTGGACAAAGCAGGGGAGATCATCGTGGTGGGCAGGGAGCCCTACCATGTGTATTCCCGCCCGCTCATTTCCTACCTGCTGCTCGGCAAGACCGACCGGGAGCGCATGGCTTACCGTCCGCTGGAATTTTACGAAAAGAACGGCTGCACGCTGCTTGCGGGAAAATCTGCGGTATCGCTTGACGCTGCGGCCCATACCGTTACGCTTGACGACGGCAGTGAGCTTTCGTATGATAAGCTGCTCGTCGCCACAGGTTCCCGCCCGTTTGTCCCGCCCATTAAAGGCTTGGATACCGTGGGTGGCTACCATGCGTTTTTGACGCTGGACGATGCGCTCAAGCTGGACGCGGAAGTGAACGGAGAGAGCGAAGTGCTCATCATCGGCGCGGGTCTCATCGGCCTCAAATGCGCGGAGGGCATTAGCCGCAAGGTCAAACACATCACGATTGTGGATATGGCGCAGCAGGTGCTGCCGAGCGTCCTCGACGCGGGCGGCGCGGAAGTAGTGAAACAACATATTGAAGCGCAGGGGATTACGCTGCACCTGGGTGTGAGCATTGAGGCGTTTGCAGGCAAAGAGATGCTTCTGACGGACGGCAGGCGTATTCCGTTTACTACTTTGGTAGTGGCCGCGGGCGTACGCCCGGAGGTGGAGCTCGTAAAAGCCGCGGGCGGCGAAGTCAACCGTGGTATTGTGACGGACAGTTCCGGCAAGACCACCCTGCCCGACGTATATGCGGCGGGAGACTGTGCGGAAAGCTACGATATTTCAAACGGCACCAGCCGCATCCTGGCGCTCTTGCCCAACGCCTACATGCAGGGCGAGGCTGCCGGCAGCCAGATGGCGGGCGGCGCGCTGCTGTTTGACAGGGCGATCCCGCTCAACGCGACGTCCCTGTGGGGGCTTCATATGACGACGGCGGGCAGCTATATCGGGCAGGATCTCGTATATGGCGCAAATGGCGATTACAAGCGCCTGTTCTATGAAAACGACCTCTTAAAGGGGTTCATCATCATCGGCAATGTGGAGCGTACGGGCATTTATACGGCGCTCATCCGCAACCGGACGCCGCTTTCTTCCATAGACTTTGAACTCATATGCGAAAAGCCGCAGCTCATGGCGTTTTCCAAGGCCGAGCGAAAGAAGCAGCTTGGAGGTGTACAATGATAACCATCGATGCAAAAGGCATGCAATTCCGTGCGCTCAACGAGAAACTGCATGAAGCGCAGGAAAATGAGATTTTCATCACGTCCTGCATGGGCCAGCGCTACCTCGCCAACGGCCTGAAGGGCAAATATGTCAAGGTGCAGGGCATCCCCGGCAATGCCTTGGGCGCGTATATGGACGGCGCCACGGTGGAGCTGGAGCAGAACGCGCAGGATGCCACCGGGGATACCATGAACGACGGGCGCATTATCGTCCACGGCTCGGCAGGGGACGCCACGGGGTATTCCATGCGCGGCGGGAAAATTTATGTGCGCGGCAATACGGGCTACCGCTGCGGCGTGCATATGAAGGCGTACGCGGAAAAACGGCCGCTGATTGTAGTCGGCGGGCGCGCGGGCAGCTTCCTTGGGGAATACCAGGCGGGCGGCGAAATCTACGTGCTGGGCCTGAATTCGGAAGGGAAGTCCCCGGTCGGGTATTTTTGTGGCACGGGTATCCACGGCGGGGCGATCTACCTTCGTACCAAGGAGCTTCCGCGGGACCTTCCCAAGCAGGTGACGGCGCGGGTTGCGGATGACACGGACAAAGCCCATATCGCCGAGCAGCTTAAGGAATACTGCGAGATATTCGATCTTGACCTTGGCGAGATCCTCTCGCATGCGTTCTTTGTGCTGACCGCCGACACCGCAAACCCGTATAAGCAGATGTATACGCATTGAATAATCGCCATAAAGCCGATGTACAAAGCGTACACAGGCTTAGGAAACGATAATTCCCTTTCGAGGGCTTGGCCCTCGAACTCCCACCCAAGGAACACGTCCCTTGGGAATCCCTTTTCTGCAAGCGTCCTTCTAGCGCGTTTGCAAGAAGGGTCCTTAGGGCTGTTACAGCCCGAAGCGGGGTTTGGGGCGGAGCCCCAACGTAATCCTAACTTTTCGAGCCCATGTACGTCGTGCGTGGGCTTTTCCTATTGGTTACGCTTACCGCTTTTCGGGGTAAGAAAAGCATAGAGAAACGTGTCGAACGACATCGCTTGTGAAAACGCGCAGAGTATTGCATACTATTGATAAGGCGCGGTTTTCACAAAAAAGCCGCAATTGACGGCAGGAAATTCAAAACCCGGGCAAGAATTATTTAAGTGCCAGTCGCGAGCATTTTTTTCGCGCACCATTATATGCGGCTTGCTTTACAGGCGGCGGAATCCGGCGCTTTACCACGTATCATCACAGGAAGGAGGAGTTTATTTGGAAGATCATCGTTATGTACCTGAGCTGGATGGCACGCTGCGCAGCCACATGATCAAGGTGCCGGAGATCATCAAGCAGGCTACGGGCATCAGCATATTCGGCAAGCTGATTAAATCCCTGGCGTTTACCACCGACGTCGCAATTATAAAAAATATCAACGCCAATGCAATTATCGCGGTTTATCCTTTTACGCCGCAGCCTGCCATTACCCACGCGATTATGACCGTGGCGGATGTGCCGGTATTCTGCGGCGTGGGCGGCGGCATCACGGGAGGCAAGCGCACGCTCAATATCGCGCAGGACGCGGAATTCCAGGGCGCGATGGGGGTCGTCGTCAACGCCCCTACGCCCAATGAGACGATTGAGGGTTTAAAACGCATTATCGATATTCCGGTGGTGGTGACCGTCGTATCCGAGCATACGGATATTAGGGCGAGACTTGAAGCGGGGACGGATGTCTTCAACGTTTCAGGAGGCCCAAATACGGCGGCTATTGTGCGCCAAATCAGAAAGGATTATCCGTACGTGCCCATCATCGCAACGGGCGGGGTCACGGTGGACAGTATCGCGCTCACATTGGAGGCGGGGGCAAACGCCATTACCTATACGCCGCCCGCGCAGGCCACGCTGCTGCGGGGCATTATGGAAAAATACCGCAGCCAGTGGGACGACTAGGCTTCAGGGTTGAGTTAAGTATGGGAGAATGCGCTCCCCCATGCCCTCCAAGGCACGGATACCATGATCATTGTATTTATTGCTTACCGTTGTGGTTCCATTCGTCATCTGCTTAGCTTCCGGCCTTATACCCAATATATGAAGTCTCTTTGCCAACGCAAAAGGGGACATCGCTATCAAAGCGATGTCCCCTAAATTCCATTTCGCTTATTGAATATCCAATAGCGTCACGAAATGATTTTGAAACTAGCCATTTACACTAAACTCAGTTCTAATATCATTTTCGTCAGTAATATAACGGATGTTTTCAAATTTATTCTCTTCAGCGTTCTTTTTGATTCTTTCAATGATAATTTGATCTTTTGCATAGATATCTGCAAAAACAGCATCGACTATAAAAATAATCAATTCGCATTTGCTGCGTAAAAAGTCTGCATAAGTCTCTATCTCGTAAAAGTCATCCTCACTCCTATACGCTTGTATATTGGCGAATAAAACATAATAGGATGGGGTTGCAATAATTTCGCTGAAGGCTTCCCCAGTAAAAATATCAGAGTTAAACAAGTAATTTTCTAAATCTACGAATGCATCGTCCTCACTAATCATCCATGTATACTTTTCCAATAATATTCCAGACAATATGGTATTAAGATACGAATCATGTCCATTCGGCATTTCAAAACTTAACCCTCTAATCATATGTAACCTCTAAAATATTGATTATATTTGCGCCGCCGGAGGTAAGCCATCAGAAAACACATTGCCTGTTATATCATCCCCTGTCAGCGGAGGCAATAAAGTCATCAGCAGAAAAGTTCCAAATATCCGGAGGTAGGCGCCTGCGCCTTTTGCCAAGCTTTCCATCTTCGCCTTTCCATTCCCGATCATGTTCATGAGGAGAAGGGGCGTCAGGATGGGGTGCGTGCTCCGTTTGCTGTATGATGTTCATTTAAGAAATACTTCGCTTACCTCCGACATGATGCGATAGAGCGCCTCTTCAAAGTCAACGCGATCCAGAAAGCCATATTCCGCGCCCTGCCGCTGAAAATAGACTGCCATTGTTTTCAACTGTGCATCCGTATAGCCTTTACAGGGCCTTTTGAATAATCTGCCGCAACTGATCCGGCAAAAGGAGTAGCCAAAATCACAGCCAGCCCTGTTGCAGCCGGATTGAAAGGTCTTTAGGAAATCATAAGCATAACCGCGCGCCAACGCAAAAAAGGTCGCATGCTTGGTCAGGAACGAATTTGTCGCATGGGGAAGTACCTGCATGCCCGTCTCATGTTGAACAAAATACAGGAGCATGTCCGCCGTGATAAAACGAATTCTCCATTCGGAGCACCGGTCAATTGTATGTTCATTGACGACAATGCTGTAGACCGGGTCCGTCCGCCCGATAAAGCCGTTGTTGCGCAGCAGGAGAAAAATAGGTTGCTGTAGCTCCGGAAACGACTTAAGCGCCGGTTCCAGGTACCGCACCGCGTACTGCTCCAATTTTTGCGCACGAGGTTTGGGCATGCCGGGGGATAAAAACCGCCAGCGTTTCTCTACCAGGTTATCCATAACGCATCCCCAATTCTAAAAACATGGAAAACGTTTCAAGCGGCGTTCGCTCCAAATCAAAATCGCGCCGAACATTCGGCGCGATTAAGCTTCATATGGCTGTTACGGCGCTACAGTGGCGGAAGCCTCAGGCGCAGGGGTTGCGGCCGGTACCGGCGTAGTGGGCGCGAAGTAGCCGGGGTTGATGACAAAGCCGTAGAACGCGTAAAGTCCCATGGAAATCACCAGCGCAATAATCAGCGCCGTGCGCAGTACGGGAATTCTACGGCCGCCCTTCTTTTCAAACATGTTGGGCAGGAACAGCGCGAGCACCGCCGCGGCGATGAGGCCCATGGAACCGATCGATTCCATTCTGCCCAGCACCATGATGCTGGTGGAGCTTAGAATGCCCAGCACAGCGCCCGCAATGATCTGATACTTCTTCCATTTGTCGTCCGGTATGGCGGCGATCTTCTTTTCAAATTCGGTAGGCTCCGGCGGGGTCTCTTCCACAGGCTCGGCGGGTTCCAGGGTTGGCTCTTCTTCCTCCTGCGGGGCGCGCCTTAAATCCTCGTCGTCAAGGGTGGGAAAAATATCAAAATCTTCGCCCTGCAGGCGCGGCTCCTTGGGCTCCGGATTGCGCTTGTTGAACATGCGCTCGTACCTCCTTAGGATGGGTGAATGGTCCTGTCCATTATCGCATACCCTATCGGGTGATGCAAACGGTATTTCACGCGCGCGGGAGCAGGCCTCCCGCCGCCCGGCGCATCAAGGCAAAAACGGTTTACAAAGAGGAACTTCGCTGATACAATAAGATAGAAATTGGGCGTTCAGCCTCAAGGATAAGCCTTTCATAAAGACAGACTTTATAACAGCTTTGTGACAAGACCTGCGGCAGGCGCTTTCAAAAACAGCAACACAACCTAATTTAACAGGGGGAACTGCACGCATGAAAGAGTACACTGCGAACAAGATCCGCAACATTGGCATATTCGGGCATGGCGGCGAGGGAAAGACCACGCTGACCGAGGCCATGCTTTTTAATGCCGGGCTGCTCG
>JAEYCM010000015.1 GCA_023455425.1 Bacillota bacterium | reverse complement strand
GCCATTCAAGCAATCCTGACGCCTTTGGAAAGGCAGAGAATTCCCGCACCCGGTTCACTTGTGGAGGTGGATGGCCACAAGATGCATATCTACACCCAAGGAGAAGGCGATACCACTTATGTGCTGCTTAGCGGCGGCGGGGTGGCTGTGCCAGTTCTAGAGTACAAACCGCTATGGTCAAAGCTTTCCAAGCACGGACGTGTTGCTGTGGTGGAATACTTCGGATACGGATGGAGCGACTCTACCGATGCGCCCCGTACCGCTGAAAATGTGGTGGAGGAAATCCGTGAGGGTCTTCGTAAAGCAGGAATAGCCCCGCCCTATGTGCTGGTTCCGCACTCTATGTCCGGCATCTATGCATTACAATACGCGCAGTCCTATCCTGATGAGTTACGTGCTGTCATTGCATTGGATACCACCCTGCCAAGATCACTGATTCAGGCGAAAAAAGACAATTTGAACATGCCCAGTGTGGGGATTCTTCCCGTATTGCGACAAACGGGTATTTTGCGGGCGGCGCTTTGGTTTCATCCGCTTTTAGTGAGCGGCGCGCCGGCAGATACTTATTCCCAGGAGGATGCTCGCACGATTGCGACCGTTACCAGTTGGAATTATGCCAACACCACACTCGAAAATGAGTTTCAAACCATTGAAAGCAACATGACCGCTCTGCTGGATGTGGGTTTTCCAAAGCAATTGCCGGTGTTGATGATACAGGCGGCACCACCGGACCAACTTGGAGAATACTATCAATGGGCCGTACAGGAACGCAGGCGGATGACACAAACGCTCGATTCCGGTAAAGTTGTCGAATTGCCTGCAGGCCACAGCGGTATTTACTGGAAGCTTTCAGACCGCATTGTTGAGGAAACCCTTCAATTCCTGGACACCGTACAGCCATAAAGATCGGAATTGTAAGCGGCTATCAGCTTGACGGAACTCCGTTCCATTAAAAACAGCGGTTTCTCAAGGTTGCTTTCTTAATTCAATTTATTTAAAAAATTCCCTCTTGCGTTTTGGCGCGGAGGGTGTTATTTTTATTTCAGTACTGAATAATATCTAGTAGTGAACGATGTCGAATTCGAGGTGAGTCATGAACGCGCAATTTAAAAAGGGCGTACTGGATCTTTGCGTACTGGCGCTTTTAAAGAAACGGGATTATTACGGGTATGAGCTGGCGGAAAAGATCTCCGGCAGCATCGAGATTGCGGAAGGGACGCTTTACCCGCTGCTGCGCAAGCTAAAGGCGGACGGGTTATGCGAAACCTATCTTTCGGACGAATCCGGCGGGCCGCCGCGCAAATATTACCGCCTGACCCAGGCGGGAAGGAACGCGGAGACGGCGCTCCGGTCGGATTGGACGGCGTTTACCAAAAGCGTGCAGGAATTGATGGAGGATGCGGCGCATGAATGAATTTTTGGAATTGCTCGAAAAAGCGCTTGGGCGCATGAGCGCGGAGCAGAAGCAGGATATCCTTTCGGACTACCGCGAGCATTTTGAAGCGGGCAGGCTAAAGGGAAAGTCCGATGCGGCGATTGCCGCGGCGCTCGGCGACCCCAGGCAGCTGGGGCGTATGTTCACGGCGGACCGCGCCGTGGAACGCGCACAGCGCGCCAACGGCATCAAAAGCGTGCTGCACATGCTTGGCGCAATCGCGCGGTATCAGCTTTTGGGCGGCCTCGTCATGGCCTGCCTGTACCTTGCGGCGCTGTGCGTGCTCATCCCTCTGTTTTTGACGGCGCTTTCCCTGATTGCAATCGGGGCGGCGACGCTTGTATACGGGATCATCGTGCTTGCAAAGGGAGAGTTCCTCTACGCGCTGCTTGGCGTATTCCTGACACTGTTGTTTGTAAGCGGCGGGCTTTTAGGCCTGCGCGGCTTGACAGCGCTCTGGCGCACGACAATCGGCCGCCTCCCCTATGCGGCAGAGCGGCTGATGCACCTTAAGTCCAGGAAGGAGAAGGCATCATGAAGCGTACAGGAAAGAGATTGATTACTTTGTTTGTGATAGGATTGGCCGGCGGCGCCGCCGTTCTTGGCGTAATCTTAGGCACGGGGCATATCCTCCCCTATGCACAAACCCAGCGCTACAGCGTGGAAAACGTACAACGCGCACAACTCAACCTGCATTCCGCGCAAGTAACCGCAGTACCGGCGGCAGCGGATTACCGCGTGGAGATCTACGTGAACGCGTGGCTCCCGAACCCCATAGACTTCGACCAAATTGCCGCCATCGAGGTGGCGGACGGCACATTGACCGTAACGGAAACGCCCTTTCCCGCCGAATTCCTGGGAGTGTTTCCGCAGCCGTATGAAATGAACATTACACTTTACCTGCCCGCTGCGGCATGCGAGCAGATTGAGGAGGCACGAACATGAAAACAGCAATCATCACCGGCGCAACCTCCGGCATCGGTTTCGCCACCGCAAAAACACTGCTGGAACAGAACTGGCACGTCATCGGAATAGGCCACCGCCAGGAACGCTGCGCACAGGCGAAAGAGGCGGTTCTTTCCCTGCTGCCGGGCGCGGACGTCACATTCCTTTGCCATGACCTGACCCACCAATCAGAGGTACACAGAGCTGCGGACGAACTGGCCGCATACTTACAGCAGAACGGCATCGCGGGCATCGACGCGCTCATCCTCAACGCGGGCGGCGTGCGCAGCTACTATACAACATCGGCGGAAGGCTATGAGCAGCAGCTTGCCCTCAATTACCTTTCCGGCGTGTTGCTCACCCACCGGCTGCTGCCGCAGTTGACCTCAGCAACAGGCCGCGTGCTGTGGACGGGAAGCGGCTCCCACAAGAACATGCGCATCCATTGGGACGACCTGATGCTGCAGAAGCGGTACAATGCGCTCGCCGCCTATAAGCAATCCAAACTCTGCGCCATGCTGTTTGCACAAGCGTTCAATCAACGACTCGGAGAAACCGGAGTAAAAATGTACGTCGTTGATCCGGGCCTGGTCAATACCGAAATCGGCTGTAAAGAAACGGGCGGACTGGTGCGCTTCGTATGGTCTTTAAGAAAGCGGCACGGCGTATCCCCCGAGGTCCCGGCGCAGACATTTTCCTATGTATGCAACCACACGCCCGCCCCGGAGGGCCTGTATTACTACAACTGTGCTTTGGTGCCCCATTCCCGCTACGCGGACGATCCCAGCAACATCGACCGGATGCTTACCATCAGCGAGCAGCTTTGCGGCGTCCGGTTTCAGAAATTTCAGAAGGAGGAAGCGGTATGATCGCTTTGATCACTGGCGCGTCCGGCGGCCTCGGCCGGACTATGGCGGCGGAATGCGCGCGCCGCGGGTATGATCTCTATCTGACGGATTTAAAGGAACAGCCTTTATGTGACCTTGCCCGCGGCATCACGCGCCAATACGGCGTTAACGTACATACCCATGCATGCGACCTGACGGATCAGGTTGCGGCCAATACATTGTTTGGGCGCCTCGATGCGGAGGGTATCCGCCTGAACCTTTTATTGAACATCGCGGGCGTAGATTATGAGGGCGCGTTCCTCTCACGCGAAAGCGAGACGCTCATCAAAATCGTACAACTCAACATCGAAGCGACGATGCGAGTCACCCACGCCGCACTCAAACGTCGGGCGGAGGGCGCGTTCCATATTATCAATGTATCGAGCCTGGCCTCGCTCTACCCCATCCCCCTCAAGGCGACATATGCCGCGTCCAAACGTTTTCTTCTGAATTTTTCCATGGCGCTGGGACATGAGCTTGCCTGTGAAAACGTGCATGTGCTGGCCCTCTGCCCCGGCGGGCTCCCCACCACCAGGGAGGCGCTTTCCGGCATTGAGGCGCAAGGCTTCTGGGGCCGCGCCACCACCAACGAGTTAAGCGTTGTCGCGCGCAACACGCTTTCCCGCACCCTGCGCAACAAGCGCATCTATATCCCCGGCGTTATCAACCGTACGCTGAGCATTGCCGGGAAGCTCATTCCGGACGCCTGGATCGCGCGCATGCTCTACGCCCGCTGGAACGCGGCGCAGCAGAAGTGGCTGCAAACAGCGCAATGATAAGTGATAAAAAGAACCGCTCCTATTTGAGCGGTTCAAATATTATAAGACGTTGGAGGCTCTGCCTCCAAACCTCCGTTTAGGGCCATAACGGCCCTAAAAACCATTTTTCGAAAGCGCCCAACTGGGCATTTTGAGAATGGGTTTCCAAGGGACGTTACGTCCCTTTGGTGGGGTATAGGGGCAAAGCCCCTATAAAAAAAGATCATCTTTCAAACGGGAATGTGTACGGCAGTTTCAGCTTGTCACGCACCGCGAGAATCTCTTTCTGCACGGCCTCGCCCAACGGCACGCCTTTGTCTTTTCGCTCCTGCCAAACGAGGTATTCCTTTTCGCCGGCAGTGTAGATACGCTCTTCTCCCGGCGCTTTTTCGGACGCGCGCAGCGCGCGAAGAATATCCCCCGCCGTCTTTTTAAACGCCTCCAGGCCCATAAACGCCTCGGTATCGATGGCGATGAAGAAGTGCCCAAGCGCATAGGGCACTTTTTCGCTATGCTCGCCGATGCCCATGAGCATCTTCAAATAGCTGCCCTGCTGCAGCGCGGCGGATAAAATCTCCACCACGGTGGCATAGCCATACCCCTTGTATCCGCCCAGTTCCTCGCCGATGCCGCCTAACGGCGCAAGCGCAGCCTTGCCGCTGGTGAGATCCTTTAGTATCTGCGCGCTGTCCGTCATGGGCGCGCCATCGTGGCCGATCACCTGGCCCGCAGGCGTCGGCTTCCCTGCGCGGGCGTAATATTCGATCTTTCCGCGCTGGGTGATGGAGGTGGCGCAGTCGAGCACAAACGGGAATTCCTCATTCGTCGGAAGACCGATTGTGAGCGGATTGGTACCCAGCATGTTCTCTACGCCAAACGTGGGGGCGATGGAGGGGCGCGCGTTGGTGCCCGTGATGCCGATCATGCCTGCGTCTGTGGCCATGGTGGTATAATAGCCCGCGATGCCGTAATGAGTGGAGTTGCGCACGGCGACCATACCCATGCCGTATTGTTTTGCCTTTTCAATGGCCATCTGCATGGATTTTACGCCGATCACCTGCCCCATACCGTGGTGGCCGTCCACGACGGCCGTAGTGGGCGTTTCCCTGAGGATTTCAAAGTGGGTGACCGGGTTTTGAATACCGTCCACGATGCGGTCGATATAAATGGGCTTGAAGCGGTTGCAGCCATGGCTTTCGATGCCGCGGCGGTCGCTTTCGAGCAGCACGTCCACTACGATCTTCGCATCTTCTTCGGGTACGCCGTATCCCTTGAACGCATCGACCAGGAAAGCTTCCATCAGCGTCCAGGACACATAGGGCCTGTTATCCATACGAACCTCCTATTTGATTGCGTTTTATTGCGTTATGGGGCAAAAGAATGCTGTTAAGAACCGATCGCTCGGGAAAACGCGGCTATGGCGGTATTAATATCTTCCCTGGATACATCGTTGGAGGTAACAAAGCGGAAGTTGCCGTCCCACTCGCCGTTGATCTTCACGCCGTCTTTGAGCATCTTCGCCTGGACGGCCTCCAATACGCTGCGCTCCCTCTTTACATGAAAGAATACCATATTGATGTCCACGGCGTCCACGTCCACGGTCACGCCGGGAAGCTTCTGCAGTTCTCGCGCCATATATCCGGCGTTCTCATGGTCAATATACAGGCGCTTGGTCATATCCGTAAGCGCCAGGATACCCGCGGCAGCCAGTATCCCAACCTGCCGCATGCCGCCGCCCAGCAGTTTCCGGTATTTTTTAGCCCGCGCGATAAAAACCTTATCCCCGGCGATGACGGAGCCGACCGGCGCGCACAGGCCCTTGGACAGGCAGCAGGAAACGGTATGAGTATATTGTGTCATGTCCTTTGCATCAACGCCCAGGGCCACCGCGGCGTTAAAAAGGCGCGCGCCGTCCAGATGCACCCTGAGGTTATGCTTTTTCGCCACCGCATAGACCTCCGCCATGACGGAAAGGGGCACGACGCGGCCGTTGGAGAGCGCGTTCTCCATGCAAATAAGCGTGGTGGGTGGTTCATGGATATCATCCTCCCGGATGGCGCGCTCGATCTGCGTTGCGTTGAATATGCCGTTTTCAAAATGCAGTTGCCGCAGCGTCACGGCGGAAAGCACGGCGGCGGCCCCCACTTCATGCACGAATATATGGGAATCATCGCTGACGATCACTTCGTCCCCGCGCTTGGTCTGGGCCATGATGCAGAGCTGGTTGCCCATTGTCCCGCTGGGGACAAACAGAGCGGCTTCCTTGTTCAGAAGTTCTGCGGCAAGGCGTTCGAGTTCGTTTACGGTTGGATCGTCCCCATATACGTCGTCCCCTACGGGGGCGTTCGCCATGGCCTCGCGCATGGCCTGGGTGGGCTGGGTTACGGTATCGCTCCGAAGGTCGATGTATCGCATGACAGTCTTCCTTTGCAGTTGGATTTGCGCATGCCGCATTGCGGGATGCGAACGTTGAGGTGAGCATACCGCAATATATGGCATTTGTAAAGGCGTTGTGTTTGAACGTCCCGCGTGGTAGTATGAACGGGTAAAAGCAAAGCGAATAGGCGCGCATCTATTTGATGTGTGAAAATAAAGTGTTTTGGAGGATCTTATGAAATATCCCACAAAATCGGAAGCGGCGGCACAAATTGTTTCTTATGGGAAGCGCCTCTATGACAGAGGCTACGCCGCTGCGAACGACGGCAACCTTTCCGTAAAGCTCTCGGATGATACCATTCTGTGTACGCCCACGGGCGTATCCAAGGGCTGCCTGACGCCGGAAATGCTGGTGGAGATGACGCTGGACGGAAGGGTGCTTTCGCAAGGAACCCTTCCCCCTTCTTCCGAAGTAAAGATGCACCTGCGCGTCTATCAGGAAAACCCCGCCGTCATGGCGGTGGTGCATGTGCATCCTCCCGTCGCGTCCTCGTTTGCGGCGGCGGGTATCGCGCTCGATACCCCGCTGCTCACGGAAGCTATCGTGGGACTTGGCCCCGTGCCGTTAGCGCCTTTCGCGCTGCCGAGTACTGAGGAGGTACCGGATTCCGTAGCGCCCTTCTGCAGGACCCACAAGGCGGTACTGCTTTCCAACCACGGCCCGCTCACCTGGGGGAGCAGCCTGGAGGAAGCCTGCTTCCGCATGGAGATTTTAGAGCATCTTGCGACCGTAACGATGAACGTTTGCTACGTCATGCGGGACACCCACAACAAACTGAGCGAGGAAAACATTGCCCGGCTCAAAAAGCAATTCCACGTGGAGTAACACACAGATTCTGTATAAACAAAAAATGGAGCAGAAAGGGAATCCCCTGTCCGCTCCATTTTGTTTCACCTGATATAGGGCCACATAATTTCAGACGCGCTTCCGGTTTTCGACCATACGGTCTCCTCCCATTTTGCGTAAACCCAGTGATCGTCCTGCCTGGTAAATCCCAAAATATCCCCGCCGGATCTGTTGACGCCAACAAAATAAATCCTCGCATATGTCGGAGAATAGTCTAGAACCTTCCAATAGCTTTGTTCTCCGATCATTGTATTTTCCTTATACGCATCCTTGAACTCCTGCCCGTGCAGCAGCGTGAGGATTTCACACCGGGCGCACGAAGCCGCCCAAAATAGGATCGGGCAAAGGAGGATGATCAGAAAAACCCGCTTTAACCATTTTTTAAACATATGGAAACGCCTCTCTATTCCACCCTATTGCTTTAAACTCAATCAAGACCAAGCAGCTCTCCTAAATAGGTATAGTTCTCCATTACATAATCACCAAAGGCAGTTGACTGAGGATTTTTATTTGGCGCATTGGCGTTTACCCCCAAATTATATAATGTGCCCAATATCGCAGGATCGTTGCTAATTTGAGGATAAACATCTTCCCATACGTCTTGCCAATACCTCAAATAGGCAGCTACATACATAATATTTATTTGATTATTCTCAAGCCGCTTTTCTCTTGCCATCGTCTCAGTGCCATGTACAGGCCCGATAACAGGCAAATCCCATCCTCTCTCTGTTGCGGATACCTTTGGAATATATCCTTTATCTTCAACGAGCTTTGCGGTTGAAACCTTTACTTGTCCTAGCCCTATTGAGGTATCAAGAAGGCCATAGAATCCAATCCAGTCTCCGAACACATCTCCATAATCGACATTGTTAACCTGCTCGGCATAAATAACACCGGCGATTATTCTTGGATCAACCCCATATGCTTCCGCCGCCTCTTTGATATATTGTGCATTATCCCGTATGAGTTCTGCAACATCTTCTTTTGTTTTCGGCTTCGTGGCATATAGATAGTTTTCAAGATTTTGCCGCGGTGTATTACGATTTCTACCCTTTACAGCTTGATTCTCTTGCCGTGTACCGATAGTTGCAGGTTTAACATCATAGCCTGGCGACCCTACTTCCGATACTCTATTCTCCATATAGGGTTTGGTATCCCTCACTGTGTTTGTCCTGTTCAGCATAGGAGAAATGTGAGCAGAATACTGATTGACATTGGAAAAGCGCGGTTCAGCCAGGCCAGGAATTTTCTCATACTAGCCGTATCCGGCATCCTGTGTGGCCTTTAGGCCTTCCTGGTACGCAGCCCGTGTTTCTGGTCCCCATATTCCGTCTGCTTTCACCCCCAACTTCCGCTGCTGCTCCTTTACCTTGACCACCGTATTGAATTCATCCGGTACCTTTTGCCCCAATACATAGCGCGCCATATCCCTAAACTCCTTCCATCTTCACTGTAAACAAACGGCGCAGGGAATTTCCCTGCGCCTTTGCTCACAAATATCTGTATGTTAGTAGTATATCATCATTTTCAGCGTTGGTACTCTGAGAATTGTTCTCTATTACCTGTAAAAGGCCCGCCATGGCTTTTACTTCATCTTTTGTTTTCAGGGCGGCCTGCGCTCCCTCAGATAAAATACTAACAGCTTGAGATCAAAGTCTCCGGGCCTGCACAAAAAACGCCGCATTCATGCGGCGTTTTTTTGTTACGCTTCCTCGGGCGGGAGTTCGTCTGGCCTTGTATCGATCGCCTCATCATAAATGGAGCACCGGTTCTTTCCCGCCTTCTTGGAGCGGTAGAGCGCGGTATCCGCATGCTGGAACAGCTCGTCCACCGTAGTGCCGTCTTCGGAATAGAGCGCCGCGCCGATGGAGCAGGTCACTTTGTTTTCCTCATCCCCGCTGCTCCGGAACGCTTCCAATATGCTGCGCGCCTGCGCCTCCAATTGCGCCCTGTCGCTGACATTCTTTAAGAATATCATGAACTCGTCCCCACCGATGCGCCCTAAAATATCCGTCGAGCGGAACAGTGCCTTGAGCTTTCCCGCGGCTGACGTAAGTACGGCATCCCCAAAGAGATGACCCCGCGTATCGTTGATGCGCTTGAAATCATCCACGTCCATCAGGATCAGGCCGTGTATGCCGTCTGCCCCTTCCGAGGCCAGGTAACGGTTGACCATGAACTTGGTGGCTTCGTTGTTATATAGATTGGTCAGTGAGTCCTGCTGCGCTTTTTGAAGCAGCCAGGCGGCCTCGCGCTTTTGTGTATCGATACTCGTGATCTTGCCCAGGATTCTCACCGGCTTGTCGCCCGAATCCGTAAGGACGGCAATGAGCACACGGCACCAAATATAGCTGCCGTCCGCGCGCCTCAGACGCAGATCGTCCTTCATGGAACGTTTGCCCAGCTTGACATCCCTGTAGATAGCGTCAAATTTTTCAATATCGTCGGGATGAACCTGACGTCTGTATTCCTTGTTCCACCTTACCATATTGTAGCCAAAGAGCTTACGGAAGTTTTCGTTGGCTTCAATCCATTTTTCCTTTAGGGAGATTTCAAATATCACATCCTCGGATTCATGCGCGATGATACGGTAGCGTTCCTCCAGCCACGCGAGCCTGTCCTTTTCTTCCTTCACATTGCGCCGGTCCCGCCCGCGCCAGATGAACAGCAGGAAAAGGCCCAATGCAAAGATGCCAAGCATACACAGGCCCAGCACCAGATACTGGTTCAGGAAGAAGCGATACTCCTCTTCCGCCTGGCCCGGATCCTGCGCATAAAGCATATGAAGCCCGCCAATGGAAAGCGGGGCGGAGGCAACATGGTTTTCCTGTCCGGCCATTTGTATGGCCGCCGCAGCAAGCCCGAATTCGCCCGCCGCCACAATGCGTTCCCGGAGCGTTCCTTCCAATGCGCCGTCCTGCTCTAAAAGCCCGCACTCCTTCCACCAGGAAAGAGCTTTGCCACCAGCCAGAACACGGAAATTGTGATCCAGAATAATCCAATGCCGGCCGCTGACATCCGTTCCTGAACGAAAACCGTTCCCGGATTCGACCCAATTTGCCGCACGAAGACCTTCTTCCACCAGCGCGGCGCACCGCTCTTTTGTTTCGTCAAGCTGCCGCATCGCCCGGGCCTGGAACTGGATGCGGGCATACCCCAGGAAAATAAACATTGTCATGCACCATAACAGGCCCATGATCAATACCACAATAACGGCGCTATTCTTTTCGTTCATTTTCTTCCAAAACATGCTTCCGCTCCGTCACTCATCCAAGACGCGCCCAGGGTCTCATGCCCAGGCGTTCTTATAAACGATCTTTCCGCCGCACGCAATACAGTTGCGCCCCGATTTCTTTGCAAGATAGAGCTGCTTGTCCGCTTCATCGATCAGGGACTGCAGCGCCATGCGGGCATTTCCTTCCTCCATGACGGCAACCCCAATGCTCACCGTCACCACGTTCGCGTTCGCGCCTTTGCCCGCTCGTATCCCCATATCCGAAACCATATGGATCAGCCGCTTTGCCATCATGAGCGCAGCGCTTGTCTTGGCAACCGGAATGAGCACCGCAAATTCCTCGCCGCCGAGCCTACATAGTACATCCGTTTCACGCGCAAAACAGCGCCGCATGCAGGCAGTTACCTCTAAAATCGCACGGTCGCCCGCCAGGTGCCCGAACGTATCGTTGTAGCTTTTAAAGCAATCGATATCGATATAAAAGGCAGCGACAGGCCGGCCCATGCGCTTGCACAGCGCAATCAGCGCACCCATGCGCAAAAGTCCCGCTTTCCGGTTGAACAGCTTGGTCAGGCCGTCCATGTCGCTTTCCATCCGAAGCTCTGAGATAATATCCAGATACCCGCTGTGCAGAGAACCGGAAAGCAAGGCGCCCGCCGCCCCAAGCCCCGCAACCTCCAGCGCGTACCTCCAACCCTGCATACAAAGTGCCGCCACCACGGCTGGATAAAGCGTCACGATAAAAAAGAGCGCTTTGTTCTCCTGAAAGGAAAACAGGGGTACAATCATGAATACCGCATAAAACAGAATGCTGTTTATGGGCGTTCCCCGGCCCGCATCCGCAAGAAAAAACGGCAGCATGCACAGCGCAAGCGTCAGGCTGTACATCCGGCAAAGCCTGCTCAGGGCATGCGGGCGCGTTTTGACGGCATGTTTGACGCGGAAATAGACGCCAAGATAGGCGGCGGAGACGAGAAAGAGAACCGCCGCCCCCGTCAGGAGAGGCGGGCGAAAAAAAAGCCTGCCCGCAACACCGTTGGCTACCTGAAACGCCAGCGCAAGACCCGCAACAAGCGCCATACGCCTTGCGTTGAAATGGACCAGCGCTTCATTCACTTCCATTCGGCGCACACGGCTTTTCACCTGTTTCGCTCCCGTTCTTTTAAGCAAGCTTGTCCATGCTGCGTGCGCAAGGCCTGAAAGCAATCTGCTTCAGGCTTTGGCCATACCCTGCCGCCAGCGTCCCTTCCGCTTGAAACAGCCTTTTTTCGCGCAGCAACCCGCACACCATACGGTAAGACAATAGCCCGCCGTCTAGCAGAACGGCAGGCACGCACAGGTGCGCAACATCATATATATCGGTTTGACTTCAGGCTTTTTTATTGTATCATCGGCATCCAATTATTACTAGTCTTAAATTCATACAAACTGTAAATTCTTCGACATAAAAAGACGTTGGAGAAGCCGGGCTATTCTGCCTTATGGCCTTTTCTGATAGATACGGATGGAAAACGAGAACAGCAGCGCGATCAGGCAGACGATCAGAACCATGATGATGAGCGGATATGCGCCGTTCCAGATGTCCTGCGATGTATGGGCGACAAGTATGCCGCCATACGCCCAGATGAACACAAGGCCAATTGCGGCAGACTTCCGCCGGAACATGAGATAAATACCAAGTGCGGTTAAAACCAGAAGCGCTGCAACCGCCCACATCTGCGGCGAGACACCCCAGCCGCCCCAGTTAAGGCTTACAAGCAGCGCCGCCGCGTTGACAAAGGTTGCAATAATGCACCATGCCGTATAAACGGAGAATGGCACAAACGCAAACAGCTTTTCCTTCATGCACAGCCGTTCCCTGTGAAGGATTATCATAATACGGACGAGAGAATAGACCAGCGCCGCAATCAGTACAAAGCACACTAAAATCAGCTCGTAGTGCCAGGAGATGATCCAAAGCGCGTTGCACAAAGAAGAAAGAGCGTAAAATGGCGCAATGGCCTGCGTCAACTCCGTGGCGCACGGCCCCCTTCCTTCTCCCCATTGAAATACGCCGCATTGGTAAAGCGTATACAGCAGCAGCATTACGTAAATAGCAATCCATATCAGAAATGTACCGGCGGCAGGGGTAATGAGCGTCTGGTACCGGGCAGAAACCTCGCCCGTCGTCACACCGTTAATCGGCAGAGCCTCTGCAAGAATATTGACTGCAACCATCAGAATATAAGCCGCTGCCGCACGGAGACAGGGTTGTTTGTCTTGCTGTTGTTGCCTGATTTCCATCGTTATCCCTCCTCCTACGCGGACGGGCGCGCCGTCCGCTAAAGTATATTCCGGGCCTGTGGAGGGTATACATGGGGCAAACACTGGAGCCGTTGTATCTAAAAGCGCGGGAGCCACCATGCAAAAACAGGCCCGGGAAAGCCGGGTATCGCCGCGTGATATTTGGTACAATTCAAAAAGAAAGGGGGCGAGCAAATATAAACGCGCTGAAGCGATTGAATTTTGCGATGCACTATATCGAGGAGCATTTGGCCGAAGAGATTGATTTTCAAAAAGCGGCGGGCATCGCATGCTGTTCGGAATACCACCTGAAACGGCTGTTTTCGTTTCTTTCCGGCTTGACGCTAAGCGAGTACATCCGCTGCAGGAGACTTTCCCTGGCGGCGCTTGCGCTTCGGACGAGCGACGTAAAAGTGATTGACCTTGCCATGCAATACGGCTATGATTCGCCTGATTCTTTTTCAAGAGCGTTCCATGCGTTTCACGGCATTGCGCCGACACAGGCGCGAAAAATCGGCGCCATCATAAAAGCGTTCCCGCCTATGACATTTCAATTGACCATCAGAGGAGGGCATGACATGCAATATCGCATTGTAGAAAAAGAAGCGTTCCAAATCGCGGGTATCAAAAAACAGATTACGCTTATCTATGAGGGCGTAAACCCCCAAATGGACGGCATGTGGGCAAGGCTTACCGAACAGGACTTTGAGGAACTCAAGGAGCTTTCCGATGTGGAGCCGAAGGGCGTTTTATGCGTATCCGCTAATTTCACAGAAGGCAGGGCGGAGGGCGCCACGCTGGACCAGTACATCGGCGTAGCCACCAGCAATCGCGTTCCCGAGCGGTGGGAGGTCTTATCCGTTCCCGCAGGCACCTGGGCGGTGTTTACCGCAATCGGCCCATTCCCAAAGGCGCTGCAGGATGTGTGGGCGCAGATATACGCGGAATGGTTTCCCACTTCCGGATATCAGCTGACCGGCGGACCCGAGCTGTTGTGGAACGAAAGCAAAGATACAAGCAACCCCCATTATAAAAGCGAAATCTGGATCCCCGTCAGCAAGCTGTAGCATGCAACGGGAAAACGGCCATTCCTCTAGGAATGGCCGTTTTGGGGATCAAGTTTTATTTGTTGGTTGTCCTTACATGGAAACATTCAGCCGCGACGCGCCCGTTTGATAAAAGGAGAGCGCTTCATACACGGCGGACTTGATATCCTGTGTGATTGTGCCGTCTTCTACAAGCGTCTCAAGCGGATCGGAGGAGACATCCATACGCCCGGCATACGCGTGTTTGGCCTGCACCAGCGTACGCGCCGCTTGAAACGCGCTTTCCACAGCCGATTTCTCTTCTTCCGTAAGCGTACCGTTTTCCACAAGTTCCGAAAGGGACGAGCGTGTTCCGTTTTGTTTTGCCTCCTCGAGAAACGTCAGGATGTTTTCGCGCTGTTCTTCCGTGATCGTGCCGGCATCTACAAGCGCGTCAAGGCTGTCCTGCAGTTCCGGCGGAATTCCGCCCCCGTGCGGCGGGGGCATCGCCGCCGCTTCCATCGCTGCAGTTAATTCATCCATCTGGTCCTGCGTGATCGTTCCCTCTTCCACCAGTTTTGCAAGGGCAGTTTCCACGGCTTCCTTCTGTTCTTCCGGTTTGAGATCCTGCGAGAAAATTTCATCCAGCGCCGTGCCCACGATATCGGAGGCTTCTTGGCTCAAAGAGCCTTCTTCCACCAGTTCTTCAAGCTTTTCCGCTGCTGCGCTTTCCACCCGTTCGCCCTTGGGCGGCGGCGGGGGCGGCTGCAGCGCGCGCACAAACGCGTTTGTGATCTTTTGCTGCTGCTCCTCGGTAATGGTGCCGTTTTCCACCAGCGCGCCAAGCGAACTCGAAATGCTCGCCTGCACGCCGCTTTTCAGCGCCGTCCTGCTGCCGGCCGACGCCAACGTGGTGTTCAGGTACAGTTGGGAAATGGTGCTCCCTATGCCCGAAACCGATGCCATAGTATTGCCTCCCTTTTTGTTTTGCCTATTCTATCGGGAGGTTTTTTGGCGAATGAAGGAAGATTTCAAAATGTCATTTGGCGTACACAATCCCTTAAGGCTTCTCAAAGGAATAGCCTGTTTCAGGCCGGTTTCCATACGTCATACCACGTACAAAATCGGGATTCCGGGGAGATGCTCCGCAAGCTCCGCCCGCAAAAATTCTTCCGCTTCCGCGCGTACGCTTTCTTTGTAGCAGTACCTGCCGCGCCCGCGCACCGTCATAAGGGAAGTATCATACAGTTCCACCGCTTTGGGGAACGCGTCGTTGTTGATGGCGCGGTGCACGAAGCTATAGGTCATGAATATAATCTCGATCACAAGTTTCTTTTTGGCCTTCTCCGTGAGTTCCGCGCCGAGTTGTTCCATCAGCCCGGCATACTTTTTTCGGTATCCTTCCATCAGTACGATTGGCGCGATCAACAACCCCACCTCATATCCCGCCTCACACATGCGGTTGAGCGCGCGGATACGCGCTTTGAGCGGGGATGTGCCGAGTTCCACGGCGTTGATGACATCCTGCGGGTTGACGCTCATACGGAAAATCACCCTGCCGTTGTGGTTGAGCGGGAGCAGCGGCTCCACCATATCGAATTTTGTAGGGAATGTCAGCTTACCCCTTTGCGACGCACAGAATTGTTCAATCGTCCATACCAGGTTGCCGGTGATGGTATTCTCCAGCACAAGATCGCTGTTGGAGCCGATTTCAAACACCGGCTCCTTTTCGGCGGAACTGGCCGTTTTGATCATCTTTTGCATCATTTCCTCGCGGTTGACAAACAGCCGCAAATACGCGCACTTATTATAGTGGCACACAAGGTAACAATACAGGCACATCGCCGTGCAGCCCGAGGACGTGTAGGGCACCAGGTAATCCGACACCTTGTGGTTGGGCGTATAGCGGAGGGATTTCCGCACCCCCACGATCAAAAAGCGCTTCATCTGGACGAACGCGTCGTTGGGGTTGGTACGAAGCTCCTCGATGTTGTTGTGGTTTTCGATTGGAATCCACTCGACGTCCGCAAACTGCTCCTTTAGCTGCCGCCCGAGCGGATAATCGAGCGCCTTCGGTTCAAAGTACACGCGTTCCGGTTTCATGCTGCCTCCTGAACTAAACATTGACGCTAGTTTGGCTGGGCAGCGAAAAGCGCATGCAATGCATGCGCTTCTCATTCCACATATGGAGGCTCCGCCTCCATGCCTCCGCTTAAGGGGCGTAACGCCCCTTAAAAATCCTTAGGTTTTGTTTTACCACTTTAAAGCCTTAATTTTCAGCCCGTGCGCTGTACATCGCCTTGCAGATGGTCACGCGGCGCTCATGGATATCCCGGCACAGCCCGGGCAGCTCGTCCAGCGATGCCCTGTGGGTGATGAGATCGTCCACATGCATTTTCCCCGCATCCAGCATCGCCACGGTATAGGTCCACTCGTTGACAGGCGTTGCGGCAAAATGGGAGTTCCATACGCCGGTAAGCAGCAGTTCCTTGCGAAGAATATTGCTGTGCTGCTTTAGCGCAATCACGGTATCCCGGTGCGGATTGCCCAGCAGCACCACCGTGCCGAATGTCTTGGCGCAATCAGCCGCCTGGCCGACCGCGATGCCCGTGCCCTCGATGACAACATCAGCGAGATTCCCGCCGGTCAGCTTTTTGAACTCTTCTATGACGTCCTGCGTCCTGGAGTTGAACACGATCTCGCCGCGTTCGCGGGCAAAATTGACCTTCTCTTCCACAACGTCCACCAGCGCCACGGCCTCCGCGCCAAACAACCTGGCCCAGCGCGCCGCCATAATGCCGATGGGGCCCGCACCTAAGATCAGTACGGAATACCCCGGGCGGAGGTTGCTTTTGCGTATCGCATGCTGCGCCACCGTGCAGGGCTCCACCATACCGAGCGCATCCATGGAAGTAGCGGGGTTCTTGGACTCCACAAAGTGCCACGCGGAGGGGACGATACAATATTCCGCAAACCCGCCGTCGCTGCGCGAACCCAGATAATCGTAATCCTCGCACATGGCGTAGTTGGCGCTAAGACACGGCGCGCATGTTCTACAGGGAATCAGCGGGAACACCGCGCCGCGTTTGCCAACGAGGGATGGGTCCGCATCCTCCCCCACGGCGACGATCTTGCCGCCGATTTCATGGCCGATGGTCAGCGGATACTTTTGCTTGCTGGTGCCAAGCTCGAATATGCGCGGGATGTCCGACCCGCAGATGCCGCAGGCGCCCACCTGCAGCAAAAGTTCTTTGCCCTTCGGTACGGGGATTGGCAGTTCATCCACGCGAAAATCGCCAATGGCGTGGGATCTTGCAGCTTTCATGCGAATCCTTCTTTCTGATCAAAGTGTTCGACAAATCTTATTTCAGGGGCCTGCCGCCCTGCGTTCCCTTGAAAGAGGGGCGTTACGACCCTAAACGGAGGTTTGGAGGCAGCGCCTCCCATGCATGATGATGAATACTGCACTATTCTCTCTGCGCGGCCTGGGCCACGGCAAGGTATTCCTTGTACCGGGCGGAAAATCCGTCAAGCCCCTTCATCAGGGAGGCGGTACCCGCCACAAGGCCGTTTGCGCCCGCGGCGACCATTTTTGCGGTGTTTTCATAGGTGGTGTTGCCGTCTATAAACACGTCCACGTCTTCCATGCCGCGTTCTTCCAACAGGTCGGCGACGCGGCGGATCTTTTCAATGCCGTCGGGTACGAGCGTCTGCGCGGCAAAGCCGGGGTTGACCGTCATCACCAGCACATAATCAAGCACATTTTTATATTCGCGCAGAAGCTCCACCGGCGTGCCGGGATTGAGCGCAAGCCCCGCCTTTACTCCTTTGGCGCGCAGTTCCTGCAGCAGCCGGTACGGATGGTTTGTGGTTTCCGGATGAAAGCACACCCGGTCCCCTTCCTGAGGCTTGAAATACTCAATATAACGCTCAGACTCCAGGCACATCAGATGCAGGTCGACAGGAAGCTTGGTCAGCTCCTTGATGTTGGAATAGAAATTGGTGCCCAGCATGATGTTTTTGACATAATGCCCGTCCATGACGTCAAAATGAATGGAATCGAGCCCTACTTCTTCAAACAGGCGGATATGCGGCTCCACTTCCCAAAGCTTGCAGCACATGATCGACGGGGAGATTTTGATGTTTTTTTGCATACTGGCTCCTTTGCTTTACCTCAATCGCACGGCAACTTTATTCCATACCGTTTATTGTACCACGGCTGGACGGCTTAGAAAAGGCAAGGGCCGCCGTAACCGGCGGCCCCAGACCAATGCGCATGTATGCCGATTTCTTATGGCTGCAGTTCCCCTCTAGACGGATGACGCTTCGACGATCTTATATAGCTTTCCGTTGAAATCGACGACATAGAGTTCGTTGTCTTGATCGAGCCCAAACGACGAGATATTAAGCCCGCTCTCCAGCAGGAGCCTGTTGCCCTGCACCGTTTGATCGGCGTCAAGCCATAGCGCCCAAATCATGCCGGTTTCAAAATCCCCATACACATACGCGCCGGAAAGATCGGGAACCGCGCTTCCGTAATATGCATAGCCGCCGGTAATGGAGTTGCCGATGGGATGCTCATATTCAAAAACCGGTAAAGTCAGCCCTTCCTGGCTGCAACTGGCGGATGCCGGGTAACAAAGGCTTCCCTCCATAATACGCCAGCCGTAATTTTTGCCGCTCTCAATGAGATCGATCTCCTCCATCCGGTCCTGTCCTACGTCCGCAGCCCAGAGCCAGCCCCTTTGCGGATCGAAACTGAATTTCCACGGATTCCTCAATCCATACGCGTAGATTTCCTCGCGCCACCCTTCCGTATTGCCGGCAAACGGGTTATCGGCCGGAATGCCGTAGGGGCGGTTTTCCGATGGATGATCCACGTCGATGCGCAGTATTTTCCCAAGCAGATTGCTGCGGTTTTGCGCGTTGTTCTGCGGGTCTCCGGCTGACCCTCCGTCGCCGGTGCCGATGTAAAGATAGCCGTCGGGTCCAAAATCCAGCCGCCCGCCATTGTGGTTATCAAATGGCTGGGGGAAGGAAAGCAGAACAGATCCACTGTCCGGCAGCGCCCGGTTGGGATTGGCGGAGTCTACGCGATACCGGGCGATCACGCTGCTGTTACGGTCAGTGTAATTGATGAAAAAGTAGCCGTTCGTTTCATAGTCCGGATGAAAGGCCAGCCCCAAAAGGCCCTTTTCCGGGGCGTCGCTGTCCACAAGCGAAGTCACGTCAAGGAATACTTCTGCTTCCCCAACCTGCGGGTCGTTGGGGAATACCAGTATCCGGCCGGGCTTTTCAACAACGAATACCCGGTTGCTGCCATCGCCCGCAACGCCATATTCCAAAGGCTGATCAAACGTCAGATTGGGATACGCGTCCACAAGCGTTACAGGTACCTGCGCAGGCGGAGCAGGGTTCGGACTCCCCGGTTGAAGGGCCGGCCGGTCTTCCTCCGTCCCGAACATCGGCGCGGCGGACGGCTCGGCCTCCAGCGCAAGGTCAGGCGTGGGGGAAGGCCCCACCTGTGGCCCGGCAGGGCTGCATCCGGTTATCAAAGCAAACAGTAAAACCAGGATGATTTGCTTCCAGTTTTTCATAGGTATCCTCCCATGCGGTTAGAAGCCGCAATGCCTCATGGCTTTTCTTTATTATAAACACCGGGGCGATTTTTAACGTGACCTCAAGCGTTTCGGACCAATAGCAAAAAAATGACCATCCGTTTGGATGGCCATTCAAAAGCAGTAGCCTTATCTTTTGTTGTTCTTACAGCCTTGCGACGCCGCTGTCCCGCGCGGCCTTGGCGACTGCCGCCGCAACCGCCTTGCCCACCCTGGGATCAAACGCCTTGGGAATGATATAGTCCGCCGTCAGCTCCTCTTGCGGGATCAGCGCTGCCAACGCATAGGCGGCGGCGAGCTTCATTTCATCGTTGATGTCGCGCGCCCGCACGTCGAACGTACCGCGGAAGATGCCGGGGAATGCCAGCACGTTGTTGATCTGGTTCGGAAAATCGCTCCGGCCGGTGGCGATGACCGCAGCGCCGCCCGCTTTCGCGTCGTCCGGGAAGATTTCCGGCGTGGGGTTCGCGCAGGCGAATACGATGGCATCCTTGGCCATGGACTTTACCATGTCCACATTTACCGTGCCGGGCGCGGATACGCCGATGAACACGTCGGCGCCCTTCAGGGCGTCGGCAAGCGTGCCCTGCCTCTTTTCCCGGTTGGTCACAAGCGCCATTTCTTCCTTGATGCCGTTCATGCCAACCTTACGGCCTTCATGGATGATGCCGGTTCTGTCGCACAGCGTGACATGATTGAAGCCGTCCGAAAGCAGCAGCTTGGTGATAGAGATGGAAGCCGCGCCCGCGCCGTTGATGACGATGCGCACATCCTCCTTCTTTTTGCCGACCACCCGCAGGGCGTTGACAAGCCCGGCCAGCGTGACGACGGCGGTACCATGCTGATCGTCATGGAATATGGGGATATCGCATTTTTCCTTGAGCTTCTTTTCAATTTCAAAGCAGCGGGGGGCTGCGATATCTTCCAGGTTTACGCCGCCAAAGGAGCCGGAAATGAGGTATACGGTGTTGACGATTTCATCGACATCCTTGGATTTAATGCACATGGGGAACGCGTCCACGTCGCCGAAGGATTTAAAGAGCACGCACTTGCCTTCCATCACGGGCATGCTCGCTTCCGGCCCGATATCGCCCAATCCAAGAACGGCGGTGCCGTCGGATATGACGAGGCAAAGGTTGTGGCGGCGCGTGAGCTCATAGCTCAGGTCCACATCCTTTTGAATTTCCAGGCAGGGCTGCGCGACGCCCGGCGTATAGGCGAGAGACAGGTCCTCCCTTGTTTTGACCGGTACCGTGGAAATGACTTCGATTTTCCCTTTCCATTCTCCGTGCTTCTTCAGGGACTCTTTTGCGTAATCCATGTGCCTCTTTCCTTTCCTGATCCTTTTTATGGTTACATAGTTTACAAAAAGATGCTCATAACATTACTAACACTATACATCTTTTTCTCACAATATGCAACCCATTCCTGTAGTCCCGGCCTCCCCAGGCTGAAACCCGTACGCCTATGCCCGCAGGATATCCACAATCCACCCGCTTTCGGGCATGGGCAACGCGGGGTTTAGTGCGTAGCAGGCCGCGATCCCCTGTATGGCTCCCCAATACGCCCACAAAAGAGCCTCGGGATCGCCTTGCTTGATGCTGCCTTGAAGCTGTCCTTGGCGGATAACGGGCAGAAGCGGGCCTATAACGTCCATACCCGAAAGCACTTCTTTTACGGAGGAAGGCACATCCATGCTGTTTTGCGTACGGATCATCAGCAAAAACATCTTTGCGACAAACCCGCTTTCCTGCATAAACCGGAATATGGCCTCCGCCATAGTTTCAAAAAGCTGGAGCGGCGCAATCTCTCCCGCCCCGACGCTTTGCCCGATCAGCCCCATCGGCCCGCCGATACCCAACCGAATGAGTTCCAGGTAAATCTGTTCCTTGGACGCGAAATAATTGAAGATCAGCCCGGGGCTGATGGAAAGCTCCGCCGCGATATCCCTGAGCTTCATGCCCGCATAGCCGTGCGTGAGAATACGGTCCATGCAGCAGGAAAGGATCTGTTCCCGCCGGAACTCGCGCTGCTGTTCCCGCTTGCTCATGCGGGGCCCACCAGCCGTGCGGCTGTATTTGCCGCCGCTTTGCCATCCTGCACGCAGGTGCACATGCCCGCGCCGCCCATTGTCCACTGCCCGCACAAGATTAAACGCTCTATCCCCGGCACACTTTTTTGTATTTTCTTCGTGATCATGCCGCGAACGGGCGCAAACCCTTCAAACGACGCTTGGTAGGCGTTGGTCAGCCGCTCGTAGGTCACAGGCGTCGCGACGTCTGTAATTTCGATTTCCGCCGTGAAGCCCGGATAGCGCCGCTCAATTTCGGCGGCCACGTCGTCCGCCAGACGCTGCTTCTCCCTGCGGTAGGCAGCCATATCCGTTTCACGCAGCATTTTCCAGTATGCAAGCGGCGCTTCGAGTATCGCCATTACACTGCTTTTTCCTTCCGGCGCTGCGGACGGGTCAAAATCAAAGGAACGCAGCAGGAAGCTTTTCGCCGTGGTATCCGGAGAGGTCGCGATTTCGCATTCCCAGTGTTCCTCATAGGAGATGTCAAATTTTTTCTTTACGCCAAAGGAAACGAGCGCAAGCGGGTCAAAGAGCCTTGCTTCGCGCAGCATTTCATCGAGCTGCGGGTGCGGATATTTGCCGCCCAAGAGTTTATTGAGCACCGTGTGCATATCGCACGCTGCGATCACCGCGTCCGCACGATGGTCCTCTCCCTTTAGGCGCACGCCGGCCGCTTTTCCGTTTTCTATCAGAATTTCTTCCACGGGGGAATTTACATGCAGCCGCCCACCCGCCTGTTTCAACGCCGCTTCCATGCGGCGCATGACGTCCCGCGCGCCGCCCAAAGGATAGCCCGCGTTGTTGCCCATGCGGGTACCCATCATCATGATTAAGCCTCCGGCGACAAATTCGGGCGGCATAAGATGTTCAATCAGCGTGCGGATAACGGGGCTCTTGAACCGCTGTACATATTCGCCGATCGTAACCGACATGTATTTTCCCATAACCATCATGCCGCCAAAGCCTTTGATGGACGAAAAAAACTCGGACGGCTTGGTGATGTTAACGGGTATTAGGGCCTCTGCCATACGCTTGATATCATTGCACAGGCTGTCTATCGCCGCCGCGTCCTCGGGTGAATGTTCTTTCAAATACGCGCGGAACGCTTCTACCTGCATGGGGATACGGTAGACAACACCGTCGATCTCTTTTGTAATGGTCTCGCAAAAATACAGCGGCGTATCCTCCGCAAGCGCCTCTACCTCGCGGTAAAGCCGGTAAAATCCATCGCCCGGCTTTAACCCTACCATCCAGCTGATGCAGCCGTCAAACCAATACCCTCCGCGCTGCCAGGAGGTGCACATGCCTCCCGCCCAGGGAGCAAGCTCGTAAATGTCCACTTCAACCCCGCTTCTAGCCAAATGGATACCGGCGCTCATCCCCGCCAGCCCCGCGCCAATGATCGCTACCTGTTTCGACATACCCGTTCTCCTTAAAATCATTTATTAAACAAACGTTCATTGAACATCTGTTTAATAAACTATTCCGATTTTTTAAGTTTGTCAATACAATCCCGAGAAATATTGTTAAATTATTTTCTATAGCGCATGCCAGGTATCGCGTAAGCGAAAAAACAAAACATCGCGGCATCTTTTCATCCACGATGTGTTATTATGCCTGCCATCAGCTTATACCTCGCCCAGTTTTTAATCTTTGCAGCGAAGGCGCGATTCTTCATTTTTAATTTCCCACTGGATCAGCAACGTCAGAAGTCCCCGCAGCACGATAATAGCGCCCAATATTCCAAGCTCGCTCCAATCCCGCACGAGGACGGTGCGCAGCACCTCGCTGCCCAACTTAAATTCCAGTGCGAACGCGATGCCCTGCGCGAGCTTCAGGCGCACATGCGCATCCCGGCGGATAAACGCGATGATCCCTGTGACGCCGGTGAAGATGACGATGACCACGCCGGAAAGCTCCATGAGCCATATGCCGACCTGCACAATGTTGTGGAATATGCTTTCGATCAGCTCCATCTTGGACCTCCTGTGGCTTTTTCAAAATCATAACATTGCAGGCGGCTCGAAAACAAGGGCCGCCGGACATCAGATGACGCATTTTGTGCGCCATTTGCCGCTGCGCCAGCGGATGAAAATGAGCACGGAGCGCACCGTCCAATCGACGTACATGGCATACCAGACGCTGTTGAGCCCCAAATGGAAGAAGGCCGCGAACACGCTGCTCAAGCCTACTCGGAACACCCACATGGAGAACATGGAGACAAGCATCGTGTAACGTACGTCTCCCGCCGCGCGCAGTGCGTTTGCAAGCGCAAAGGAGGTGGGCCAGACAAGCGCCATAGCCAGCGAAAACAGTGGAATGAGCGATTGCCCCAACGCCTTTGTCTCCTCTTCCAACCCGTATAGCCCCAATGTCTGGGCGGCGAACAAATACAGCGCAATGCTTAGGAGGATATTTGCGGCGTAAGCCATAAGCATCATACGCCGCACGTTCTGTGTGGCCTGCTTCTGTTCTCCCGCGCCCATGCACTGGCCCACCACGGTGATCATGGCAAGCCCGATCGCTGAACCCGGCACAACCGCCACGCTCATGATGCTGCCCGCCGCAGCGTGCGCCGCAAGGGCGACGGTACCCAAAGACGCCACAATGCTCTGCGTCATCAGCTTGCCGATCTGGAACATGCCGTTTTCGAGGCCATTGGGGATGCCGATGAGCAGGATACGCTTGACCATATCCGGCACAAATTTGAACATTTGACGGTAATCCAGATAAATGGCGTTGTGGCGGTTATTCAGCAGCAGCTGCATGGCCGCCGCCGCCAGCATTCTGGAAAGCAGCGAAGAAACCGCCGCCCCCGCCACCCCCAGGCGCAGTACGTAGATGCACACGGCGTTGCTGCCGATGTGCACGATGTTCATTAAAAGCGCCGTCATCATGGAAACCTTGCTGTTGCCCATGGAACGGAACAGGGCGGCGGAAGCGTTATAGAGCCCGATAAACGGGAAGGAAGCCGCGGAAAAGTAAAAGTAGACGCGCGCGCCCTGCATGACCGTGGCGTCGATCTCCCCATAAATAAGGCGCAGGATGCCGCCGTTGAATATGAGGGAGACAGCCGTCAACAGCAGCGAAAGCGCACAGACGACAATCATCAGCTGCCCCGCCGCCGTGCGCCCCTGCGCCGCTTCCCCGCGCCCGAGATATTGGGAAACGACAACGGCGCCGCCCGTTGCGAGCGCCGCCAGAAGCTGTATCATCAGAATGTTGATCTCATTGACCAATGCGATACCGGATACCGCCGATTCCCCCATGACGGAGATCATCAGGATATCCGCAACGCCCACCGCAACAGAGAGCGCCTGTTCAATCACCAAAGGTACGATGAGCCGGGAGAGCGCACGCAAGGAAAAGAGCTGGCGCTGCGCCCCCAACTGTATTGCCTGTTCCATTCTCCCCCGCTATAGTTTCACGTACTTCTCCACATCCACCACAAACACCGTGGCGCCCCCAACCGTGACCCGCACCGGCGTATGCACCGCGTCCACCCCCATGGCAGGAAGCACCGAGGAGGCCGCGGTCAGGATTTCCCTGCGTGACGAATGCGACCGGATCAGTTCCAGCGTGGTGTTGACGCGGCTATCGTCCACGCCGATCATCAGCGTAGTATTGCCGCCGCGCAAAAACCCGCCGGTGCTGGAGATGCGCGTCACGCTGACTTCATGCTCGACCAGGGTTTTTACCAGGCTTTTGACATCGTCGTTCTGAACAACGGCAAACAAGAGCTTCATGTTTTTCCCTCCCGTCCCGCATGGAATTTCTTGTAGCGTTGCGTTATCTTCCCGCAAGAGACTTGCGGTATTTCTCGCTCTCCCAGTTTGCAATAAAATTGCGCGCAGCCTCACCCATGGTGGAAAGCGTATAGCCGGACTTTGCGATATGATCGGTAATAAAGAGCACGGCGGTCAGCGTTTCCTCGATTACCAGGGCTTTGTTTTCCGGCATATTGTACCGGACGGTTCCATGTGCCGTATCGCACACGCAGGCGTCGGAGCCGGGCAGACCTTCCCCCACCGTGAGCGTGCCCACAAAGAACACCATCTGATCGGGATAGAGCGGTTTTTCAATAAGGAACCGTTCCGTAAAGCCGCACTCCTTAAGGCGGTTTTTGAGATACGGCGTATCGCTTTCAAACAGGCCGTTGCCCGCCGCTTTGATCCTTACTTTGGGGAACGAATCGCCCGTTATGCCGAACGCCTTTGCGATACGTTCGTTTGCGTCCGCATGGATGCGCGCGCACTCCTCCGAATCGTCGTGCATGACGATGGGGCCGTGGTTCTGCATGAATATGACGTTGGGTGTCTTGCCCGTTTCCTTCTCCACCCGCGCGCATTCATCCCGTATGGTAAACGTCAGGCGCGCGCCGGGATCGGTATAGGGCACGAAGCCCACAGTGTAGGGCGCATCCGCAAACGCCTTTTCCACGATCTCGCGCCCTTCCACAGCACACGCGGCAAGGTTGCCGTATACGCTGTGGGTATGCAGCACAAACGTGGGCAGTACGGAATGGAAGCCCGCCTCCACGGAAGGACGGAGCTGCTGCAGCCCCTCTATGCTGCGGATGGAAGCCTTTGCTTCTTCCGAGCCGCGTTTCTCGACATCTTCAAACTCACCCGGCTCATGGGAAAAATAAAACCGGCGCAGCGCCTCATAATCGAGCACCGCATAGCCGGAAGCCGTCCCAACATCCGAAAGGCGGTAACCGGAAGCCTTGATGGCCATCAGGCCGTCCTTAAGCTTAACGGAGGTATTGCCGCCGCCGCCCTGCACATAGTCCGCGCGCGCGCCTGCCTGCTGCGACATTTTGGAAAAGGCTTCAAGCGCCTGTCTGTTCTGTTCAAAAAACTGGTCCATTATCCCTTATTCCTCTTGCTGTTCCTTTATTCTTTCTATAAACAGGTACTGCTCTTTACAATCAGTATAAATCTGTGGGGGCGGGCTTGCAAGCCCACTCCCGGCGTATCAAAAGGCATAGATATATTGTGCATTTTTAAGGCATCTCCGTCTACGGCGGCGACGATAGATTTTTTTTGTTTTATAGCGGGAGGGCTCCGTCCCCCGCGCCCCCCTGAGTATGGGCACTCTATAGAGGCGAATTAGGGGAACGCAGTTTCTCCAAAGCAAAAGATCTATCGTGACGGCCCGCAGGTCTGGTGTCTTTCGGCGTCTCCCGTCGAGAACGCGGCGCGCTAAAGCACCGATACCTTGAATCCCTTGTCAAAATTATTGACAGTCTGAGGGGCGGGCTTACAAGCCCGCCCCCACTTACAGGAACCGTATTCGGTTAGATTAATAGACGGTCTTCCACTCGCCGATGTTGTCGGGCGTGAAGGCGAACGGAGGCCCTAAGAGGACTTCGGTGCCGCCGTCGGCAGCCTTGGTGACCTTATAATCGCCCAAACGGCCAGCCTTGAAGGCATCGCCTTCCTTGCCGGTGATGGTCTTGTTGGCCATCGCGTCTACGATGTAGCCGGTGAGGTAGCCGAGGTCAATGGGGTTCCACAGGTACATGTAGGGGCAGACGCCCTGCTCGATGTACTCGGCCATTTCAGAGGGGAGACCGAGGCCCGAGACCTTGATCTTATCAGAGAGGCCCTGGTCGATGACGACCTTGGAGGCAGCCGCGATACCCACGGTGGTTGGCGCGATGATGCACTTGAGATCCGGGAAGCTCTGGATCAGGCCTTCGGTTTCGGAAACGGACTTGTCGCGGAGGTCATCGCCGTAGGCGATCTTCACGAGCTCAAGATCGGCGTACTTCGGATCGGTGAGGGCCTTTTCCATTTCCGCGATCCAGGCGTTCTGGTTGGCGGCCTGCGCGGTGGCGGAAAGGATGGCGAACTGGCCGGAACCGCCGGTGAGATCGAACGCGGTCTCAACCAGGGTCTTGCCGATCTGAATGGTGTCGGCCTGGTTGGCGAACGTCATGCGGCTGTTGGGGTTGGCGTTACTATCAACCGTCGCAACCACAATACCGGCGTCCATGGCCTTCTTGAGGGCGTTCTCCAGCGCATCATAATCGTTGGCCGCGATGGCGATACCGGTGACCTTCTGGGAAATAAGCTCCTGGATCATGGCGATCTGGTCTTCAGCGGTGGGGTTTGCGGGCGCTTTGATGATGCACTCAACGCCGATTTCCTTGCAAGCTTCTTGAAAGCCTGCGGCTTCCTTGTCATTGTAGGGGTTACCGGTGTTCTTCACGATGATGGCGTACTTCTTCGCGCCACCTGCGCCGCCGCCAGCGGGCGAGCATGCGACTACCGCGAACACCATGGTGAGTACCAGCAAGAAAGCGAGAACCTTTTTCATGAATGTTTCCTCCTGATGTTATTTATCACGCCGTACGGCGCGAAACCAAATTCACTTAAAGAGAGCAGAACGTCATTCCGGCTTGACGAGGGCGCGCTCCACCCGTTTTACATGCTGCCTGCGCTTATAGTCCTGCAGCAGTTCGGGGAGGGCTACCGCCAGTACCAGCAGGCCGCCGACCACCATCATGAGCACCTGCGCGTTGATGTTGATGAGCCCAAGGCCGTAGCGGATAAGGCCGACGATGAATATGGAGATGAGCACGCCGCCCATTCTTCCTTTGCCGCCCGCGGTGGAAACGCCGCCCAATACCACCATGGCAATGACGTCCATTTCATACGCAATGGCGACATTGGGGCGCGTGGAGCCCATGCGGCTGGTCAAAAACAACGCGGTGATACCGGCCATGAGGCCGTTGAGCAGGAAATTGATGAATACCACGCGGTCCACATCGATGCCGGAGAACCGGCAGGTGACTTTATTCTTACCCACGGCGTAGAGCATGCGGCCATAATTGGTCTTGTGCATGACGAACGCGAAGATTGCGAATATCGCCACGAACACGACCAGCATGCAGGGGAAGGGACCGACCATGCCCCAGCCCAGGAAATCAAACCAATCTGGGAAGTTGCCGGAGGCCTGGTCCTCCAGGATGATAAGCGCAATGCCGCGGTAGATGATCTGGGTGGCAAGCGTGACGATCATGGGCGCAAGCTCTTTGAACTTATTGAGCAGGAACCCGTTGAACGCGCCGCACAATGCGCCGGTCAGGAGACAGATGACAATCGCCAGCCCCATCGGCACGCCCGCATTAAACGAGACGGCCATGACAACGGAGGAAAGCGCCACGATGGAGGCGACGGAGATATCGATGTATCCCGTCACGATGATAAACGCCATGGACATGGCCAAAAAGCCTTTGTCCAGGAACGCGTTTGTCGCGTCGAGCATCTGGCCGAGCTGGTAGTACGGGGAGATGAGCGAATTCATAATATTGATTAGAATGAAAATCGCAAGCAACATCCATTCCCAGCCGTAGTTGCGGAATATGTTCTTATTGAGCGTGAGGGCGCCTGACGCTTTGTTTTCCATTAGAGTTTCCTCCTTACAAGCGTTTGCCATTCCGCCCTGCGTTTGACGAGGGTATTGAGTATGACGGCGCCGAGTATGATGGTGCCTTGAATGGCGTTCTTGGAAAATTCCGAAATATTGATGAGCGGCAGCGCGTTGTTGATGATGCCGATGAGCAACGAGCCCAACAGCACGCCTACGGCCTTGCCGCTTCCTCCGGAGATGGAAACGCCGCCGATAACGCACGCCGCGATGATGTTGACTTCATACCCCGTTGCGGTATCGGGCTGCGCGGAAGCGAATTTAGAGACCCACAGTACGCCGGCTAAGCCCGCAAGGCCGCCCATGATGGTATAGGCAAGCCATTTGGTGGAGCTTGCGCTGATACCGGAGATGCGCGCCGCCTCCACATTGGAGCCGACCGCGTAGAACCTGCGGCCGATGCGCGTATACCCCAGGAAGTAGACGGAGATGAGGAATACCACAAACGCGATGAGCACCAGGTTGTTGATGCCGAACAGGCTCCCCGTGGCCATGTTCTTAAACTGGGTACTCATCTGGTGCGCGCTGACCCACTGGCCGCCGGAAATAAGGAACACCGCGCCGCGGTACACATAGCACATGCCAAGCGAGGCGATGATGGGCAGCACGTTTACCCGCGCCACCAGCACGCCCACAATGGCGCCGCAGACAATGCCCGCCGCGATGCCTTCAAGCACCGCGATGACCGGGCTCAGTGTCGGCACGTTTTTGATGTGGAGCGCCACGACCATGCCGGTGAGCGCAATGGTCGCGCCGATGGAAAGATCGATGCCTTCCGTCAGGATAACCACCATCATGCCGATGGAAAGTATGATGATGATGGCCGTATTGGTCAGAAGGTTGTCTATATTCTTCGGCGTTAAGAAGCTGGGGTTCAACACCTGTACGATCACGCACAGCGCGACGATGAACAGCACCAGCCCCAGTTCGCGGAAGCTAGAAAGCCCTCTTCTTTTCTGCTTTGTTTCGTTCATGTTAAGCTTCCTCCCTTAAACGGCTTTGTCCCGTTTGCCGGGAGCCACCATGGCCGCTTCGAGTATGGCTTCCTGCGTGGTCTCGCTTGTCTTGAGGGTGCAGGTTACCCTGCCCTCGCGCATGACCACGACCCGGTCACTCATGCCCAGTACCTCCGGCATTTCGGAGGAAACCATGATGATGCCGATGCCCCGCGCGCTCAATTCGCGCATGATTTCGTAAATGGCGTATTTTGCGCCGACGTCTACGCCCTTGGTGGGTTCGTCAAGCAAAATCACCTTGAGTTCGGACGCAAGAAGCTTCGCCACAATGACCTTCTGCTGGTTGCCGCCCGAAAGCGAGCTTGCAAGATCCTCTATGCCCTGCGCCTTGACATGCACAAGCTTAGAGAGACGGTTTGCCGTCTCCTCTTCGCGCCGGATGCTTAAGATCCCGTTGGTAGAATGCTGTTTGAGCGTGCCCAGCGTGATGTTCTTGCCGATGGACCAATCTAAAATCAGCCCCTGCTTCTGCCTGTCTTCGGGCAAATACCCGATGCCAAGATCCATGGCGTGGCGGGGGGATTTGATTTTAACCTCTTTGCCCTCCAAATAGATGTGCCCGGCGTCATGCGGCCAGTAGCCGAATATCGCCTCGCACACTTCGCTGCGCCCCGCGCCCACGAGGCCGGAAATGGCCACGATCTCGCCCGCGCGCACGTCAAAATCGATATCCGCAAAATAGCCGGTCTTATGCAATCCTTCTACGCGCAGAATTTCTTCCCCGATCTCGTTGACTTTAGGCGGATACATCTGCTTCAATTCGCGGCCCACCATGGCGTAGATGAGTTTTTCGTTGCTGATCTCATTGACGCCCCAGTCGCCGATATACTTCGAATCCCGGAACACCGTCACGCGGTCCGCCACGCGGTACATATCCTCAAAGCGGTGGGAGATGAAGATGATGCCCTTGCCTTCGGATTTCAATTGCAATGTGATGCGGTAGAGCTCCTCGCTTTCGCGCTTGGTGAGCGCCGCCGTGGGTTCGTCCATGATGATGATGCGCGCATTGATGGAGAGCGCCTTTGCAATTTCCACGATCTGCTGCTGCGCAACGGAAAGCTCGCCCATGATGGTGCGCGGATCGATATCCGAGCCGAGCTGCCTTAAGAAACCCTCGGCCAGGCTGTGCATCTGCTTCCAGTCGATGCGCTTGGACCTTTTGTGGATCAGCTCGTGGCCCACAAATATGTTTTCCGTCACGGAAAGGTCGGGATAACAGGTTACATGCTGGTAGATCGCCGCGATACCCAGTGCCGTCGCCTCCTTGGGATCGTTAAAGGAGACAATCTTGCCGTCGAGTATGATATTGCCGCAATCCGGCTTATGCACGCCTGTAATCACCTTGATGAAGGTGGATTTCCCCGCGCCGTTTTCGCCCATGAGCGCGTGAACCTCACCGGATTGCAGGCGGAAATGGACGTTGTCCAGCGCCTTCACGCCCGGGAAAGTTTTTGAGATCCCCTGCAGTTCCAGCAGGTATTCCATGTTTTCCTCCTGTTCCGCTTAAAAAACGTACTAGCGCTTTGCAAGTACCTCGCGCTCATAAGCGTCGATATGCTTGATCATGTCCTCGCCCACGCTCTTTTCGCGGGTCATGCAATAATAGTCCCACACCGCTCCAAAGGGCAGCGTTCTTCTTTCTTCCTGCAGCGTAAGGCGCTTTGCGTAATTACCCTCGGCCTCAGCCGCCCGGATCGCCCCGATGGGTGCGAGCGCCGCGTTCAAAATCGCTTTTCTCGCGTTGCGCATGCCCACCGCCCAGGCCGCGATGCGGTTGATGGATGCATCGAAGTAGTCAAGGCCGATGAACACGCGGTTTTCATAACCGTTTAATAAAATCTCGTCCATGATGCGCTGCAATTCATCGTCGAATACGATTACATGGTCGCTGTCCCAGCGGACGCCGCGGCTCACATGCAGCAGCACGTTATCCATGAAGCTCAATACCGCGGAAAGCTTGGCGCTGATGACCTCGGTGGGATGAAAATGCCCGGCATCGAGCGTATACGCCTTCTTGCGGGTGAGCGCATAGGAAAGCGCGTATTCATGGCTTGCTACGGTGTAGCTTTCCACGCCCATGCCGAAGAGCTTGCTTTCAATGGAGCAGGGCGCCAGTGCTTCCTCGACGGGGACCGCGAATATTTCATCCAGCGATTTTGTCATGATGGCGCGCGGGGTCAATGTATCCGCGCAGACGTCCTTATATCCGTCCGGCATCCAGTAATTGATGGCGCAGATCTTATTGAGTTGCTTCGCCATCTCATAGCCGATCTCCCGGCAGCGCTTGCCATGCTCCACCCAGAAGCGGCGTACGCTTTCGTTGCGGCTTGCAAGGGAGAAATTATCGTCCATCATCGGATGGGAGAAGAATGTGGGGTTAAAATCCAACCCCATGTCCCTGGCTTTCGCCCAATCCACCCAGTTCTGGAACTCGGCGATGGTATAGGCGTCCCTGTCCACTTTCCTGCCGCCCTTTTCGGCGTAGCAGGCATGAAGGCTCAATTTGGTCTCACCCGGAATAAAAGTCAGGGCAGTATCAATATCTTGCCGAAGTTCTTCCGGCGTGCGGGCGCGGCCGGGGTAATTTCCGGTGGTGGCGATGCCGCCTGTGAGTTCCCCTACGCCGTCAAAACCGATGACGTCATCTCCCTGCCAGCAGTGCATGGAAACCGGAATGGCATCCGCCCTTAAAATTGCGGCGTCAACATCCACGCCCTGCGCCGCATACTGTTCCTTTGCGTACGCAAAGCCCTGTAATATCCTATTCTCGTTCATAAACTTACCCTTTCCGCCTCAAAAATCGATCAAGAAGTCAGCCGTGAAAAAAGACCTGTTTCAATTGCACCGCAGTGCCGGTCGCCGGGTCAATTTCCATGACCATGACTTCTTTCATATACTCGTTCCATCTATCTACCACCGGGCTTGTGGCCTGTACTTTGGCCGCGTACTCCACGCTGTCGCATTCGTAATAGCCAAAGAGCTCCTCGCCCGTCGTCCATATGGTATAGTTCCGGATGCCCGCGTCATTGAGCACCGCCGTCATTTCCGGCCAGATTTCATCGTGGCGGCGGACGTATTCATTAAGCTTACCGGGGAGTATCCGCGCCTTCCATGCAAATCGTTCCATACTATAGCTCCTTTTTTGATCGGCAACAATATCTTGCTATGTCAAACGATATAGCCCTATGTTGTAATTTGCTCTTGTTCAAATTCGAGCCCGGGCAACGTCCCCGGTGACATCAGAAAGATTGTGCCCCGCAAATGGAGCTTTGTAATATGATATTGCACACTGTTTCAAGCTTCTTTATAATGATTATACTGTTGCAGTAGGACAATTTCATCCCCCTATGTTGTGTATTTATCACAGAATGTTGACAAAGGAGTCTTATATGGCGGACGTCAAACTCAGCTACCAGTTGGATCTGGATCCCGAATCGACATGGCTCACCGTAACGCCGGGCACGGCCATCAAAGGCTCGGTAGCGTATGTGCAGGAATTGGGGGATTTTATCGCGCACGACCGTTATTACACCCGGCGGGAAGACCTTTCCTCCTTTCTTATTAAATGTACGCTCAGCGGGGAGGGCGTTTTAGAATATGGCGATGAAAAATACACCGTGGAGCCCAACCAGATTTTCTGGATCGACTGCACGAAACCGCAGCATTACTACACCTCCCCTCGGACAAAAGAATGGCGCGTGTTGTGGGTGCACTTTTACGGCGCGACCAGTGCAAAGTATTACGAGCTGTTTTTGCAGCAAAACAACGGAAGCCCCATCGCCACCCTGCCGCCCGCAAACGGCGTCACCGCCGCTATCCGCTCGCTGATTTCCCTTTACCGCTCGGGAGAAAACAGCGTTTCCTCGGATATCCGCGCTTCCGGCCTTCTCACCGTCATCATGGTGGAATGCATCAGCGCCGCGCTGACGGAACGCGCCTTCTCCGGCGTTCCCGACTGCGTGCAGCAGGCGCGCGCGTATTTGCTGGACCATTACAATGAGCGCATCACGCTCGAAGACCTTGCCCGCCGCTATTCCATCAACAAATATTACTTTCAAAAACTTTTTAAGCGGCATACCGGCTTTACGCCCAACGAATACCTGATCCTTTCCCGGCTCAACCACGCCAAGGAATACCTGCGCACCGGCAACCGCTCCGTCGCCGAAATCGCAAGCGAGGTGGGCGTGGACAACCCCAGCCATTTTATCAACCTGTTTAAAAAGCATGAGGGGATCACCCCGAACGCCTATCGGCAAAGCTGGTACAGGCCATAATGAAACCAACAGCAAAAGGCCATGCCGTCCCGCGCAGGGAAAGCATGGCCTTTTTTCATATCAAAGTATTTATTTTCCCGAGGCGCAGGCTGTTACAAACGCGCGGAACAGCTTGCGGGAAGCTTCGTCTGTTTCGAAGCAGAATTCGGGATGCCACTGCACCGCCTGCACGAACGACTTATGCGGCGCGTAGATGGCCTCCACCAGCCCGTCCTCCGCGATGGCGGATGGCAAAAGCCCCGGCGCCAGCGTGCGGACGCCCTGGTGGTGATAGCTGTTGACGGGCAGCTTTTCTGTTTCCAGCAGCGCATACAGGGGCGAACTCTGTATAACGGTTACCTTGTGCTGGAACTGGTCGTAGGGCAAGGACTGGGAATGATTTTCCGCATTGGGGCTGACAAACTGGGTGGGCAAGTCCTGGTACAGCGTGCCGCCCATCGCGGCGTTGATAAACTGCAGCCCGCGGCAGATGCCGAACACCGGCATGTCCAAACTCATGGCCTTCTGAAACAGCTTCTTTTCAAGCGTATCCCGCGGAGGATAGACCTCGCCGCATTTTTCATTCCGTTCTTCCCCGTAGAGGGACGGGTCCACATCCTGCCCGCCGGTTAGAAGCAGGCCGTCGATGACGCGAAACAGCCGCTCAATATCCGCATCTTCGGCGCTGAGCGGCAAAATGACGGGGACGCCCCCCGCCTGTAAAATACCGTCCATATATCCGGGCAACATCCAAATGCTGCCCTTTTCCACATCGTATAATGGCGTTACGCCTATGACCGGTTTCATGTGTGGTTGTTCCTCGCTTATTTCTATTGGGCCAATGCCTTAAAACAGTATAGCAGATTTTTTCCTGTTCGCCACAGAAATTACACCGAGGAATCACATGGAATACTTTACCTGTCAATGCTTCACTCCGCCTATATGCCCTGCCTGTATACGCTTCCGGCCAGCTCCATGAGCGCCGCACGGTCTAGGATGCGGTAGCCTCCGGGTTCGCGCCCGATGACACGGTTTTCCAGGAACTCATTGAGCACACGCAACAGATGCCGGTAGCTCGTACCCAGATATTCAGAAAGCGCGCCAAGATGCTCCCGAAAAAAACCTTCCTCCTCCATATACAGCAGGTAGCCTGCCAGGCGCGAGGAAAGCGGATAGAGCATGTTGACGGCATATGTGGAGGAGCAGTTGTCCAGCTTTTTTGCAAGCTCCGTGCTGATAAGCCTTAGAAACACGGGGTTTTTAAGCATAACCTCCTCGCAGTAGGACATGGGCATGCCAAGGCAATATGCCTGTGTTGTAGCCTGCACGGAATTGCGCGCAATACGGTCCGTGCAAAGCTCCAGGTCGCCTAAAAGCTCCACCGCTTCAATAAACGCAACCAGCAGCGTCTTGCCGTTTTCCAGCGTTAGGAATATTTTCGCCTTCCCCTCCATCAGCAGCAGCAAATAAGGCATGGGTTCCCCGTATGTGCAAAAGTTCTCCTCCCGCGCGAAGGAAAACAGTTCAAACGGATGTGCCGCAAGGAAACGGAACGAGTCGCGCTCCGTTTGGAGCAGCTTGTCTTTATAAAATTGGAGCAGCTTCGCGTCTTTTACTTTTTGCATGGCGTTTTCCTCCGGTTTCTTGTGCTTAGTATGACATATGTCATATCGCAGAGCAATGCGCATGCAGTATGCTTTTTTTATAAAGGAGGCTACGGCGACATGACTGAATTCCTTTCCATACTCAGCGGCATTCTCGTATCCGTCATGCTGCTCTTTAACGGCCAATTGTCCGGCGTGTACGGCAACGCGCTTGCCACGGTATTGATCCATGTGATCGGCCTTATCGGTATTGGGGCATGGCTTGCGATCAAACGGCAAGGCCTGCGGCAAACCCTGAAGGAACCAAAGCATCTCTACCTGGGCGGCATCATCGGGATAGCTACCGTCATGCTAACCAACCTGACGTTTATCCACCTGGGCGTATCGCTTACGCTCGTTTTAAGTCTGCTGGGGCAGATCGTCATTTCGCTCGTGATCGACGGAACCGGTTTGCTTGGGGCGAAAAAAATACGGTTTGAAAAGAAGAAGCTGATCGGCGTGGCCCTTGTTGCAGGGGGCGCCATGCTGATGCTGGTGTTTTAGGAGGGCGCATGTATATTCTGTTGGGTATCCTCTCAGGCGTAACCATTGTGGTTGCCCGCATGTGCAACGCCGAACTTGGCAGCCGCATCGGCAGCTATAAAAGCACATTCTACAACTATGTTACGGGGCTGTTCGGCTCCGCGCTGCTGCTTGTGGCGGCCGGCACGGCATTACCCTTCGGCATTCCGCAGCCGTTACACATCGCCATGTATCTGGGCGGCCTTGTCGGCGTTGTGAATATGATCATTTCCAACCACATTACACCCAAGATGTCCGCCTATGTCATGACGCTGCTGGTATTCGTCAGCCAGCTCGCGTCCGGCATTGTGATCGACAGCCTTATGGGAAACGGCGTTTCCATCGGCAAGGTGGCGGGCGGCGCGCTGGTGCTGCTGGGGCTTCTATATAACCAGAGTGTGGATAGAAAAGCGAAACAAGCCGCCGATATAAACGAAATAACCGCCGTTGAGGAACCATAACCTCTCAACAGCAAAACCGCCTGCCATATTACGCGGCAGGCGGTCAGAGTGTTAACAAGTCTATTTAAGCGTTCCAAGGTATCGGTGCTTACAGCACCGACGATTATTTTTTTGCTTTGGGGAAACTACATTTCCCCACTCCCCTTTCTTAAGAACCCGTACTTAGGGGGCGCGGGAGGACATAGCCGAACGCCGCCTGTGGCGGATACAGTGGGGTTGAGGCCGGTGGGAAAGCAGCAAACGGTCGGGGGACCGTTTGGAGGCCGAAACAGGTATCCGCTTGCCGGATGCCCTGGGCACGATGAGCAAGGAAGTATTACAAGCAGCTTTTTCTGCGACGTTTGCATGCCTTTTTGACATGCTCACCGCCGCATACTACACGGTAGGTAATTTCTTTATAGTTAGTCTTCCCAAAGCCGTTCTTTATAGAGCCCCTGCTCCTTGAGCGCGCGGATGGCGGCGCGCACAGCCGGCATATCCTCCTTATAGGTCACGCCAAACCAGGAGTCCTCGCTTTTGAGCACTTTCACGCTCGCCTTTTTGGCACAAATCAGGTCATGCACCGCCGTGGGAAGCAGGTATTCGCACTTCAACGGATTCTCTTTGAGTCCCTTTTCCAGAAACGGCGGGAAACCCGCGGCCAGGCTGGAAAACAAGCTAGGATCAAACCCCCAGAGGTTCATGGAAACCGGCGTTCCCTTGGGGATGAATATTTCGCGGCCGTTTTCTTCATACATGCCGCCGTGGGCGTATTTACGGATGCCCGAGCATTCCTTGATGTTCCGGAGGTAACCGTCTGTATCCGCAGAGCACACGCCGCGGGTCACCGTGCCGTGATCGGTAAGCGTATTCTCTACGGAATAGCCGACCATGGCGTATTCGCCCGGCGCGTGCGGCGCGTTCAGGTATGAATGGATGGCGGAATACGCGGACCTGCCGTAATAATCGTCCGCATTGATAACAGCAAACGGGCCGTCCACCACATCCCTGCAACAGAGCAGCGCGTGGGCGGTGCCCCACGGCTTATTGCGCCCTTCCGGCACAGAAAACCCTTCCGGAAGTTTATCGATTTCCTGAAACGCGTAAACGAGTTCGGCGCGCTTTGCGATACGGGGGCCGATCACCTCGTGAAAATCGCGCTCAATTTCTTTTTTGATGATGCACACCACGCGGGAAAACCCCGCCTGCAAGGCGTCAAATATGGAGTAATCTATAATAATATTGCCGTATTCGTCCACGGGGTCGATCTGCTTAAGCCCTCCGTAACGGCTGCCCATTCCGGCGGCAAGTATGACCAAGGTTGGCTGATGCATGCCTTTGAATCCCTCCCACTTTTTAATAGGCCCGGCGGCACTGCGGCATTCCGTTTTGACCGCAAATATTACGATACCCCAAAGCCCTATGAGTTGCAAGCCCTTTCCCTTTTATATATACGCAAATCCCGAGTGACGGGTCTGAAGAATGTGGTATACTGGGTTGTGATGTCGGTTGCTTGCTTTGTTTAAAAATTCTTGTCACAGCCGGTCCGCAAAAAGCCCGATGAAATCCCCCGGATTATCGCCGGCTTACATGAAGAAGGTAGATATGCGCGAAAGTTTCCTCCTTTCCCTGAACATCGTTCTTCCCCTGTTTTTGATGATGGCGGCGGGCTACGCCCTACGTCGCGCGATTGGGCTTACCACCGCGTGGGTACAGGTTACAAACAAGCTGGTGTTCCGGCTGTTGTTGCCGCTTTTGCTATTTCGCAACATGTTCGAGAGCGACTTAAGCACGGCTTTTTCACCGGACATGCTTTCCCTCATAGGATTTGGGGTGACGGGGACCATATTGACGTTTCTGCTGTTATACCTCATCGTCCCACGCCTGGAGACGGAAAATTCGCGCAGGGGCGTGCTGATACAGGGCATTTTCCGCTCCAACATGGCGCTGTTCGGCATCCCTGTGGCGCTTTCCCTTTACGGGGAAGGGAACATCATGATCGTGACAGTAATGGTCTCCTTTGTAATCCCGCTGTTTAACGTGCTCGGCGTGCTTTCGCTAAAGCTGTTCGAAGGCTGCAAACCGGACTGGAAGGAGATACTCAAAAGCATCATCACCAATCCGTTGATACTCGCTATCGCGGCAGGGCTGCTTTGCAACGTAAGCGGTGTCGCCTTGCCAGCGCCGGTACAAAAGGCCGCATGGGCGCTTTCGGATTGCGCCACGCCCATTTCCTTCTTTTTGTTGGGCGCATCCTTCACATTTGCTTCCGCCGCAAAAAACCGGCGCACGCTGATCGTGGCAACGCTATCAAGACTGGTGTTTGTGCCGCTTTTCTGGCTGTCGCTTGGCATATTGTTGGGGTTCCGGGATCAGCGATTGTTTGCTTTGATGATGCTATTTACGCCGCCAACGGCGGTAGGCAGCTACCCCATGGCCTGCGCCATGAAAGGAGACGGGCAGCTTGCCAGCGAAATCGTGGTGTTTACCTCCGCATTTTCCGTGGCAAGCATATTGCTGTGGATCTTCATCTTCCGCTCGCTGGGGCTGATCTGAGTTAAAACAGGAAACCGCAAAGGAGAAACACATGACGCAAAAGCTGTATTTGAACGATAGTTATCTTACCTCCATCCAGGCGCAGGTGATCGCCTGCACCCCAACCGAAGGCGGATTTGACGTGGAACTCGATCAGAGCGTGCTATTCCCAACCGGCGGCGGCCAGCCCCACGATACGGGGATGATCGGCGGCGTTGCCGTGACGGACGTTGTCGAAGACGGGGAGCGCGTGCTGCACCGCACCGCGGAACCCATCGCCGTGGGCAGCACGGTGGAAGCTTGTATCCATTGGCCTCGGCGGTTCGACCACATGCAGCAGCATTCGGGCGAGCATATTCTTTCATATGCCGCCAAGGAACTATTTGGAGCGGTCAACGTGGGCTTCCATATGGCGGCATCCTACTGCACCGTCGATCTCAACAAGCCCCTCACCCATGAGGAAGTGGAACAGCTGGAGCGGCGCACCAACGAGCTCGTCTGCGCGAACCTGCCTGTGACGCTTACATACGTCGAGGCGGAAGAGCTCAATAATATGCAGCTGCGCAAGGCAGCGGCTGGGCTTACAGGCACGGTGCGCATCGTGGCCATGCCGGGCGGGGACAGCTGCACCTGCTGCGGTACGCATGTAAAGGCGACAGGCGAAATCGGCCTCGTCAAGGTCATGGCACACGAACACTACAAGGGCGGCGCGCGGCTGACATTTGCCTGCGGCGCGCGTGCGCTTGCTCATGCGCAGGCGCAGCACCGAATCGTGGACGCGTTTGCGCGCAGCTTTTCCTGCAAGCCGGAGGATGCGCCCGAAGCGTTAAATAAGCTGCAGCAGGAGGCCGCGAATGTAAAGCGGGAGAATAAGGCGCTTTATGCGAAGGTTTCCGGCTACCTTGCGGACGAGCTAGTAAAAAGCGCCGCCGTTATCGGCAAACGCAGGCTGACCGTGCGCCTCATTACGGAACTGCCGGGCGCACAGCTTCGCCCGCTGGCCCTGAAGCTGTGCGAAGAACCAGGTATGCTCGCATTGCTGCTTGCGGCGGAACATGAGCAACTGCAGTACGTGCTTGCCAGTAACGCGAACGTGGGGCTGGATATGGGCGAGCTTGCCCAGGCCGTGAACACCGCGCTTTCCGGACGCGGCGGCGGGCGCGGCACGCTTGCACAGGGCAGCGCCAAGGATACGCCCGCGGCCCGGAACGCGATCGAGGGGTTGGAACGTTACCTGGGGCAAAGATTGAAAAAATAAATTAACATAACAGGGCGCTCCGCCGCCCTGTTTACGTAAAACTGAGGAGCATCCATATAAATCCGTCCAATCTGACGACCTGCGCGTCAGATTGGACACCTATCGCAGCCGCCGACCGCGTCCACGGGACGCAGGCTGGCTGCGGAAAATTCTGCCGCGGCAGTCTCGCACAAATGCAAAGCATTTGTGCGAATGAGCAGCAGTCTCACGGATATGCCATGGCATATCCGTGACATAAAAAAAAGAGCCTCCGGTGAAGGAGGCTCTTATTGTTGCTTCACACGATCGGGGTGTTACACAACTCTCATTTGCAACTTTAGTATACCAAATGGATCGGGTGCATTCATCACAAAACCATTACGTTTTCAATAAGCTTTTCTGATAAAAGTTTGTCCGCGAGCCTCCCAAATGAAGGATTGTTTGTTACCATTCGTCCTTTTGTTGCAAAAAGTTTCGTGACCTACGCCGATACCACTGTAATACGTTGTTTGATATGCCGCCCATTTTCCGCTTCGTCCAGCATGGCGATTGCATAATCCGCATAGCTGATCTCGCTTTTTCCCGCGCTGTTTATAAGCAGCACGTCGCCGCCAAGGCGATAGCGGCCCGTCCGCTCTCCATCCGCGTCAAAAATTGCAGGAGGGCTGACAAACGTCCAATTCACGTCGCCGCGCTGCTTGAGCGCTTCAAACGCCGCCATCATACTCAAGGCCATTGGCTTCCAATCTTCCGGGAAGCCGGGCGTTTCCACAACGCGGAGCGCGCGCGTTTCATCCGCATACAGGCTCCCCGCTCCACCCACCACCAGCAACCGGTTGGGTTTGCCGCTCAATAAATTGGAAAGGTGCTCTAACGTCGTTTGATACAAGGGCAATTCTTCGGGCGCCCATACGCCAAACGCGTCAAGGATTGCGTCCTGATCCTGCAAATCCGCATAGGAAAGGCTTAAAATATCCTTTTCAATGACGCGTACATTGGGTTCTTCCAATTTAGAAGCGTTGCGCACGATGGCGGTCACAATATGCCCGCGCCGCAGTGCCTCCTTGACCAGCAGCCTTCCCTGCTTGCCCGTTGCTCCGATTACCGCGATTTTCATACAGTCCTCCTAGCATTTCCAGCATTGATCGTAAGTTGGGCATATGACGATTTTCCCGTAACATACAGATTTTGCAATACCGTTTTTTATAGCATAAACAACCGGGCAAACGGTGAAACACAGCACAAAAAAAAGAGTCTCTCGACTCTTTTTACTTTCGGACAATTCCGATTCAGCCGCCCTGCCGCCAGGTATCGTAGTGCACAATTTCCTCAAGCGGCTTGCGCGGGGTGGGCGCGGGCTCTTCATCCGCATAGCCAAGCGGGGTAAGGCCCACAATCTTGATCTCCTTGGGAAGCTGCAGCACATTGCGCACGGGGTATTCCGCAAACGTACCCACCCAGCAGGTGGCAAGGCCTTCATTGGCGGCGGCAAGTATGATATGCTCCATAGCAACCGCGCAATCCGCCATATAATATTCCTTGCCGCCCGTGACGCCGCTATCCGAAGGATCGGCGCATACGGCAATGACGCAGGGCGCTTTTTCAAAGCATTCGCGGTTAGGGTTGTCCACCATTTCGCCAAGCATCTTCCGCACATCCGGCTTCCGTACCACCACAAAACGGCGGCACTGCCGGTTCATCCAGGAAGGCGCGCTGCGCCCCGCCTCGAGAATCCTGTTGAGCGCCGCATCCTCAATGGGCGTTTCCTTATACGCGCGTACGCTTCGCCGGGTATTGAGTACATCGTAGAATTCCATAACAACCTTCTTTCTTAGAAAACAAAAACGATTGCGAGCAAGCCATAAGCCGAGTTCTGTCTAAGGATGACCATCTATCTTGGCTTACAGTTGCCTGCAAGCTCCAGCGATTACGGGGAGCGTGGCGGGCAGCCATTATATGCTCCCATTCCAATCTTGCACCGGGTGGGGTTTACAGAGCGGACAAGTCGCCATGCCGCTGGTGAGCTCTTACCTCGCCTTTCCATCCTTACCCGCGCATAGCGCGGGCGGTTTCTTTCTGTTGCACTTTCCTTGGAGTCGCCTCCACCGGGTATTACCCGGCACCTTGCCCTGCGGTGCTCGGACTTTCCTCATCCGCACATGTCGGACGCGGTCACCTGTCTTACTCGCAATACAAATATTTTGTTACTGGTTTTCTCCCGCATACAGGATGCGGCCGCAGTTGTCGCATTCCACAATGCTGTCGCTGTTCATCACACGTTTGACAACCACCATGGGTAAAGACATATTGCACCCGCCGCACTGGTTGTTTTCCACCTTGGCCATAGGTACGGCGTGGTTGCGTTTGACGCGTTTATACCGCTCCAGAATCTGCGGGTCCACATTTGCGGCCTGCGCCGCAGCAGCCGAAGCGGCGGCCGCGCGGGTCGACTCGCTTTCCTTATATTCCTGCTCCGTCACTTCTAAGAGCTGGTCGTACTCCTTCTTAGCTTTGCCTGCTTTGGAACGCGTCTCCTTGTAGTCCTTGAGCGCGTTTTCCAGCCACTTGACAAGATCGCTGACGTCACGGCGCATGGCTGTGAGTTCTTCGAGGAGCTTTTCATGGTTTTGGCGGCATTCGGTCATTTCCTCCGCCGTCACTTCCTCGTCCCGCTGCATCTCGTCAAATTCGGAGCGCTCGAGTTCCACGCGGTTAAGAAGCTTCTCCATCTGCTCCTGCATTTTATCAAGCGACGCCTGACGGTTCGTGATCTCCTTCTGGGTTTTCGATATCGCGTTCTGCTGCTCCGTCAAAAAACCGTGCAGCCTGTTGAGCTTTGCGCGCGCGGGCGTATTGAGCGTTTCCCGCTCCACCGCCTCTTTTTTGAGCTCCAGTATCTGATATTCCCAAAGCGCATCCAGCTTTCCCATGGTAAAACCTCCCTCACAGGCTCATTGACGCTATGGCTTCACGAGCGGCGCGCGCCCGGACTTCGCGTACAATAAGTCCACCTTATATTGTATCTCGTTGAGCGCCGCCTGTAAACCGGTAATCAGGGGACTCAATACAACGCATTCCGTTTCATAATGCCCGGCTTCAATGATTCCCAAACCGAGCGACAGCGCCTTGAGCGCCTGGTGGTGCCGGATTTCCCCGGTTACCAATACGTCGGCATTTGCAGCCTTTGCCTCTTTTATATAGTCCCCGCCGCTGCCGCCCACAACGGCAACGCGCCGGACTGGCCGGTCCTTTTCCCCGCCCATACGTACGGCGGCGTCGAGGTCTATTCCAACCTGACGCGCAAACGCGCCAAGCGTCGTCTGTTCCTTTAATATGCCGATGCGGCCCAGACCCTGCGTCTCTTCCCCCAGCGGCAGCTCCGGCAGCAGCAGCGGGCGGACGTCCGCCAAACCCAGCGCCGAAGCGAGCGCATCGTTCACGCCGCCGATGGCGCAGTCCAAATTCGTATGCATGGCATACAGGCCGATGCCGTTTCGTACAAGCGCGTATGCCGCGGCCGTATCGGGATCGCTGTGAAGAATGCGGCGCACCGGCTTAAAGAAAAGCGGATGATGCGTGAGCACCAATTGCGCGCCGATCTCCCGCGCTTCCTTTGCGACCTCAACGGTACAATCGAGCGCCACGAGGATGCGTGTGATTTCTGAGGCTTCGGGTTCAATCAGCAGGCCTACATTATCCCATTCCTCCGCAAGCTGCGGCGGCGCAATGCGCCCCAAAACAGGCAAAAGCGCTTCAAGCTCCATATCCGTTCTCCCTCAGCAGCAGCACGCGCCGGATATCCTCCGCTGTTCTTTGAAGCGCCGCCTCGCCGCGCGTTCCTTTTGCGGTAAGCAGGCGCACTTCTAATTGCTCCAGCATTTTTTTAGCAAGCGGCAGGAACAAGTCTTCCCCCATGGCGCGCGGGCCTAGCGAGAAAAGCCCCTCCGGCCAGCCCGGCGGCGGCACATCCTGCCCCGGAATAACAGAAAACACCTGATAATACCGCCCCGCGTCGTAGACAATGACATCCTCCGCCACGCGATAGCCCGCAGTATACAGGTACGCTCTTAGTTCCTCAATGCCCCGCATGGGCTGCAGCACCGCTTTTCTTGCGCCCATGAGCGGTGTGGCCGCTTCCGATAATATCTGCGCGATCAGCATGCCGCCCATCCCGCAGATGGCAAGCACGTCCGCTTCCTTCTCCTTCAGAGCGGAAAGCCCGCCTGCACAGCGCGTTTCCATCCGGTCCGCTACGCCGACATACTGCGCAAGCGCGCGCGCCTTTTCAACCGAAGCCGCGCTGATATCCGAAGCGATGATGCGGGCTGCCGCGTTGGTTTGCAGCAGCGAAACGCTCAGGCGGCCATGGTCGCAGCCGATATCCGCGAGCGTATCCGCACTGCCGACCAACCTTGCGGCAACCGCAAGCCGCGGCCGCAAATGGATGCGCCGTTGTTTTTCCATATTACTAGTGTACCCGAACAACGTTCGGATTGCAAGTTAGCCCCGTAACCCCTTGGGCAAATGATTTTTCAAGACCCCCTGCACCGCCTTGCCCCAACCCACCGGATAACCCTGTGCGAGCGCCACAGCGAAGCCTGTCCCTTCCTCTGGAATATTGAGCGTATTTCCCAGGAAATAGCTCGCCAATTCTTCCTGGTTCAATTCTATTTTTAAGCGGAACGCCTCCGCCGGGTAGGCAAGCGCCAACGCATGCGCGGGCGTGAACCGCCCGTTTTTATAATCCGCCGCATGTACGCCCGCACCGCGCAAAAACAGGCGGTCATAAAGGGCGGGCGTTTCTTGTGGCAACAGCATCAGCCTGCCGTCTGAAAGCAGCAGCGGAACGCCTTCGGGTAATTCCGTCATGGTCTGCGCGACAAATGCCTCCCATGCCGCCTTTGCTTCTTTGGATAAGAGTTTGACGGATATGGTTGGAATGTCGGGGTATTCGTCGCTTCCTTCTTTTTGCAGCAGCGCAATGTAGTGCCCTTCCCCTATGCCGGTATGCGGAAAATGGCGTTCCTCGTGCAGCAGCGCAAATCCCGGATGCCGGGCAACAAACGCGCGCACGGTATCCTCGTTTTCTTCCTTAGAAAATGTACAGGTGGAGTAGGCAAGCCTGCCGCCGGGACGCAAAGCGATTGCCGCCGCGTCCAATATGCCCGCCTGGCGCAGCGCGCAGGCCTGTACATGCGCCACCGACCAATCCAATATCGCCTGCGGCTCCTTGCGGAACATGCCTTCCCCGCTGCATGGGGCGTCCACCAGCACCGCGTCAAAATATCCTTTCATTATGCTGCACAGGGATTCCGGCTGCATGCTGGTGATAAGCGCGTTCCTTACCCCCAGCCGCTCCAATGTCCCCGTGAGCACCACAGCGCGGTTCGGCACGACTTCGTTTGCAACCAAAAGACCCCGTCCTTGTAAATATGCCGCAAGCTGCCCCGCCTTGCCGCCCGGCGCCGCGCAAAGATCCAGCACGCGCATGCCCGGCTTTGGCGCAAGCGCCGCCGCCGCCCGCATGGCGGAGGGCTCCTGCATATAGAAAAGCCCCGCGCGGTGCAGCGGATGCGCGCCGATACGGGGGAGTTCTTCCGTCAGCAAAAACCCCTCCGGCACAAGCCCCGTGGGTTCGATCGGAAGCTCCGCCTTCCCGACGAACTCCTCCACGCCGATTTTGAGCGTGTTTACGCGCAGCCCACGCCTGGGCGGCTGTTCCACCGCCGCACGGTAAGCGGGATAGTCTTCGCCCAAAAGTGCTTGCATGCGGGCTTCAAATTCGGGGGGCAGTTGCATGGGTGTCCCTTTCTGCATGGAACTTTGTTTCTAAAACTTGTTGGGGTTCTTAGGGTCGTCACTGCCTAGCGGAGGTTTGGAGGCAGCGCCTCCAATGAACATGGAGGATGCCAGACAATATTGTCCGTGTTCAAAGTCATTTTGACAATTCCCGCTTTCGGCGCGCCCTGCTCACGGAAGCCGAACGCGGCATAATAGGCTGCGTACCGCTCCGGCGCATCCGCGAACACACGCGGGGCAAGCAAGCTCTGCGCCTTGTACAGCGCCTGCCTTGTACATAGGTCTCCAAATCCCTGCCCCCGGTACGCGGGCAGCACGCAGATATGGGAAAGCGATATACCGTCCTGTTTGGGACACAGCCGGGCGGAAGCTACCGGGACTCCATCCGCTTCTATAATGAGGTGGGCGGCGTAGGCGTCCGCGCCATCAAACACAGCTTCTTCCGGCCAGCCAAGCTCGCCAAGGAATACTGCGCGGCGCAGAAGAAGCGCGTCTTTCGCGCCGCTGCCCATGCGCCATTCTGAAGCAAACATTTTTTGCCCCCCTAAAACTTTTTGTGATTCTCCCGGGGAATCCCCTTGCGAAAGCGCCTGTACGCATGATATAATACCATAAAAGCAACTACAATTGAAAATTTGACTGATAGCTGAAAGGAAGTGCCGCGCGCACGGGCTTTGACTATCACTCAGCTGATCCTTATCTCAAAGGGTTTGCGGTGAGTGTTCTCCTCTAAAACGGGGCGACGCTCTTTTTTCTTTTCATGAATAATTTCATTTTATCCGGTGCATTTAAACAAAAGGAGGAACCGTCATGCTGCTTATCGGTAATGGGAAGCTACTCACAAGGGACCAGAATGGGACCTATTTTGAAAACGGCGCGGTGTTGTGCGAAGGAAACCTGATTAAGGCGGTGGGAGAAACCGCGGCCTTAAAGCAGCAATACCCGCAGGCGGAGTTTTTGGATGCGCACGGCGGCGTCATCATGCCCGGCCTCATCAACGCGCACAGCCACATCTACAGCGCATTCGCACGCGGGCTGTCCATCAACGGCTACAACCCCACGAACTTTTATGAAATACTCGACGGTATGTGGTGGAACATCGATCGCCATCTCGATGTGGAAGGCACGCGGTATTCCGCCTACCAGACGTATATTGACAGCATTAAAAACGGGGTAACCACGCTTTACGACCACCACGCGAGCTATGGGGAAATTGCAGGCAGCCTGTTTGCTATCGCCGAGGTCGCCAAGGAACTGGGCGTGCGCACTTGCCTGTGCTACGAAGTTTCCGACCGTGACGGCGAAGAAAAATGCGCAGCCGCCATCCGGGAAAATGCGGATTTCATCCGTTACGCGCAAAAAGACAACACCGACATGGTCAAGGGCATGTTCGGCCTGCACGCGGCGTTCACCCTTTCGGACAAAACGCTTGAAAAGTGCGTCGCGGAAAAGCCCGCAGGCGCCGGCTTCCACATCCATGTAGCGGAAGGCATGAACGACGTGTACGACAGCCTGCAACACTACGGCAAGCGTACCGTCCACCGCCTGCACGATATGGGCATCCTGGGCGAAAAGACGATTGCCGGGCACTGTATCCACATGAGTCCCGCCGAGATGGACCTGTTAAAAGCCACGGACACCATGGTGGTCAACAACCCCGAAAGCAACATGTCAAACGCCGTCGGCTGCTCGCCCGTGCTGCAGATGTACGCAAAAGGCATCCTGCTGGGCCTTGGCACCGACGCCTACACCAACGATATGATCGAAAGCCTCAAGGTCGCCAACTGCATCCAGAAGCACAACGCCTGCCTGCCCAATGTGGGCTGGATGGAAGTCACCTCCATGCTCTTTGACGGCAACCGCAAAATCGGCGCGCGCGCGTTCAAAACGCCCATCGGCGTACTCGAACCCGGCGCAGCGGCGGACGTGGCGGTGTTTGATTACAAGACCTACACGCCGTTTGGCTCTTTTAACGCGGACGGACACATCATGTTCGGCATGTGCGGCAAACAGTGCGTCCACACGGTGGCAAACGGGCGCGTGCTGATGAAGGACCGTGAGCTCCTTTGCTGCGACGAAGAAGCCGTAAACGCCAAGACTTTGGAACTGACCACCAAGCTGTGGAAGCAATTGAACGGGTAACGTAGATTTTTACGGGGGCTTTGCCCCCGTACTCCCACCAAAGGGACACGTCCCTTTGGAATCCCCCTATTGGGTCCTTAGAGCCGTTACGGCCCTAAGCGGAGTTTGGGGGGACGTAACCGCGCGCCGCCTGTGGCGGATGAAGCGAGGTGCAGTTCCAGTGAGTAAGGGAGTACGAGGAGCGTATGCGACGCAGTACGACCATTACGAACTGTGGGTGAAGCCTCCAACGTACTTACCATAAAACTAAGGAGGACAAAACAGCCATGTCCGAACGAATGACACCCATCCCCTTCGGGGAATTGATGCAGTGGATTTTAAAAGAACGCGCACAGGATAACGCCGTATTTGGCGTGGAACGCCCCTACATTGCTCCCAAGGAAAAGCGGCTGCCGCTCTTTTCCGAAAGCGTGGAAACGCCGTTTGGCCCTGCGGCAGGCCCGCATACGCAGCTTGCCCAGAATATCGTTGCAGGCTACTATGCAGGCTCACGCTTCTTTGAACTCAAGACCGTGCAGATTATGGATGGCGAGGATTTAAGCCGCTGCGTCCCCCGCCCCTGCATACTGGCTGAGGATGAGGGCTACAACTGCGAATGGTCCACGGAACTGACGGTGGAGCAGGCGCTCGACGAATATATCAAGGCCTGGGTGCTATGTAAGCTGCTTGCCCGGGAGTTCAACCTGGGCGATGAAAACGGCTTTGTGTTCAACATGAGCGTGGGTTACGATTTTGCGGGCATCACCTCCCCCAAGATCGACCGCTTTATCGAAGGGCTTAAGGACGCTTCGGATATCGAAGCCTTCCGCGCATGCAAGGAATGGGCGCTAAGTAACCTGCGTCTGTTCGAGCATGTGAACGCCCGCTACATTGAAAATATCAGCCCGCAGGTATGTACGTCCATCACGCTTTCCACCCTGCACGGCTGCCCGCCGCAGGAGATTGAAAAAATCGCTTCCTACCTGATTTCAGAAAAGAAGCTGCATACGTTCGTCAAGTGCAACCCGACGATTCTCGGGTATGAAACCGCGCGCCGCACGCTCGACTCCATGGGGTACGATTACATCAAGTTTGACGACCACCACTTCCGCGAAGATCTCCAATACAAGGACGCGGTGCCCATGTTTGAGCGCCTGCGCGCGCTTGCGGAGGAACACTGCGTGGAATTCGGCCTGAAGCTGTCCAACACGTTCCCCGTGGATGTGACGAGAAATGAGCTTCCGAGCAATGAGATGTACATGTCCGGGCGGGCTCTCTACCCGCTGACCATCGAAATGGCCAACCGCCTGACCGCGCAGTTTGACGGGCGTCTCCGCCTTTCCTTCTCGGGCGGCGCTGACGCGTTCAACATTGCGAAGCTGTATGAGGCGGGCATCTGGCCGATTACCATCGCAACCACCGTATTAAAGCCCGGCGGTTACCAGCGCATGCTGCAGATCGCCGAAGAACTTTCCCGTCTCCCCTACCGCCCGTTTACGGGGGTAAGCGTTTCCCGCGTGCAGCGGCTGGCGCAATCCGCACTGACCGACCAGCACCATGTTAAGGATTTAAAGCCTGCGCCCACCAGAAAAATCGGCGAGCGGCTACCCATGTTCTCCTGCTTCACGGCGCCATGTAAGTACGGCTGCCCCATTGGCCAGGATATCCCGGAATATGTGTCTCTTGTGGGCCAGGGCAAGCATTTAAAGGCGCTGCGCGTCGTTACGGAAAAGAACCCGCTGCCCTTTATCACGGGGCGCATCTGCCCGCACCACTGCATGGACAAATGCATGCGCGGCCACTATGAGGAAAGCATCCGCATCCGCAACGCAAAGCTGGAAGCGGCGCGCTGCGGCTATGAAGCGCTCTTAGGCGAGTTGGAAACGCCGGTGATGACCTCCTCCCAGCGGGCGGTGGTGATCGGCGGCGGCCCCGCCGGCCTTTCCGCGGCGTACTTCCTGGGGCGCGCGGGCATGCCTGTGACGCTCTATGAACAGAAGGATGCCTTGGGCGGCATCGTCCGCCATGTGGTGCCGGAATTCCGTATTTCCGTCGCGAGCGTCGAGCGCGACGTGCAGCTTGTGGAAAAGATGGGTGTGAAGTTTAAGCTCAACACGCCCGCGCCTTCCATTGCAGCGCTGCACGAACAGGGATTTGATTATGTTGTTATCGCCATCGGCGCATACGCGCCCGGCGAATTGAAACTGACGGAAGGCACGGCCATGAACGTGCTGGATTTCCTTACCGCCTGCCGGAAGGAAACCATAGGCGAAGTGGGGAAAAACGTCTGCATCGTGGGCGGCGGCAACACCGCCATGGATGCGGCGCGTGCCGCAAAGCGCCTGCCCGATGTGGAAAGCGTGCGCGTGGTCTACCGCCGCAACAAGCGGTATATGCCTGCGGATGAGGAAGAACTGCTGCTGGCCATGCAGGAAGGCGTGGAATTCTGCGAGCTATTGAGCCCCGTTTCCGTTTCCGGCGGCGTACTGACCTGCAAAAAGATGGCGCTGGGCGCGCCGGACGCTTCCGGCCGCCGTTCCCCTGTGGAAACCGACGAGATCGTGAAGCTCCCGTGCGACCTGTTGGTCGCAGCCGTGGGCGAGCGCGTGGACAAGACGCTCTTTGAAGCGAACGGCATCCGGACGGATGCGCGCGGAAAAGCCGTGGTGGACCCGCAATCGCTTGAAACAAACATTCCAGGCGTATACGTGGTGGGCGACGCAAACCGCGGCCCCGCCACCGTGGTGGAAGCCATCGCGGACGCGCAGCGCGCTGCAGACCATATCCTCAATGCGCCTCATACGTATACGATCCCCGAGGTCGCCTACCAGAGCCCCGCAGCCTGCCGGGAAAAGAACGGCACGCTGGCGGAATATGAAAACGCCGGGCGCGAAAACGAGCGTTGCCTCTACTGCAGCGTATCCTGCGAGGTTTGCACACAGGTATGCCCCAACCGGGCCAATCTCGCCATCTCGGTGCCGGGCATGGACTCCCGCCAGATCCTGCATGTGGACCGCATGTGCAACGAGTGCGGCAACTGCGCCGTATTCTGCCCGTACAACGACGCGCCGTATTTAGTCAAGCCCACGCTGTTCCACACGGAAGCGGATTTTAGGGACAGCGAGAACACAGGCTTCCTCTCCCTTGGCGGTACCCGCTACCGCGTACGCGTCAGCGGCGCTGTCAAGGAAATTGACCTCGACGAAGCGAACGTGGATATTCCGCGCGAGCTGGAAGCGCTGATTTACGCGGTGCGCCAGCAATACGGTTACCTGCAATAACCTCAGACCGTAAAAGAACCCCTTATGGGGCCGCAGCCCCGTGGTTTCCAACCGCCGTCAGCGACATGTGCGGTGGCAGAGGAAAGCCTTGCGGTGCAAGGCTTCCTTGCAGGAGCAGCCGCCCGCGCTATAAGCGCAGGCTGTTCCTGTCATTCTCGAAAAAGTGCTTTGCACTTTTTCGGCAAGGCTACCTGCAATAAGCTCATCCCCCATGCCGGATAAGGGCGTCCGGCGGGAAGGGTTTATATATTCTTCTTTCTTCTTCAGCAAAGGAGCTGCATGCATGGCGTGCGGCTCTTTTGCGTATGTCAAAAAAATGGAGTTGACAGGGTGCGAAGCACCGCGCCGCTTGGCTCCTTTTGTTACACGGGCAGTATCTAAAAAAACAAGCCTATTGAAAACAAGCCGGGTTGCAGCATTATGCTTGCGCCCATTTTTTATTGGGTTTACAATAAAACTGTTACTGTAGAAATACAGATATTCCAAAATCTTTTATATTTTACTTGACAGCCGTTCTATCGAAACATATAATCACATAAAACATATAGATTTAATAGGATTTATTCGCGGGAATTATCAAGCAATGAGGTGAAGCGATGTATGCGGCCATTCTTGCCTACTTTGAGAAGAACGCAGCAGGCTATGCGATGTCGTTGCTGCAGCATATCCGGTTAAGCGCAATTGCCGTTGCATGCGCCACGGTCATTGGGGTTCCGCTCGGGTTACTCGGCGCGAGAAGCAAGCTCCTCCATCGGGTGCTGACGGAATTCTTCGGCTTGCTGCGCATCATCCCGAGCCTCGCCATACTGGTCATCTGCATTCCCCTCATCGGGGTCGGCGCGCTGCCCGCGGGCGTCGCGCTGACGATACTCGCAATTCCCCCCATACTCATTAACACGGCCGCGGGGTTTTCCTCGGTGCCCTATTCGGTGAAGGAAACAGCAGTCGGCATGGGCATGGGGCCCGGCCTGGTCTTTTATAAAGTGGAGCTTCCGCTTGCAGCGCCGTTGATTCTTACGGGGCTTCGCACGGCCTCGGTAGAGGTAATTGCCAGCGCGACGCTTGCCGCCTATATCGGCGGCGGGGGACTTGGCACCATTATCTTTACGGGGCTTGGCCTGTACCGGATGGATCTGCTTATCATAGGCGGTTTATCGGTGGCCGCTCTTTCCCTGGCTGTCGATCTGCTGTTCTATCTGATGGAACGTCTTTCCACGCGTCACCAAAGGGCTTAATTTTTTAAGAATAAAGTATCGGAGGTCTATTATGAAAAAGAAGTTTTTCTCTTATTTCGTCGCGATTGTTCTGATTCTTGCTACCCTGTTCTCCACCGCAGCCTGCGCGCCCAAGGCCGCGACGGTTCGGATTGGCTCAAAAGACTTTACAGAAAACCTGATTTTAGCCGAACTGTATGCGCTGGCGTTGGAAGACAACGGCTTCACCGTGGAACGGAAATTCAACATCGCAAGCTCGGTAGTGCATACCGCGCTTATAAACAAGGAGATCGACCTTTATCCGGAATACACGGGAACGGGCTTACTCTCCATACTCAAGCACGAGCTTGTGACCGACCCGCAGGAGGTCTACAACATCGTCAAGGATGAATACCAGAAGCAGTTCCAGCTGACCTGGCTTGATTACGCCCAGGCCAACGACAGCCAGGGCCTTGTCATTGCCGCTGCCATTGCCAATGAACTGGGCATTACGACCATATCCGATCTTCAGAAGAACGCAGATCAGATCCGGTTCGCCTCCCAGGGCGAGTTTGACCAGCGCGAGGACGGCCTGCCCGCCCTTGAGAAGGTATATGGGCCGTTCAACTTCAAATCCAAAGAAGTGTTCGACAACTCCCTCAAATATGAAATCTTAGAAAACGGCCAGGCTGACCTTGCCGTAGCGTACACCACGGAAGGCCCCCTGGTGGATACCTCCAAGTTCCTGGTGCTGCAGGACGACAAATTCGTATGGCCGCCCTACAACATCGCGCCGGTGGGCAGCAGCGAGCTGTTGGAAAAGAACCCCAAAATTGCGGAAATCCTCAACAAGCTTTCCGCAAAAATAGACAACGCGACGATCACCGGGCTCAACGCCGAGGTGGATGTGAACAAGCGCGAATACGAAGAGGTCGCAAAGGAATATTACGACTCCATCAAGGCCGGGTTGAAGGGGTAACGCACCATGTGTGCGGAATTTCTTTCGCGCTTTGAAGTGCCAGAAGCGGCGTTCGGCGTGATAGACGAAATTGTAAACGCGGAAGAACGCCTGCTTTTAGAAGCTCTCGAAAGCGAGAGCTTCTCGGCGTCCGACGCGGCAGCCGCCCTGCGGAAAGCGACGGGCAGGGGACATAGCCGCCAAAAGATTGGCGCGTTGCTGCAAAGCGCATACCGGCGCGGAGTGCTCTCGCTCATCGACGACAGCTTTACCCAGTTTCGAACCGGCACGTTTTATGGACGGCTGGACGTGTTTGTCATCACCGAACCGCAGGCATATAACGCGTTCCCCAAAGAAACGCGGCAGGCCCTGGACGCCTGGTATTTTAGCGCCTACCTGAATAGGCTCGACCGGGAGGCGCTCCGCCCCACAGAGGACCGGGTGGCGACGCTTACCGAGACGCTTGCCTTCTTGGACACCGTCACGGAGAAGATCTGGCTCAACCGCTGCGATTGCAGGACGCTCAAAGGAAGCTGCGCGCACCCGGCCGATACCTGTATTTCCTTCCGTAACGGCATCAACACCATGTCCCACCGCGGCTGGTCCAAGCCTTTGACAAAAGAACAGGCGAAGGATGTCGTGCGCCGGGCGGATGAAGCGGGGCTTGTACACACCGTCAACCCGCACACCATCTGCAACTGCTGCAACGATTGCTGCTACCTGTTCCGGGCGCAGGCCGCCCGGAACAGCCTGCCGCACTGGCCCGCCTCGTACTCTGTGGCGCGCTATGACGCGGAAGCCTGCATCGGCTGCGGCGTGTGCGTGGAGCGATGTCCCTTCGACGCGTTCACCATGCAGGATGGGAACGTTGCATTAGACGCTTCGCTGTGCAGGGGCTGCGGATTGTGCGGGAATACCTGCCCCACCGGAGCGATTACCATCATCGGGAGAGAGGCCACATGAGCATTGCGGTCGAATTCAAATCCGTCACCAAGCGCTTCCCCAAGGCGACCTACGACGCCGTCTCCAATGTGAGCCTCGCTATCGAGGAGGGCGAGATCGTCACCATATTGGGGACCTCCGGCTGCGGAAAAACAACCATTATTAAACTGGTAAACCGCCTCTATGAGCCGGACAGCGGTGAAATCCTGTTTTTTAATGAGCCGGTAAAGTCGCTCGATCCGGTGGCGCTCAGAAGAAAGATCGGCTATGTCATCCAGCAGGTGGGGCTTTTCCCGCATATGACGATTGCGGAGAACATCGCCACGGTGCCGAAAATTTTAGGCTGGGAAAAAGCGCGCATCGAGCGCCGCATCAACGAACTGTTGGAGCTGGTGGAGCTCAATCCCACCGAATTCAAAAAACGGTATCCCATTGAACTTTCCGGCGGGCAGCAGCAGCGCGTAGGGTTAGCCCGCGCGCTTGCCGCAGAGCCGCAGCTGATGCTCTTAGACGAGCCGTTTGGCGCGATAGACGCCATTACGCGCGGCAACCTGCAAAACGAACTCAAGCGTATCCACGCCACCTATAAAAAGACGTTCCTGTTTGTGACGCATGACGTGAACGAGGCCTTCCACCTCGGCACCCGGGTCCTTATCATGGACGGCGGGCAGGTGCAGCAACTGGATACGCCCGAGGCGATCCGCAAACATCCCGCCAACGCGTTTGTGGAAAAACTTCTGTATTCCGGGCTGGAACAGCGCTGGGAGGCGGAATACTATGTTTGAGTTTCTGCTCAAATATCCGCACAAGCTCTATGAGCCCCTGCTAGAGCACTTGGGGATCACCGTTGTCACGCTGGTCATCTCGATCCTCCTTGCTTCCCTGCTTTCGGCGCTCATCATGCGCTCAAAGTTGCTTTCGCAGGCAACGGTGGGCTTCTTCTCCGTGATGTACTCCATCCCCAGCTTGGCGCTGTTCGCGCTTTTGATCCCTGTATTCGGGCTGGGGAAAGATACGGCCATATTCGTGCTGGTGCTCTACAACCAGTTTCTGCTCGTCCGCAACATACTCGCGGGCTTTCGCGCCATTAATCCGCACATTCTGGAGGCGGCAAAAGGCATGGGGATGAGCGAGACGCAGCTGTTTTTCAAAATCCGCCTGCCGCTTGCCATGCCGGAAATACTTGCGGGCATCCGAATCGCCATCGTCTCAACCATCGGCATCGCGACCATCGCCGCAACGATCAACGCGGGCGGCCTGGGCACGCTGCTTTTTGACGGGCTGCGCACGCGCAATACCGTCAAAATCCTGTGGGGCGCCATTCTTTCGTCTTTCCTGGCCATTGCGGCAAACCAGCTGCTGGCCTTTTTCGCGAAGCGATTAAAGAAAAATATCGGTTAAGTCAGCTAATAAGGAGATTGTTATGAGCTACGAAGCATTCAACGATAAAACGCTTGGATTTACCACGCTGCAATTGCATGGCGGATACGACCCTTCCAAGCACTACCGCTCCAAAGCTGTGCCCATCTACCAGACGGCCGCCTTTGAGCTGGGGGATTTCGACCGGTGCTCCCGGCTGTTTGCCTATGAGGAAGAAGGGCATTCCTATGTCCGGTTCAGCAACCCCACCAACGATGTGCTGGAAAAGCGCATCGCGCTTTTGGAAGGCGGCGTCGCGGCGCTCACCATGAGCTCGGGCATGAGCGGCATCTCCAACACCTTCCTCAATCTTGCCCAGGCGGGCGACGAGATCGCCGCCGTCAAGACGCTCTATGGCGGCAGCACGACGCTACTTAGTAAAGTCCTCCCCGCCTACGGCATCACCGCGAACTGGGTGGAAAATCCCGATTCCCTCTCCGATTACCGCAAAGCCATCACGCCCAGGACAAAGGCGCTCTATGTTGAATCGTTAGGCAACCCGGGCATGAATATCATCGACATGGAGGAAATCTCAAAAGTCGCCCATGAGGCGGGCATCCCGGTGGTGGTGGATAACACCTTCGCCACGCCGTACCTGTTCCGCCCGTTTGCGTTCGGCGCGGATATCGTCTGCCATTCCGCTACCAAGTACATCGGCGGCCACGGCACGACCATCAGCGGGCTGGTGGTGGAAAAAGGCGGGTTTGACTGGTTCAACGGCAAATTCCCGCAGATGGAGGAGTTCTATCAAGAATACACGGGCAAGATCGAAGAAACCAGCCTGCGGCAAGCGCTGTTTACGCGGCGGCTCCGTATCCGGTTCCTTACGGAGCTTGGCGGGCATTTGGGCCCCATGAGCGCGTTCTACCTGCTCCAGGGCCTGGAAACGCTTTCCCTGCGCATGGAGCGCCATGTATCAAACGCCCATAAAGTCGCGGAATATTTGAGCGCGCATCCCGCCGTGCTGGAGGTTTCCTATCCTTCGCTCCCGAATAGCCCCTATTACGCGCTTGCGCAGAAGTATTTCCCCAAGGGCGCGGGCGCGATACTGGCCGTGCGCCTCAAGGGTGGGCTGGACGCGGCCAAACGGGCGCTTGCGCGCGTGCGGATATTTGACTATATGGTAAACGTGGGGGACGCGAAATCGCTCATCGTCCACCCCGCGACCTCCACGCATTACGGCCTGCCCGAGGACGCAAAGAACAACGCCGGGGTGTTTGACGACACGCTGCGCCTTTCGGTTGGAATTGAGGATGCGGAGGATCTGATCGCGGACCTTGCGCAAGCGCTTTCGTAAAGGTAGTACGTTGAGGGCTCTGCCCTCAAACACTCGCTTAGGGCCATAACGGCCCTAAGAACCCTTCCACAGAACGTTATAAAAGGGCTGACGCAATCGCCTCAGCCCCTTCAGTCTTCGAAAAGCCCCTTTGGGTCCGGGGCCGCAGCCCCGAAAGCTTCCAACCGCCGCCAGCGACATGTGCGGTGGAGGCGGAAGGCCTTGCGACGCAAGGCTTTCCTTGCAGGAACAACCGCCCGTGCCGTAAGCACAGGTTGTTCCTGTAATCTCAAAAAAGTGCCGCCAGGCACTTTTTTGACAAAAAGGGCTGAGGCAATCGCCTCAGCCCTTTTATTTGCCGCGCACCATCCTTTGACCAATCGCCTCCGGGCGGAACCCCGGCAGGTAACTCCTGCCAGGCATACCCGCGGCACACCGAATGATACCGCTTAATGCTGCTTCCGTCAGGACCTGACATATTTCACAGCCATCGGTTGCACAGGGCCCGGCGCTCAACGCCCCTTACCGGTACCAGTACCCCACAGGCTTTGGCCGGGGGATGGGATTCAGCCCTGCTGTAGCGGATTGCAGGTACAGGGCACCGCTATCTCCCCGCCTAGCGCGGCATACAGCTATTGTACAATGCAAGCGCCCGCTGCGCAATGGCAAAAAATATCTAACGCGTATTGGCAGGCCCCGCGGATTAGAATTTAAAATAAAAAACTTTATATCGGCACGCAAAAATTCCGCAAATCCCGCAGGAGAGATTGTGCCAAAATGATGTAGCCCCTTGCCGCTTGCGCGCGAATAGGGGAGGAAAGCTGCGCCTTTTGCCGGATGATTCTCCCAACCTACGCACGCCGGTGCGACAATGTTCACACGCAAAAGGCGGTATGCTCAATTGACATTCCCGCCTTCGAGGAGGTGTCCCCTGTGGAAAGCCAGCGCATCCTTGCCCCCCTCATCAACAACGTGCTTCCCTATATCCGCCGCCGCGCATTCTTCATTGAAGCCGCGACATTCGTGCTCGCGCTGCTGCTGGGACGCGTGGAGCTGTTCCGCCTGCTTCTGCCCTTTGGCGTGGCGTTTGTGGCGGCCATGGATATTGCGAGTCAGAACGTATACTATCCGTTTGCCGGGGCAATGATCGGCTCCCTGCTCGCAGGGGAAGCGGGATATCCTGCGCTTGCGGGAACGGCGCTCTACCTCGGCTTGAGCACGCTCTACCGCCTATGGAAAAAACGCGCAAGGCGGCAGGACAAGCTGTTTCTTCTTACCGCAACGGAAATTCTGCTGCTGCCGCTGTTTTATATGGGAAACGGCGCCGCGGCGTTACGGGGCTTAGCCAACCTTGCGCTCACACTGCTGCTGTGCGTTGCGTTCCAAAACGGCATACGCGCACTCAGGGCAATTTCCATCCGCAACACGCTGCGCGAGGAAGAACAGATCTCCCTTTGCATGTTGTTAGGCGCTTTGTCGCTCTCAGTATCGGACGCCGCGCTCTACGCGTTCTCGCTGGGGGTGGTTGTGGCCGCATGGTCTGCGATGTTTATTGCTTACGCCAAGGGTCTGCCCGCCGTGGCTGCCGCTGTGGTCTTAGGCGGGATGCTGGTACTGGGCGGCAAAGCGCAACCTATGCTTTTAGCCAACCTCGCGGTGTGCACGCTCGCGGGCGTATTTTGCCGCAGCATGGGCATTTGGGGTATTGTCGCGGGGTTTGGCGTCGCCTGCGGGGTGACGGACGTATACGGCAGCGTTTCAGGCATGCAGGTAGGCATGGTGAACTTCGTGCCCGCAGCGCTTTTGCTGCTGATCCTCCCCAAGCCGATGCTTCTCTCCCTGCGCGCCGTTGTGGACGCCGGCGCGCGTGAGGAGCGGACGGCGCGGGCGGCGCTCCTTTCCCTGCAATCCCGTACGGCGGAAGATATTACGCGTACCGCCTCCACTGTGGAACAGATTTCCTCCCTGTTCCCGGAAGAGCCGCTTTGGACCTACACGGTGGCCCAGGAGCGGGCCGAAATGATACGCGCCGCTATGCACATATGCGCCGACTGCAACTGTCGCGGCGCATGCTGGAAAGATAAGGACGCCGCCCTGGAGGCGCTCAACGCCATGCTGCCCGCCGCGGCGCAGGGTCTCCGCCCGCGTGCCGTAAAGCCTTTCCCGCCCGAATGCCCGCGCACCACGCCGCTTGCGGCGGCGGCGCTCCAGGCGCAGGAAAGCTACCGTACGCGCTGCATGGAACTGCACCGCGCGGCCTCCCGCCATGCCTTTGCCCACAGGCAGTTAAAGGGCGTTTCCCGCGTTATGCAGCGCATCGCCGCCGACGTTTCGGAGGCGGAATGGCCCACAGAAGGCGCTGCGCAGACGTTGATGCGCCGCCTGACCCGCGACGGCTACGGGCTGCGCGGCGCGTTGGTGCAAAAACGCCACGGCGCGCTGTTTGCGCAGCTCAAGCTCACAGAAACCACCCCGCGCCAGGCTGCCCAGTGGGAGGAAGCCGTCTCCCGCGCGCTGGACGCGCCCATGCGCCTCTTAAATGAGCGCAGGGAAAAGCGCGGTGCGGTGCTGGAATTTGAGCAGGCGCGAAAGCTCAAGGCCGGCATGGCGGCGGCAACGCTGCCCATGCATCAAAGCTCCGTCAGCGGGGACAGCACGGCGGAAGCGCGGCTGCCCAACGGCCGGGCGCTTTTCGCGCTTTCGGATGGAATGGGGAGCGGCCCTGCGGCAAGGGAGGAAAGCGCGCGCACGCTTTCGCTTCTGCTGCGCCTCTACCAGGCGGGCTTTGAGCGGGACGCCGCGCTCGAATGCGTCAACCGCCTGCTGATGCAGCAAAATGAGGCGGAGATGTACGCGACTGTGGACGCGCTCCACATCGACCTTTCAACGGGAGAAACGGAATTCATCAAATTCGGCGCGCAGCCAAGCTTTGTGCTGCGCGAAGGACGCGTGCATACCGTATACGCGGAAGCGCTGCCCGCAGGAATATTGGACGAGGCCGCCCCCGCCGTACATACCGCAACGCTGCGGCGAAACGACGCCGTGGTGCTGTTGACCGACGGCGCGCTCGACGCTTTGGCCGAGGATACGGAAGCAGAGATCATTTCCTGCGTGGGCGCTGCCAACACCTGTGAGGATGCGGCGCGCGCGCTGCTGTACGCCGCACGCGACCATGGCGCGGAGGACGATATGACGGTGATGGTCGTACGCCTGACGTGATCGAGCAACTGACGAAAAAACAGCGAGTGAATGTGCAAGAAATTTGCCGCCCCGCTAAGCGGAAGAAGCCCCACATAGCAGCGCTACGCTGCGCGGATGAGGCAACACGAGACGGGAAAAGATCCGCATACACACCGACTGGATTTGAGAAAGTTGCTCTAAATGACGCGGCGCATGAATAGTGAATAGGAAACGGATATGAAAATTCCTTGCAGGACTTCATGGGAACAGAGGAAGCGATAGAGCCTTTGTTTCAGAAAGCTTTGCAGGGAATTTTCCGACCATGAGGCCTATTCCATTCATGTCCGCTTTTATGGCGGGATTGGGGGACGCATGTTAAAGGGTACCGTCATCACGCTGCGCGTCATTGTGGCAGTGGTGCTCATCGCTTTTTTGGCGCTTGCCCCGCCAAGGCTGCTGCAGGCGCTCGGCCATGATTATTATAAGGAGTGGCTGGCGGGCACACGGGAGGATTGGAGCGGAGTCATCACGCTCTGGCATGTGGTGGGCTTCAAGCCCGCGCAGGGCAGCATCACCGCCTATATTGAAAGCATCGCCGCCAAGTACGAACGTGCGCATAAGGGGATTTATATCGAGGTGCTGGGCCTTACCCCCGAGGCTGTAGCGGAGCGCCTCTCGCGCGGGGAACGGCCGCACCTGTGGTCGTTCCCCGCAGGCGGGCTGGACTTAGACGAGCTTGCGCCGCTTTCCATTTCCACGCCTGCGTTTGCGGGCGACCTCGCGCCGCTTACAAATGACAATACGCCGCGCGCCCTGCCGTTTTTGTACAGCGGCTATTTTCTGCTGGGCAATACCGTATTGGTACAGGAACTGGGCCTAGCGTGGCCGGAGTCAAACGACCCGGAGGTTTTAAGGGAAACGCTGCAGGCGGCCATGAACGCGCGCTCCACCGGCCGCTACGGTGCGGTCTGCGCGCCTGAACACATTGCCAAACGCCTGTGGCTCAAAGGCCCGCTTGCGCAGGACGGGGATTTTAAGGCAGGGCAGGTTCCGTTTCTCATCGGAGACGCGCGGGCGTTCGGGGACCTGACGCGCAAGATGGCCACCGGCGGCTTTACGTTTGACGCCATGCCGCTGGGCGGATATACCGACCTTGTGCAGTACCTGGGCGTGGACAAAAACGCTTCGGGCGGGTATCTTGACCATGGGCAGGCCGTTTTGCAGCTTTTGCTGGACCCGGCCTCTCAGGCAAAGCTCACCTCCCTTGGCGCGCTCCCGGCCGTAAAGCATACTGAAAAGCTGCTCTACGCGGACGGGCAGTTGCAGAGCTTTTATGACGCGTACCGTGAGCCGATCACCAATGTATCTGAAGAAGACAACGACGATTCATAAGCCTGATCCCGAAATCACACGGCTATCGTGATAAGCGGCGCTTTTATTTGCGCCGCTTATTAGTTGTTCTGCATGATACATCCCTTTCCAATGACGCTCCGGCATGATATAGTGGATGCACAAATTCAGCCCCCGGTAAGGAGCAGTATGAGCAAAGTCTATATATTCGGCCACAGGAACCCCGACAGCGACACCATCTGCTCTTCCCTCGCCTACGCAAGGCTCAAGCAAGCGCGGGATGTGGACGCGGTTGCCGTCAAACTTGGGCCGTTGAACAATGAAACAAAATTCATTCTGCAGTATTTCCATGTGGAGGAGCCTGAAACGCTCGATACCATCCGCACGCAGGTGAGAGACCTGCTGACCGACGAGGCTGTATGCGTTTCCCCGTCCTCCTCCGTGCGGACCGCGTGGGAACTCATGCAGCAGCACAAGCGCAAGACGCTCGCCGTTGTGGATGAAGACCGGCAGCTTTTGGGCATTGCCACGCTTTCGGACATCACGCGCAACTTTATGGAAACCGTCAACGATACGCTGCTCTCCGTGAGCGGCGCAACATACGCCAACATTGTGGAAACGCTCGAGGCGGCGCTGCTTTTGGGCGACTCTTCCAACCGCCTCACAACCGGCCGCCTCATCATTGCCGCCCAGGAACACACCCGGGTGCGCTCGTATTTATGCGCCGGCGATATCGTCATTGCGAATATTCCGGAAAACATCCGCGAGGCCGCGGCGGGCGGCGCGCAACTCATCGTGTGCACCTGCGGGCTTTTGCCCGCGGGCGTGGATATTGCCTACGCCAAGGCACGCGGGTGCGATATGATGGTGACCGCGCACGATACGTTTATCGCGGCCATGCGGCTAAAGCAAAGCATACCCGTTTCGTTCGTGATGTCTAAAGATCATCTTGTAACAGTGCGGCAGGATGAGTTTAAAGACGACGTGAAGGAGCGCATGACCAAGACCCGTTACCGCAACTACCCGGTGCTGGATGGAGAAGGCCGCGTCACCGGCATGATTTCCCGCTACCATCTGCTTTCCAAAAACCGCAAGCAGGCCATATTGGTGGACCACAACGAGCGAAGCCAAACCGCCCCGGGCATTGAGGAGGCGGAAATTCTCGAGATTATCGACCACCACCGTCTGGGGGATATCGAGACCAACAATCCAATTCTAATGAAAAACGAGCCGGTGGGCAGCACCGCGACCATCATTGCGTCCCTGTATGAAGCGGGAAGCGTCCCCATTCCCCAGGACACGGCGGGGCTCCTGCTTTCCGCCATCCTTTCAGACACGCTCAGCTTCAATTCCCCCACCTGCACCCCACAGGATATTAGGACCGCACAACGGCTTGCGCCCATTGCAGATGTTGTGATCGACGATCTCGCGAAAAAAATCATCAACGCCGGGTCTAACCTGCGCGGCAAGAAGCCGGACGAAATCATCACGGGAGACTTGAAGGAGTTTAAAGTATCCAAGTACCGCATCGGCATCGCCCAGGTGTATTCCATTGAATCCGAAAGCCTTGCCGACCTCATGCCGGAGCTAATGGAACGCATGGAATACCAGTGCAGCAAGAACGGCCTGAACCTCCTCATCCTGCTGGTGACCAATCTGCATTTGGGCGGTTCGCTCGCGCTGCTTGCGGGCGGGCGCAGGGATATTTTCTTTAAAGCCTATTCGCTGGAGCAGACGGAGGACGCGGTGTTCCTGCCGGGCGTATTGTCCCGCAAGAAGCAGGTAGTGCCGCTGATTATGTCGCTTGAAGAAGAACTCTGAAAAATTTAAAAACCGTGCCGGTGGCTGCAACCATCGGCACGGTTTTTTCATCTATATAGAAATACTGGTTAACGTCTCCTAATCGGCTTGCAACCCGGCCATTCTTTAGAAACCTTCCAGGCTTTTGCCTTCGCGCAGGCGCGCGGCCATTTCCCGGCCCGTAGGCGTGCCCGCAAGCCCGCCTAAAGCGGTTTCCTTCAGTTCCGGCCGCATCACGGCACCCACCGCCCGCATCGCGTCCACCACCTCGTCAAACGGGATGTGGGATACAATGCCCGCAAGCGCAAGATCCGCGCTAAGAAGCGCGTTGACCGCGCCGATCGCGTTGCGCTTGATGCAGGGACATTCCACCAATCCCCCCACAGGGTCACACACAAGGCCCAGCACGTTTTTGAGCGAGATTGCCGCGGCATGGAGCGCCATTTCCGGCGTACCGCCACCTAGCTCCACAAGCGCCGCGGCGGCCATCGCCGCCCCGGAGCCCGTTTCCGCCTGACAGCCGCCGTCTGCTCCCGCAATGGTGGCGTGGCTGGCGATCAGCATGCCGACCGCCCCCGCGGTAAACAGCGCGTCAACGAGCGCCTCCTCCTCCCAACCGCGCTTTTCACTAAGCCCTATGAGCACGCCCGGCAATATGCCCGAAGCGCCCGCCGTAGGCGCCGCGACGATGCGGCCCATGGAGGCGTTCACCTCCACCACCGCCATTGCTGCTGCTGCTGCATGTGCGGCGTCCGCGCCCAACAGGGAATTGGGCGCATATTGATCCAGCCGGGCCGCATCCCCGCCCGAAAGCCCGCTTAACGAGCGGACGTTCCCGCGAAGCCCGCGCGCAACGCCCTCTTGCATGACCGCAAGGCTCTTTTTCATCTCCTTGCGGATGTGGGAGCGGCCAAGCTCGCTTCTATGCTCTTCCCGCAACTGCATGGCCTCCGCAATGGAAATGCCCTGCGCTTTACAAACAGAAAGAAGTTCTGCGCCGGAGCGAAACTCTACCATATTCGCCTCCTTACACGGCGTACACAGCCGTAATGCCGTCCGAAAGACCCATAATCAGACTGTGGGTGGAAGCGTCCACCGCCTGATCGGTCTCAATGATCATATACGCATCCGCGCCCTTTCCATGGCGGAACACGCGCATGAACGCAATGTTGATATGGTGCTGGGCCAGCACATGCGTCACCACCGCCACAACGCCCGGCACATCCTGATACTGGATGATGAGCGTGGGGTAATCGCCTGTGAGTTCCACATCGAGCCCGTTGATCTCCACAATGCGGATGTTGCCGCCGCCGATGGATTCGCCCACCACCTCGGTCGTATTGCCGCCTTTTCCCGTGATGCGGATGCGAACCGTATTCGGGTGGTGCATGGTTTCCTCGCTGTAAGAAAAGGAAACGTCAACGCCGGATTGTTCCGCCGTCTCATATGCGTTTATAATGCCCGGATCGTCGGGCTGCATGCCCAGGACGCCCGCGATGAGCGCTTTATCCGTTCCATGACCGGCCCCTGTCTTGGCGAACGAGCCATAGAGCGTAAACGTTACGGCCGAAATATCCTCCCCGGCAATGCGCCGGGCCGTGTTGGCAAGACGGCACGCGCCCGCCGTATGGGAACTACTAGGCCCCGTCATCCTGGGGCCGATGATATCAAACACGCTGTATTCCGCCATGTCTTCCTCCTGAAATTCCTTTCCCCACTATACCGCAAATGTCCCGCCCGGACAAGCCCGCGCAGGCCGGAAAACCCGAGATTTTCGTAACGTCCCGCGCGCCCTTACGCGCCCCGTCTCCATACGGCATTTTTTGCAAAAATGATGCAACAGCGGTCTGTATTATTTTAACAGAAAAGGGTATGATGATTGATAGAAGCCAAGCTTTTCACAAAAGCATACTAATTCTAAGGAGTGGAACACGTGAAAAAGACTGCTTGCCTGATACTGGTTCTGTTGCTCCTGTTTGCGGCCTTTGGCTGCAAGCCCGCCGCCTCTGTGGAGGGACCTACGCCTTCTCCTGTTCAAACGCCCGCATCCCCGTCTTCGGCAGCCGTCGCAGCCCCGGCTTATACGCCGGTACCCGCTCCTACGCCGGTCACATTCCCCGCCAAGGGATACTGCAACGGCGAGGGCGTGAACCTGCGCACGGAACCTTCCACCACGGCGGATGTGCTGGATATCCTGGGGCAGAACGTGGCGTTTGACGTCATGTCCCTTCAGGATGGATGGTACATGGTGCACTATGAAGGCCTGACCGCTTATATCAAGGAGGATCTCGTTACATTGGGCGAACCGCCCCGGCCGCACAACATGCGCTGGGCAAAGGTCTCCGTACCCGAAGCGCAGCTGTATAAATCCCTCTCCGAAACCGACCTTTCCGAGGTGAAACTCAAGGAGGGTGAGCTCATTAAGGTTCTGCGCTCTATGGACGGATATCTCCATGTCGTTTACAACGGCACGCTGCAGCGCTATATGAAGGAGACCGACGCCACGTTTATCACCGCCGAAGAAGCGGCGGCGCTTATGACACCCGTCCCCGAGGAGGGCACGTTCCCCACGCCCCAGGATACGCCCAAGCCCACTGCCACCCCATAACCATATAGGCAAAATACATAAAAATACCCCGCAGGACTTCCTGCGGGGATATTGTATTTCGGTCTACTTGCGGATTATGCCCTAGACGAGAGCGATCCCTTATGGATGGCGCGGATTGCTGCGCACGGCGGCAATGGCCTTGAGAACGGCAGCGGTAATATCCGCCTGAAACTGCGTGCTCATTGCGTGAAAACGCGTGAAAATATCCCCGCTCAGGCTGCTGGTGTACTTGGCGGGGAGGTTATTGAGCGCCATTGCCATGACGTCCATCCGGCACTGTTCGCAGCAGCACATGTTTTCCTGTTTCATCAGTTCCTCTAGCTTGCTTTCCACCAGAGATTCCATAAGATTGACGGGCGTAACTTTCGTTTCCAAAATAAATCACCCTTTCGCAGCATGCATCCTGCCAGTTGTTCCTTGCTATCCGTTTTCGAAATATATTATATCATATCTGGTATACATAACATACCATATGATGCAAGATAAACCGGATTTATTTCACACGATTGAATGTTCATAGTCTTTGTTACACTTTTAGCATATCACACTGTGGATTCCAGCGCAAATCGAATATTGCCGAATTATGTAAAAAAGCTTTGCTTTATCGCATTTTTCCCGTATTTTTTGCGCTTTTGCCCATCATCTGCTATACTATAGGATACGATTTTTTAGAGTGAGAGGTAGCGTCCAAAATGGATTTTCCCCAAAAGCTCTCGGAAGCGCTGGCCGCGTGCAGCGGCATGGACGCGCAACAACTGGAGAGTATGATTGAAATCCCCCCCGAAAGCGGCATGGGAGACTTTGCCTTTCCCTGTTTCAAGCTTTCCAAAGCCTTACGAAAAGCGCCGCCGGCAATCGCCTGCGAGCTGTGTGAAAAGCTTCCGCTTCCCTCCTTTGTGGCGCGGACTGAGGCCGTGGGCGGATATATCAATTTCTTCATCAAGCCCGAAGCATATGCAAGAGCGGTCTTAGACGCCGTGCGCGAGCAGCATGAGAACTACGGCGGCAGCACGGAGGGTGCGGAACGCAACATCTGCATTGACTATTCTTCCATCAACATCGCAAAGCCGTTCCATATCGGCCACTTAAGTTCCACCGTGATCGGCCATTCGCTTTACCGTATCTACCAACATCTCGGTTACAATTGCGTGGGCATCAACCACCTGGGCGATTGGGGCACGCAGTTCGGCAAGTTGATCGTCGCCTACAAGCGCTGGGGCAACCGCGCGCAGGTGGAGCAGGAATCCATCCGGGCGCTATTGGACCTTTATGTAAAATTCCACGATGAAGCGGAAAAGGACGACCGGCTCAACGACGAAGCCCGCGCCTGGTTCAAGCGCATTGAGGACAGCGACGAGGAAGCGCTCTCCCTCTTCGAATGGTTCAAGGCGCTTACGCTCAAGGAAGTGGGTCGGGTCTACGACCTATTAGGCATCGCGTTTGACAGCTACGCGGGCGAAAGCTTTTACAACGATAAAATGAGCCGCGTCATCGAGGAACTGGAGGAACGCAGCCTTTTAAAGCTAGACCAGGGCGCGTACCTGGTGGACCTTTCGGAGTACAGCATGCCGCCCTGCATCGTGCTCAGGTCCGACGGCGCGACCCTTTACGCCACGCGCGATATCGCAGCGGCGCTTTACCGCAAGGACACCTACGATTTTGCAAAATGTCTGTATGTGGTGGCCTACCAGCAGGACCTGCATTTTCGGCAATGGTTCAAGGTGGTGGAGCTCATGGGCTACCCCTGGGCAAAGGACCTTGTGCACGTCTCGTTCGGCATGGTCAGCCTGGTGGACGGCACGCTTTCCACGCGTCGCGGCAAGGTGCTTTTCCTGGAAGATGTTTTGAACGCAGCCATTGAGAAGACGCTGGAGATCATCACCGAAAAAAGCCCCAGCCTTTCGGACAAGCCAGCTGTCGCCCGCCAGGTGGGCGTAGGCGCCGTCGTCTGGAACGCGCTCTACAACAACCGCATCAAGGACGTGGTGTTCAGCTGGGATAAGGCCCTTAACTTTGAAGGCGAGACCGGCCCCTATGTGCAGTACACCCACGCGCGCTGCTGCGCGGTATTGCGCAAGGCTGACGTTGCCGATATTCCGGAAGAGCTTGATTACAGCCTGCTTGCCGATGAAGACGCCATGCGCGTCATCCGCGCCATGGGCGCTTTCCCCCGCGCCGTGCGCGACGCCGCGCAAAAGTACGAGCCGTATCTCGTTTCCCGCGCCGTCGTCGCCGTATGCCAGGCATACAATAAGTTCTATTATGAGCAGCGCATCATCGGCGAAGAGGAACAGGTGCAAAAAGCGCGGCTTGCTTTGACCGCCGCCGCAAAGAGCGTAATTTCTACCGGCTTGTTCCTGGTGGGACTCGCGGCACCGGAACAAATGTAAGAGGAACGGGATCTTATTTTCACATTCGCGAAAGAAAAGCAACGTACCCCGCCGCACTCTTTCCGCATACAATCTGCTTACATAAGGGGGAACCTCCATGGTGGATATCAAACGGGTCCGCGAAAACCCCGAAGCGCTTTTGACCGCCATGGCGAACAGGCGCAATAAAGGCGCGGACGTGTCCGCCTTTTTGGAAGCGGACGCCGCAAGAAGAAAGCTGATGGTGGAAGCGGAAGCCTTAAAAGCCCGCCGCAATGCTGTAAGCGCGCAGATTCCGCAGTTAAAGCGCGCGGGGGAAAGCCCCGACGCGCTGATGGAAGAAATGAAAGAGGCCGCCGCCCGCATCAAGGAACTGGACGCCGAGATCGCCGCGCTTGATGAAAAGACAGAAGCGTTCCTCTATTCCATCCCCAACATCCCGCATGAAAGCGTACCGGTGGGCGCCGATGAAAGCGAAAACGTGGAGGTGCGCAAATATGGGGAGCCTCCGAAATTTTACTTTGAGCCCAAGCCGCATTGGGAATTGGGCGAACAGTTAAAAATCCTGGACCCCGCCACAGCGGGCAAGGTGACCGGCGCGCGCTTTACCTTTTATAAAGGGCTGGGGGCGCGTTTGGAGCGTGCGGTCATCAATTTTTATCTGGATACGCACACCTGCGAAAGCGGCTATACCGAAATTTTTCCGCCGTTCATGGTCAACCGCGCGAGCATGACGGGCACGGGCCAGCTCCCCAAGTTTGAGGAGGACGCCTTCAAGGTTGCGGGTACGGAGTATTTCCTCATTCCCACCGCGGAAGTGCCTGTGACCAATATGTTCCGGGATACCATCCTCAGCGCCGCGGAGCTTCCCATCAAATACTGCGCGTACAGCGCATGTTTCCGTGCGGAAGCGGGCAGCGCCGGGCGGGATACAAGAGGCTTGATCCGCCAGCACCAGTTCAACAAGGTGGAGCTTGTAAAATTCACCAAACCGGAAGACTCCTATGAAGAACTGGAGAAACTTACGCTGGACGCGGAGCTTGTACTGCAGCGGCTAAATATCCCCTACCGCGTGGTGGCGCTAACTACCGGCGACCTTGGCTTCTCTTCCGCGAAGACATACGACATTGAAGTGTGGATGCCAAGCTACGGCCGGTATGTGGAGATCAGCTCCTGCTCCAATTTTGAGGATTTTCAGGCGCGCCGCGCCAACATCCGTTTCCGCAGGGACGCAAAAAGCAAGCCCGAACTTGTGCATACGCTCAACGGTTCCGGCGTGGCGGTGGGGCGTACCGTGGCAGCGATATTGGAAAACTACCAGCAGGCGGATGGCTCCGTGAAGATCCCCAGGGTGCTCGTGTCCTATATGGGTGCAAACGTTATCGAATAAAGCGCTGTCCACATGCGTCGTATCGTCAGGGCTCCGTATTCCAAATTGTAAGAGGAACGGAGCCTTTCAGATATTCATGTAAGGGGGAGCGGATATGTTTTATGATACGAAGTTCCTGCGCAACGACGAAATCATCCTGCGCCTGACGAAAACCGCCCCGGCGGATTCGGAAAAAGGATATGTTCCTTCCTACTATTTTGACATTTGCTCGGCGCGTACGGGCAAGGCCATGGGCCGATGCGACCTGCGCATCGGCCACACCGAAAATGTATATTATGGCGGCAATATCGGCTATTCCGTAAAGGAAGAATACCGGGGCCACCACTATGCAGGCAAGGCCTGCTTGCTGCTGTTTGAGCTTGCAAAGCTGCACAAAATGGAATACCTCCATATCACGTGCAACCCGGAAAACATCGCCTCCCGCAAGACGTGCGAATACGTGGGCGGGGTGCTTGAAACCATAGCCGACCTTCCCCCGCACAACGAAATGTACAAAAAGGGCGACCGCCGGAAATGCATCTACAAGGTTCTTCTGAAATAGTGTGCAAAAGAAATGAAAACAACGTTTCATTTTCATGAAAGGAATAAAGTATGGGCAACATCGTTTTATTGGTGGTGGACGTTCAAAACGCGCTGATCCGGGAACATCCTTACCAGGAGCAGCAGGTGATTGCAAACATCCGGAGGCTTGTTAATACCGCAAGGGGCCATCACAAAGAAGTCGTGTATGTCCGCCACGACGACGGACCCGGCACGGAATTTGAATACGGCACGGACAGCTGGCAGATCTATGAGGCGGTTGCGCCCCAGGAAGGCGAATTCATTGTGGACAAACGCTACAACAGCGCGTTCCACAAAACCGACCTCAAACCTTATCTGGACAGCAAGCGGGTAGATACCATCGTGCTCACGGGCCTCCAGACGGAGTACTGCATCGACGCCACGATCAGAAGCGCGTTCGATCATGAATATAACGTTATCATTCCGGAAGGGACGAACACCACGTTTGATAATGAATATTTATCCGGTGAAAAGCTGTGCGAGTATTACAATTTCAAAATTTGGAACAACCGGTACGCCAAGGTAGTGGAGCTTGAAGAAGCGATCAGGCTTTTGGAAAGTTAGCTGCCTTAGAAATTCTTAAGGTATCGCCGCCTGCAGCGGCGACGATAAATTATTTTATTTAATAGCGGGAGGGCTTCGCCTTACGGCCCACAGTTCGCAATGGTCGTATTACATCGCGGCAAGCCGCTCCCAATACTTCCTTGCTCACTGGAACTGCACTTCGCTTCTTCCGCCACAGGCGGCGCTTAGCTACGTCCCCCCGCGCCCCCTGGATGGGGACGTTCCTAAGGAAAGGGTTTGTTCCCCAAAGCAAGAAAACTGTTGCGACGGCCCTCATGCCCTAATATCCGAGACGTACCGCTAAAGCGCCGATACCTTGAATTAACACGCAAAGGCGGGCTTGCGCCCGCCTTTTTTTATTTTGCATCCTATCTCAAGAAATTACCGTCTTGCCTCCCATGTACATCCGAAGCGGGGCAGGGATATTCACAGTGCCATCTTCATTCAAATTGTTTTCGAGGAACGCGATCAGCATGCGCGGCGGCGCGACGACGGTATTGTTGAGCGTGTGCGCAAAGTAGTTGCCTTCCTCCTTGTTTTTGACGCGGATGCCCAAACGGCGCGCCTGCGCGTCGCCAAGGTTGGAGCAGCTGCCCACCTCAAAATACTTTTTCTGCCGGGGGGACCAGGCTTCCACGTCCACGCTCTTTACCTTGAGATCCGCAAGGTCGCCCGAGCAGCATTCCAGCGTGCGCACCGGGATATCCAGCGTCCGGAAGAATTCCACCGTATATTCATACAGCTTTTTAAACCACGCGGCGCTTTCCTCCGGCTTGCAGATGACGATCATCTCCTGCTTTTCGAACTGGTGGATGCGGTAGACGCCGCGCTCCTCAATGCCGTGCGCGCCCACTTCCTTACGGAAGCAGGGAGAATAACTGGTGAGCGTCTGCGGGAGCTCGCCCTCTTCGAGCGTGGTGTCGATGAACTTGCCGATCATGGAATGCTCGCTGGTACCGATAAGGTAAAGGTCTTCCCCTTCGATCTTGTACATCATGTTTTCCATTTCAGAAAAGCTCATGACGCCCGTTACCACATTGCTGCGGATCATAAAGGGCGGGATGCAGTAGGTAAAGCCTTTGTCGATCATGAAGTCCCGCGCATACGACAAAATGCCGGAGTGCAGCCGCGCGATATCGCCTTTGAAATAGTAAAAGCCGTTGCCGCTGGTTTTGCGCGCGCTCTCCAAATCCACGCCGTTTAAGCGCTCCATGATATCAATATGATAGGGCACTTCAAACGCCGGGGCTTTGGGCTCGCCAAAGCGCTCGAGTTCCACGTTTTCACTGTCGTCCTTTCCGATGGGCACACTCGGGTCGATGATGTTGGGGAGTACGAGCATCCGTTCCCGGATGGCCTGTTCCAGCTCCCCTTCCCGCACGCCAAGGTCGGTGAGTTCCTGCCCAATGGCAGAAACGTTCGCCTTGACGCGCTCGGCTTCCTCCCGTTCGCCCTTGGCCATGAGGCCGCCAATCTGCTTGCTCAATACGTTGCGCTGGTTTCGTAAGCCGTCGCACCGCACCTTGACGTCCCGGTATTCCCGGTCCAGCTCCAAAACCTCCTCCAGCAGGGGGAGCTTATGTTCCTGAAACTTCTTTTTGAGATTTTCCCCGACTGCTTCCGGATTTGCCCGTACGAACTTGATATCCAGCATTGTCCTTCTCCTTTTTGCGCGCTGCGCCTTGTTCTTTTTCATAAAAAACGCCCCGAATCCAATGCAAAGTTTGCATTGCGATTGGGACGAAAAAACTTTCCGCGTTGCCACCCAAATTGCCGGTTTTCCGGCCGCTCAATCATGCGATAAAGGGCATACCCTTTGGCGTTTCTGCCAACAGCTCAAAAAGTGGACAGGCGCGCACCTTGCCGGTTCACACCAGCCACCGGCTCTCTTGATAAGGAACGCAGCGCCATTGCTTTTGTCAACGCCATCTATGCTATAGCCCGCAGGGCGTATCCGCCCCGCAGATATATTACTGGTTCGCAGCCGCCTGATAGGTCGGCGCGTTTTTGGGCGCTTTTGCCTTAATGACCTTATGGTAATAGTCATAGGTCATTACAGGGAAGCCCTGGACGGCACAGTTCTCATCCATACAGCCATCGTACACCATGGCAAAGAATACGGTATGTGTGTCTGTTTCATGCCTGCCTACGATATTGCAGAACAGGTACCCTGCACATTCCGCCTTGAGCATGGGAAGGCCATCGTGCAAGGTGTACTCCAGCCCGTCAAACTTATGCACGTTTGCGCCGGAAGAATATCCAAACCTGCCGATCGTTTTAGCGGGCGTCGCTTCCGTCAGGATGGAGACGGAGAATTTTCCCGTTTCCTGCATGAGCTTGTGCGTATGGTTATTCTTGCTCATGCTGACAGCCAGCATGCCTTCCGCGGTAACCTGGAATACCGTATTCACGATGCAACCCTGCGGCGTATCGCCATCCATCACGCCGATGACATACAGCCCGTAAGAAAGTTTAAACAGTACGGCAGGATCCAAAATACACGTACCTCCCTGTGCGACGTAAAATTCTATCCGGAGTATGCCCGCTTGAAAAGCTGCCAAACGTTTGTTCTGCGCCGCCCCGGCCTTTTCTTATGCACAGGCATATGCTAGACTTATTATAACCCATACCCATCAAAAAGCAAACCGTTGCGGGAGGCGAACCATGTACTATAAAGAATACGGAACGACCGGATGCCGCGTGTCTGCCATTGGCTTTGGCGGCATGCGTTTTTTGGACGAAGACGTGAAGAACGGCAATCTGGAAGCGTGCGCCGAAGTTGTCCGCTATGCGCATGAAAAGGGCATCAATTATTTCGATACCGCGCCCGCCTATTGCGACGATAAAAGCGAAACCATCATGGGGCTGGCGTTGAGCGCGCTGCCCCGTGAGAGCTACTATGTCAGTACCAAGACGAATTTCTACCAGCTCGATAACCCGGCGACGGAAGCGGGATTTTTCCGCAGGCTGGAAACCAGCCTCAAACGCCTTCAGGTGGACACGATCGATTTCTACCATCTCTGGTGCATGCTCTCGCTTTCCCAATACCGCAAGCAGTGCGACGCGCTCTACGGGTACTTTCTCAAGGCGAAGGAGCAGGGCATGATCCGCCATATCGTGTTTTCCTCCCACATGCCGGGAAACGACTTGGCGCAGGTGATCGGCGAAGAGCTGTTTGAGGGCATGCTTGTCGGCTACAACGCGCTCAATTACCGCTACCGCATGAGCGGGCTTGTTGCGGCGCACCAACACAATATGGGCGTGGTGGTCATGAATCCGCTGGGCGGCGGCGTGATTCCTGCCAGCCCGCAGCTGTTCTCCTACCTGACAGAAGGGACGCCGTATAACGCGGCGCAGGCCGCGCTGCGCTTTGTAGCGGGGCACCGGGAGGTTTCCATCGCCCTCAATGGTATCGCCACCAAGACACAGGTGGATGAGGCGCTGTTTGCGGTGGAGGGGCTTAGGGAGCAGCCCGCGGACGTGCAGACCGCGCAGCTGCCCGCATCCGGCGGCGGTGAAAACGCGCTATGTACGGGCTGCGGCTATTGCGACAGCTGCCCTGCAGGCATCCCCATCCCCAAATTCATGGATGCGTACAATCAAAAGATCCTGACCGACCGGAATCCAACCATCCGTTTGAACAACCACTGGGCGCTCAAGCCGGACGCCGCGTTTGACTGCATTGCCTGCGGGCAGTGTGAAGGGCTTTGCACGCAGCACTTGCCTATTGTAGAACGGCTGCGCGAAATCCAGACGTATGCTTCCGCGAAATAATCGTCAGTAACACTTATATATGGAAAGGAATATCCGCAAAATAAGACCGAAATGAGACCCGCCTGAGGGCGAATTGAAGCTTTGAAGTGATATGCTGAGTTTACCAAAATGAAAGGTAAGTGAGGCGATACGCAATGAAACAGTTCACCAAATTGGTTTCCATGTGCGCTGGGCTTGTTTTGCTGTTTGGTATCGGCCTTTTCGCTGCAAAAGATATTATCAGCAACGATAGCGCCGGGCAAATTGGCGCCCAAACCCTTTTAACAGGCGCCAAGGCGGGAAACGCGTCCAAGGCCGTGCCCGCGCCCGAGGACGACGAAATCGTTATTATAGACGAGGACTCTGTCATTACGGAAGAATACATCCCCGTGGAGCGGGAGACGATCCCCATCGGGCCCGGCGCAACGCTTACCGCCGCGCAGGAGGGTGCGGCAGCCGCGGCAAAAATTCTATATGAAGCGGGCGCGGTGTTTTTACAGGATGAAGAAAACGTAAAGATTGCGCGAGAAACCCTTGCGGCGCTTCACACCAATACCGTCACCATAGGCAATGTTTCAAAAGACCCGGGAAGCGAAATGCTCTCCGCGGCCTTTTTTGACTTTTTAGGCACAACGGGCGATCCCGCCTATTCCGATTGCGGGATCACTCTCTCCAACGCGGAAGGAATCGTGTACACCGTCTCCTCATACAGCCGCATAGATAACGTGGTGGCGGAACACTCCGTCACCATGGAATTGGACGTCGACGCCATGGTGACGACAGAACGCACCGCCGTTACGACCCGCACCGAGCGGGAGGATACCACGGTTTCTTCCTTTGTCATTACCAGGCAGGATGCGGACGGCACAACCACCGAAACCTACAGCGCCACGAAATCCGAACCCAAATAGCGGCGTAACCGGCTTCTGAATTTGGAAAAACGCAAAAAAAGAAAGCGGGGATATCCCCGCTCCATTTTTTATTCGACGGCGTCCGCCTGCAACGTACGCGCTTGTTAGACCGGCGTGCGCGTAGCTTAAGAATCTGCAGGCCGACGCCTGCAGTTAGTATACGCAGAGGCGCAGGCGATTATAACGCTTTAGCGTCCAAAAAATTTGCTCAGCGGTTCAATGACCGCGTGCAGATCCGCAATGCTCTCGTTCAGGGTTTCAATATCCAGCTCGTCAAGCGTTCCCACCGCTTCCTCCACGCCGGTGACGGCGGAAGAAGCCGCAACCTGGCCCTGTTCCACCAGCACGTTGATTTCCTGAAACATCTGCGGCAAGTTTGCGGAATTGATATCCGCCGCAATGCCGTTGAGCTGCGTAAACGTGCTTTCCGCCTGCACCAGAATGCCGTTGAGCTGCGCGCCCATCGAGAACATAAAAACTGTGACAACGAAGAGCCCAGCCACCATCAGAAACATAAAAAACGTGCGGATGCGGGAAAGCCGGAGCATCTTCTTTTCGTATTCGGCGCTGGCTGCTGGTACGGATACGGGATTGGCTTCCATCGGTACGCCCCCTTCTTTTGTCCATATAGAATGACATAGCATCCTATTTTACCCTAAAGTATACCACGCCAAACGGCGGCCCGCCCGCGCTTTTGCGCGCCTTCCCCTCCCGACGCATTTAGCGGCCATAAAGCCGCATAATGCTTGACAAATAGGTACCCGCAGATTAAAATAATAACGCTATCCTCATGCGCGGGTGTAGCTCAATGGCAGAGCTCCAGCTTCCCAAGCTGGCCACGTGGGTTCGATTCCCATCACCCGCTCCAGCAAGGATAGCTTTTGA
>JAEYCM010000019.1 GCA_023455425.1 Bacillota bacterium | reverse complement strand
CGATTCCCTCCATGGGCCAGCTGGAGAACTCCCTTGAGCATACGTTTACGGTTGCGGGACGCGTTACCGTTACGGTTCTTGCCGTCATTACCGTTGGCGACAAGGATCTGGAATTCAGCCAGAATCTTGAGCTTAACGTGCGTGAAAGCGAAAAGCTTGTGTATATTGGCATCGACGCAAGCCACTACAATGAGTATGTAAGGGGCAATTATAAGGACAGCATGGGCAATTTCGCCAACATGGCGGTGGAGTACGGCATACGCGTTGTGGAGCTTGAAACCAAAGAAGCGCTCATTGCAGCCGCACAAAATCCCAAGTACAAAATGCTGATATTGACCCCGCCCACCCGCCGCGACGGCAGCAACTTCAAACTGGGGTACAAGAGCTACGACGCGGATGAAATTGCCGCTGTGAAAGCATTTGCCGAGCAGGGTAACACCCTTATCCTCACCGGCTGGGGCGATTACTACGAAAGCTATACGAAGTATACCGACAATACGCCCCATACCCTGCCGGCAAATCAGCATATGGCGGCACAGCAAAACAGTATTTTGAAGGCCATCGGCGCTTCGCTTCGCCTGACCGACGACGAAATCAAGGACGATGTGAATAACGGCGGCCAGTCTCCGCGTCTGTATCTGAACACCTACAATATGGAGAACCCCTTCCTTGCCCGCGTCAATGCGGATAAGCAGGTGTATTCCAACTATGGCGGCAGCACCGTTCACGTCGTGGACGCAACCGACAATCCCGTCACAACCCTTCCTTCCCATGTGAGCGCGATGGTGTTCGGGCATGAAACCAGCTACTCCGCCGACGACGACAAGGATGGCATCGGCGGTGCGAGCACCCCCAAGTACAACGGCAGGTACATGGTCGCCGCATCCGAAACGGTAACGCATGGGAACGGAAAAACATCCACCGTTATCGTCGCCGGCTCCGCTTTCATGAGCAACTTTGAAATTGAATTGGACAACTGGGAAATGCCTGAATACAGCAACTTCACCATACTTCAAAACATCGTCCAGAGCACAAACCCTGTGGAAAACAGCAGCATTGCCGATGTACACGCCGCGCCCGAAGGAAAGGAATTCACCATCCGCGGCACGGTCACCTCAAACGCCTCCGGCTACAACCAACGCACCGCTTTCTTTGACTGCATCTACATCCAGGACGGTACCCGCGGCATCAACCTCTTCCCGGTGTCGGGCAACTATAAGATAGGCGACGTGGTACGCGTAACAGGCGTCACAAGTTCCTACAACGGGGAACGTCAGCTTGCAGTCAGCCGTATTGAAAAAGTCGGTGAAGGCCCCCCCATCGTTCCCGCCACAGTAACGGCGGCAGGCACCATGAGCGCGGCCAATACCGGAAACCTGATGAAGGTATCAGGTACGGTCACCGATCTTGTCTACGCAAACGGCATCCTGGAAACCATTCTTGTGACCGATGATACCGGCACCGCGCGCATATTCATCGACGGCTATATCACGCCGGATTACCCGGGCCTTAATAACCTGAAAAAAGGCGATAAGATCGAAGCCATCGGATTAGGCTCCATCACGGTGGATACGAGCGGAGCGGGTACATTTATCCCGCGGCTGCGCGTAAGAAACCGTGCGGAGATTCAGATTGTCACAGTTACGCCCGAACAGCCCGAAGCCGGTTCCGGTTCGGAGCGGAAGACATTGTCCCCCGGCGGTGGAATCCCGCTGGGCGGCAGCAAGGTAGAGGTCAAAGGAAGCTTCTCTTCCGGGTCAAAAGTGCAGGCAGCAAGCCTTCCCCGTTCGAGTAAGGCAGGCGCTGCGCTATCGGCAGCCGCGCTCAACCATACGGTAGTCGGCATGCAGCAGCTCATCCTTTCCGGAAAGAATTTTGGATCCATGCAGGTCTCCTTCCAGGTAGGCCTGGATTATGAAGGGGATACGCTCACGGTCCTTCAGTATAGCGAAGAGACCGGACGTATTGTGACCTATACCGGCAAGGTCGTCAACGGAATACTCACGGTGCGGGTCAATACCCTTGGAGCTTTTGCCGTTATTGCCGACCTCGTGCCGCTGTCCGCCATGCCGCCCAAGACAGGCGATGCTGACGTTGGAATTGGTATGATCCTCCTGTTGCTGGGCGCATTGGGGGTGGCGTATGCCATAAAAGGCAGACAAAAAAGCCTGCGGTAAATACCGCAACTATACGGCAAGAAATGCCGTACTGGAAAGACTCTATGTCAATAATTTGGCTGGAGCATTAGACTAAGGACAAGGGGAGTTGATTGCAGTGGGGCGGTCAACTCCCTTTTGGCATTGACCGGATCCAGCAGGTTGCCGTGTGCATCTGAGTCTAGCATCAGTGCTTTTTTCCCGGCATGGTAAGGCTGGTGCCGGGATTGACAGCGGTAGTGGTTTTCCCACGCTCCTATCTGATTGGCAAATGGGATATAGGTTGCCGATAAGATAAGTTAATTAAGTAAAAAGAGCTTTCGCGTATACCGAAAGCCCTTTTTATTGCATTAGGCCAGCGCAACGTTACCATTCGATTGTCTTCACGGCATTTGCAATCACTGCTTCAAGCGCATACGGCGCTTCAAATACTCTCATACCACGGCCGATTAGAATTTCCGCCGCATATGGGCCGATTTTTGCGGCAAACACCGCGTCGCAGTCGGACAACAGGTCTGCCGCCCGCTCAAACGCGCTCTTGGCATGCCCCGCCGCGTTGGGCGGCGGCAGCAGACGCGTTTCCACCGTGCGCCATATGCTTTCCTCAATATCCACGATCACATACCGCCCGCAGCGGCCGAAATGTTCATCCACCATCAAGCCGGTGCTGCTGGCAAACGCAAGGCGGGGCATATCGCGTCCTCCTTATCGGTAGGTGTCGAGCGCGTGATCGTAGATATCCTCAATCAACCGCAATCCGCCACTATAGCCGGTATAGCCACGGCTTAATATCAGGCGGTAGGTGACTGGCACGCTTAAAATCAGAAGATCGGCCTTCAATTCCGTCGCAAGGTCGCGTTCCCAGCCGCTGCCCAAGATCAGCGCCCGGTGCTTGTTTTCCCCGGCCCGGATTTGCTCCTGAATCCAACCGCCGTCCGCGCTGAAGGTTACCTCCGCGCTGCGCCTGTCGGATACGCTGCGCAGCACCTCGCGTACGCTCTCTTGATGCGCCTCGGGCGTGCCGTCCGTAATAAACAGCTGGCCGGGCAATACGCCAAGTTCGTTGACTAAGAATTTCGATAGCCCTAAAGTATACCCGGCGTCCAGCAGCGTGTGGAACCTTCTAGGCAGGCCGTAGCGGAATTCCAGCAAAAAGTCAGCCGTACGCTCCAGGTGCGCGTAAAACCGGGCCTCTTCTTTTTCAATAAAGCGGTCCACCTTCTCTGCGTTCAGCCCGAGCTTTTCGGCTACCTGCCGCAAAAAGGAACTGGTTTCAATGCCGCCTATGGGCAGATAGGGAAAATGCACGTAGGGCGTCGCATACTTTTCTTCCAGATGCTTTGCAATATTCAGACCCACCCATGCGTTGGCTACGATGTTCAACGCGGCTTTGGGGATAGCCTGCCATTCACGTACACCTTCCGAATGCTGACCGAATAGGATGTTGACCTTCAAGCCTATGCCTTCGAGTACGCGCTTGAGTTCCTCAAAATTCCCCTCCCAGTACGGATCCTGGTAGGGTACGCTTGAAAACACATTCACCAGATTCGGGTCCACCGCGTCCGGCCGGGCGAACTTATCGCTGTATTGATCGATGATGGCATTGACCACATCCTCATGGCCTACGTAATTGTTGCTTTTAAAACCGCCCGTCTCCACATAGACGATGGGCGCGCCATTTTCAACAAACTCCGATACTACCATGCCCACGTCGTCGCCCACGATATCAGACGTACAGCCGGTGAGCACCACGTAAAGATCGGCGTCGATCACCTTGAGCGCACCTTCTATTACCGTGCGCAACCGGTCCTCGCCTCCGTACACCACCTCGTTTTCGCTGAAGTTGGTGCAGGGGATGGTGCTGCCACCCGCATACCCTTCACCCTGGCCCAAGAAGCCCTGTATCTTATAGCTGCAGCCCGGCCCGGCGTGGACGATGGGCGCGCCGCGGCGGATAGCGACGACGGACTGCTGCGCGCCGAGCGCGCAGGAAAAGCGCGGCTGCTCAATACTTGCTGACATAGGCGTTGCCTCCCAGGAATGTGTACGGGTCCTGCTCCATCCACCATTTTGTATACGGAGTGGAGCTGTGGCGGGCAAGGTTGGTGACGAACTCGCAGTTGTCGAGCGCTTCCAATATGCGTTCGGCGTAATTGAGCACGCCCTGGTAACCGAAGCCGAACTGCTCGTCGCCGATCAACAGCGTGGGGATGCCGAGCTTCGCGCCCCATATGGTCATGCCGCCGTGCCGGGCGATCATCAGGTCGGGCTTCACGCGGGAGAGGATATTTACAAGCTCATATGCCTGCTTGTTGCAGACATTGTAACTCTTCACGTCTCCGTAGGTGCGCACCGTGTGGGCAAGCGCGTCGCTTTTCGGGTCGCCGTTGTCGTAGAGCGGGTCATGGTGGAAGATCGCGGCTCCCTTGACCTCTATGCCAAGCTCGCGCAGCACCGCGATCAGCGCGTGCCCGTGCGCCGCGCCCGCCGTGAGGTAGGCCGTTTTCCCGGAAAGCTGTTTGCGGTATTCTTCCAATTGAGGCAGTACGCGCACGTACTCCTCCTCAATGATTTTTTCCACCTCTTCGCGCCTGTCCAGTACCTCGCCAAGCTCGCGGAGCCAGTTGTCCGTGCCCGCGATGCCGTACGCGGGCGGGGATTTGATCTCCGGCACGCCGTGCACCTGTTCCAATGCCGCGCCAAGATAGGTCCCAAGCGTCGGGCAAATCTGTATGGTGGCCGCAGCCTCGGAAATATGCTCCAATTGTTTCACCGTGGAAAACGGCACGATATAGTCCGCCTCATAGCCCAGGCGGTTTAAAAGCACATCGAATATCTTGCTGCCCCAGAAGTTGATGATGTTCACGCGGTTGGTTTTCTTTTGTGCGGGCTTCACGATGCGCCTTGCGATGGCGTGGTACGCGCTGTCAAATCCCGTCGTCCAGATTTTAGACTTAAACCCCTCGCAGAAGCAGGCGACGACGGGGATGCCGAGTTCTTCGCTCAGTTCGTTCACCACGTTTTCCACATCGTCCCCGATGATACCGGAGGCGCAGGAAGTGGTGACGAATATCGCGTTGGGATGTACGCGTTCGTACGCAAGGCGTATGGTATCCGCAAGCTTGCCTGCGGCGCCGAATATGGTATCCTTTTCTTCGATGTTGGTGTTGAAATACCGGCCGTTTACGGGCGGAAGGTTCCGCTCCATTTGGCCCACGCGGTACACAAAATTGAACCCGGAAAAATCCCCCGCGCAGCCCACAGGCGCGTGATTGACCACCGCGGCGTCCTGTACCATGCAAAGCTGGCAGATGGCGTTGCCGGAACTGCAGCCCATGCATTGGGAAAACGAACGCGCCTGATCCTTTAGCCCCCCCGCGTGCGCACAGCGCACCAGTTCAGAGGCCGGGCCTTCAAACCCTGTGATAGAGCCCAAGCGTAGCTCGCGTATCTGTACCTCCGCCGCGTGAAGATTGACAGCGCCCATAGAAAACTCTCCTTTCCGTAATATGGGTAAAGGCTAGATGCCCGAAGCGTCCGCGGGCACTTCGCCCGCTTCGATGCGAACGAGAAGATCCGCCCATTGATCCGCCCAATCCCGGAGCTCTTGCGGTTCCAGCGGGGAGGGGACAGTGGATTGCGTGTGCGCGTCGATCTTTCTTGCGAGCTCCCGGTAGATTTCCGCCTGCGCGGAATTCGGCTGCGCTTCAATTGTGGTCTTGCCCTTTAACTCGCTCTGCGTCACCGTAAGCGAGCGCGGGATATACTGCATCACCTGCGTCTTTGTGCGCTCCACGAAATCGTCGAGTATCTTTTTCTGGAACGGGTTGTTGATGGAGTTGGCGATAACGCCGCCTAAGAGCGCCCCGCCGGTCTTGGAATATTTCTGTATGCCCTTAAAAAGGTTGTTTGCCGCGTAGATCGACATGAAATCCGAGGAGGAAACCGTAAACACATGCTCCGCGATGCCCTCGCGGATGGGTACCGCAAACCCGCCGCAGACAACATCGCCCAATACGTCGTAGATCACATAGTCAAGGTCCAGCTCTTCAAATATGCGCTGCTGTTTGAACAGGGAGACCGCCGTGGTTATGCCGCGCCCGGCGCAGCCTACGCCGGGCGCGGGGCCGCCTGCTTCCACGCAATATAGCCCGCGAAAACCTTCGAATATCGCCTCGTGTACGTCAAAGCTGCCGCGCTCGCGCAAAAGATCAAGCACCGTGGGGATATAACTGCCGCCGCGCAGGGTATTGGTGGAGTCGGCCTTTGGGTCGCAGCCAAACTGCATGACCTTGTAGCCCATTTCCGCCAAAGCCGCCGTAATATTGGAGGTGGTGGTGGATTTGCCGATCCCGCCCTTGCCGTATATGGCAATCTGCTTCAATTTTTTTGTCATTGCATTTCTCCGGTTCTAAAAGATAATACAAAAAGGCCGGGTACCTCTTGCGCAGGTATCCGGCCTTCCATAACGGATACGATTTGCGTCAACAGGAAAAAGCAGGGCGGCAAAGCGCAGCCATACAACTACAACGGCAGCATGCTGTTTTTACCATCTTGCGTATCATCGCTTCGCCCCCTAAATATAACTACTTTTATCCCATATGATAAATATGATTTGTTGTGTAGTATATGCGCGTCCCCCCGGTTTGTCAACGAAAAATACTTTTTATTTTTTCTGCAAGAAAGTATTGACAGTTCGTATTCCGGGTGCATATACTAATCCATATTATTCATATGTGATTAAGGGGCGAAACATGAAGCGCTTAAAAGACTGTGTAAACGCCATCGTATTTTCCGGGTGCAGCGCCTGCACCTGTTCTTGCTGTTCCCGCGACCGCAGGGAACTTCTTTCATGTGCCTGATTTGACATGTGCCTAAAGGATAGGCTGCATGCAAGAAAGCGCATGCAGCCTTTTTATATGCAAGAATGGAGGATATGTCATGGGTTTACTCTGGGACACTTTGCTCATACACGGAGGAATAGACGGGGACGCGGCGACAGGCGCCGTGAGCGTGCCCATTTACCAGACTTCCACCTACCGGCAAAAAGCTTTAGGAGAACTGACCAGCAAATACGAATATTCCCGTACCGCCAACCCCACGCGGGACGCGCTCGAAGCTTTGATAGCGGAGCTCGAAGGCGGGGCGGCCGGGTTCGCATTCGCGTCCGGCATGGCGGCGACGACCGCGGTACTCTTCCTGTTCCAGTCTGGGGATAAGCTGCTGCTTTCCAGCAACGTATACGGCGGTACTTTCCGCGTGCTCGACCGCATCTTCCGCCCGTTCGGCCTTTCGTATGAAATTGTGGATTTACGGGATCTTGCGGCGGTGGAAGCGGCCTTTACGTCCGAAGTAAAGGGCGTGATCGCGGAAAGTCCCACCAATCCGCTTCTGGAGGTGACCGACCTCGCGGCGGTCGCAAAAATCGCCAAAGCCCACAACGCCTTGACCATTGTGGACAATACGTTTTTGACTCCCTACCTGCAGCGCCCCATATCGCTTGGCGCGGATATCGTGCTGCATAGCGCCACCAAGTACCTGGGCGGCCACAGCGATCTAATCGCGGGCCTGGCGGTGGTGAATACGCCGGAGCTTGCGGAGCGCCTCCACTATATCCAGAATGCGACGGGTGGGGTATTGCCCCCGCATGACTCCTGGCTTTTGGTGCGCAGCATCAAGACGCTGGGCATCCGTATGGACCGGCATGTGGAAAACGCCCGCTACGTGGTGGAGTACTTAAGAAGCCATCCGGCTGTGGAGCGCGTGTATTATCCGGATAACGAAATCAACGCAAAACAGGCCGACGGCCCCGGGGCCATGATCGCATTCGTACTCCAGGACGGGTACGACGCGCCTACATTCTTCCGCTCCGTAAAACTGATCGCTTTGGGCGAAAGCCTGGGCGGCGTAGAGTCGCTCCTGACCCATCCCGCCAGCATGACACATGTGGCGATTCCGAAGGAAATACGGGAAAAGGTTGGCATCGTAGACAATCTTGCGCGTCTTTCGGTGGGCTTGGAGCGCAAAGAGGATATTGTGGCTGATTTAGACCGCGCCATTGCAGCCGCGCGAATGTGACGGAGGGAATATGGGTTATATCAACGACATACGCGAACTCATTGGCAATACGCCGTTACTAAAGCTCAACCATATGGATTTTGCGCCGCGGGCAAATGTGTTTGCGAAGCTGGAGCTTTGGAACCCCGGCGGCAGCGTGAAGGACCGCATGGGCGTCGCCCTGCTCGAAGACGCGGAGAAAAGCGGCAGACTTGGGCCCGGCGGCACGATCGTGGAGCCCACCGCGGGTAACGCGGGCATCGGCATCGCTTTGGCCGCGCTGGGGAAGGGATACCGCGTGATATTCGTGGTGCCGGAGAAATTTTCGGTGGAGAAGCAGGCGATCATGCGCGCATATGGCGCGCAAATCGTCCATACCCCACTTAAGGACGGCATTGAGGGCGCAATCGCAAAGGCGAAATCGCTTCTTGCGGAAATCGAAGGCTCCGTTACGCTGGGGCAGTTTACCAACGCAGTCAACCCGCAGGCACATTACAAGACCACCGGCTCTGAGCTGTATGCCCAGCTTGAGGGAAAAATCGACTATGTGGTGGCGGGCGCGGGAAGCGGCGGTACGTTTACGGGTGTACTCCGCTACCTGAAAGAGCGCGTTCCCAAGGTGAGGGGCGTGCTGGCCGACCCTTATGGGTCCACAATGGGCGGCGGCGAGCAGGGCTGCTACGCGATTGAAGGCATCGGCAACACATTCATGCCGGACACCATGGATATGAAACTCGTCGACCAAGTCATCAAGGTGACAGACGAGGCAGCTTTGCGGGAGGTACGCCTGCTTGCGGCAAGGGAAGGGATATTTGCCGGTTCTTCTTCCGGCGCCGCCATCGCGGCGGTACGCGCCCTTATCGGAACCGGCGTTTCTGGCAATATCGCCGTGATTTTGCCGGATCGCGGGGACCGGTATTTCAGCAAGAATCTGCTTGGGCTCTAAAGAGAGTAAAAGCATCGCGGACATTTGAACATATTTTGATAAAACTCTAAATACATATGGGATTAATGTAATAAACGGGAGGGATACGATGAAAACAAGGAATACCTGTTGTAGCGCTATGGCTTGTACGCAAATGTGTTGTCCCATGTGCGTTTGTTTTCGCGCATCCATTCGGGCGGATCTATAGGGGGAATTGCACCCAATAGCCTGCGCCTGAAGCGCAGGCTTTTTCTTTTTCGGAGTCATTGGAGGCTCCGCCTCCAATGACTCCGCTTAGGGCCGTAACGACACTAAGAACCCATCTTCTTGAAATACCCAATTGTGTATTTCAAGGAAAGGGATTCCCAAGGGACAATGTCCCTTGGGTGAGGTTTCAGGGGCAAGGCCCCTGAAAAAGGCCTTATTTTGCTAAAAGACAGAAAAGGGGTAGTAATATGGCGCAGTCATACGGATTTGATACCATCAAGGTCAGGGGTGGGTACAATCCCGCCGAACACAACAACGCGGTCAGCGTTCCCATCTACCAGACGACCTCCTACGAGCTGGGGGATGTGGATCGGGCGCTCAGGCTCTTTTCCCTGTCCGAGCAGGGGTACGTCTATACCCGCGTCGCCAATCCCACAGTTGCGGTGCTGGAGCAGCGGGTGGCGCAATTGGACGGGGCGGCGGGCGCAATCGCGCTTGCTTCGGGCATGGCGGCGGTTTCCTACACCATATTCAACTTGGCCGAAAACGGCGGGCGGGTATTGGCCACCCCGCGCCTGTACGGCGGCACGGCGGACAGCTTTAAAAAGATTTACCCTGCGTTTGGCATCGGTATCGATTACCCGGACGATCCCGAGGACCCGCAGTCCTATGCGCGTGCCATCGGGCCAAATACCCGCGCCATATTCATTGAGAGCATTTCAAACCCCAACGCCACGCTGCTGGATGTGGAGGCCATCGCAAAAGTCGCGCACGATCATGATATCCCGCTTGTCATCGACAACACGTTTGCAACGCCCTACCTGTTCCGTCCGTTCGAGCACGGCGCGGATATCGTCATCTATTCCGCGACCAAGCACTTGAACGGGCACGGGAACATCATCGCGGGCCTGGTTCTGGAGAGCGGTAAGTTCAACTTTGGCAACGGCAAATTCCCGCAGTTTACCGAGCCGCACTATACCCTGCGGGATCCGGACGGCACGGAGCGCAGCTTTTTGGAGCGCTTCCCCGAAACGCCGTTTACCATCCGCATCCGTGCAACGTATCTCAACTATGTGGGTGCTGCGCTCTCCCCGTTTGACGCGTATCTTGCCACCATCGGCCTTGAAACGCTTTCGGAACGCCTAGAAAAGCAGAAAGCGAACACCGAAAAGCTCATCCGGTACTTGGAGCGGAACGCGCATGTTTCGTGGGTGCAGCATCCCTTTGCCGCGGGCAACCCCTATAAGGCGCTTGCGGAAAAGTACTTTCCCAGGGGCACAGGTTCCATTTTCACATTCGGATTCAAGGGAACGCAGGAGCAGAGCGTCCGCTTCCTCAATTCCGTAAAGCTGCTTTCCTTCCATGCAAACGTGGGCGACGCGCGCACCCTCATTATCAACTCCCCCAGGACCACGCACGGCGAGCTGACGCCGGAGGAACAAAAGCGCGCGGGCATCGCGCCCGAGGCCATCCGCATTTCAGTGGGCCTTGAGGATGTGAACGACCTGATTGCGGACCTTGAGCAGGCGTTCCACGCGGCGTTTGAGGAATAGGGCCATGCGGACAAAAGCGCCGTATTACGGCAGCGCGTTCGCGCATCACCGATGTCGACGCGGCAAAAAGTTTGACCGTCAACTGACGTCCATCGGTTCCCCGGCACGAAAAAATTTGTGAGGTAAAGAAAGATGAAACAAAGAAAATTCCGGCCCATTGCATTGTTGCTCTCCTTCCTTCTTCTGCTTGCGGCAATCGCGGGCTGCGCGCCCGCGGCTGCCCCGGCAGAACCGGCCCCTGCGGCCACGCAGGCGGCGGAGCCCGGGCCTGCCGCGGCTACCCCGGCGCCTGCAGCGCCATCCGGCGATTCCCAAACGGCTAAGGAAGTGTCGTATCCGTCGCCCGTTGACCCGAAAACCGTCACGGATTACAAATACGGCAAAGTCCAAATCCCCGGGAAGAACGGCGCGCTTTGCGGCATACCGGTGTATATCGCGTATGAAAAAGGCTTCTTTGCCGCCGAGGGCTTCGATGTGGAGCTGATCTCCGCGGACACCGAAACACGCAAAATCGGCCTGAACAACGGAACCATCCCTGTTGTCAACGGCGATTTTCAGTTCTTCCAGTCCATTGAAAACGGCGTGAACGTGAGCGTCGTCGAAGGGTTGCATAAGGGCTGCATCAAGTTCCTTGTGCTCAAAGATTCCCCGATCCAAACCGTGAACGACCTCAAAGGCAAGGTCATCGGCGTTGACGAAATCGGCGGCACGCCGCACCAGGTCGCCGCTGTCTGGCTTGAAAAAGCGGGCATTTCCGCCGACCAGGCCAAGAAGGAAGTAACGTTCCTGCCGTTTGAAGAGGGCAACCTTGAAGTTGAGGCCCTCCGCAGCGGCGATATCGACGTAGCCGCCCTTTGGGATCCGTTCGGTTCGGTTCAGGAACAGACCGGCGACTATCGCGTGATCTTCGACCTTGCGACCGACCCACTCTTCGCCGACCATTATTGCTGCTTCCTTTATGCCTCCAACAAATGGATCGAAGAAAAACCCGAGCAGGTTGCGGCGCTTCTGCGCGCATACCGCGCCGCGCTAGACTGGATAGCACAGAACCCGGAAGAAGCTGTGCAGCTCATCATTGACGGCAAGTATTCCGCAATTGATGATCAGAAGGAGCTCGCAATCGAGCTTGTCAAGCACTATCAGCTTCCGCACTTTGGCGATCACGGCACATCGACTTACGATGTGGGTGCGGACGTGGAGTATTTCGCGCAGCAGCTCTATGATATTGGCTATCTGAACACCGAACCCGCTCAATTCGTTAATCTCGCGTACTACGAAGCGGACTTAACGCTCGGACAGTAATGAAATGAATGCGGGGAGGCGGGTTTGCCCGCCCTCCCCGCAGAATGGATGGTATAGCCGTGACAAACACGAAACCCAAAATATCCGCCTTGCGGTTCTTCCTTTTTACCGTGTTCACGGTTGCGGGATTTGCGGCGGCAATCATCGCAAACGTAACCGTGCGGCAAGCCGCAGTAAAAGTCAAAATCCTTCCGTATGAAATCGGGAGCGTGACTCTTGACTTCAACGGACTATACAGGCTTGTGCTGCTGGGGCTTATCCTGGTTTTTATCGGCATGGCCACGTATGCGTTTTTTGACGAAGACAGGCGGGCGAAATTTATCAAACGCGCTCCTTTTCGCTTTGCGCTCGGCATCGCGCTTGCCGCCTGGGACATACTCGGCACAAAATACCTGCTGCTCCCGCAGCCGTTCTTTCCCGGACCGGCGCAAATTCTCGAGGCGTTTCTTCTGGAGCCTGCGTTCATACTGGAGAACACGCTGTATTCGCTGCGGCTGTTCCTTGTCGGGTTCGTGGGGGGCGTGCTGTTCGGCGTGGGGACAGGGATACTCATCGGCTGGTTTCCGAAGATGTACTACTGGGTACACCCCGTATTAAAATTGACGGGGGTCATACCCGCGGTGGCCTGGATGCCGTTCGCCCTGACGCTTGCGCCGACGCCGTTCATAGCGGCGGCATTGCTTATGGTACTCTGCGCCTTGTTTCCGATCGCTTCGCTCACGGCGCAGGGGGTACAGTCGACCGCGAAAGTACATTTTGAGGTGGCAAAAACACTCGGGGCCAACACCGCGCAGCTTGTGTTCCGGGTGGCTATCCCGCACGCAATGCCACAGATTTTCACCGGAATCGGTACGGCGAACGGTTTTATGTTCACCACGCTCGTAATGGCGGAAATGATGGGGCAGCCCGGCGGTCTGGGCTACTATATCAACCTTTCAAGGGTTTGGTCCCAATATTACAAAGTATTCGCCGCGATTATCATCATGGCGATATTGTTTTCCATCATACTTCAGGTGGTCTCGCTGATACAAAGGCGCGTGCTGCGCTGGCAGAAAGGGCTGGTGAAGCAAAATGGCTGATACGGTGCTGGAAATTGTCGGCGTGAACCGCGTTTACTCCGACGACAAAGAAAATATCGTGGAAGCATTGTTCGACATCAACCTTTCGGTGAAGCGGGGCGAGTTCATCACGTTTATCGGCTCGAGCGGATGCGGAAAAACAACGCTGCTGCGGCTGATCGCCGGGCTTGATGAACCGCAGGCAGGCAAACTGTTGCTTAACGGGAAAGAAATCCACGAAACAAGCCCGAACCGCGGGTATGTTGTCCAGCAGGGCGGGTTGTTCCCGTGGCTGACGGTGGAAAAAAACATAGCGTTCGGGCTGGAAATGCGTGGCGCGAACCAAAACAAAAAGGCTGACGTCGCGCGCTATATCGATTTGATCGGCCTGAACGGTTTTGAAAGGTCATTTCCACATCAAATCAGCGGAGGTATGGCGCAGCGTGTGGCAATCGCGCGGGCGCTGATCAACAAACCGGAATTGCTGCTGCTCGACGAGCCTATGGGGGCGCTTGACAGTTTCACGCGCGCCGACATTCAGGAGAAACTGCTTGAACTGCACAAAGAAAGCGAAACGACAACGCTCCTTGTTACGCACGACGTAGATGAGGCCGTGTATTTAAGCGATCGGATTGTAGTCATGACGCCGCGGCCCGGCAAAATTGAGGAAATCGTTACTGCGGATTTGCCCCGCCCCCGCACCCGTAACGATTCCGCATTTTTCGCTCTGCGTTCTTACATCCTGGAAAAACTGCACCTGGTGAGCCAGCCGCGCACGCCGGAGTTTTATTTGTAACAGCGGCAATGTCAAATTCGATGCATGAGGGGAGTCCTATGAGCATTAACCCGGCTTGCACAGGAGAAAACCTAAAAGAGATCGTAAAGCAGCACCCCTGCTTCAGCGCGGAGGCGCATTACAAGAACGGCAGGATTCACCTGCCCGTAAGCCCCGATTGCAATATCCGGTGTAAATTCTGCGTGAGATCCTTCAACCGCACAGAGAACAGGCCAGGCGTGGCGCAGGGGATCATTTCGCCCGAAAAAGCGGCGGAGATCTTGGAAAAGGCCATTGCGCTCTGCCCGGAGCTTGCGGTGGTGGGTATCGCGGGACCGGGGGATACGTTGGCGACGCCGCACGCCATAAAAACGTTCGCGCTCGCGTACGAACAGCACCCCGAACTTCTTATGTGTCTGAGCACGAACGGCCTGCTGCTGGAGCGCTATGCGAAGAAGCTTTTTGAAGTAGGCGTCAAAACCGTGACGGTCACCGTCAACGCGGTGGACCCGGATATCTTAAAGGAAATCTGCGCGTGCATCATATTGGACGGCGTGACCTATACCGGCAGGGACGCGGCGGAGCGGCTGATTGCGGCGCAACAGCGCGGTATTGCGGCTGCGGTGGAACTTGGCATGGCGGTAAAAGTCAACACCGTGCTCATACCAGGCGTAAACGACGCACATATCGCGGAAATCGCGCGGACGGTGGCGGGGCTTGGAGCGCTGATGTACAACATCATTCCCATCATCCCGCAGGGCGCGTTTGCGCACGTTGCGCCGCCGGATTGCGTGACGCTGAACGCCGCGCGCGAGGCCGCGGAGCCCTATATTACGGTATTCCGGCACTGCAAGCACTGCCGGGCGGACGCCTGCGGCGTGCCCGGCAGGGGCAACGATATCGCAAAGCTGCTGTACGGGGAACTCAAGGCGGAAGAAACGTTCTCCCACGGATAAATTACAATGAACCCAGGTGTTACGCCTTTTGCAAAAGACTTTCAAGGAGCAGTTCATGGAACCGCCCCTTTTCTTCTCTCGGTGGGCGGTGCGCGGAGTGTTCGAATCGGATCAGTTCCTTATGCGGTGCCCGGAGGGTGCGGCGGGCGTGTCCCCACGCTTGATACCCGCTTGAGTTAAACATAATGCCGCTAAATTAGCTAAAAATATTATTTTTTCTTTTAATTCCGTTTTGCACTTCGTTAAGCTAATTTGTGTTTTTCTCTCCTTTGGTTCTATAGGTCTCAAGTAGGCAATGTTTGGCGGTTCCGATCGTTCATTCTGGCGCACTCATGGAGCCCAGAAGGCGGGATAGTGCTGCCTCAAATTTTTTATCCTGCTCTACGGTTCTCTTGGGCGGCCCCTTGAGCCTGCCGCCAGCGTTTCGGATTTTCCGGGCCGTGTGGCGGGCAAGCAGCAGCGCATCGATATTGTCTGTGGTATATTCCATTCCATCCTGATTGATGACTACCGCACGCTTGGCTAGGCACATAGCAGCCAGCCCGTAATCCTGGGTGATTACAATATCCCCCAGCGCGACGCGATTGACCAGGGCAAAATCAACACTGTCTGCACCCTTTGAAAAAACCAGCGTCACCGCCCCGTCCTTTTCAAAATAGTGGGATGTGTCACACAGAATAAGGCAGCCGATATGATGCGCTTTGGCGATGCGAACGGCTCTGTCCACCACAGGGCAGCCGTCTGCGTCGATCAGTATTTTCATGTAGAGCTCTCCTGCGAGTGGGGGACAGGTAGCGATGGAATGCACAATCTATTTCTGTGCTTCAATCTTCTCAGCCAGTTCGTTCAGATAGACCCATCGTTCTGTTTTTGCTTCCAGTTCGGCTTTCAGCAGCTCCATGTTCGCCATAAACTCCTGCAAACGCACATAATCGCTGGCGGCTTCGGCAATCTTGGCAGCGCATGCGGCCACGCTGGCTTCAAGGGCTGCGATATCGCCATCAATTGTCTCAAATTCCTGCTGTTCCTTAAACGAGAACCGCAGCTTCTTTGGCCGCTCCGGTTTGTCGCTTTTGGGGGAGGCGGCTGTCTGAGAAGGCGACGCGTCCTTTTTTGATTCAGGTTGCGCAGCCGCCCGAAGCGCGGCGTATTCGGTATAATTGCCCGTATAAAAGGTAATGTTGCCTTCCTCGCTCACCTCGAAAATCGAGGTTGCGATTTTATCCAGAAAATAGCGATCGTGAGAGACCGCAATGACGGCGCCGGGGAACGATTCCAGATAATCCTCTATGATGGCCAGCGTCTCAATATCCAGGTCGTTGGTGGGTTCATCCAGCAGCAGTATGTTGGGCGCCGCAATCAGTATGCTCAGAAGATACAGCCTTCTTCGTTCACCGCCGCTGAGTTTGCCGATGGTGGTATATTGCAGATCGGAGGGGAACAAAAACCGCTCCAGCATTTGGGATGCTGAGAATGTGCCTTCCGCAGTTTTCGTTTCGCTCGCAATTGCGCTGATAAAATCGTAAACGCGCAGTCCAGGGTCAAGTTCACGCCCCTCCTGTGAGAAATAGCCAATGCGGACGGTGGAACCTACCGCCACCGTGCCCATATCCGGTGTTAGCTCCCCTGCGATGATATTGAGCAAGGTGGATTTGCCTACGCCGTTTTTCCCTACGATGCCGATGCGATCGTCCCGTTGGATGTGATAAGAAAAATGATCGATGACCGTGCGGCTGCCAAAGGATTTTGTAATGTCGTCAAGCTCAATCAGCTTTCGTCCCAATCGGCTGGACACAGTCGACATCTGCACCGCGGCATCCGCTACAGGCGCTGCTTGATCTTTAAGCGCGCCGTATCGTTCGATGCGCTCACGGCTCTTGGTTGAGCGCGCTCTGGCGCCGCGCATGATCCACTGGTATTCCTTGCGCAAAATCGCCTGCCGCTTGCGCTCGCTTGCTTGGGCCATATCGGCGCGCTGCGCTTTTTGCTCGAGGTATTTTGAATAATTGGCCTCATACGTATATAGCTTGCCATGCGACAGCTCGGCAATGCGGGTGACAACCCGCTCGAGAAAATAGCGGTCATGGGTTACCATAATCAGGCCGCCGGTAAAACGGCTCAGGCGTTGCTCCAGCCAAATTGTCATGTCGCTGTCAAGGTGGTTCGTCGGTTCGTCCAATATAAGAATGTCCGCGGGATGAATAAGCGTAGCGGAAAGCGCCACGCGTTTACGCTGCCCGCCTGACAATGCTCCAATTTTCGCTTCGTGATCCGTAATCCCCAGCCGTGTCAGCATGGATACCACTTCGTACTCATTGATTTCACGAAATTGCGGCGTAAATTCCGAAAAAACTTGTTCCAGCACGGTAAGATCATCGTTCATCGCCGGGTTTTGTGGAAGATAGGAGATCCGCAGATTGGGATTGGTGGAAATGGAGCCTCCGTCGGGCGGCTCTATGCCGGCTAAAATTTTCAGCAGTGTACTCTTCCCCGTGCCATTGATCCCCACAATGCCGATATGGTCTCTTTCATTCAGGTATATGGAAACATCCTTCAGCAGTTGCTTGGTTCCGTAATTCTTAAAAATATGTTCCGCAGATAGTAGCATCGTTTCTCCCTATATTAAAGCAGCAGCTGCAGCTGAGCATCCTGATTGTTTTACGCCCGTTATTTTGAAAACTCCGTATTGTTCGAAATCCACCCAATACGAATATTCCAACAGAAGGAGGGATTCTATGCAGCGAGCCACAGTATGCCCGTTCGTTCAACAGTATCTGGATTATCTTATCACCAATAAAGGCCGAAGTCATCATACTATCCAAGAATAAGAATTGACCTTCCACGCTTTTCAATCCTCTTTGTTCAGATCATTTCTAAAAAGGCTTCCAATCTGGTGGCAAGCTGTCCGCTGTCGGCTTTTGAGTAATCAGTCTCCAGCTGCAAATAAGGAACGTTTATATAATTTGAGACGAAGCATACGGATGATAGCGATGGGCTGAAACCGACTGCCGCTATGCGTGAGCAGACCCTTGGAATTAAGATATTGGGCCATCCGGTGTGAGCCATAACCCTCGGAAATGGTTTTTCGGAAAACCTCCCGCACAATCTCCGCCTCATACGGCTCAATGACTAAGTCCGGTATAGGCTGGCCTTTCCTGGTTAGGCGCCCTTTGTGCTCCAAACAATAACCATAGGGAGCGCGTCCTCCCGTATAGGCTCCCTCCAATCTTAGCTGCTGGAGGCGGGTGCGGATACGGATGGATGTTTTTTCGCTTTCACCCGCCGCCTGCCAGAATCGGATGTAGTTGGTGAGCTTATCAACATGGTTATCGAACCGCTGCTCGCCCTCCTAGACGCTCCATACCGCTACATTGTGTTTACAGAACCATTCCACCACAAAGGGCGTTTCATCGTCAATTCTCCCGATACGATCAAACATATACACAAGAAGAATATCGAACTCTTTCCTCTCGGCGGCTTCTTTCAAATCCTGTATGGCGTCGCGGTTATTGGCAGACACCTTAAAGCCGGACACACCTTTCTCTTTCAACTCCCTGAAAATCTCCCAGCCTTGCCGCTTTGCGAATTCACGGCACTCGATCCTCTGCATGGGAATATCGTCCTTCATTTGGTCCACCTGTTTTTTCGTAGATACTCTGTAAAGTGTGTACACTCACTGCAAAGAAACCGTTTGCGCGATTCCTTTCATCCTTTGTGGTTGTTTTATCCATTTTTCTTTACCCTGTCAATGCGAGTTCCATAAGTTGACAAATTGATTAAAGTACATTACAATAATGTTCAGCGAATGGAATTCATTTGCATTATTTTTTGTAGTTGGTTAGAGGTGTCTAACCAACTACAAACGGGATATTTGGTTTCTAATATATTGTTGCCGAACGGTCATAAATGTGAAAATGCTCGCATTTATTTATTTTTGCACATTTGGTTAGTCGACACTAACCAAATGTCATTGACAGCACTCATCACGCCTATTAGAATAAATGCGAATGCGTATTATTTGCATTTTATTTCTTTGAACCCGTGTGTTTGTAAAAGGTGGCCAGATTGTTCATATATATTCGCAAACGGTTTTTGAATCTGCTCCTTGTATTGATAGGCGTAACGCTTCTGTCTTTTTTCCTCTCCAACCTGGCGTCGGTTGACTCTGCCGAGGCCTTTGCCCGCCGAAGCCTCATGAACCCCTCGCCGGAACAAATTGAGGAAATAAGGCAGGAAATGGGGCTTGACCGCCCGCTGTATCAGCAGTATTTCAAATGGATCGGCGATAGCTTAAAAGGAGACCTTGGTATTTCTTTTCTCACAAGAAATCCCGTAAGCCTGGATATTGCCCGAAAGCTGCCGGTGACCATGCAGCTTGTTGGCCTTGCCTTCTTGTGGATCGTACTTGTCTCCATACCGGTCAGCGTGGTTTGTGCTGTAAAGAAGAACAGCGTCTTTGACCATTTGATTAGGGGAATTACCGTTTTCGGCATTTCCATCCCGAATTTCTGGCTGGGCTTTCTTTTGCTTTTGTTCTTTGCCGTCACTTTTTCTGGGTTTAAGGTCGTGGATCCCGGAAGCTTCCGCGGCTTGGTTCTTCCATCCCTTGCCCTTGCAATTCCTATCACAGCATCAACCATCCGCCTCTTCCGCGCAACGATCCTTGCAAATCTAAACAAGGATTATGTGTCCTATGCCAAGGCGCGCGGACTTGGAGCAAACCGGATTGTTTGGAAACACGTTCTCAAGAACTCTCTCCCGCCGATGATTACGATGTTTTGCCAGTACCTTGGGTACATGGTGGCGGGAAGCGCCGTAGTGGAAAGCATTTTTTCCTTAAAGGGAATCGGCATGCACCTGGTGGATGCCATCATTGGCAGAGATTTGCCGACGATCAACGGCTGCGTGCTGGTTATCGCGCTTATTTTTGTTTTCTTCAATACACTGGCGGACCTTATCAACATGCGTCTGAATCCACGGATATCCGGTATGGAGGAGGTGCTGCATGATTAGGAAAATGATGCATCACAACCAAGCCTTGGCCGGACTTACCCTTATTCTATTCGTAATGGCCGTTGCCATTTTTGCGCCATCGCTTGCCCCCAATGATCCAAACCAGATCGATGTACTTAAAAAGTTCCTGCCCGCAAGCGCACAATACCCGCTGGGGACAGATCAGCTTGGCCGCTGCATCCTGTCTCGCCTCCTGATTGGCGCGCGGTATTCCCTGGGAATTGCCGGGCCGACGCTTCTCATCATCGGCGTGATCGGAATTGCGTTCGGAACGGCAGCAGCCTATATCGGCGGAAGGTTTGAACGCGCATTTTTGGTGATCTGCGATATTTTTATGGCGTTTCCACCGATGGCCCTCGTGCTTTCCCTGGTAGGAGCGCTGGGCCAGGGGATCGGAAATATCCTGATTGCGGTCGTTATGTCGATGTGGGTATGGTTTGCCAAGGTGGTTAGAACCTACGCTGAAATCGAGAAAAACAAGAATTATGTTACGGCGTCAAGGATTGCCGGGTGCAGCGGCATGCAAATCATCGTACGCCACATCATCCCCAATATTCTTCCACAGTGCATTGTGTATTTAAGCACGGGAATCGCTTCCCTGATCCTCATGGTATCCAGCTTTTCTTTTCTGGGGCTGGGGTTTGAGGCCGGTACGCCGGAGTGGGGCGCAATGCTCAGCGAGGCCAAGTCTAATTTCTACTCCCATCCCACGTTGGTTCTTTATCCCGGCCTTTGCATCCTGCTTGCGACAGCGGGCTTTAATTTGTTCGGAGAGGCGCTCAGGGACATCATCTCCCCCGAGGAGGCGAGCGAATGAGCGAATTGCTACAGGTAACCGGCCTTTGTATCGGGCTGAGAAACGCCGGGCAGCCCATCGTGGAAAATGTGGATTTTACGCTCAGGAAAGGCTATGTGCTGGCGCTTGTCGGGGAAAGCGGTAGCGGCAAGACGCTGACCTGCAAGGCGATATTGCAGTTGCTTAACTCTAGAACATTCGACGTGTCCGGCAGTGTTCTTTTTAAAGGAGCAGACCTGCTTTCTATGAAAGAAAAGGAAATCTGTTCGCTTTGCGGATGCCGGATCTCCATGATTGTTCAGAATCCAATGTCCGCGTTTGATCCAACTGTCAAAATTGGCGCGCAAATCGCGGAAACCATACGGGTTCATAAGAAAATGACAAAGAAGGACGCCTATGCGGCCGGCTGCCGGGCCCTCGAGAAAATGGACCTTCCCCGCTGCGGCCAGCTAATGAATAGCTACCCTCATACCTTGAGCGGAGGGATGCTGCAGCGGGTCGTAATCGCGCTGGCGCTCATCCTTGGGCCGGAGATCATCATTGCGGACGAGGCCACCACCGCGCTGGATGTAAAGAATCAAAAAACCATACTGGACGAAATTGAAAAAATGAAACGGGGCGGAATCAGTGTATTGCTAGTTACGCATGACTTTGGTGTGGTCGCCAAGCTTGCGGACGACGTGATTGTGATGAAGGAAGGCAGAATTGTAGAGCGCGGCACGGTACAATCCATTTTTACAGCGCCGAAAAATCAGTACACAAAGGAATTGCTCAGGGCCAGCCTTCTTTCCGGAGAGAATGCACATGGTTGAAACAAGAAAGCTGTCAAAGCGATATACCGCCTATAACAAGAACGGGCAGAAAATATGCGTCGACGCCGTAAAACAAGTAACGCTGTCATTTGATGACCATCAGAGCTATGCGCTTGTTGGCGAAAGCGGCAGCGGAAAAAGCACGTTCGCCCGGATGCTGATGTGCATCGAACGGCCGACAGGCGGCGAGCTATTATTGGACGGAAAAAACATACTTTCAATGCCGCAAAAGGAATTGCGTTTGAAAAGGGCGGAGTTCCAGCTGGTTTTGCAAAACGCGCAAAGCGCGCTGGATCCGCGCCTTCGGGTCTATGATTCCATCGCGGAGCCGCTTCGCCGCCTGACGTCCATCGGACGGCTGGATATACGCAAAAGAATTCTGGAGGTGAGTGAACAGGTGCAGCTTCCCGCTACGCTTCTCTGCCGCCTTCCGCATGAGCTGAGCGGCGGGCAGTTGAAGCGCGTGTGCATTGCAAGGGCGCTAAGCGTCGCACCGAAATTCATCGTGTTTGATGAATCGGTCAGCGGGCTGGATGTGACGGTCAGGAAGCAAATACTCGACCTGATTTTGCAGTTGAAAAGAGAGAGCCTGAGCACCTTCTTATTTATCACCCATGATATCGATGTGGCGATGTATATTGCGGAACATGTCGTGGTGATGAAGGATGGCGATGTTGTCGAGCAGATCAAAAACGCCGGGTCCTACTCGGATTTCACTCATGCGTATTCCAGATCGCTTATCGAGTCCCTCCCGCCCCAAATGCCCAAAACGGCCGGATGAATTTGAGGACATCCTCGTTTCATACAAAAAAATCAAAGGAGAACGCTTCCATGTTAAAAAGATTGCTGATCATTCTAACGGTTTCGGCAATGCTTCTTGCAGCCTTGACCGGCTGCTCGCAGCCTGCCGCCACAACACAGGCAAAAGAACTTACCCTTTGCGAAAGCTGGGATTTCGCGAGCGGCTTCTATACCGTCCTTCATCCGGAGGTGAGCATGAACTACGGGTTCATGTACTATGCGCCCAATTTCTATGAAACGCTTGTCAATTACGAGGACGGCAAGTTTGTTCCCGGCCTTGCGGAAACGTGGGATGTTTCGGATGACGGGCTTGTGTATACCTTCCATCTGAGAAAGAGGGTTACATTCTCGGACGGCGCGGCCTTTGATGCGGAAGCCGTCAAGAAAAACCTTGAAGCTGTCCCGAAAAACCTCGGGAAGTATAATGGCACCTACGGAACAGTATCCACGCTGTTCGACCGGATTGTCGTTGTGGACGCCAATACGGTCGAGATGCATCTCACCCAGCCTTATTATGGTACGCTGAAAGATCTGACCATGCTCAACCCCATGGGGATCGTATCCCCTAACGCGTTGAACGAGGACGGTTCCCCCAAGGAAGCGTTAAAAACCGCAACGTTCGGTACCGGCGCCTATATGTACAAAGGGGAAACGGACGGCACCACCTACACCTTTGTGCAAAATCCGGAATACTGGGGAGAAAAGCCCCAGATTGAGAAATTCCATGTCAAGGTCATCCCCGATAATGACGCCAAGCTGCTGGCATTGCGCAACGGGGAAATCGACATCATCGTTGGAAGCGACAAGATCTCCTATGATGGATTCAACGAAATGAAAACGACGGATGGTTTTGTGGCGACAACCTCAGATGCCGTCGCCAACACCCGTATGCTTGGCTTCAACGTAAAGAAAGCGCCCTTTGACGATCTGAACGTCCGTTTGGCCGCAAGCTACGGAATCGATAAGCAGAGCATCTGCACGAGCATGTTCTCTGGGATAGAAACAAAGGCCGACAGTCTTTTCGACGCGTCCATGCCCTATTGCGACGTCGAGCTCACGCCGCACGACTATGACAAGCAGAAGGCCGCCTCCCTTCTTGAGGAAGCGGGCTGGAAGGACACCGATGGAGACGGCATCCGCGAAAAAGACGGCGCCCGCCTGGAGGGCGAGATCATTTATATGACAGGCACCGCCATGATCGACGACCTGGCGCTGGCCATATCCGCGCAGCTCAAGGAAATCGGTATGGATATCAAGGTCCGGGGCATGGAAATGCTGGATTATTACGCCGAAACCATGAAAAACGACTTCGATATCGCACTTAATAGGGGATACGGCATTTCCTACGATCCCTATACCTTTATCACCAACATGAATTCCGATTTGCAGACCGACTTTGTGGCGGCACAGGCGCTTTCCCTCATTGAAAACGGCAACGATATCCTGCGGGAACTCAATGCCACCGCGGATGAAAACAAAATCCGGCAGACTTACCAGCTTATTTTGACAGAGGTGAACGATAAGGCCATACTCATCCCGATTTCATACATCAAGGAACTGGCCGTGTACAACGGCACAAAAATTGACAGTTACACATTCAACGGACAGCCCGCCAACGTCGCGGTTGCGTCTGTCAAGTTAAAATAACAAGTTATTACCGGCGCGGGTGGATATCTGCCCGCGCCAACCAATAAGGCGGTTTCATCCAATTCAATACTCGCCAACCGGTCCAGTTGGAGAATCACTTCAGGCATTCGGGGTTACCCAAAGAAAGGAGCATTATGAAAGATTACTTACGCGTATTGTCTTATGCGGGCGACAAAAAACCGCTTATGACCAAGGCCATTCTCTTTTTGACCTTGTCGGTGCTGTTTTCGGTCGTGCCGTTCTTTATCGTGAGCTTGGTGCTGAATGGATTCTTGGGAGATAATATCCCCTCGCTGCCTTGGCTGCTTTCTATGGCAGCAGGAATATTCGTTTGTCTGCTGCTGAAAAACCAGCTGAACGGTATGGGGCTTGACGCGTCACATAAGCTCGCGTACCATACGCTCGCCGGAATGCGCCGCCGCGTGGCCGACAAAATGCTGAAAATGTCCATGGGTGACGTTCAGGCCTACGGTACGGGTGCGGCAAAGAAAAACTTTGTGGAAAACATCGAGGAAATGGAGCTGATCCTCGCCCACGCCATACCTGAGGGATTCGCAAATCTGTTCACCTTCGGAATCGTGCTGCTCACGATGTTTGTTGTGGATTGGCGCATGGCGTTTGCGGCGCTGGCTACGATTATCCTCGGGATGATCCCGGTGATGCTTATGATGGTGGACGGGTTCAAGCGTATGAATTCGTGGTACGCCGCCAACGAAAAGATGACGAGTACGATTATTGAGTACATCTCCGGTATGGAGGTCATCAAGGTATTTGGGCAGCAGAGCCGCTCCTTCAAAAAGTACAGCGCCGCGACCGAAGATTACCGCGATAAGACCATCGCGTGGTACAAGGCTTCCTTTACCTATATGACAAGCTACATCATCCTGCTCCCCGCCGCACTGCTCGTGATGCTGCCTGTAGGGATTTGGCTGTACCTCGGGGGGACGCTGACGCTGTCCACCTTTGTGCTGTCGTTGCTGCTGGGAATGAGCGTCGGCATACCGGCTATGCGGCTGATCAATTTTATCCCGCAGTTTCCGCAACTAAAATACAAGGCTGCCAGAATCGAAGGGATGTTTGAAATCCCCGATATGCCGGAGGGGACAAAGCCCGCGCCCCAGCGGCATGACGTCGCCTTTGAAAACGTCACCTTCTCCTATGGTGATGCCGACGTCATCAAAAACCTGTCGCTGTCTATGCCTGAGAACTCCGTTACCGCTTTAATCGGCGAATCCGGCGCAGGAAAAAGCACGCTGGCAAAACTTGTCATGCGCTTTTGGGACGTGCAGGAGGGTGCTGTGAAAATCGGCGGCACGGATATCCGTGATATTAAATCCGATGCGCTGATGGACAAAATCAGCTATGTTTCCCAAGACAATTTCCTGTTCAACGCCTCAGTGATGGAGAACATACGCTTCGCAAAGCCGAGCGCTACCGACGCGGAAGTCATCGAAATGGCAAAGCTTGCCCAGTGCCACGAGTTTATTCAGGAAATGGCGAACGGCTACCATACGGTCGTCGGCTCCTCGGGCGACAAGCTGTCCGGCGGTCAGAAGCAGCGGATCTGCATCGCCCGCGCCATGCTGAAAAACGCGCCGGTTGTCATCCTCGACGAGGCGACGAGTTTTGCCGACCCCGAAAACGAGGACAAAATACAGGAAGCTCTCTCAAGGCTGATCGCGGGCAAGACCGTCATCATCGTGGCGCACCGGCTTTCGACGATCATAGAGGCCGACAATATCGTCCTGCTGGAAAACGGGCATGTGGCGGATCAGGGGAAACATGCCGAACTGCTCGCGCGCTCCCCGCTGTACAAAAAGCTGTGGGACGCGCATATGGAGTCCATGGACTGGGATATAGGAGGTGTCAAATATGCTTAAATTCATCTCGCGCCTGTTGCGTTTTTCCGGTAGGGACGCCTGGAAACTCAAAGTGGCCGCCGTCATCAGCTTTGTAGAGGGCATATTAGCCAACTTCCCGGTTTACGCAGCGTTGCTGGTGATCATCAAAATTACCGATGGCATCCTCACATCCGGGTACGCCTGGACGGTGTTTTTCATGGTTCTTGCATCTCTCGCCGTTCGGTGGGTCCTGCGCTATAGCTTCGTGCGGCTGCAAGGTGACGCGGCCTGCCGGGTAGCCGCTCGCGAACGGGTGAAGATCGGTGATTTATTCAAGCGGTTTCCGATGAGTTATTTTACTGACGGTAACATCGGCAATGTGACCAGCGTCATTACCGGCGACCTGAGCTTTGCGGAGGACCACGGCATGATGAAGCTTGACGATGTGATATCAGGACTGATCTCCATCGTCCTTGCTTGCGCTTTTCTGCTGTGGGTGGACTGGCGTGTGGCGGTCGCCTCCATCGTCGGCTGTGCTCTCGCGTTGGTGGCGTTTCATGCCATGGAGAAGGTGACCAAGCGTCAGGCGAAAATCCGGCAGGAGGAAGCGGCAAAAACCACGGGAGCCGTCCTGGAATACACGGAGGGGATTTCGGTAATCAAAGCGCTGCGCATGTCGGGAAGCGCGGCCAAACGCATCGACGGCGCGATAGATGATAACCGCCGCCATGCGATTGAATTTGAACACAACATGGTGAAGCCCGTCACGCGCTATTTGCACTGCTATGCGTTCGCCATTGCGGCGGTTCTGTTCCTCTCGTTCTGGCAGTTCTTCAACGGCGAAATGGGTTTGCCTGTTGTGGTGATGGTCACGCTGTTCATTTTCCGGATTTATCAGCCCGCGATGAGTCTTGCCACCGGCGCGGCTATGATGCGCGTGATGGAGGCAGGGCTGGACCGCTACGAGAAACTAAAGGAGGTTCCGATCATCGACGCGGACGGCAAAGATATAACGCCGAATTCCTTCGATATCACTTTTGAGAACGTCACCTTCAGCTATGAAGACAAAGAAACGCTGAAAAACATTACTTTCACCGCAAAGGAACGGAGCATGACGGCGCTTGTCGGCGCATCCGGCTCCGGGAAAACCACTATCGCCAATTTGATCGTGCGGTTCTGGGACGCGCAAAAAGGTGCAATAAAAATCGGCGGGGTTGATGTCCGGGAAATGACCTGCGACAGCCTGCTGCGTTATGTCAGCATGGTATTTCAGCGGGTATATTTGTTCCGCGACACGATTGAAAATAATATTCGTTTTGGAAGCCCGGATGCCACCCGTGAGGAGATTGTCGCCGCCGCGAAAAAGGCACGCTGCCACGACTTTATCGAGGCGCTGCCGGACGGATATGACACGGTGATCGGCGAGGGCGGCTCAACGCTTTCAGGCGGCGAAAAGCAGAGGATATCCATTGCCCGCGCCATCCTCAAGGACGCGCCGATTGTCCTGCTGGACGAGGCAACGGCAAGCGTCGACCCGGATAATGAAAAATACATTCAGGAAGCCATTAACGAGCTCGTCCGTGACAAAACGCTGATTATCATCGCGCACAGGCTTTCCACCATCAAGCGGGCCGACCAGATTCTGGTCATCGATGACGGGCGTATCGTCGAGCGGGGCACACATGAAGAGCTTCTCGCCAGGGAGGGACAGTACAAAAACCTCTGGCAGCGCCGCCAGCAGGCGAAAAGCTGGAAGATCCGCTCGGACGCAGAAGTATAGGTTGCCGGTTCTTTTCCGAATAGGAAGGAACCTCCAAGAATTGCTGATCCGCAGCCCGATGGCCATCGTAATTGCCCGCCGCTTAAAACAATCGCCGGGGCACACCATATGAAAGCAGGAAATTATCTGCGTTAGACCAAGGAGAAGAATGATGATCAAGAAGTTTTTTCAAAACTGCCGAAAGCCCGAAGGCTTTGTGGGAAGGTTGACGCTGGCAAGCATGAATTTCGGTCATTCCAATATCAGCAAATGGGGCCTTTCGCATCTTCGCGCAAGCAATGACGCCCGCGTACTGGATGTCGGCTGTGGCGGAGGCGCGAATATCAAAAGGCTGCTTGCCATGTGCCCGCAGGGGTATGTGGAAGGGATCGACTATTCGGAGCAGAGCGTTGCGGCCAGTCGGGAAAAGAACCGCGCCGACCTGGGAAAGCGATGCGATGTACGCCAAGGCTCAGTGAGCCGATTGCCGTATGACGGCGGCAGCTTTGACGCCGTCACAGCCTTTGAGACCGTATATTTCTGGCCGGATATTTCAAGCGACTTCAGAGAGGTCTTACGTGTGCTGAAACCGGGTGGGAGCTTTCTTATCTGCAACGAAGCCGGCGACCCGGCCGATGAAACCTGGACCGAAAGGATCGACGGCATGCGGATTTACAGCGGCAGCGAGCTTGTGCGGCTGCTGACCGATGCCGGGTTTGCCGTTACGGTCAACGATACGCAAGGAAAGGGGCGGCTCTGCATCATTGCCGAAAAGACAGCGGGTCCGCTTCGGACGCGCAAGAGGGAGGAATAATATGAGTGAAGCGATCAGCGCAAAGGAACAACAAAAACAATTCATATTGACCGGGGGACTTTGGAAGGTCATGGCCCAACTTTCATGGCCCGCCGTGGTAGCAATGGTGCTGTACGGTTTCAATGCTGTGCTGGACGCCATTTTTGTGGGACAGTTCGTAAACGACACTGCCCTTGCCGGGGTATCGCTTGCCTATCCCCTTTCCCAAATCAGCACCGCCTTCGGCTCGCTCATCGGTGTGGGAGCAGGTTCCGTGCTGAGCATCGCCATCGGCGCAAAGGACGTCCAGACACAGAAGAACCTGCTGGGTGTGGTCAACCGCCTGTCTATGATATGCGCCATTCTTTATATGGCTGTGGTGTTTGCTTTTGCAGAGCCCCTTATTGTCATAATGGGCGGCGAGGGAGAAGCCCTTGCATATGGCGTCAGCTATTTTAGAATCTGCACCGTGGGCGCTTTCTTCTGGATTTACGGCCTTGCGGGCAACATGATCATCCGCGCCGAGGGCAAAATGAAGACGGCGGCATGGATGATGGGGGTGGGTCTTGTTGTAAATGCGATCTTCAACTATATCTTCATGGTGATTTTTGATATGGGGGTAGAGGGTGCCGCCTGGGGTACCAACGTCGGCATGTTTGTCTACACATTGATGAGTTGGATCTACTTCGGCCGGGGTAAGGCCACTTTCCAGGCAAAGCTGCTCTCATTAAAGAGTGATAAGAAGATTACAACCTCTGTTTTGCGGCTTGGGATGTCCTCGCTGGTGATGTCAGTCATGTCTCTGATTCAGGGGCTGGTGGTGTTTAACGCCTTGGCACGCTACGGCACAACGGCAGATGTCGCCTTTTATGGAGTGGTTTACCGGGTGTTTCAATTCCTGCTTACGCCCATTTTCGGCCTGATGCGCGCCCTCCAGCCGGTCATTGGCATCAATTACGGCGCAAAGCAGTATAACAGAGTCATCCAATCCTATAAAATTTTCGCCTTAGCGGCGCTCCTGTTGACGCTGCCTTTCTGGATCATCTCCCTTGTCGCTCCTGGCTCCATTCTGGGCATGATGCTCAAGGATCAGGCGTTCACAGGCGCGCACTTCCTGTATTTCCGGATATATATGGCGATTCTGCCGGTACTGTCCTTTATTTTCATGGCAATGACCTTATTTCCCTCCGTGGACAAAGGCAAGCCCGCCATGATCATTGGCATGGCAAGGCAGTTTGTGTTTTACATCCCTGTGATGCTGCTTCTGCCGCGATTCATAGGCGTAAGCGGGGTCTACTACGGCTCCCTTGCGATCGACGCGGTCATTGTCTTATGGACAATGCTGCTGGTGAAGAAGGAATTTAATGGTTTAAGAAAAAGGCGGGATATGGAGATTGCCGCATAAAATCCCGTTCAGAATAGAAACGATTGCATGTGCGCTCTGATCTATAGAGTAAAGCTGTAAGATCAAGCTCAGGATGAAGGCGCGGCGTCACCCAAGACGCCGCGCTTGTACATGATTCGGATAGGATCCCGGCTTATAAAGCGGAACATCGTCTAGTATAGATAAACGTAACCCTCCACCGCTTCCGCATGCGTAATCTTCGTTACGGTAAGCCGCGGATCGTCATATTCCACGCCGTCGTATTCAAGTTTTCCGATAAAAAATGTCCCTTCCACCGTCACCCATGACTCCGCCTTCAGTTCGGGTGCCTTGTCATATTTGCAGAGCAGTCCGGTCGGCGCCAGATCCGCAACGCAGCATGACATCATCAGCCGGGCGGGTACAAATTCGTCCTCCCGAAACGTTTCGGAATCTTTGAAAACGAACCCCGTCATGACCACCGTATACCCTTTGTATTGCTCCGGGTTCGCATAGAATTCCGAAAGCCACATTCCGAAATCATCGTTGGACACCGTAATTTTTTTATTCGCCACATCCAATCCGTGCAGACCGGCCGCACCACCATCTTCCGGTTGTGCTGCAACGGACGAATCATCTGCTGGAGCGGCTTCGCCTTCCAAAGGATCACCGGTTGTGGTGCTGGCCGGAACGTCGGAATTACTCGGTAGGGCTTGCTTCTGAGGCGCCCCATACGGGCTTTGGCCGGATTGACCGGTAAGCGTATTTCCGCCGATGTAAGCGCCGGAAAGATCGGACGTACTCAGCGGGCTGTGGGGAAGCAGCAGCAGCAAAATGGGAATCGCCAGCACAAAGCAGTGTGCGGCGCGCACCTTATGCTGCGGGCGAAACATCCGAAAAAGCCCAGTCAAGGCCCATATGCCCATGACGATTGCCGCAAAGTAAAGATACGGTTCCATTCTGGGCGTAACGTAGGAAAGATATTTCCTGCTGCCTACCAAATAGAGCAGCAATCCCGCAAAAGCCGAATAACACAGAAACTCCAGGAAAATCTGGGGATTAAACGCCTTTGCCCGCATGTTTACCTCCCTCCCAAGCCAAAAAGCAAAAAGACTACGGCAAAGCACACGATAGACGCCGTCAATAAGAGTCTCCCAATAAAGCGCTTGGAAAACCCGGAGGAGAGCATCATGACGTTTTTGATGTCCATCATCGGTCCAAACACTAGAAAGCCCATGATCGCGCCCATCGGAAACTGGTTGGCAAATCCGCGCGCAATGACGGCATCGGAGGACGAACACAGGGAAAGCGCAAACGCCATCGCCATCATAATGACGATGGAAGCGGCCAGACCCGCCCCACTCTGGGCTGCGGTGAATAAGCCGGTCCCCATAACCTGGAATATGGAAGCAATAAAGGTACCGATCACCAAATATTTTCCGACACTGAAAAACTCCGCCTGCGAGTGGCGGAGAAACAGGCCTAGCTTCCCCTTCAGGGTAGTGACAGATTCCGCGTCCTCATAGCAGCCGCAACTGCACATCAGCCTGTCAAGCGCGCCTCCGGATAGCACCTGATCTTTTGGCGAACGGCGGCTGGCGAAAATCCCAATGAGAATAGCACATATGATCCCCAGGCAGACACGTCCGATCACAACTGTCATGTCGCCGCCAAAAGCGTAATATGTTGAGAGCATGACGACCGGATTGATGACCGGCGTCGCCGTCATAAAGGTAACGGCTACGGGGAGTGGAATTCCCTTTCTCACCAGACTCCTGAAGATAGGGATGGAGGCGCAGTCGCAGACCGGAAGGCAGAAGCCGCCGATAATCGCCACAAGCATTCCCATGCCGATCGATTTGGGAAATCTGCGTTCGATCCATTCTCTTGGAACAAAGATCTGAATTGCGGAGGAAAGCAATACGCCGATAAGCAAAAACGGAACAGCTTGCAGGATGATCCCTAAAAATACGTTGACAATCGTATTGAACGGGATTTGAAGCGCTTCAAAAACTGGCCTTGCGGCAAAATACAGCGTGACAACCAGGAGTACCATCAAGAAAAAAAAGTTGACGGGGTGCTCCTTCCTCCTGTAAAGCTGCCGGTACAGATCGTTATACGCTTTTACATCATAGAGATCAATACCGGGGTTTATGCCGTTTAGCAAGCGCCGGATGCGGCTGAATGTTTCCGGAGCGCGTACATTGCGCAGGGTGACAAAATCGCTGTTTGCGATCTGCTCAGGCAGCGCGCTTCCCGTCCTGCCAAGAAGGTTTTCTATGTTCGCTGCGTCCGCTATGTGTATCACTTTCTGAACTTTGCACAGGCCGCGCAGTGGAGGCTGCAAAAGCAATGCCTGCAGCACGGAAAATGCAGTGACGCCGTTCCATTCGATCCAGACCTCATCGAATTCGTGGCTTTGTAGAGAATCGCCGATTTGTTTCACGATTTGTTCCGGTTGCCGCTCCAACATTTTTTTAGGAAACGTGATGGTCTCACAGCTATGATAGCGGCTGTAAAATTCCTCCTCACCGGTCTCAAACTGGACAACAAGTATCCCGGCATCCCGCCAGTCCCGCCTGTTGAGCAGGTTGTTCAGGAATGTGGTTTTCCCGGCATCCAGAAAACCGGTGACGACATAAACGGGAATTGCCATACCGTCATTCTCCGCCAAAGAGGGCGCAAAGCTCTTGCCGGTTCAGATTCCTGCCTATGATGCAAAGCATGTCGCCGCCAACAGCACAGCCTGTGATCCGGATATCCCCGGGGAGGTATTGCAGGTTAATATATCCATTCGCGCTGCGGACGATGCCTTTGGCGCGCAAAATCGTTCCCTTCGCGCTTCGCTCCATATTGGATACCCGTGCCTTCAAGTCTTCCATACTGAATACCTTCTTTGTCCGTATGGTAACGGTGTCGAAGGCTTCTTCCGCCGAATGGCTGTGCCCGCAAGCGTGGCCGTGGTCATGGCCGCTGTGCGCGCATCCGCACCCGTGTGCATGACAATGTTCCGTATGCTCATGGTGATCGTGATCATGCGGATGCAGGAGTTCCGCGGTATTGATTTGGTCCCATGGCTTTGAAACGATAGACGCATGCGCGTTCAGGCCTCTCACCAGTTTATGGGCATCCTTTACCCTGTCCGGGAAATCCTCAGAACGGCTGAGCAGGACGACGTCGGCATTTTTGATTTGGTCTTCAAAAAACTCCCCGAAGTTATCAAGATATTGTTTGCAGCGCTTCACGTCCACGACCGTAATTTTCTTCTTTATTTTTGCAAAAGGCTGGATACGCGGGTCTGAGCACGCCTTTATAATGTCCGAAAGCTTGCCAACGCCGGACGGCTCGATCACAATTTTATCCGGATGGAAGCGGTCCAGAAGCTCTTTCATGGCCTTGACAAAATCTCCTGAAAGACTGCAGCAAATACATCCGGAATTGATCTCTTTTACCTCAACACCTCCGGATTTGAGCAAGGCAGCGTCGATGCTGATTTCGCCAAAATCATTTTCAACGAGTACCATTTTTTCTTTCGAAAAGGTTTCCCTGAGCAGTTTTTGAATCAAAGTGGTTTTTCCCGCTCCCAAGAACCCTGAGATGATATATATTTCAGCTCCCATTACAGTCTCCTCAACCAGTATATATGTTTCTGCATGCCGAATAAGCCCCGCCATGCTCAAAATGATCGGGATTATCTTGAGTCGCAGTCTTTACAGTAGCCGTATATTTCAAGATTGTGGCCCAGCACATGAAACTCCGAATCTTGAATCTTCGGAATAAACTTTTCCATTGGGCAATTGTCCATCGTTACGATCTTCCGGCAGCCCAAACATACGGCGTAATGCTTATGCTGGAAGCGATTGAGCTCGTAAAGCGCCGTTTCATTGTTCATGACGGCAATTTTGACGACTACGCCCTTCTTTACAAAAAGCTCCAATATCCGGTAGACGGTGGACAGCCAGGCTCCTTCGCCGTCCTTTTCGACCTCAGCGCATATTTCCATCGCGCTTAAAGGGTTTTTTGCGTGCTCAAGCACGGAGAGTACGCTCTCGCGCGGCTTCGTCTTCTTCAAGCCGGAAGGCCAGCTATTGCTTTCCTCTTTCATGACATTCACCTCTTTCATTGAATGATAGAGCAGTTAAATTTTATTCGCAATACGTCCGGCCAACACTTTCTTTAAAAACAACACCGCTACAAGGCATAGGACGCCTATGAGCACGATGGTGCCCCCGGGCTTCAACCTCAGATAATATGAGATAACCAGCCCCGTTACCGTAAAGAAAACGGCAAAGCAGGCTGAGTATATGACCGTCTGCTTATAGCTTTTCCCAAACTGCATGGCGCAGGCCACAGGGACAACCATGAGAGAGGAAACGATTAAAGCCCCCACCGTGCGCGCGGCGACCGATACCGTTACGGCAGTCAGTATGGTGAAGATAAAATTGATCACCCGCACCGGTACGCCCGCGAGCCGTGCTGCCCGTTCATCCAGCGCGATATAAAACAGCTCTTTATACAAAAAGATGAAGGCAAGCATAACGGTGCAGCTGATGCAGGCAACCAGAATCATTTCAAAATCGCTGATGGCCACAATGCTCCCGAACAGGAAGCTGTTGAAGTTGGCCGCGTTTTTTACAAAGCCGGACAACACGCCCGCCAAACCGACGCCTGCCGACATGATGATGGCGATGGACATCTCGGAGAATTTCGGAATCCTTTTTCGGATGGCCTCAATGCCCAGCGCGGCGGCAATACAGGCGGTAACCGCGCCCAGTATGGGGTTGATGCCCATGATAAGCCCCGCGGCCACACCGGCAAGGGACGTATGGGACAGCGCATCGCCGATCATCGAGAGCCGCTTTAGCACCACGATGATGCCGATGCAGGGGATGATGACGGCGAGCAGGATGCCCACCGCAAAGGCCCTGTGCATAAAATCATATTCCAGTATCGACGGCATCCTTATTCATCTCCTTTATGCTGCAACTGGCAGCCCCTTGCAGGGTGTTTGTGCTTGTGTGAAAGCTCTTCATCTACCTGTCCCCTGTCAAGCTCCACAAGCGAACCTTCCTCCAGGCACAGCACCCGCGATACATAATTTGCGGCGCGGCCGATATCATGCGTGACCATCACAATGGTGATCCCGGTCTCCCGGTTGAGCCGCAAGAGCAGTTCATAGAGGGATTGTACAGTCTCTGCATCCACGCCGGTGGTTGGTTCATCGAGCACCATGAGTTCCGGATCGCTCACCAGCACCCGTGCGAGCATGACCCTCTGCTGCTGCCCGCCCGAAAGTTCGCCGATCATCCGCCTGGAGTATGCCGCCATGTCCACCAGTTCAAGCGCGCGCAGCGCCTTGTCACGGTGCTCTTTTTTAGGGAAACGGAGCAGACCGATCTGCGAAAACAAGTTTGCTTTCACGATTTCCGCCACAGTAGCGGGGAAATTGGCGCCGGATTGCAGCCCGTTTTGCGGCACATAACCGATTTTGGGCCAGCCTCTGAACTGCCGGATATCCTGATCAAACAGCCGAATGCTTCCCCCGGCCGCAGCAAGCTCCCCCAGGATCAGGCGCAATAAAGTGCTCTTGCCCGCGCCGTTGGATCCGATGATGGCCGCGAAATCCCCCTTAGAAACGGAGAAGCCGATTTTCGTGAAAATCGGCTCGCTCCCGTAACTGAAGCTTAAATTTTCCACTTCTATTACGTTGGACATCCGTACTCCCTTACTGCAATGCCGCCTTCAGCGCTTCCAAATTTTTACGCATCACGGCAAAATAATCGTCACCGGCCGCCTGCTGCTCATCGCTCAGGCCTTCGATGGGGCTCAGAACGGCGGTTTGGGCCCCGATCGCGTCCGCAATGGTTTCGGAAACTTTCGGGCTTACCAGTTCTTCGAAGAAGATCACCTTTACATCGTTCTCTTTCGCAAATTCAATGATCTCGGCCATTCTTGCCGGATCGGGTTCGGAATCGGGCGCTAAGCCTTCAATGCCGATTTGATTGAGGCCGTAAGCCGCGCACAGATACCCGAATGCTTCATGAGAGACAATAATATCCTTTTTCGGAAGAACGGAAAGGGCATCCTGAAACTCCTTGTCAAGCGCGTCAAAGTCCGCTGCGTACTTTACATAGTTCGCCTCATAATACTCCTGATTATCCGGATCGGCCTGCACAAAGGCATTCTTGATGTTCTCCATTTCCTTTTTCGCGTTCACCGGACTGAGCCAGACATGGGGATCGAATTCTTCGCCTTCATGCTCTTCTTCATCCTCATGCTCTTCTTCTTCGCCTTCATGCTCATGATGGCCCTCCATAAGGGCGATATCCTTGGAAGCTTCGACAGCAATCAGATCTTTATTCTGGAGAGACTCTAAAACATCCTCGGCCCAATGCTCCATGCCCGCGCCGTTATAAATGAAAATGGCGGCTTGTTCAAGCCCCGCAACATCGGCGGCCGTAGGCTCCCAATCATGCGGCTCCGTTCCAGCCGGAACCATGTTCACGACATCCACCTTGTCCCCGCCGATCTTTACGGCAAAGTCATACATTGGATAGAAGCTGGCATAAACCGACAGCTTCTCTTGCGACTGGTTATTGTTTGCATCTGGACCGGGAGTGACCTGCGCCTCGCTATCACCCGCACTCGTAACAGCGGGGGTCTGCGGCTGTTCATCCGCATTCACCTCAGCAGGAGAATTCTGCACGGCGCTGCACCCCGCAAGAAGGGATAAAACCAGGCACCCTATCAACAGTATACTTAAGAACCTCTTCATTTTCAACAAACCTCCTCAATCGTGCATTTTATGGTTTATGCAAATCGTTCCTGTTTACGCCGCGAAAAGCATTCGCTGCAATAGACCGGTTTGTCCCCGCGCGGCTCAAAGGGAACCATGCATTCCCTGCCGCAATCGGCGCATCTCGCGGTGTACATGTTTCGTGACTCCCCACCCTCATTCCTTTGTGTCTTGCGTCTGGCGCGGCAATCCTTGCAGCGCGTCGGATCATTCCGGAAGCCTTTTTCAGCATAGAACTCCTGTTCCCCGGCAGTGAAAACGAACTCCTGCCCGCAATCTTTGCAGATGAGAATCTTGTCTGTGTACATACGATCTCTTCAACTCGCTTCTTTCAATTGATATGCGGACGCAGGATTGTAAATGCATATGGTTCGCATTCGCATTTATTTTAATTTGAGAGATTGGAAATGTCAAGAAATAAAAAGATAGAAATTTGTAATTAGCGAATTAGTCGCATTTGCATTATCAGATGAAACGACTGGAAGGTTCTCTTGCCAAGTACCATGCTGCCAATGTCCGGACAACAAAAGTCCCCGCTTTGCTTTATGAAAACGGGGACCTTGAAACTCTCAGAGACTTAGGTTCTCTCTCTACCTTAAAACATCATGGAACAGGTTTCTTACCGGATATATGCCCTGTGCACAAAGCCCGACGTATCGCCGTGCCGGATGGAATACCAGTCTCCAAGCTGGCCGTATATGGTTACCTGCTCCCCATTATAAGCGCGCGATATAATCGGTGCATCCATACCGGGGCCGCTGCGTATATTCAGCGAGCCGCTTGTTAAGGTTACAGTTCCTGTTCTGGGGGTAATCGGCTGAACAAAGGGAATGTTAAAATACTCTGTCAGTCCAAGTGCAATGGCACGCGCGGCGGCATCCATATTTTCCAATATCCACTCGGCATCTTCTTCGTTGTCATGATATGCAAAGCTCTACGAACACGGCGGGCGCCCTTGTCTGCCGCACTTCCCCGATACTTGTGGTGGGAATAATCCGGACAAGGTTTGGATCCGGGTAAATATCCCGGATATTCTCCGCAACGAAATTGGCCGCGCGCTGCCCCCTTATGCTGTTTGGCGCATAGTAGATTTCAGAGCCGCGTACAGTCCCGTACCGCCCTTCTGGCGCGGCATTGGAATGTAGGGCGAGGTGCAGATCATAGTTTCCGGCATTGGATGCGCGTATGGAAGAAACCGCCGTCATATCCGGCGTGTTGCGCCCAAATTGTATTCCGCTGGCCCGAAGGTATGGCTCCAGTGCGTCTGCAAACAAATTCATATGATACTCTTCACTGCCGCCTGTGACATATTCATTCCAATCTTGTGTTGAAGGGCTGAGATAGATAATCGGCAAAGTGAGCACCTCCTGAGGAATTGCAGTGCGGAAAAAATGTTTCGTCAAGCTGACGTTTTACTATATGCTTTATCAGCAATGCATGTTCCATGGCTTCGTTGCCTAAAGGAAATCCTCCATTCCCCCGTAACACATTTTATCCTGCCGCCATAAATTAGCCTAAGGAAAACCAATTTCCTTGGGCTAACATTTATTTCGCGGAAATCTGGTAACGAACCGTTGCACAACAGCATATTTAGGTTATTATAATATTAAATTAAGGTATGCCTAAATTTAAGGAGGCCATATGACGCCGAACAAGGAAGATTACCTGAAAGAGCTTTGCAAGCTCGGGGAGCGGGATGGAATGGTAGGCAACAAGAAATTGGCCGAAATCTTAAAAATCTCCCCCGCCTCGGTAAGCGAGATGCTCAGCAAACTGGGCAAGGAGGGCTTGATCGAATACGAGCCCTATAAGGGAAGCCGCCTGACCGCGCAAGGATACGAAAAAGCAGTTTTGTTGCTGCGCAGCCACCGGCTTTGGGAGGTATTCCTTGTGGAGCATCTCAGTTATTCCTGGAGCGAAGTGCATGAGGACGCCAACCGGCTTGAACATGTCACCTCCGCCAAGTTGGCCGAGCGGCTGGATACGTACCTGCAACGGCCCGATCATTGCCCGCACGGCGCGACAATCCCGCGAGAAGGCAGTACGGCGCGCTTGCCTGAACTGACGACGCTCAACCTGCTCCGCCCCGGCGATGAGACGGTAGTGCGGCGCGTGGTGGAAGAAACGGAGCTGCTGGAGTATTTGGGTTCCCTGGGCGTAAAGATCGGTATGCCCATAAAACTGATGGACGCTGCGGCATATGAGGGCCCGCTCACGCTTGAACTAGGCGGACAGCGTGTGCAGATGAGCTATAAGGCCGCATGTCAAATATATGTTGACAAAATATCGTAAAACTCAAGGAGGTAACCAAACATGTCTGCTCACGTAAAAGGGTTGTTTGCGGTACTATTGGGCGTATTGCTTCTGCTGACGGGCTGCGCGCAGACTGCGCAGGCTCCGGATGACGGGAAACTCAACATTGTCGCCACCACCACCATGCTTGCGGACCTTGCAAAAGTAATCGGCGGGGGACACGTTACGGTAAACGGGCTGATGGGGCCCGGCATCGACCCGCACCTTTACCAGGCCAGCGCGGGCGACGTCACGCTGATGTCCGGCGCGGACGTCGTCGTGTATAACGGGCTGCATCTGGAAGGTAAAATGGGAGAAATCTTTGAGTCCTTATCTGGGCAGGGCCATGCGGTCATCTGCATTGAGGAAGGGTTGGAGGAAGAAAAGCTTCTGGAATGGGCGGGCGGCGGCTCGGTACATGACCCGCATATCTGGTTCGACGTATCGCTCTGGAAGGATGCGGCCGGCGTCGTAGCAAGCGGCCTGTCCCAGACCGACCCCGACCACGCGTCCGATTATGGAGCCAACCTCGAAAGCTATCTCAAAGAGCTGGATGAAACGGACGCCTACATCCGCGAACGCGCTTTGGAGGTGCCGGAAGGGCAGCGGGTGCTCGTTACGGCGCACGACGCGTTCAATTACTTTGGCAGAGCCTATGGCTTTGAGGTAAAGGGCCTCCAGGGCATCAGTACGGACGCCGAGGCAGGCACCGCCGACGTAAGCTCCCTTGCGGAGTTCATTGTGGAGCGGCAGATCAAGGCGATCTTCGTGGAATCCTCCGTGCCGCCCAAGACCATAGAGGCGCTTCAGGCGGCTGTTAAAGCAAAGGGCTTCGACGTGGCCATTGGCGGAGAATTGTATTCGGACTCTTTAGGCGGAGAGGGCTCCGGCGCCGAAACTTATCTCCTCACCGTCAAAGCCAATATCGATACCATAGTAGACGCGCTCAAGTAAGGAGGCGAAAATTATGCTCAGCATCGCAAAGGGAAGCGATTATAAAGCGGAGGCCGGAAACCCGGCCTCCCCCGGAAGAACCATATACGTCGCCGAAGTGGAGGACGTAACGGTCGCTTACGACTTGAAGCCGGTGCTCTGGGACGTGGACCTGAAAATCCCCAAGGGCAAGCTGATGGCGATCGTAGGGCCGAACGGCGCGGGAAAAACGACGCTCATCAAGGCGATGCTCGGCCTTGTTCCCACCGTTTCCGGCGAAACCCGGTTCTTATCGGAAGAAGAGAATAATCACAGGAACAGGATCGGCTACGTGCCGCAAAGCGGCAGTGTGGATTGGGATTTTCCCGCAACGGTGCTCGACGTGGTCCTGATGGGCCGCTATGGGCATCTGGGCTGGATCAAGCGCCCGCAAAAGGCGGATATCACGCTCGCGAAACAGACACTCCAAAAGGTGGGCATGGCGGACTACGCCTCCAGGCAGATCAGTCAGCTTTCCGGTGGGCAGCAGCAGCGCGTATTCTTAGCCCGGGCGCTCGTTCAGCAGGCGGATATTTATTTTATGGATGAACCCTTCAAGGGCGTAGACGCGCAGACGGAGAAGGC
>JAEYCM010000006.1 GCA_023455425.1 Bacillota bacterium | reverse complement strand
CTATCTTTTTTTACTTCTCAACTTGCTGTTCGTGAGAACAGCCGTTGTCCGTACGTTTGCTGGTTCCTCAATAAAAATTGCGTTCGTCTTTTCTCTCGCACTATATAGTTTTCAAGGTGCTTTGTGCTTATCTTTACCCTTTCGGGCGGGACAGCTTGTTTATTGTAGCAAACTCACCCCCCACTGTCAACACCCTTTTTTCTCTTTTTTGCATATCTTTTATGGCCCCTTCATATCTATTCAGCTTGTCGCGTTTTGACCACGCTTTTTCCGAGAATTTTCGGGCATACCTCGTCTTCAAGAAACAATCATAATCCTCCGCGCAGCCATAGTTGGTGACGTGGGCTTACCTATTTATATTGAATAATGACAGACAATCAAAATTTAATATAAGAATCGGGAGAGATATCCATAACCGAAAGATACAGAAATGGGAAAAGCGGCTTGCGCCGCTTTTCCGTGGGGGATAAAGGGGGAACACGATTCCTCTTACGAGGCTTACTGGAGCAGCTGGAGCACGCCCTGGGGCGCGGAGTTGGCCTGCGCCAACATGGCGGTGGCAGCCTGCACGAGGATGTTGTTCTTGGTGTAGTTGGTCATTTCCTTCGCCATGTCGAGGTCGCGGATGCGGCTTTCGGCGGCGGTGAGGTTTTCAGAGGAAGTATCGAGGTTGTTGATCTTGTGCTGGAGACGATTCTGATAAGCGCCCAACTTGGAACGTTCGGTGGATACTTGATTGATGGCGTCATTGACGGTGGTGATGGCAGAAGCAGCGCCCGTCTGCGTCGTCAGATCAGCAGCGGTGAGACCTAGAGCAGTAGAGCTCATGTCCGCGATAGAAACGCTCATCGTGTCGAGCTCATTCGCGCCGGTCTGTATCAGGGCAGCCGTACCGGTAACATCGAACTGGATCTGATCCAAAGTTGCGAAAACATCTGTGTCAAACGCAGCTGTCGTCTTGAGGGTAACGGTCCTGCCTTGGCCAAGGTCAAACCGCAAGGTCTGTTCTCCATCAGCAGCACTAATCGTTGCACTGCTGTCAGCGCCTTCAGCGGTCAGTTCACCAGCAGCAAATGTAAAGTCGATGGTTTGAGCGGCACCCCCTGCAAAGCCTTCGAGAATGATCTTGTCGATGCCATTGCTGCCCGCCTTCAATTCAGAACCGGCAGTAACGGTCGATACCGCGCCAAAGGTACCGTCCAGCAGAGCCTTGCCGTTGAAAGCCGTCTTTTCAGCGATATCATCGATCTCTTCCTTAAGAGCCTGGAACTCCTCGTTCAAAGCATCGCGGTCAACGACAGAGCTATCGTTGGTATCGGAAGAAGACTGCACCGCCAGCTCACGCATACGCTGGAGGATGGAGTGGGTCTCGTTAAGCGCGCCTTCAGCGGTCTGCACCAGAGAGATCGCATCCTGGCTGTTCTTAGAAGCCATGTTCAGGCCGCGGATCTGCGCGCGCATCTTCTCGGAGATTGCAAGGCCAGCGGCGTCATCGCCCGCGCGATTGATGCGGTAGCCGGAAGACAATTTCTCGGTGGAAGAAGCGGCGTTTGTGGTGTTGACGGAGTACTGGCGATAGGTGTTCATGGACATCAGGTTGTTGTTAATACGCATTGAGATTTCCTCCTTGATTTTTAACGGCATCCATGCCTTTTTATTACGTCATTCCGACCTTTTTCTTACCGGCGCCTGGCTTGAAAATTAGCCTTCCTGAGCGTTTGGTATATAGATCGGCTCTTTTTTGATGTACTTTAGCGCTCTTTACGAAAATTTGAGGAAATTTTCCCGGCTATAGACCGCCTAAGGTATCATTCCCCAAAAAAACTAGTTGAATCTATATCTTATGACGTATACAATACTATGTAGAATTGTGTATTAATGTGGGATTATATACAGCATCTTGTGTTTTGGGGGGCTTATTTTGCGATATGCAAAAGAAGGCAGCAAAGAATACGATTGATACGGGTGAACGCAATTGGCTGATTTTTTTAAAAACACCATTGGCAAGATAACCGAATATTTTAAAAACCTTGAAAAAGGACAAAAAACGAGATTTTTTGTTTTTACCTTTTTAGCTGTGGCAATTGTCATTGCCGCAAGCGTGCTGCTAAACCAAAAATCATATACGGTACTTTACAGCGGTATGGAATCCCAGGATGCCGGCGAGGTGCTCTCTCTGCTTGAGGAGATGGATGTAGATGCCAAGCCGCAGGGGACTGATACTATATTAGTAGAAAGCAGTCAGGCTGACGGCGTGCGCATGCAGCTTGCCGCGGAAGGGTATCCCAAAAGCGGCCTGAATTTTGACATTTTTTCAAACGCTTCGGGCTTGGGCACAACCGATATGGAAAAGCGCGTCTACTACCAGTTCCAGCTACAGGAAAACCTGGGACAGGTCATTAAAAAAATGGAAAAAATAGACGATGCGGTGGTCAGCCTCTCTCTTGCGCAGGAAAGCGCCTATGTGCTGTCCGACGATGAAAAACCTGCTTCCGCTTCTGTCCTGCTTAAGTTAAAGGAAGACGCAACTTTGGAATCTTCCGAGGCGCGTACCATAGCGGAGCTCGTATCCAAAAGCGTTTCCGGGCTGAGCGTGGATGATGTGCGAATTGTCGATTCCAACATGAAGCTCTATAGCCTGGATGAGGAAGAAGAGCAGCCTCAAACGGCACAGCAGACCTATGAAACAATTGGTACGCAGCTTGCGCTGCAGAAGACTGTCCAGGACAGCATACAGGAGCAGGTCATTAACCTGTTAACCCCCGTTTTCGGAGAAGACCGGGTGTTTGCGGAAGTCAGCGTCACGCTGAACTTTGATAAACAGAAATCGGAAAGCGTGGAGTTTGCTCCTCCGCTGGAAAACGGAACCGAGGGTCTGGCCGTAAGCATGCAGGAACTCGCCGAAACCATTAAGGGGGATGCCGCCGCTACCGGCGTTACCGGCCTTGACTCCAGCGGCGGAACTTCCATTACAACCACCTATCCGGAATTGGAAACGGATGAGGATTCAATTTACAGCAAGGTCAGCCGTGAAACCAATCTGGAGCTGAATGAAACGCGTACACAAATCGACAACGCGCAGGGGCAGGTGCTCGATCTTTCTGTCGGCGTTGTCATCAACGGCGCCGATATGGAGGAAGACTATTCAGAAAACGTGCAAAATCTGGTAGCCAACGCCATTGGCGTAGAACTGGATAAGGTGTCTGTCGAAATGATCCCCTTCTTCCAGCTTGGTACGGACGAAGAACCCAATATTGAGGAAGCTTTCAATTCCCAGAAGGAAATGATGAGCCAGGCCGCAAATGCCGCTACTATGAGAACGCTCATTACCGCTGGAACGGTCATCCTTGTCTTCCTGATCGGGCTTGCAGCTATCGCGACGTTGCGTAAGAAACCCGCGCCCGTCATGTATGCGGTAAACGAAGATCCGGGCGCTATTGTGGATCTCCAGGCGGGCGACGAAGATATCCTGCCTATGGAAGAAGAGGAGCCTGCCGTGGAAATTCCCGAAATTCCGGAAATCGAAAACACCACGCTCTCTTCTTTGGAGAAATACATTGAAAAGAGTCCTGACGCCGTGGTACAGCTTTTACGCAATTGGCTCAGCGACGATTTGAAGTAACCTGCAGCGCATGATGCGGCATGTTGCGTCCTGAATGAGATTTGAAAACGGAGGATGCTTATGGCAGGCCAGAGCCTCACATCCAAAGAAAAAGCTGCAATCTTAATGATTTCTTTGGGCAAGACCCATGCAGCAAAATTATACCCATACTTTTCAGAGGAAGAAGTCGAACAGCTTACGCTGGCCATTACCAGTGTGCGCCGTATCGACCCGGAATTAAAAGACGCCGTCGTCAACGAATTCTATGAGATTTGCATGGCGCAAAAATTCATCTCCGAAGGCGGCATTGATTATGCCAAAGAAATTTTAGACCAGGCCTTTGGAGAGGCAAAGGCAAACGAGCTGATCTCCCGCCTCTCCTCCGCATTGCGCGTGCGCCCTTTTGACTTTGTGCGGCGCGCGGACAGCTCGCAAATATACAACTTTCTGCAAGACGAGCATCCGCAGACGATCGCACTGATTCTTTCCTATCTTGACCCCAAGCAGGCGGCGCCCGTACTTGCCTCCCTCCCCTTTGAAAAGCAGACAAACGTTATCATGAGGATTGCGAATATGGGCGCGACCTCACATGAATATGTGAAGGATACCGAGCGCGTGCTCGAACACCGGCTTTCCTCGATGATGCTCGGCAACCAGACGATGGCGGGCGGTATCGACAGCTTGGTCAATATCATCAACAGCGTGGACCGCGGAACGGAAAAGCGGCTGCTGGTCGAATTGGAACAGACGGACCCAGAGCTTGCCGAGGAAATCAAGAACCGCATGTTTGTGTTCGAGGATATTACAAAGCTCACCGACCAGGCCATCCAGCGCATCCTGCGCGAGGTGGACAACCGCGATCTTGCCGTTGCGCTCAAAACCGCAGGCAAGGAAGTCACCAAGGCGATATTCGACAATACCTCCAAGCGCCTGCAGGATATGATCAAGGAGGATATCGAATACATGGGGCCTGTGCGTGTACGTGACGTGGAAGAGGCGCAGCAGAAGATCGTCAATACCATCCGCAAGCTGGACGATGCCGGTGAGATCTTCATTTCCCGCAACAAGGAGGATGAGATGATTGTTTAAGATTGACAAATCATCGGTTGAATTCCTTGACGCCAACCGTTTCCTGACCGTTGTTCCCCAACATGAACCGGAAGATGCCGCGCCTCAAAAAACTGCGCAGCACCCCGATACCCCCGGCAGCAGACACGCATCGGAAAAGCCTTTCAGCCGTCCTGAAACAAAGGTTGAGGACTGCAAGAAAATCCCCCCCGAAGCGGACGCCTCTTCTTCCAAAGATGCGCAACCTGATGCTGAAGAGATGTTGGCACTTGCAAGACGCGAAGCTGACCGCATCCGCCTGGAGGCGGATGCGGCCGCCGCCAAACTGCTTGAAGATGCAAGATATGAGTCCTTCTGTATCACAAACGAAGCCAATGCGAATGCCGAACAGATCCGCATAGACGCCTGGCAAAAGGGGTACAGCGAAGGGCTGGAGCTTTTAACCGCCCAAACGGAGACACAAAAACGTGAGTTTGAGGAGCTCATGCGAAGTATCCTTTCCCAGACAAACCAATTTACGCAAACAGTAAACGCAGCATTCGAAGAAAACGTGCTGCGGCTTTCTTTTGCGATTGCCAAAAAAATTATTAATATCCAATTGAAAAATAACGATAGTATATTTGAGCAATTGGTTAAGCGCACGGTTCAGCTCCATCATGAGGAGAGTAGGTTCTTCCTTCGCGTGAGCCCATCCGCATACGAACGGTACTTTCAGAACGGTTCGGATTGGCTGCGCACTTCCATGGAATGTGCTCCCTTCAAGGTGATTGCGGACGCATCGCTCCCTGAATACGGCATCTTGCTCGAAACCGAGGAAGGCTTGTTCAAAACAGGGCCGGACGTTCAGCTTGGCATTCTGAAAGAGGCGCTTGGCGTCAAAGGTTCAGCCGATGAAGCCGTTCTTTGACATCAATAAATACGAAAACTTGATTGATCAGACCGACACATTCGAACGCGTGGGCAGAGTCACACAGGTGGTCGGTCTGGCGGTGGAATGCGTGGGCCTAAAGGCTCACATGAACGACATTTGCCGCATCTATACGGGATATGGGAAAGACTACATCCTGGCCGATGTTGTCGGCTTTAAGGAAAACAAGGTACTCTTGATGCCGCTTGGCGAATTAACCGGCATCGGCCCCAACAATCACGTGGTCTGCACGGGCGATACGTTGCGCGTGCCCGTAGGCGAACAGTATCTTGGCCGGGTACTCGACCCGTTCGGCCGCCCGATGGACGGCGCTGACGATATCAAACCCGACGGATTTTACAGCATTGAGAACGCGCCCCCCAATCCGCTTTCCCGTACGCCCATACAAGAGGTGCTGCCTCTTGGCATCAAAGCAATCGATTCCATGCTTACCATAGGCCGCGGCCAAAGGGTAGGCATATTTGCGGGAAGCGGCGTGGGAAAAAGCACGCTTTTAGGCATGATCGCCCGCAACGCGAAATCCGACGTAAACGTGATTGTGCTGATCGGTGAACGCGGAAGAGAAGTTCGTTCGTTTTTAGAGAACGATCTGGGTGAAGAAGGCTTAAAACGCTCCGTCGTGATCGTCGCCACTTCCGATCAGCCGGCGCTTGTGCGCTTAAAATCCGCAAGCGTTGGGACAAGCATCGCGGAATACTTCCGGGATCAGGGCAAAAACGTGCTGTTGATGATGGACTCGCTTACCCGCTTTGCTATGGCGCAAAGAGAGGTCGGCATGGCCATTGGCGAACCTCCCGTATCACGCGGATATACGCCTTCCGTATTTGCCATACTGCCCAAGCTTCTGGAACGCTCCGGAACATCCGCCAAGGGTTCGATCACAGGTCTTTACACAGTCCTTGTAGAAGGGGACGACATGAACGAACCCATTGCCGATACGGTCCGCGGTATATTGGACGGGCATATCGTTCTTTCCCGCCATCTTGCAAACAGCAACCACTACCCTGCTATCGACGTTCTCTCAAGCGTAAGCCGTCTGATGCCCGAGATCACTTCCCGTGAGCATTATGATCAGGCGGGATTTGTGCGCAACATGCTCTACACCTACCAGAAAGCGCAGGATCTCATCGCTATCGGCGCATACAAGCGGGGATCGGATCCGAATATCGACCGTGCAATCGAGCTGCTTGATCCCATTCATGCTCTGCTCCAACAGCGTGTAGAGGAACGTTTCAGCTTTGAACAAACGCAGGAACTGCTCTTTGGGATCGGCGGAAAGCGGGGGTAATGCGTGAAGAAATTCGTGTTTACGCTCCAAGGTGTCAACGACATTGCGCTTGCAACAGAAAAGCAGCTCAAGATCGAAATGCAGCGCATTGAAGACCGCTTACGTCGGGTGCTCCAGGAAATTGAAGATACCCGATTGGAATTTCGCACCTTAAAAGCCCGATGCTTTGAGCAAATGCGCCAGGATGGCATAGAGTCCCAGTCGCTCGTGCAATATGAGCGGTATTTTGAAAAGCTCGAGGCCGCCCTTCAGGTGCTTAAACAAACGAAGACACAGATCGAGCGGGAAAAGGAAAAATGCCTTCAGGCCCAGATCGAAAACCGCAAAGAGCTTAAGACGCTTGAGAAACTCCGAGAAAAACAATATCAGGAATACTTGAGCGAGCTTCGCCGCGAGGAAGAAAAAGCAATTGGCGACCTTGTCGCTTACCGTTCAACAATCCAATAAGCGAGGAACAGTATGGCCGAAAATACCAATACAACGGGCGCGCAGGCACCCTCTGCAAACGCAGCGGCTCCCGTAAAGCCCGCAGCAAACAAAGCATCTAGGATACAACCGACCGCGGGCAAGGCCGCAGCCGTAAAAGGCAATGCCTCCCCCGCCCCCAAGGCGAAGGGACCGAAGAAGAAAGTCTCCGGCGCTTTGGTTGTTGGTCTACTTTTTATCATCCTGATTGCGGTTGGCCTGGGTATGATGTATTTCGACCTTTACGGCGTAAGGGATTTTGCGGTAAGCGCATTTGATCTGGAGAATCCCACGAAAAATCAGCTTAACGCCGTTTCTCAAAAAGAGCAGGCGCTGTTGGACAAAGAAAAGGATCTCGCCGACCGGGAAGCCGCGCTTGCCGCGGAGCAGGATAAAGAAACGCAGGTGCAAAAGGAGCTCAACAAAGAGCTCAAGGCCCGTGAAAAAACGGTGGCCGATAAAGAAAAAGAGCTTGCGAAGCTGGAAGCCACAATTGCCGCAAAGCAGGCGGAACTTGATGCGCTTGCGGCGTCCCTCGAAATCAAGCGGATCGATATTTCCACCGCCGTACAGATGTTTGCCGGCATGGAGCCGGATAAGGCGGCGGACGCCATGGAAGGCATAGAGAACCCTGCGGATATCGCACTTTTACTCCTGTATATGGACAGCGAGAAGTCGGCCGCGATACTCGACGAAATGAAAACCAAGCTTGCGACAAGCGTGATGCTGGAGATTGCAACGCTTAAGGAAGCGAACGAGCTTCCCCCCGCCCCCGCCCCCACGCCGTCGTCCAAAAAGTAATCTAGATTTAGGAGGTGAACAAGACAGTTGAACGCAGTTCGTAACGCAGCAGCAGACATATCCATCGTTATGCCAACCGGGCACACACAATCAAAATCTGTTTCCGTCAGCTTCCGGGACATTCGGGAAAGCATTTTGAAAAGCCAGATTTCCGATCGTACCCCGGTAAAAGAGGAAACAAAGGACAGTGAACTTGCCGCGGAACAAGGCCTGTCCTCCATGACGCCGGCTGTTGTTCAGGGTAGAGCCGATGTAGAAACAAGTTCCCCAACAGACCAGGACGTTTTGCAGGCGGTGGACGCGCTGCAGCAACAAATCAGCAAATGCTGTGATTTTACGGAGTTGACCGATGAAATTGCAGACATTCTCGAAGGATTCGGATTGCTGAAACGTAGCGGAGAAACAGTGGCGCTGACGCAGGAAGGCGAAGCCCTTTTGCAGAACATGATGAACAGCATCATGAATGCGGAAGATGCGCAACCCATTGTGTTTACCGTTGCCGGTAATGAAGCAGGGATGCTCAATACGGCGATACCAGACGACGTGCAGCAGAAGCTGCAATTGCTGATCAAAGAGTATGTTTGCTCCTTGGAGAATGCCAACAATAATACCGTCAGTACGGACAATTCCATCAATCCAGGCGCCGTGAGCGCCGACGGCACCGTTGATACGGATGCTGTCGTGAGCACAGGCGCTGTAAACAGTAACGCCGCTGTAGCTACCCCTGATGTCGAGGACGCTGCCATCCCGCAGAAAGAACAGGCTGCCGACACCGCGCCTTTGCAGGAAGCCGCGATGCTCACGGGTGAAACCGACCAAGACCGCGCTTCCGCAGCAGAAATGGCGGCGCAAAAAGATCCTTTGGCGAAACTCACGCTGGCGCTTACACAAGCCAGGAAAAGTGTCGCGTCCGAAGATACGGTTCGCCCGCAGAGACCCACAGCCGCTTCGGACGCTGAACCTGTGCCTTTTACAATTGGATCGGCATTTTCCCTCCGGCAGCCCGTGCAAAACGCAGAAACGGATATTCCCTTCCCTGTTGTGACGCAAGCCGATATGACAGAAAACATTTCCAATATCGTAAAGGAACTATCGTTCAGGTCCGAAGAAGGCGTACAGGAATTCTCCGTTTCCCTGAAGCCGGAGCATTTGGGCGAACTGGTCATTAAGCTGACGAAAGGCCCGGAGGGCCTGCTTGCCCAGATTAAGGCGGCCGACGCCTCCACAAAAGGCCTTATCCAGAACGAAGTTGCAACGCTTACCGAACAGCTTAAGGGAAAGGGCATTGAACTCAGGCAGATTGAAGTTCTTTACGAGGCGCCTGCCTTTACAACGGATATGCGTCAGAACAAAGGACATCAGGAGACGGCCGCAAGCCCCTACAAAACACGTCATTACCGTACTTCCGGCATAGAGGAAAGCTACGGCACCATGATTGACTCTGCCGTATCCTCCCCCCTGCTGTCTTTGGACAGCTCGGTGGAATACCAAGCGTGAAAGGAGAACGCCATGTCTCTTCCTACTTCTGCCACACCGGGATCCATTGATGCAACCACCAGGACGCTTGAGTCCATGCAAGCCACAGAGCGTAATGCGAAATCCGTTCTTGACAAGGATGCGTTTATGCAGCTTTTGATTGAGCAGATGGCGAATCAGGATCCCCTGAGCCCCACCTCCGACTCGGATTTTATTGCGCAGCTGGCGCAGTTTTCCATGCTGGAGCAAATCGAATCCCTGAACGATACCATGACGCAGGGTCAGGCGTATAGCATGATCGGCAAAAATGTGACCGTAGGCATTACGGATGCAGAAGGCACTCCGGCCTTTATCAGCGGAACGGTGGAAAGCGTATTCCGCAACGGCGGTATCGACTATGTGGTGGTAAACAACACCATATATCCTGCCGCAAACGTAGTAAGCGTAAATCACACGGACGAGACCTCCAGCACCAACCCCTTGTCGGGGAACACCGGGTTGTTGGGGAAAACCGTATCCGCTGGCGACGACATCAGCGGTATTGTGAAAAAGCTCTTTACCCGCGACGGCGTGGCGTATGCCATTGTAAAAGACGGTGATGGGACGGATCATGAAGTTCCTGTCACAAGCATCTCGGAAATTACAAACGACTGATTATTAATTTTGATAATGGAGGAAAACGACTATGATGCGCTCCCTTTACTCCGGTATTACCGGCCTTCGCAATCATCAGACCAGGATGGACGTCATCGGCAACAACATCTCCAACGTCAACACCGCGGGTTATAAAGCAAGCCGCGTTGTATTCAAGGATATTTACAGCCAGACTTTAAGCCCCGCTTCCGGCAACGCCGCCACCGTCGGCGGTACCAACCCCAAGCAGGTCGGCCTTGGTTCGAGCATTGCGAGCATCGACGTTCTGCATACCTCCTCCGCCAGCCAGTATACCGGCGTGCCTCTCGACCTTTCTATTGAAGGCAGCGGCTTCTTTGTTGTCCGCAATAACGGACAGGAGTTCTACACGCGCGCCGGCAACTTCGGGACGGATAACAGCGATTATTTGGTCAACGGAAATGGCGCATATGTATTGGGCTATGTGGGCGCAACCGTGCCTGCCTCCCCCGCCGGAACTCCTACGCAGATTAAAATCGATGATTTTTATTATGACGTAGCCGTGGATGAAAACGGCGTCATCAGCGGTATTGACGGACGGGCAACGCTATCTGATGGGGCTACTCCTCCAAACATCACAGATAACGAAAACTATAAGAAGAAAGTCACTATCGGTTACGTTGCCATCGCCACATTTAACAATGAAAACGCTCTCGAAAAGGTTGGACAGAACGCGTACCGCGCCACCACAAACTCCGGTACCGCCACCTACAATACGCCCGGCAAGGGTGTTGCCGGTAAATTGAACCCCGGTACCCTTGAAATGTCCAACGTGGACCTTGCAAGCGAGTTTACGGACATGATCGTCACGCAGAGAGGCTTCCAGGCCAACTCCCGTATCATCACCACTACCGACTCCATGCTTGAGGAGCTTGTAAACCTGAAGCGCTAAGCCGCTTCACTTCTGACTGATCCGAATACGTTCAGAGGCGTCCCTCATAAGATGCGACGCCTCTGAAAACAAGAATTGGAGTATGTATGATACGATTAAGCCGTTTGAACAACGAAACCTTTTATATAAATTGCGATTTGATCGAGTTCGTGGAGCAGACGCCTGACACCATCGTTTCCATGATGTCCGGACGCAAACTTGTCGTGACGGAAACGCCCGAGCATATCCGCGACCTGATCATTGCATACAAGCAGCGTATTATGCTGCCCACAAAAGAAAAGCCAGAGATGGATGACGAAGAATGAAGTTCGAAAAAACTACGTTTATCGGCCTTGTAGCAGGGGCGGGCTGTATTATTGTATCCGTATTAATCAGCGAAGGCGCAACGCTTCGCAGTTTTATGGACTGGCCTTCTGTGCTTATTACGATAGGCGGAACCATTGCCTCCACAGTGGTGGCGTATCCGTGGACGTCCCTCAAAAGGCTTGGCCCCATCATAAAGACTACATTTTCGAAAAACAAAATGGATCTCTACGCGGAGATTGAGACCATTTTGGGTATCGCCAATACCGCGCGCCGCGAAGGCCTGCTCGCCCTGGAAAATTCTCTTGCCCGGATCAACGATCCGTTCATGAAAAAAGGCATTATGTTGATCGTAGATGGAACGGATCCGGAATTTGTAAAAACCGTTATGGAAGCGGAAATCTATTTCATACAGGACAGGCATGCCCAATGCCAGGCGATTTTAGATTCCATGGCAGCCTACGCGCCCGCCTACGGTATGATTGGCACCTTGATCGGCCTGATCAACATGCTCAGAAGTCTGAGCAATACGGATGCACTGGGTCCCAGTATGGCAGTGGCCCTTGTTACCACGTTTTATGGCGTTGTTTTAGCCAACCTTGTGTTTAATCCCATGTCCAAGAAACTCAAGGTCATGACCGCGCAGGAAGCGCTGCGCAAAGAATTGCTTTTGGAAGGGCTGTTATCCATACAGGCCGGAGAAAACCCGCGCATTATTCAAAAACGCCTCTATTCTTTCATTTCCCGTACGGAAATCAAGCGTAACGAAGAAAAAGGCGGCAAGCGGGTTGTGGAGACAAACCATGCGGAAAGAGCGTAAAAGGCCGGAACCGCCGCAGGAAGAAGGCTCCCCCGCCTGGATGAATACCTACGGGGATATGGTGACGCTTCTGCTCACGTTCTTTGTATTGCTGTTTTCCTTTTCCACTATCGATGCAAAAAAGTGGAAGGCGGTCGTGCAATCCTTTCGGCGGACATCGGATATTGAAGGTCCAACCGCTACCCTGGACCCGGATTTTGATTATGATGACGTTGTATTCCCGGTAGCGGCAACTCCCGAACCTTCCGTATCTCCCGAGACCGATGGCGCGAAAATGGAGAATTTGTTTAACGAGCTGTACCAGAAGGTCCGAAACCATATCGTGATCAACGGTTTGGATTTTGCCTTGAACGTCACAAAAGATGATGATCTGATCGTCATCCGTATCACCGACACCGCCCTTTTTGACTCCGGCCAGGAAAGTATCCGGCCCGAAGCGCTCACGCTGCTCGACAGCATCGTCACCCTCTTTGAAGAATACGATGAAGCAATACAGCGTATTCAGATCGAAGGGCATACCGATAACGTCCCCATACACAGCGCGCGCTTTAAAAGCAACTGGGATCTTTCCACCTCACGTGCGGTCAGCGTCGTGCAGTATTGTATTGAAAGCTCCAGTTTGTCCCCTATGAAATATACCGCTTCCGGATATGGGGAATACCACCCCATTGCGGACAACGATACGGAAGAGGGAAAGGCAAAGAACCGCCGGGTGGATTTTGTCATACAGAGCGCAGCGGATATTGCCATTCCGGATGATATTTCATAGAGCGCTATGGCTTGGAACAGGCGATTTCACTTGGAAAGACCTCTTCGGCGCATCAGAAGCGCTGAATAATCACTCTATATATTTTATGCTTTTTATGATAAAATATGTAGATTGGTGACACATTTTATTGAACGAGGGGATCAAGTTTGGCCGATATCTTATCGCAAAGCGAAATTGACGAACTGTTGGTGGCACTGGCCTCCGGCAGGGCGGAGCCTCAGGAGCCTCAACCCGTTGAGGAGCTGCAGCAAGTTCGCGTTTACGATTTTAGGACAGCAAACAAGTTTTCCAAAGAGCAGATGCGCATGCTCAATTTCATATATGAAAGTTATGCCGGAAGGCTGGGTACATTCCTTTCCGGCTCTTTACGCGCACGTTGTGACGTGGAACTTGTCTCCATTGAGGAGCAGACATTTTCGGAATTCAGCAATTCCTTGCCCTCCCCCGCTTTTATTGCAATACTCAACATGCCCCCGCTTGCGGGATCGGCGTTGCTTGAAGTTTCAACCACCATCGGATATGAAATTATCAGCCGCTTATTGGGCGGTACGGGAACGTTTAGCGATCTGTCCTCAAAATCCTTTACAGAGATCGAATTGAGCATCCTCACGCGCATTTGCGGGCAGATGCTTTCCATTATGAATGAAAGCTGGAGCCGCGTAACGCCGATCCGTTCCATGATCGAACGTGTGGAAACGAGCGCGCAGTTTGCGCAGATCGTCGTAAGCTCCGAGCCGATTGCCATTATCACCATCAGCGTAACAATCGGCGATGTTTCCGATATTGTAAATTTCTGTATCCCCCATCCTGCGCTGCAGCCGATTGCAAACAAAATGACGTCAAAACTCTGGTACAATGACCAGAGAACCGGGCAAACCGATCAGGAAATGATGAAGGACCCGGGTGTAGGCGCCCGCATCGCAAGTACGCCGGTCACGTTACGCGCCATGTTTGAGCCAACCCATGCAACTGTAGGAGATATTTTGAATTTGCAGGTTGGAGACGTGATACGCGTGGAGCATCCTTTGAGCCAGGGCGTTACGGTACTTGTGGAACATATCCCCAAGTTTAAGGCAAAGATCGGGCATAAAGGACAACAAATTGCAGTTAAAATTACAGAAATTATAAAGGAGGTGGCTGACGATGAGTAACCCCGCAGGAGGCAACGATACTGCGACTTATGTCAATCCGTCGCCAGTCGATTACGAAAAATACCCGCTCAGCGAGTATGAAAAAGATGCGCTTGGCGAAATCGGAAACATATGCATGGGGACTTCGGCCACCACGCTTTCCACTTTGCTGGGGAAAAAGGTTTCCATTACAACGCCGAAAGTTATGCTCACCAACAATCTTGCGGAAGTGGGCCCGTATAAGAAGCCGTATGTCGCGGTTGAGGTTTCCTATACCTCCGGCATCGACGGCTATAACATCCTGCTCATTAATAACGAGGACGTCCTCATCATAACCGATCTTTTGATGGGCGGCAGCGGCAGCATTTCCCCCGACGATGAGATCGGAGAGCTTCAGCTTTCCGCCATCAGCGAGGTGATGAACCAGATGATCGGTTCCTCCTCTACCTCGCTTTCCAACATCCTCAAGATGCCGGTCAATATCGCGCCGCCGCACGCAAGCAAGATCACGCTGGAGGAAGACAGCCTCGAATCCCTCATCTGCGGGCACGATACCATCATTGTTATCCGCTTCGCCATGCAGATTCAGGATGTATTAAACAGCGACATCATGCAGATTATGCCCTTCCAGTTTGGCAAAAAGCTGGCCAGCGTTCTGCTCAAGGAAATGAACGAGGAAACGGACAAGGTGGCCGCTACCAAGCCGGATATGCAGCCTGTGCAATCGCCTGTGCAGGCTCCGGTACAGACCCCGGTTCAAGCGTCTCCAGTCCAGGCAGCGCCGGTACAGCCGGTTCCGGTACAGCAACCTGTTGCGCCGCCTCCCATGCCGCCCCAGCAGCCGTATTATCAAACGCAGTACGCGCCGCCCCCGCCGTATGCCCCGTACCCGCACCAGCAGGCGCAGCGTGCGCCTGAGCCCAACCGCGTGAGTGTGAAAGCGATGCAATACCACTCCTTTGATGATCCGTATCAGGACGCCGCCCGCGGTGCCTATGAGCGGGGCGAATTTGGGGACAGCCTGGGGCTTATTCTGGATGTACCGCTGCAGGTCACGGTCGAGCTTGGGCAGTGCAAGAAGAGCATTAAGGATATCCTGAACCTTACTATGGGTTCCGTGGTGGTTCTTAACCGGATGGCGGGCGAAATGGTGGATATCATGGTCAACGGCAAGCTCTTTGCCCGCGGCGAGGTCGTGGTAATTGACGATAATTACGGCGTGCGCGTAACCGAGATCATCTCTACCACGGGTGGAAACAAGGCCGCGGCGCTGCTGGAATCGCTTTAATATTTCGCCAAAGGCGCAGAGCCACTTTGGCGGGCGACAAAGCGCCCTGCTATGCTATGTAATAAGTACAGGTAATTTTCCTCATTCCTAAATGAAACACAAACCGGCCCAGGCGTTGCCTGAGCCGGTTTTAACGTTGCTCTCTTATTCTTTCTTTACAGCGCGCGCAGGCGCTCCAACAGCTCCTCAAACGGGCATACCCACCGTTCCGCACACGGATGGAAGTAGAACGCGCATACGGAAGAATGCACCTGCCCTTCCTCCACCCGGAATTCATCCCCCGTTTCGGACCAGAGGATAATGCACTTATGTTGTCCTGTCGCAAGCGCGGCGCCAAGCTCCGTATGCGTTCCTTTGCCGCCCGGCAGCAACACAAGCACAAGTTCGGCTGCAATAACCGCCTCCAGCTCCGTGGAGGAAACGCGCCGCATGCGCTCCGGCCCTTCCCGGCGGATATCGCCATGCGCAGTCCAGTCGTATGTGCGCGTGTGACGGGAAAGCGCTTGGGCCGCCAGGCCGACGCGCCTAAAATTCTCCAACCCGCTTGCAATGTAGTAGTTCATGTTTTGATTAAGTCCTCTTTGCGAAGACCCGGCCCTGGGTCGCCCTGCGCCCAATGCCTGCGGCACAGGCCGATATATTTATCGTTTGCGCCCAGCACCACCTGCTCGCCGACCTTGGTGATGCCGCCCTTGCCGTCCAGTCTTGCGTTAAACGTAGCCTTCCTGCCGCACCAGCAGATGGTCTTGACCTCTTCGATGGTATCTGCCCAGGCCATCAGCCACTGGCTTCCCTCAAAGAAATTGCCCTGAAAATCCGCCCTGAGGCCATAGCAGATCACCGGGACATCGTACACGTCCACGATCCTGACCAGGAGCTCCACTTCGCTTTTGCTGAGAAACTGCGCTTCATCCACGATGATGCAGTCATATTGGTGCGCCCGCACGGTCTCCTCATCCAGTTCGTGAAAGAGCAGGCATTCCCCGGCAAGTCCGCAGCGCGAGGCAACCAAGTGTTCCCCGTCCCGCTGATCAATAGCGGGCTTTAGCAGCAGCGCCTTTTGCCCGCGTTCGCCGTAATTGTGCTTGACCATCAGCGCGTTCGCGCTTTTGCTGGAGCCCATGGCTCCGTACCGGTAATACAGCTTCGCCATTTAACGCTCCTTAGCGGCTGCCCTTATCATAGGGCTGGCCGGAAGCACGCGGTGCCTGCGAGTTTCTGGAGGTAAATGCAAGCACGATGAGCGTGGCGATATACGGGATCATTTTGTAGATATAGCTGTTGATGCCAAGGTCCAACAGCACCGGGATACCGGAATAGGAAGAGGAAATGGTCTTCATCAGGCCAAAGAACAGCGCCGCAAAGAGAATGCGAAGCGGCTTCCATTGGCCAAATATCAGCACCGCAATACCCAAGAAGCCGTAGCCTGCCACCGTGGCGTTAAAATTGGTGGAAGTGGGAACCACGAACACCAGGCCGCCTAAGCCCGCCAGCATACCGGAGATGGTAACGCCTGCATAACGCATTTTGTATACGTTGATGCCTACGGAATCCGCCGCCTGGGGATGCTCGCCGCAGGCGCGCAGCCGCAGGCCGAAGCGCGTCTTATAGAGCAGCACGATCGCCACAATGAGGATGCCAAATCCAATATACGTGGTGATGAAGGACTGCTTGAAGAACATATCGCCCAATACGGGAATTTTGCTCAGTACCGGGACCTCCGCAATGCGGAACGTGTTCTTGAACGTAATCTGCTGTACGCCGTTCTCCTGAATCATGCGCGCGGCAAACACGGCAAACGCGGGCGCAAACATATTGAGCGCCGTACCGCTGATGGTTTGGTCCGCTTTCATATTGATGGCGGCATAGGCATGCAGCAGCGAGAATATGCCGCCCGAAATTGCCGCGATGAGTATGGCGCAAAGTAGCAGGATCTGTCCGTCCATCACCCCCATGTTCTGCATGAAGTTGATAAACAGGATGCTCGAGAACCCGCCCACGATCATGATGCCTTCGAGCGCGATGTTGACCACGCCGCAGCGCTCACTGAACAGCCCGCCCAGCGCAACGATCAAAAGGGGGATGGAATAGGTCATCATCTGCTGTATGAGGAAATACAGGGTATCCATTATTCTTCACCCTCCCCTTCGCTTTTCTCTGCTTTGGCAGCCGCAAAGGCAGCCTCGCCAGGCGCGCCGGTCTCTACGATCTGGAGCACGTCTTTTGCGCCGGTAACCTTCTTCACGAACGTACGGAACACCAGCGCGAATGCGCTGAAGTAAATGATCGCCGCCGTGATGATATCGATGATCTCCACGGCAAAATCAAGCCGCTGGAGATATTCGCCGCCCATTGTGATATAGGCGATGAACAATGCGGAGAAGATAATGCCAAGCGGATTGTTGAGCCCTAAAAGCGCCACGGAGATACCGTTAAAGCCATCGCCCAGCAGCATATCCACCACCTTGTAACGCCGCCCGTTCGCGCCGGAAAGGTACACAAGGCCGCCGCCAAGGCCTGCCAGAGCGCCGGATATGACCATGGAGAGCACGATATTGCGCCGCTCGTTGATGCCCGCGTACTTGCTTGCATGGCGGTTGTAGCCGCACGCCTTCAACTCATAGCCGAACGTTGTTTTATTGAGCACGATATAAATAACGACCGCAACGGCAATGGCGATGAATATCCCAATGTTAACCGTGGAGCCGGGAAACAGCGTCTCTAAAAAGCTTTTGGGAATGACCGCGGACGGCGCGGTGTTGGCGGAAAGGTTCATCGTAGAATCAAAGAGCGGCGGCGGGGACTTGAGCGCCGGAAGCTTCATCAGAAAGTTCACCGCGAACAGGCCGATGTAGTTCATCATGATAGAGGAGATGACCTCGTTCACGTTGAGATACGCTTTGAAAAGACCTGGTATGAGCGCCCAGAGCCCCCCCGCCACGGCGGAGCCCATCAGCGCCACGATCCAGTGCCAGGGGGCGGGCAGGAACGTCCATTTGATGCCGATGAATATCGCCACAAACGCGCCCACCGTAAACTGGCCGGATGCGCCGATATTAAATAGGCCCGTCTTGAACGCAAAGCCAACCGAAAGGCCCGTCATGATCATGGGAATGGCATAATAGAACGTCTGGCCGACGCCCTTTGCGCCGCCGCCAAAGCCGCCCTCCAATATAATGGCAAAGCCCTGCAGCGCCTCCTTTGAGTTGCTGATGAGCATAATGAGGAAGCCGAATACCATGCCCACTAAAATCGCGGCAACGGAAGAAGCGGCGTTTGTAAAGCCTGTGCTCCGGATTAAGCTCTGTACTTTTTTCATTGCGCCTGCCTCCTTTTGGAGCCCGCCATATAAAGCCCCAGCTCCTGCACCGTAATCTCTTTGGGGTCAAATTCGCCTACGATCGCGCCCTCGTAAATGACGAGGATTCGGTCGCTGACGTTCATCACCTCGTCCAGTTCCAGGGAAACCAGCAGCACCGCCTTGCCCTGATCGCGCTGTACGATCAGCTGCCTGTGGATGTATTCGATCGCGCCGACATCCAACCCTCGGGTAGGCTGCACGGCAATCAGAATTTCGGGATCGTAATCAATTTCCCTGGCCACGATGGCCTTTTGCTGGTTGCCGCCGCTCATGCTGCGCGCGGCGGTAATGGGGCCTTGGCCGCTCCGGATATCGAAGCGCTCGATGAGCGCCTGCGCATACTCGCGCGTCTTTTTAAAATTCCGGAAGCCGCCCTTTTGGAAGTCACGCATGAAATACTTTTTGAGCGCCAGATTATCCTCCAGCGTATAGTCGAGCACCAGGCCGTGCTTATGCCTGTCCTCCGGAATATGCGCCATGCCCAGGACATTTCTTGCACGGATGCTCTTATGTGTAATATCCTGGCCTCTTAATAGGATCGCGCCGCTTTCCGGCTGAATAAGGCCGGTCAGCGCCTGCACAAGTTCGCTCTGTCCGTTGCCGTCGATCCCCGCGATACAGACGATTTCGCCCTTGCGCACGGTGAAAGAGACGTTGTTTACGGTTTTCTTGGTATGGTGCCGGGACGAAACGGTCAGGTTTTTGACCTCGAATACCGGGGTGCCGATGTCGGGCGCATCCTTGTCCACTTCCAGCATGACCTTGCGGCCCACCATCATTTCGGACATTTCCTCTTTGGTGGTTGCGTCGACGTCGATGGTGCCGATATACTTGCCCTTGCGAAGCACCGTACACCGGTCCGCAACGGCTTTGATTTCATTGAGCTTGTGGGTAATGAAGAGGATGGATTTGCCTTCCTGCGTGAGGCCCCGCATAATCTTCATCAGTTCGTCGATCTCCTGCGGGGTCAATACCGCCGTAGGTTCATCGAATATCAATATCTCATTTTCACGGTACAGCATTTTTAATATCTCTACGCGCTGCTGCATACCGACGGTGATATCCTCCACCACCGCGTCCGGATCGACCTTCAGGCCATAGCGTTCGGACAGGGCGACCACCTTTTTGCGCGCTTCTTCCATTTGAAGAAAGCCGTTTTTCGTGGTCTCCACGCCCAAAATAATATTCTGCAGCACCGTGAAATTGTGGACAAGCTTGAAATGCTGGTGCACCATGCCGATGCCAAGCGCGTTGGCGTCGTTGGGGTTGGAGATTTTCACCTCTTTCCCATCTTTCTTGATGGTGCCCTGCTCCGGTTGATAGAGGCCAAACAGCACGCTCATGAGGGTGGATTTTCCCGCACCGTTCTCCCCAAGCAGCGCATGGATTTCCCCTTTTTTTAGTTGCAGCGTGATATCGTCGTTTGCAATGATGCCGGGGAATGTCTTGGTGATGTGAAGCATTTCAATGACATAACTCATGCCGTCACTCCTACTCTGCATATGTAATGTTGAATATCGTAAATTTTGAAGAATGCATGCACGATATGGTTCAATTATAGCGGAATATGGACAAAGAATAAACAAAAACTATAAGACCGGCTGAAAAAAGAGGCAGGCAGATTTTGGCCTGCCTGCCTCTTTGCAGTAACATTTGGTTATTCGACGACTGTCACTTTCACGCTGGCAAGCTCAAGCTTATCGGCGCTTTCCGCAGCATCGTCCTTGACGATGGTGATTTCCTTGGCCGCGATCTTCGCAAACAGGGCGTCATAATCCGCCTGTGTGAAGGTGTTGAACTTGGAGGAAGCGAACGGCAGGCCAACGGAGTTGTTGGAAGCATCCAGAACAAGGCCCTGGCCGCCGGGGAACGTACCGTCATAGTACTGCTTGATGAGCATCTCGACGCCCGGCGCCAGAGACTTCATCGCAGAGGTGATAACGGTATCGCTTTCGCCGGACTGGTCTACGTCAACGCCGATGCTCTTGGCGCCGGCAGCTTCAGCAGCCGCGAATACGGAGAAGCCCACAGCGCCGCCGCATGCGAAGATGACTTCGGTACCGTTGTTGTACCAGGAAGCGGCGAGGTTCTGCGCTTCGGGGGTAGCGTCAAAGCCGCCGGTGTAGTGGTACATGAGTTCAACGTCTTTGCCCAGTTCCTTGGCGGCGTCATTTGCGCCCTGCGCAAAGCCGTAACCAAAGCGGACAACCGCGGGAACCGCCATACCGCCCATGAAGCCCAGCTTGGTGTAGCCGTCCTTCACAGCAGCATAGCCGGCGAGGTAGCCGGATTCATGCTCGGCATAGGTAACGCCGACCACGTTCTTGTTGGTACGGTACTCGGCATAATCCGCGCTATGGGGAGCACCGTCAAGCAGGATGAAGGAAACATCGGGATACAGATCCTGCGCGATGAAGATCGGGGTTTCAAACAGGAAGCCCGGCGTCACGACCATCTTCGCGCCGTTCTGGACAGCGATTTCAATCTGGGCAAGATACGCGTCGTTGGACTGCTCGGTGGGCTGATAGTACTTGTAGGTCTTGCCGTTTGCTTCCGCATAGGCAACAACGCCTTCCCATGCACCCTGGTTGAACGATTTGTCATCGATGGTGCCGATATCCGTGATAAGAGCCACTTCAAAACCGGTTGCTTCGGGTTCGGGCGTGGCTTCCGGGGTTGCTTCCGCCGCGGGGGCTTCGGTCGCTACCGGCGCGGGGGTTTCCGCTGCGGGCTGCTGTGTCGGCGTGCAGGCGACAGCGCCGGCAACCATCATCAGCGCCAAAAGTAAGGCAAATACTTTCTTCATTCTGGATTTCTCCTCCTTCAATTTTGTACTGCCGAGTATGCATTATATATTGTGTATATACAACGCACAACCTATTTTAACAAATCCATCCGTAAAATAAAAGAGGGTAGCAAAAAATGTGTATCCAATATACGGAACTTCTTCCATCGTCCGGCAAAATACGGTGAACGTTTGCAAATACCGCGTCTTACATCATCCCAAACGTTTGGCGTAGCACAGCATCAGGGTATCCTTTTGAAATCCCTCGCTCAGATACAGCGCGGCGGCTTTGTCGTTTTCCCCGTTTACGGAAAGCTCCGCGCTCTCAAACCCCGCCGCGTATGCCGCACTAAGTCCAAGACGCAGCAAGTTTCTGCCCAGGCCCATCCCCTGGTACTGCGACAGCACCGCGATCGGCCCGATCTCCGCTTTGTTTTCATCGGAAAACGCTTCGATCTGTATGAGGCCGACCGGCGTTGCGCCGTCCCACAGTATAAGCATCCCGCCGTTCAGCTTCTCCTGCGATTCTAAAGAAGCTTTCGCCATTTCCGGCGTCAACTCCGTATGCCAGCCAAATCCGGCAAACGCACTGTTGTTGATACTGCACCATTGTTGCTCGTCCATTCCCGCCCGCAGACGTTCCACCCGGTATCCCAGCGGGAAGACCGGTGCAGGTACGGGAATCTCACTGCCGCGGCTTAATACCCACGCGTACCGGTCGATCGCAAATCCCAGCCGGATCAAAATATCGCCCACATCCGCCCTTTCCTCAGGCAGGAACAGGTACACAGTTTCAATCCCGGGAAGTCCTGCAACTGTGGCTTTCAAAAGCGCGGCATACGCATCAAAAGAGGAAGTTTCCGCATGCAGGATCCGAAATCTTCCCTTTTTGTTTTTCCGGAACGAGCCGCCAAGTATTAATGACGCCGCGCCAAGTACCTCTCCCCCATCGCCGCGCAGCAGATACGACGGATTGTCGGCATCCGGTATGAATTCGCTTAATGAGTCATTATCTAAAAAAGATTCGTCGTGCTCACGCCGGTGCGCTTTACAGTAGGCGATAAATTCCGGTATAGATGTGTGGAGTGTTTCAATCTTCATTGTATTCTCCTAAGTTTCGAAGCGCTGAATAGAAAGCTGAAATACACCCTCATAAGTATGGAGCCTCCAATCCGCTATCAAGCAGCCCCTTTATCTAACAATCAACAGTCCAGCATGATCGTAAGGATTTGCTTATCGGTTTCTTTCATGCCGTCGCGCGCCATCCTTCCCACCGAAGAGATCGTATGCTCTATATCGCTTTTCACCAATCCATCGCCGGGAAGATAGGCCCGGTTGTTCATCGCCAGCAAATGCGCCATAATGGCCGCATCCAGGCTCGCTGCAATTTTGATCCCGCAGGAAGGCTTCGCGCCGTCGCAGACGATGCCGGAAACATTGGCCAATGTGTTTGTAATGGTCATCTTAATTTGAGTAAGGTTCCCGCCCGCCAGGTATGTGATTGCGGCGCCGCTGGCACATGAGGCGCTCACCACCCCACAAAATGCCGAAAGCCTTCCGATCAATGTCTTTTGATGGATGGTCAACAGATTGGACAGCACAAGCGCCCGGAGCAGCCGTTCCTCGCTTATTTCCTTTTCCCGTGCGTATAGGATGACAGGAACCGAGGATGCGATCCCTTGGTTGCCGCTTCCCGAATTCGTGGTGACAGGAAGCTCCGACCCGCCCATCCGCGCTTCCGAAGCGGAAGCGGTGTATGCCTTCATTTTGTTGAACACGCTGCCTTCCCCGCCGTTTAGTAGCGTATTGCCGATATCCACCCCATATTGGCCCTTTAACCCTTCCCGGGCGATGGCCATGTTATTTTTGATTTGTTGTTCCAGCAGGGCCCTTACCTTTTCAAGATCGACCGTTTCGGCAAAGCAGAAAATATCGTCCACATTTAAAACGCTCCGGTCGGTCAATTTACCCAAATAACTTTCCGTCAGCGAGGGTTTCTCATATATTGCTTGTCCATTTTTCTCTATTTTGACGATGTTGGTATGGAAGTTCTGTATTTCCACCTTAACGGCGTCCTTCCCCTCCGAAGCTTCCATCACAATATGAAGCGTTTTATCTGTATTCAGCGCCGATACTTCACAAATACCCTTCTCCAAAAGCTCGGATATTTTTAAAATATGTTCCTTTTTTAAATGAGACAAGACCTCCATCCCATAATCGGCGTTTCCTCCAACGGCCCCGGCCAAAGCGCTGACCTCGATTCCCCTCAATCCTCCGGTGTTGGGCGCGACCACGCTCTTTACATTCTTGATGATGTTGCCGCTGCAAGAAACCTTTATATTGGAAGGAAAAGCGCCTAAAACCTCTTTTGCTTTTGCCGCGGCATACGCGATGGCGATTGGTTCCGTACATCCAAGCGCCGGAACCAATTCCTCCCCAAGTATGGCTAGATATTTTTCACAAATCAGTTCATTCATGTTCGCCCTCACCGTTTTGATTGCCCGCGTGCCTTAGCGCGTCACAGGACCAATAAAATTCGAGTTTATTTTGATATTCATTATAACACGTTCAGATTCGTCATAGAAAAGCTAAATTCTCTTTATCATGTGCCAAATAAAAAAGCTATGTTTTGATAGAACATAGCTCTGGCTGTTGCCCACTAGGATTTTAATAACCGGCGTCCTCATTGACGATAAGTAATGTCATGCGTCCTTTGATACTCTGCCCCTGAATGGTTGATAGGATATTACATACACGCTCCGGTGAAAGACAATCCGTACAATATCCCGATGAAACACATGGCGGATGGTATCCTGCCCTTTTTGCATTCTGCGGTGAAGCGACATTCTTGGCTCTCTCAATGGCCTCTTCATATGTTTTCGTTATTTTGTTTTTCCCTACCACAATAAAGACCCGGTCCGGGCCATATGCAAGCGCAGCCACCCGATTTCCGCTATGGTCTATGTTCACAATTCTGCCGTCTATTGAGACGGCATTGGCTCCTGATAGATAGCAGTCCGCCAAAAGCGCGTTTCGTTTGAGCAGCCTGACTTCCTGATCGGTTGACCCAAGCTCCTTATCATAAACAGTATTGCCCCTTGCCCGGAAAGCTTCGGCGATGTCCATATTCTGGAGGGTCTTTGAATGTCCAATCCCGATCGTAGCATCGAGCGGAATCTTCTCCAAAAGATATGCTTTAACATCTGCAAAGGCGTCAAACCAAAGCACCGCAATGTTGCGCCTTAGAAAGTTATGTTTAAGTTCCTTGATCAGATGTGAATCATTCGCCAATATCCTTCGCCACTCTTTCCTGAATGGTTACCCTGATGACATCCCCGGGCTGCTTGCGGATTTTCGCCCGGATGTCTTTCCTTACTCCGATGATATGGCATGGCGTTCCCATCCTGACGACACTGCCTTCGTATGGTTCGCCATCGAATGTGGCAGCGACCGGAACTCTTCCCTTTCCAAGCTCCGCCTTTACGTCAAACGGTATTTCAATATATGCGCCGTCCATATCCGGCACCTTTTTGATTTCCGCCTCAAATTCATATATCCTGCACATTACACACCTCCCGGAAATCTTCTGTTCGTCTTTTCATGATTGATCAGGAGATTCTTCGGCAACAATATTCCAGCTTATCCCAAACCTATCCGTTAATGCCGCGTGGAATGTACTATAAAACGTTTTAACCGGTGGGAGTGTCACATAACCGCCCTCCTTTAAGCGTTCAAAGATGCTGTTTGCTTCTTGCGCGTTGGGTACCGCTACAGTTAATTTTATCATGCTGCCGGTTGACCCCTGCTGCACTTCATCAGCAAACCAAAAATTCGTGCCGCAGATCTCCATTTCCGCATGCAAAATCCATGTACTGAGGTTTGCCGGAGGCGCTTCAATTTCGTCAGGAATATATTCTCCATATGGTTGGGACATTTTTACTTCGCTTTTAAAGGCATTCTGATAAAACGCCAAAGCATCCTTGCAATTTCCCGCAAAGGTAATGTAAGGTATGACCATTTTCTTCTCCTTCATTTGCAGCCATATTCGGAAGCTACGGTGAACAGGTAATCTGGAATAGATCTTATTGAAGCAATCTTATCCAGCCGAACCATCGTCTTATTATATCTTGAGGCCGACAGGTTAGAAAAGATGCGGATTAAAAAAATGCGGGACAACTGACAGCCCGGCACAGCATGGAGTTTTCGTTGCGTCTTAGGGCAGTTTGGTGGGCATAAATGGCAGGTCACGCCGGATTTATTGCAAGCATGCGGCATGGCAAATTATACTTAACCCAATAACAGGAAAGGATGGTGCTATGAATATAAAGCTTATGATCGAAGAAAGCCCTGAATACAGGGAGCCGGAGATCACCCTTCGGTGCGAAAGGGTAAACGACAATTTAAGGAGGATCGTAGAGTACATACGCGTCCGTTCGGATGCGATCGCGGTCAAGGCGGAAGGTACTTCGCGCCTGCTCCCGCTTTCAAACATTTTTTATTTAGAGTCGGTGGATAAAAAGACGTTTGTTTACTGCGCAAGCAATGTTTACGAATGCGCGCAAAGACTAAATGAGTTGGAAGGGAAGCTTACAAACAGCACGTTTGTGCGAGTTTCGAAAAGCTGCATTGTAAACGCGGTCCTTATCAAAAGCGTAACGCCTTTGGACAATCACCGCCTGAAGGCGTTTATGCGCAACGGCGAGGCACAGATCATCAACCGGCATTATGTGGCCGCGTTGAAAGAAAAATTAGGGTTATAGGAGGAAAACAATGAACGGTATCACAAAGCATTTCAAAATATGGGCGCAGGCGTTTGCCCTCATCATCCTTTTTCTCACGGCAATCAAGCTCATCCAGGGGGACGACCAGCTAAGGCTTGGCGCCATCATACAGATTGGCGGCGCGTCGGCGCTGTTTCTTCTGATTGATATGCTTATTATGTCGCGCGTCAACGTCAAATCCACAGCCGGTTATGTTGCCGCCGAGCTTATTCTTCTGCTCCCCTGCTACCTTGCCACGGGCTGGATTTTCAACTGGTATGATAAAAGCATCATGGGAGTTATCGTATTTCTCGCGGCGTTTTTCGGAATATACGCGCTGATCTTTTCGGTACAGCGGCAGCAAATGAAAGCGGATGCGCAACGGATCAACGAAAAACTCAAAGAATATGCCGATAACGGCGAGGAATGAGGCACTGCCGCTATTCGACAGGCGCAGAAAAGTCTGAGGGAGTTGTTTCATCAAAAAAACGGGCCGCGGCGGAAGCCAAGGCTCGTTTTTGTAGTAGACTGGACTTTGGGGAGCTCCAGAATAGCAAACGAATCAGCAATATCCTTTGCCATCAACAGAGCAGGAGTTCCCGGCCTGTATCGGTTCTTCCACCTCTAAGAAATCATGTATTTCAAACGTCTTGGTACCATCCTCCAAAATAAAAAATGGAATGCCGATCCTGCCTTCTTCAATTACCGGAGCAAATATTTCATCATGATCGCGATAAAGGAGGAACTCCTTTAATGTTTTTGTGCTTTTTGTGATATCCCTATACTCCAGCTCAGTTGCAGCCGATCCCGTCAATATCCCCTTTACCTCAGCACAATCCGGACAAATCTCCGCGCCATACATAATAACTTTCATCCCTGGTCCATCCTTCCCATTTTAGAGAGCATTGATTACTCCTTTATACATCATGCGCGCAGAAACAAAACGGATGACCTGCGGGGTCAATAAGCGTCACCCATTGCGGGCCCCATTCCGGTTGCCAATATTGCGCGAGCGGTTTCGTCGCCCCCAGTGAGAGCGCAAACTCAACGGATGCTTCTATATCCTCAACCGAAAAATCGAGGTGCTCCATTTTTGTTTGTTCCCCAATAGACTATTTCTCCACCCAGAAGATCGCAGTAGAATTTTGCAAGTTCCGCAGGCTGCCTGCAATCCAAAACCACACTCTGCAGCTTGATTTTTGGTCTCATACAATTAGCCCTCCTGGTCCAGCCCGGATAGGTGTATATCACGTATGTTGATATTTATATTACCATAATGAACCACTTTAACAAGCGCATTGCATGATTATAGCGGATCCTCCCGGTATGCCCATCGCGCGGCCCGTAACTTGATGGGCTATTCTATTTCCTCCAGAAAGTTGAACACCCTGCCTTATCTGAAATATTAAATGTAATTATTTTTTCGAGCAATGAGAAATCAACAGGACCATCCCACGGGATACGTACCAACTCTTTGCTGTGATCATAGCCAGCCTTTACAATTTCACTGGAAAAATGATCAATTCCGGCCTTTTCAGGGGCGACGGCCATATGTTTTTTGGCTATGCTAAAGCCGATAACAAATGTGCCATGATCGGTAAACATAGACTGATTCCACGCAATTCTCGACGCTAAATTTGGAAATCTCTTAGCGACCCAGCCCAAGACCTCTTCCATTCGGACCCGATGCTGCGGATTATCAATACGCGCTAAATATTCTGCAAAAACTTCCATGTTGTTCCCTCCTGAAATAAGAATCGTATCCGGAAGCTTGTCTTCAACACGCTCTCTGTTATCGATCCGTTTTAGGCACGAGCCTCTGTTGACAGAAAAGCTCACCCTTTACGGGGAGTCCTGCGGCTGGACTTATTTAAGGCAACGGCAGCAAGGATCAGCTGCTTAAGCGCCTCCTCATCCATCCCGTCTCCCTCGTGGAAGTCGATGGCTCTCCTCTCGTTCCCCTCGAGGCCCGCGTTGAACATATGCGCGGGGTCCTCCAGCGATGCTCCTTTAGCGAAAGTCAGCTTCACAGCATTCTTATACGTCTCCCCGGTACATATCATCCCGTCGTGAGACCACACAGGAGTCCCCCTCCACTTCCACTCCTCGACCGCTTCCGGATCGACCTGCCTGATCAAGGTCCGCACCTTTGAAAGCATCTGGCCCCGCCAGTCGCCCAGTTCTTTAATTCTCTCGTCGATTAATTGGGACGGGGATTTTGTGTCTTGTACAGACTGCTTTTCCATAGTAATCTCCTCCATCAGGATCTGTTTTTAACCTGATCCGCCAACAATCCATCCAATTGAATTATCATGACCGATTATCTGTTTTATAAATCAGATTTATCCCGCCCAAGCAACTTTCTTCGATTATCTTTTCTTATCTAAAGAAAACTTCCGATTTTTAGAGCTTTTCTCCAAATTTCACTTGCATCAAAACATATTATAGCCAATGTCTGCTTTTTCGCCCTGCTATCATGGGATAGAAAAAAGCGGAACGCGCTGATACGCCGTTCCGCTTTTTACCTCGTACAAAAATCACACCGCTTCCCTCTTGCGTTTCATTCCGAAGCAATCCAGCCAAATGATCGCAACGATTACAACGCCCTGACACACCTGCTGCAGATATGGTGCGATGCCGAGCATGTTCATGCAGTTGGTCAGGAGTTGGAGCACCATCAGGCCCACAAAGCTCTGCACCACCCCGCCAACACCGCCCGCAAACGACGTACCGCCGATCACTACACCGCAATTGACGATGAGCGCGGTTTCATCCCCGTAAATAGAGGAACCGGTATTGAGCTTGGAGGAAAGCAATACCCCCGCAATCGCCGCGGCAACGCCGCTCAATATAAATGCAACCCATTTGGTGCGCACGACGTTAATGCCCGAATACTTTGCCACCTCGTAATCGCCGCCGATGGCATAGCAGTTCCTGCCGTAGCTGGTAAACCGCAGCAACAGGTAGACCAGCACGCCGAGTATGAGCATGATGATGGCAAGGTTGGGGATATCGGCAATCAGCTTGCCGTTTGATATCTTCATAAACATCGGATTCTTGCAGGAAACCGGGTGCGCGTCGGTCATCTGCTGGGTCACACCCTTTAGCAGCATGCCCATGCCCAATGTGATAATGAAGGGCTCCGTCCTCTGCTGCACCACCAGGAAACCGTTCACAAAGCCCACCGCAGCGCCGGAACCTATGGCAAGCACAATGGCCAGCCACATATTCGTGCCCGCGTTCATCATCTGCACCGCCAGTATTCCCGAAAGGCACATCACGCTGCCGACCGAAAGATCGCAGCCGCCGCAGATGACCGCCAGCGTCACGCCGAACGCGATGATGACATTGATGGAAGCGTCTCTTAGCATGTTGAGAAAATTATAAGCCGTATAGAATTGGGTATCAAAAAACAGCATGATGACGAGCATCGCGAGGATCGCAAGGATCGCCTTCTGCTTGGTGAGGGTCTGAAATACCCGCTGACCGAAAACTCTTGCGTTACTATTCATACCGTTCACCTCTCTACAGTTCCTTGCGGTTATCCAGCCAAATGGCTGCCACCAGTATCGCGCCCTTAAGCACAACCTGCATATAGGGCGATACGCCCAACAGGTTCATGCAGTTGGACAGCAGCGTTACGAGCATAACGCCCAATGTGGTGCGCAGTACGCTGCCCTTACCGCCCTTGAGCGAGGTACCGCCCACAACCACGGAGAGGATCGCGTTTGTTTCATACCCTTTGCCGATGATGGGCGCTGCCGTGGTGACCCGTGAGAACAGCACCACCGAGCCGATGGCCGCCATCAGCCCTGAGATTGTGTAGATGAGCACGATGCTGCGCTTGACGGGAATACCGCCCAACTCCGCCGCCACCATGTTGCCGCCGGTATAGCCGATGGACCTCCCCAAATAGGTCTTGGTCTGGAAGATGTGGAGCACCGCCAAGCATACCAGAAATACAAGGAACGATATGGACAATATCCCCAGCGTGCCCGAACCTATGGCTGAGAATATGGTTTGCGGCGATGTCAGCCAGGACATGTGCAGTGTGGAACCGTCGGTATAGATCAACGCAATGGCGCTGTATACCGAACTCATGCCGAACGTGATAAACAACGCTTTCGCCTGGGTGGTCGCCCCGCAGCTAAGCAGAACCAGGCTGTTCAGGCAGCCCAGCGCCGCCCCCAGCGCCATGCCGATTATAAGCGCGTTGGTCTGTCCCACCCGGTCAATCATGGATACCGTAACCACCGCCACCAGCGATATGATCCCGGCCACCGAAAGATCGATAAATCCGCCGATGATCACCAGCGTCATGCCCAGCGAAACAAGGCTTAATGGGCCAAATTGACGCAGGATATTGGTCAAGTTGGGGCCGGTAAGAAAGTTCGGCTCCACGATGACTGTAACCAGCACCAGCAGCGCAATGGCGACAAGCACCAGATATTCCATCAGGATTTTTTTGAGTTGAAATGGCTTTGTCATACTTTCGTCCTCCGTCAGCCTATGGCGGCATCCATAATGGTCTGTGCCGAAACCTGTTCGGGATCAAATTCACCCGTGATCCGCCCGTCGCAAATCGTCAGCACGCGGTTGCTCATATTGAGCACTTCGGGCAATTCGGAGGAAATCATGATGACGGAACCGCCGTTCTCCGCAATCTTCTTAATCAGCAAATAGATTTCATACTTTGTACCCACGTCGATGCCGCGCGTCGGCTCGTCGAGTATCAGGATGCGGGGATTGATTTCCAGCCAGCGGCCGATGATGCACTTCTGCTGGTTCCCGCCCGACAGGCTCACCGTCTTGGTTTGCGGGGACGGCGTCTTGATGGAAAGGTTGCCGATATGCCTTTCGGCGATTTCTTTTTCGCCGGACGCGTTCACAAACCCAAATTTCGCGAGCCGCTCCAGGCAAGCCATGGAAATGTTGGACTGCACCGAAAACGGCAGCACCAGGCCCTGTAGCTTCCGGTCTTCCGGCACCAGCCCAATCCCCGCGCGTTTCGCATGAACCGGTTTCTTGATTTTGACAGGCTTTCCTTCAATCAGCACGGTATGCCCCTTGACCTTGTCCGCGCCGCAAATGGCCCGGACGATTTCAGTGCGGCCCGCGCCGACCAATCCGACCAGCCCCAATATCTCGCCTTTTTTGAGTGTAAAGGAAATATCGTGGAGCTTATGCGTATTTAAAGAGCGCACCTCCATCAGCGTTTCTCCCACGCAATGAGGCCGTTCGGGAAATTCGTTCTCGATCGCGCGGCCGACCATCTTTGCAACCATTTCGCCGCGTGCAAGCTCCCGCACGGGTTTTGTATCGATCACCTGCCCGTCGCGCATGATGGTGACGATATCGCACAGCTCGAATATTTCATCCAGCTTGTGGCTGATATAAATGATGGAAACACCCTGTTTGCGCAAATCGGCAATAATCTGAAACAGGCGCCTGAGTTCGTCATGCGTCAGGCTGCTGCTGGGTTCATCCATAATGATAAGCTTGGAATGATACGAGAGCGCCTTGGTGATTTCCACCATCTGCTTTTCCGCGGCGCTCAGGTCCCCCACCAGGGTGCGCGTATCAAGCGTGCTGCCGATGCTGTCCAAGAGTCCTCTTGCTTTAGCATGCGTACCGCGCATGCCGTTCATTTGTGCAAACCGGCCAAGAAATATGTTCTCACCAACGCTCATGGTGTTGACCAGGTTGAATTCCTGATAGATGATGCTCAAACCTCTGTTGAGCGATTCGATAGGCGTCGTATGTTCGATTTGTTTGCCGTCAAATACGATCGTACCGGAATCTTTCGTGTGTACGCCCGAAAGAATTTTCATCAGCGTCGATTTCCCGGCGCCGTTTTCGCCTACGATACCATGCACGCATCCCCGGCGAATTTCAATGGATACTTTGTCCAAGGCCTTGACGCCGGGAAATGTCTTGCACACGTCTTTGATGGATAAAATGATATCGTGATCCATTTTTTCCACGCGAATTCCTCTCTCTTCATTACTGGCTGTGAATAACGGCTTTGGGCCCGCTCCGACCACAGCCGGAGCGAGCCCAGAATGGATGATCCGGGTTTACCACTCGGGATACGGGAGGGTGTCGACCGTCTCGGGAGTTACGACGTCAAGGGGGATAAAGTTGATCTTTTCGAAGGATTGACCGTCGATGGCGGCGCGTGCGTTCTTGAGGGACTGGATGGCCATGTTGGTAAAGCTCTGGCCGATGGACACCGCCTGCGTGCCCGCTTTCACCTGGTCGAACCCGGCGCGGCAGCCGTCTACGCCCACGACGAATACGTCGGTCATGTTGGCGTTCTTGAGCGCCTCGATCACGCCGGTGGCGCCGTTATCCCAATGGCAGAACACGCCCTGAATTTGATCGCCGTACTTCACGATAAAGTCCTCGGTGATCGCCATCGCGTCAGCGGTGACCCAACCGGAGCAGTTCTGAGAATCCAGCATGGTGATGTTGGATCCTTCGATGGCCTTCGCGAAGCCGTCATGGCGCTTGATCTGCGCGTCATGGCCGGCCTGGCCGCCCACTTCCACGATGGTTGCGCCATCGGGGAACGCATCCTTGAACGCCTGGCCACCGGTCTCGCCGGCCATGGTGTCGTCAACGCCGCAGAAGAAGTCGCGGTAGTCCCAGTATTCCTCGGCGATGTCGGAAGAGAACATGCCCACGATCAGACCGGCCTCTTTGGCTTCCATCAAACTGGGAACGATCGCGTTGATATCGCTCGGGTTGATAAATATGGCCTTGTAACCCTGCGCGATGCAGGTGCTCACGGCCTTGGCCTCGTTCTGCACGTCGTTCTGGCCTTCGAACACGGTCATTTCAAAGCCATACTCGCCGCAGTACTGCTGGAATTGCTTCCACGCATAGGCCTGGGATTCATTGGAGAGCGCCTGCGTGATAAATGCCGCCTTCTGTACGCCTGCTTCTGCCGGTGCTTCCGGGGCCGCGGGCGCTTCAGCCGCGGGCGCCTTGGTTGCTTCCGAGGCCGCGGGTGCGGGTACCGTGGCAGCGCAGCCGAACGCGCTCAGCGCAATGGCGAAGAACAGAACCAGTGCTAAGACTTTCTTCATTTCTTTATCCTCCTTTTATATTTGCGGGTTTCCCGCAAATTGAAAAACCGTTAATTAAGCGCTTTTTCAAGCGCCCGATACATCACTTCTTTGTTGGGCACCTTTCCTGTCCACATCTCGATATTGATGGCCGCCTGGTTGATCAGCATCCCCATACCGGTGTTGGTCCGGGCGCCGCGCTTTTGCGCCGCGCGCAGGAAAGGCGTTACCGCCGGGTTGGGAATGACATCCTGCACAAACATGGAGGGGAGTATGCTTTCAAGATCAATATTGGGAACAGCGTCCACATCGGGGTAGAGCCCGATCGGTGTGGCGTTGACGAGGATATCGGTATCTTCCGGCACGCTGTAGGTATGGTCCCAGTTTACAAATGCGGATTGGCCGCAGATGCGCGCGAGCAACTCCATCAGGCTAAGGCCCAGCCTTTCATCCTCCGGCCGGTTGACGATGGTGATGCTTCCTGCGCCCGCCAGGCTTAATTCCACGCTGATGGCCCGTGCAGCACCCCCTGCGCCCAGGATGACCACGTTCTTGCCCCGGGGATCGACGCCGTTTTCCCGGAGGGATTCCATGAATCCCTTCCCGTCGGTATTTTCGCCGAACAGCTTCCCGCCGTTGTTGACAATGGTGTTGACCGCGCCAATCAGCGACGCGCTTTCCGACAGTTCATCAAGATACTTAATGACGCTGATCTTGTGTGGAATGGTGCAGTTTACGCCGCGCATCTTGAAGGCCTTGAGGCCTTTGATGGCGTCCTCCAGCTTATCTCCTTCCACATCGATGGTGAGGAAGCGCCAGAGGTCAAGCCCCATCTCCTTAAATGCCGCTTCCTGTATGACCACGCCTGGGTTTTCCGCTACCGGATGACCGAACACGCCCACCAGATTGTCCAAATAATTCTGTTCTTTCATGGTCTGTTCCCCTTTCGTCCTTCTTGATTGAGGCTATTTCATCTGATTAAGCTATTTCAGTAAGGATGCGGCATAATACGCTGCGCCCACAGCCTGGCCGAACTGCGCTACGGTGTAGATGGCATCCGCCTTCAGGTTGCGCATCAACGGGGTGTAGGCAATATCGTCGTCCGCGGCCACAAAGCGGATCGGTGCAACAGCGGCCGCGCCCTCCTGCATCAGCTCGAAGCAGCGCTGTTTTTTGACAAAGCGGCCAAACAGCACGCGGGTCTTGGCCCGCGGGGCAAGGATATGCTCCGTTTCCAGATAGGTGGCTGCCAGGTATTCGCCAATCTGGCGGAACACTTTCTCCGCGGCGGGCTCTCCCCCACTCGCAAGCGTCATGATATGCTCAAGCAGCGGTTTGCGCATGTCCCTTGGGGAGGCAGTCACGTAGACGCCGCCGTTTCGTTCTTCCAAATATCCTTGGTCAAACAGTTCCCGGTATCGCGCAGGCGCCGCACCTTGGAAATATTGCAGGGCCAGCCTGTACGCGCCGCTCTGGCTCGCGTATTTTTGCAGCGTTCCCGGAAGCGAGGTGTTAAAGTTGTTGATACTCCGCACATCCAGAGGCTCGTATGCCCTTGCGGGGTAGTTGCCCAAATCAATGATACAGTTGTACGCCTCAAGCGGAATCTGCGGGATCTCGCCGGTCTCATCGATCCATCCCGTGCCCAGCTCCGTGCCCAGCGTATGGGCGAATACGCCTTCGGAAACCTCATCTGCGCGCTCAGAATGTGCAAGCTCCACCGCGGCGGTATATGCGGCAAGCGAGCCGTCGTTGGAAAGATGTGCCGCTCCGCCCTGCCTGCAATGTGCCTGAAGCAGTTGCTTTAAGGCGGTCAGCCTGGAGAATTCCGCCTCATAGTCCGGGGAATGCTCGCGTATCCCGCGGGTTTTGAGCGTTTCGCCGCCGACGATTTTATCGTCTACCACCACATCCGGGAAACAGACGCCGATGCCGTCCAATAAGACAGGTGTTCCAAACTCGGCCTCCGCCGCTTCCATCGCGGCACGCATACTTTTATCAGAAATGTTTTTATCCAGCATGATGCCGCGCAACTCGTTCGCGCGTACGGTATCGGGCAGCGAAAGCGCAGCACGCGTGGCGCGGACGAGCAGCAAAATGGGTTGGATCAAGGAATTTACATCCTTCATAACGGACGGGTTCCAGTCGTATTCCCGAAAGGCCGCGATACGCCCATCTTTTACGCCGACGATCTTGATATCCGTACCGCCAATATCCATGCCGCAAATCAAAGCGCTTTCTGCGCTGCGCACGGCCTGCTCAAACTGGCTCAGTGCGCCGGGCACAGGTGCTTCCGGGTAGGTTCTCGCCGGGCAGTCCTCCTGCTTGATCACAAAATAGAAGGGAGCCTTCCCCATCGCGGCATTCATGCGGTCGGTTACATTGAGGCATTTGCCGTAGCCGGTACGCACGCCGCGCGCCTTGTCGGTCTGAAATACTTCGTCAAGCGCGGCGCACAGGGATGCCGCGTATCCGTCCCCGGGCTGCACATACAGGGCCATGCAGGTACCGCCCAGTACCGAAATCAGGTTATAGATAGTCGCATACAAGTACTCTTTTACGAATGAAAGTTCCTGTAAGTCATGCGCGGCGGGAAGCGCAACCCGGTACCGTTTCTGCCCGCCTGTCGTCAGTTCTACAACGCATTCAATCGCGTGACCGCAGCCTGCAAAAGCGGCTCGCACTTCATGGAGATATACGCTTTCTCCCTGCCGGGCTTTTTCAAGAAAGACATTGATCATCATTTTGCTCCGTATGTTCTATAAAACTTTCAGGCCATAGCTGGCCAAAATATCTTTAAATGCAAGAAGCTGCCCCGCTTCGAGCGGACGCGTTTCCCCGACGGGGTAGATTTTATGAAGCGCCTCGTACTTTTCCCGGCACATCGGATTGTAATTAAGCAATTCTACAGGGATGCTGCGCGGCAGCGACGCGATGAGAATGCCGATGGCCCGTATATTTTCCTCCGTTGCCGTAAACCCCGGTATCAGAGGCACGCGCAGCAGCAGGTCACAGTCCATCTTGGCAAGCATCGTAAGGTTCCTAAGGATCAGGGCGTTGTTGACTCCTGTCGCGGCTTTGTGAGCCGCCGGGTCTATGAGCTTAACGTCCGCCATGATTTTATCCGTTACCGGCAGGAACGCCCGAAGCGTCTTTGGTTGGGTGTGCAAACAGGTTTCAATGGCGGTATTGATGCCGCGCGCCTTGCACGCGGCAAGGAGTTCAAGCGAAAAATTCGGCGATGCGGTGCATTCCCCGCCCGAAAGCGTTACGCCGCCGCCCGAAGCATCGTAGAATACGCGGTCTTTTTCAATCTCTGCAAGCGCCTCTTCCACCGTCATCTCCACGGCGTCGAACCGCAGCGCGCCGGTGGGGCAAATCTCTACGCAGCGACCGCAGAGAGTGCAAGCTTTATCATCGATGCATACGCCCCGCTCCCCGAAACTGAGCGCGCCGGTGGGACACGCGCCGATGCAGCTTTTGCATCCTACGCAGCGGTGCCGCGCGTACCACAGATGAATGCCGGGCAGCAACCCTTCCGGGTTTTGGCACCATAGGCAGCTTAGCGGGCAGCCCTTGAGGAAGAATACCGTGCGGATACCCGCGCCGTCGTTGATTCCGAAGCGCTTGATATCAAATATGTAGGCGCTATTCATATGTCTGCATGAGCGGTGCGGTTGATGATTTCCTGCTGAAGATCGGGCGCCAGTTCCGTAAAATATGCCGTATATCCCGCCACGCGTATGGTCAGGCTGCGGTATAGCTCCGGGTTTTTCTGCGCGGCAATGAGATCCTCGCGGCTGACCACATTGAACTGCGCGTGTATGATCTTGAGCGCGCAGAACGCGCGAATCAGGCCCACAAATTTTTCAACGCCCGCCTGAGTCTCAAACAGGGAGGGCAGGAATTTCAGGTTCAGCAGCGTGCCGTTGCTTCCAAGCTTGCTGTCCACCGCGGCCACGGATTTTAAAACCGCCGTGGGTCCTTTACCATCTCGACCGTATACGGCGGACATGCCGCCATCCGCGAGAGGTTCCTTCGCCCTGCGGCCGTCCGGCGTGGCACCCACGTTCTTTCCCATGGGCACATGGGCGGATACGGTGTAGAGCCCAGCGTGGTAAGGGCCGCCGCGTACATTGGTATAGCGGGAAAGCCGTTGCACGAATTCGCGCACCCATTTGTGGGCAATTTCATCCACCCAGGCGACGTCGTTGCCATACTTGGGCGCTTTGTTTAATAGGCGAAGTCTAAGCAGTTCGTTGTCCTGATAGTCGTTTTTGAGCGCCTCGTAAAGCGTTTTCCGGTCTACGATTTTTTCTTCGTATACCAGCTGCTTGAGCGCAGCGAGACTATCCGCGATATTGGCGCACTGGATGGCCTGTATGCCCGAAAGATTGTAGTGCGCGCCGCCCTCGGTGACGTCCATGCCTTTTTCCAAACAATCGTCGATTACGCTTGAAAGGAACGGCGAGGGCAAAAGCTCTGCATGCGCGCGCTCCACGACCTCGCAGCAGCGGATCATTCTTTCAAAGAAGAAATCGATCTGCGCGGCAAACGCGCGTTCCACTTCCTCATAGGTTTCAAACTCCGCAAGCGTGCCGGTGTGCGCGCCCATCTGTGCACCGGTGAGCAGGCAGACGCCGTCGCTCAGGGCAAGCTCAAGCGCCTTTACCAGGTTGAACATGGCCGCGTCGCTCCAGCCCAGGGAGTTGCCCATGGTGGTCAGCTCCACACAGCCCACGATGGCGTAATTGCGCGCGTCTTCTTCGGAGATGCCCTGCCCCGTCAGCGCGGGAATGACCGCCTCGTCGTTAAATAGCTGCGGCATGCCGCTGCCTTTGCCGATGACCTCTGCACAGCGGGTGAGGAAATATTCAGGCGAGTTTGCATGCACCCTGGCCGAAAGGTTGGGCTGGGGAAGCAGCAGGTGCTCCTGCGCGCGCAGGAACAGGAAGGAAAGCGCGTTGGTAGCGTCGTCTCCGTTTTTATCCTGACCACCGATTGCAACGTTAAAGCCAATGGGAAAGCCTGCGAAATACTGCGCGCTGCCTGAGCTTCGGAGATAGACGATCTGGTTGAATTTGAGGAACAGGCATTCGATCAGTTCGAGCGCCTTTTCATCGCTGAGCGCCCCCGCCTGCACGTCCCGGCAGTAATAGGGATAAAGGTATTGGTCCATTCTGCCGGGAGAAAAAGAGGATGCGTTGCTTTCCATTTGCAGGATGACATACAGGAACCAGGACGACTGCACGGCTTCATGGAAGCTTTCGGGCGGCTCAGAGGAAAGCTTGTCGCAAATGCGCGCCACTTCCAAAAGATCCCCGCGGTGCCTAGGTTCGGTTTTAGCAAGTTCCCGCGCGAGCGCCGCATAGCGCCGCATGAACAGGCTTGCGCCCTCAAGCGCCATGCAAATCCCTTCGTAAAAACCCGCGTTTTCAGGATGCGCATGCTTTTGCTCCTCGGCAATCTCCTTTAAGCCCGCGGGTCCGTAGGTAAGCCAACGGACCGTATCGGGGCAGATATGCCCCTGCGCATGGTCGGTCTGGTTGATTTTTGCCACCTTGCCGATGGCCTTCATTTCCGGGCCGATGCGCTGTTCGAGCACATCCTCCAGCGTCTTGCCTTCCCAGAAAGGGAAAAGCTCGCTGCGGAATTCATCAATATCCTCCGGACGGACTTCAAACGGGTCCTGCGGGCGCGCGGGTAATGTCTCAATTTCACGCGCCACCCAGCTCATGCCGGATTCGGGAAATATCACGCCCCCGCGTACTCCGGTGGTACGGTTGCCTACGATCAGTTCGCCAGGCGTAATGCGGATGGCAATTTTACTTAGCGCCTCTTTAAGCGCAAGCGCGCGGAGGATGTTGCGCGGCAACGTGGCATTTTGCCGGTAGACCTCGGTAACAATCCTTGCCTGCTCGATAGAAGCAAAGCGCTGTTCGGCAAATATTTCATTTTTCAGATGTTGAATTCGCTGGCTCTGAGGCAGCGAATGGATCGCGCTATTCTGCATGAAAATTCCTCTTTGAAATCAATCTGACCTAAAAGATGCCAATTGCTAAGAAAGATGCTTCACTGATCAGGAGAAAACCTTTAATAAATTGGACTGCCTTGGAATGAAATTATTCTAGCATGCCGCTATTTTCAAAAAAACCGTTGAAACTATCCAAAAGGTGTACAATTGTGAACATGCAGTTTTTTTAAACGCATTGCAAGTTATCTGTTTTTGGATTCTTTTTTCCTGAATTCTCGGGGAGACATGCCGGTATTGGAAACAAACACCCTGTAAAAGTATTTGGGGCAATGGTATCCTACCGTACACGCAACCTCCCCGGTATTCATACCCGAGGAGAGCAGTATGGTTTTTGCGGCTTCAATTCGCAGTTTTTGCAGGTATTCATTGAGCGCCATGCCCGTTTGCCGTTTGAATATCCGGCTTAAGTAGGATTTGCTGACATACACCAGATCCGCAAGCTGCTGCACCGTGATCTGCTGCGCCATATTATCCTGCATATATTGGCTGACGCGGCCCACCATATCGTTTTCAGAGCTTTTGGCGATATATTTCCTGGCGATCAGTATCGCAAGCGCCTTTACATAGTGGTCAATGAGCGCTTTGCAGGGTGCCTCGCTTTTATATTCCGTGTGCAGCTTTTCGAGCAGACATTTGAGGTTCCCGTTTTCGTCCTGCATGCGGATGACCCTCGGAATTTCAAGATCCGGGATATCCACCCAAACGCAGATGATCTCCTGGTGGCGGTTGAATTGCAGGATTTCGGTATGGTACATGCCCTTGGGGTAAATGACGGCGTCATAAAAGTCTGCCTGTACCGAATCATCCCCTGTGATGACCTCCGCCCTTCCAAACAGGAAATAGAGTAGTTCAATGCAATCGTGTTTGTGCTTGGAGAAATTCCAGATATTGCTTTTCTCGTCGAACCGCTCGCAAAACAGCACCGGCGTTTCCACCTGATTGATCGCGGCACAGAAGCTATCCAGTCCATTTTCCAAATAATCCATAGCCGCGTCCCTCCGAAGCTCCGTTATTGCGCGATTACAATCTCAACCCCGTTTTTCTCCAGAGAAGCCCTGCAGTTGTCCGGCACCACGTCGGTAATAACCGCCGTCACCTGTGAAATGGGCATCAGCAGCACCACACCGCGACGGTTGAACTTGGACGAATCCGTCAATATAATGCGCTTTTGGGCCTGTGCTGCCATCGCGCGCACGGCTTCCGCGCGCAGCAGATCCACATTGGAAAAACCCTGCACGGGGTCGTATCCGTCGGTGCCGATAAAAAATTTGTCCACAAAAAATTCCTCGGCGCACTTTCGTACCAATGGGCCCGACATCACCTGCGCGTCAGGATCGTAGGTACCGCCGAGCAACACCACGCGCGCGCCGGGTATGGCACGCACATATCCCGCAATAAATGCGGAATTGGTAATGATGGTCACATCGCGTTTGGTTTTTACCAGTTCGGCAGCGAGCATGGCGCAGGTGGAGCCGGATTCGATCATCACCGTTTCACCGCTCTCCACCATATCGCGGGCGCTTTGGGCAATGCGCATTTTTGTCTCATAATCGAACGTCATGCGGTAGTTGATGTCATTGGGCGAGACCCGTACGGCGTACCCGTGCTGCCGCCGCAAGAGCCCCCGCGATTCCAGGGTGTCCAAATCCTTGCGCACCGTTACCGCGGAAACATCCAGGCGCTGTGCGAGTTCGTTGACGTCAAGCATTTCCTCGCGGTTGAGCATATCCAGTATGGTAAGACAACGTTGATTCATTTACAGCACCTGCTCCGTTCTTGCAATAATATCATCCTGCGTCTGCCGGGAAAGCACGTTGAAGAACGCCGAATACCCGGCTACGCGCACAATGAGGTCTTTGTGGTTTTCGGGATGTATCTGCGCATCCAGCAGCGTCTCGCGGGAAACCACATTGTACTGCACATGGAAGCCATGCAGTGCATTGAAGAATGTGCGCACAAGCAGTATGAGTTTTTCCCGGTCCCTGGGTTTTTCCAGCATGGAGGGCGATACCTTCTGGTTAAGCAGCACACCGCCTGTGATCTTTTCGGTGCGCAGTTTGGACACCGACTTAAAGACGCTGGTGGGTCCGTTGGTATCCGCGCTGTGGGTCGGCGAACACCCTTCCGCAAGCGGTTCCCCCGCATGGCGGCCATCCGGCGTGGCGCAGGTACCCGCACCCTGCGGTACGTTTGCAGAGATGGAAGATGTTCCCGCATAGTAACGGCCGCCGATCGGGCCGCGCCCGAAGCGGGTATTCTTATGCTTTGCGATTTCATCGATATAGCTGTCGTACCCCTCCACGACAAGGGAGTCCACATAATCGTCGTCATTGCCGTACTTTGGTACCGCCAGCAGAAGCTGACGGATACGCTCGCCTTCCTCCCCGGCGAAATCCGTAAGCAGCGCGTTCCAGAGCTGCTCGCGCGTCACGCTCTTATCCTCATACACGCATTTTTTGATGGCGGCAAGCGAGTCTCCCAGGTTGGCGATACCCACCTGCAGATCGCTGATATAATCGTACACCGCGCCGCCTTCCTTGAGATGCTTGCCTCTGGCAATGCAATCGTCCGTCAGCGCCGAGCAGAGGATATCCGGTACCTCCTGCTCCAATACCAGGTCCGCGCTTGCATCCAGCACCACCGCCTGGCGGCAGAACTCTCGTACAAACACATCCCAGGCGCGCATGACGTCCTCGAAGCGCTCCATGTTGAGAAAGTGCCCCTCGCCCTTACAAACGCGCTTGCCGCTGCTGATATCCACGCCGTCGTTGAGCGCGATCATCAACGTCTTTGGGAAGTTCAAAAAGCTCATGCCCGTGCAGCGATACCCCCATTTGCCGGGTACGGCCACTTCCACGCAGCCGATAGCACTGTAATTGTACGCGTCCTCCCTTTTGACGCCCAAATCCAGAAAGGAAGGAATGATGATTTCATCGCTGTTGAACGCCGGCATGCCAAACCCGCAGCGGATCACTTCCACGCATTCGCGCATGAATGCGTCGCTGAGCCCCTTATGATAGCGCACCGTAAGGTTGGGCTGGGGCAGGTGGCAGCGCGCTACCGTACGCAGCACGAGGCAACTTAGCTCGTTAACGGCATCCTCGCCTTCGGGCGTCTGGCCTCCCACCGTAACATTCTGATACAGCGGGCTGCCCGCCGAAAAGCGCGTGTGTGACCAGCTGCGTATCTTATTGACCGTAAACGTGCGTAGCCATAGGTTTTCCAACAGCTCGCAGGCCTGCTCCTGCGTCATGCCCGCCGCCTTGCTTTTTGAATAATATGGCAGTACGTACTGATCAAACCGCCCGTAGGAAAGCGAATGGCCGTTGGATTCGATCTGCAGGATGCAATGCAGGAACCAGACGCTTTGCAGCGCCTCGTGGAATGTTTCCGCAGGTTCCATAGGCACCTTGCGGCAGATGCGGGCGATTTCCTTAAGCTCCGCCGCGCGCTCCGGCGCAGCAGTCTCAGCCTGCTGTTCCGCGAGCTCCGCATACCGCAGCGCGTAGGCTTCCACCGCGTCGAGCGTAATGAGTATGGAGCGGTAGAAATAGCTCTTCTTTAAATCTTCAAATTTGGTCAGCTGCAGGGCGGATTGCGCCGCAAGCGTCCGTTCGCGCACGCCATGAAGCCCTTCGCGCAGCACGCGTCCGTAATCCGCCGCGACATGCGCATCACCCGAGGTGATGTTGCCTTCCGTCTTGATGATGCCAAGGTCGTAAAACAGGCGCGCCTGCTCCGGAAACGCCGCATAGCCCTTATCCTGCAGCGTGCGGCCCTTCCAGTAAGGGTATATCTCCCGCAATACGTGTTTGTTGTCCTCGGAGATGGTAAAGCGGTCCCCGTCGCGTTTTTCGAATTCATCCAGCTCCGTAACGACCCAATCCATGGCATACTCGGGGAATATGGGCGCGGCGCGGTCCGCGCTTGCCTGGTTTCCGACAAGCAGCGCGTCGGGGTCGATATAGATGGACATGTTGCGCAGCACGTTATCGAGCATATAGGCGCGTCTTAAAACGACCTGGTCCATCTCATGCGCGCGGTAAGTTTCGGTGGTTAAAAGCGCGCGCTCTGTGCACACGGTGGGCTGTATATCGAGCAGCCGCCCGCGAATGGCGGCGGTGCGGGCATTGAGTGTTCCGAAATAATGTTCCAATTTACACCTCTCTGATGAATTCCGCGGCACCTATGATGCCGAAGTTCTGCTGAAGCTCCGCCGTTTTAAAATATACCGGCAGCTGGATATGGTTGTATTTGTCAAACTCCTTTCGGACCTTGCCGAAAAGCGCGTCGCCAAAGCAGACAAGCCCGCCGCCGAATACAAACGTGTTGATGTTGAGCATCTGATACAGGTTGAACACGCACACCGCGATGTAATGTGCCATCTGATCCACGATCTCGATCGCAAGCTTGTCGCCCTTGTAGTATGCCGCAAGCACATATTCGCCGTTGAGCGGGCCGCCCGCAAGTATGCTTTTTGCGCCGTTTTCCAGCCTGAGCCGTAGATGCTCGCGCATATACCGTCCCGAAGCGTAGGACATAAAACAACCGCGGTTTTCGCAACCGCACAGGATTCCCTCATCCGGCGTTGCGAGCATGTGCCCGCATTCCCCCGCCCAGCCGTAAGAGCCCTGAAACAGCTTGCCATTGATGATGATACCGCTGCCCAAGCCCGTGCCGACAGCCACATATACCATGTGCCTGCTGCCGCGCCCCGCGCCGTGGCGGTATTCGGCCAGCGCCGCTGCGTTGCTGTCGTTATCCAGCACCACCCGGACAGGCAGGCGTTCGTTTAAATACTCCCGCATGGGGAAATCCTTGATGCCCGGCATGGCCGAGGTCATGAGGATGCGTCCTTCTTCATGGAGGATGAAGGAAGGCATGGCAATGCCGATTCCTTCGAGCATATCCACCGCAACATTGTTCTTTTTCGCAAGGGTATGAATGCCTTCTATGACCCGATCTGAAAAGGAAGGACCATCCGCTTTGGCATCCGTCGGGTGCTGCACTCTATCCAAAAGCGTGCCGTGGCCGTCAAAAAGGCCATAGGCAACCTTTGTTCCTCCGGCATCGATGCCGATCCTGTATTTTTCACACATGAGATTTCCTCCGCGCACGGATTTCTTCTACTGATAGGATACGAATATGTCATTGACACAAATTTTCTTCTGCGCTTATATTATATGCGGGCAGGCCAACGGTAGTCAACATATGAAAAATAAATATTTTCATTTGAATGTATTAAATATTACAAACGAAACAATCCGGCATTGCACAGATCATATTCTTCCTATACAATAAATCTGCAAGCGTATACCTCGTGTTAGTAAACTGATTTCAACATGTAGAAAAGCTGGCGCCCCATACAGGTACGGGTGCCGTCGGCTGAGGATAAGAGATATGAAAAGCATTCGACTTGCCGCATTTGATGTGGACGGTACGCTTACCATAGATGAAACTTTCACCGACGCGGTACAGAGCGCTGTCGTTTCCCTTCGGGAACGGGGCGTGGAGACGATTATTTCCACCGGACGAACGCTGAGCGAAGTGGGTTCTTTGCGCACGCGCTTTCCATGGATACGCTATTATATCCTGAGCAATGGCGCGTGCATTTGGGATAATGAGAAATGCGCATGGATCTATGAGGATTTGCTGCCGGTCAGCGCCGCACGCGCGGTGTACCGCGCGTTAGAAGGGCTTGACGTGATGACAGAACTCTATGCGGACGGCAAAATATACGCTAACGCGCATTGCACAAAAGACCCGGAATATTACCACGCGCAGTTTCTTGAAGACAATCTGCCCGGTTCGCGCACCTTAGTACCCGATCTATGGCAATTGCTCCATGAGCGGGAAACCGGCATAGAAAAGGTGAATATGTTCTTGCACGATGTAACGGACTTGCAGCGCGCATATGCCCTTTGCAGGCGGCCGGACGTCTCCCTCATCATTTCCCTGCATCAGAGCCTGGAGGCCAACAAAGCCGATAGCAGCAAGGGCAAGGCGCTCAAAAGCTTGTGTGAACTGCTTGATATCGACTTGAACAGTGCCGCCGCGCTGGGCGACGGGACCGGAGATATTTCCATGTTCAAACATGTCGGCTTGTCCCTGGCAATGGGGAACGCCCCCGATGAGGTAAAATCCCAGGCGCGCATCGCCGTGCCGCGCTGCGATGCGGACGGCGCGGCATATGCAATTCATCATTATATTCTTGGGCAAGATGTTGCGTTGTGAGTGCCAGCTAGATTGTGTTGTTTGCGCATGACCCGCAAAAATCCGTGCGGCTTAGTCACCGCGGTGCGCATTGCCGATTTGGACGAAATAGCACCATACTGGCTGTAATGAACGCGTATGGAGGTACCCCTATGAAGGCTTTTATATTCAATATCCAAAGGTTTTCGTTGCACGACGGCGCAGGGATACGCACCAACGTATTCTTTCAGGGCTGTAATCTACAATGCAAATGGTGCGCCAATCCCGAATCACAGGCCATCCATCCTGACCCAAACGGCAGCGCGCGCGAATATACGGTGGAAGAGCTGGTAAAAGAGCTCGTTAAGGATAAAGCCTTTTTCGATACCAGCGGCGGCGGCGTAACGCTTACAGGCGGCGAGCCTCTCCTGCACAGGGAATTTGTACGCGCGCTTTGCGATGCGCTGCATGCTTTAGGCATACACGTGGCTGTTGAAACGGCGGCTCATATCCCTGCCGCGGCATTTACGGACATGATCCGCCTGTTCGACCTTATTCATATCGACCTGAAGCATTACGACGAGGGCGCGCACCAGCGCGGCACTGGCATTGGGAATGCGCTGATCCTCCAAAACATCCGCAGCGCGCTTTCGTCCGGCGTACACACTATCATCCGCGTCCCCGTCATACCGGGATACAACGATTCGGGTGAGGATATGCGCGACTTTGCGCAGTTATTAAAAACCCTTGGCGCAAAAGAGGTGCATTTGCTGCCCTTCCATCAAATGGGGGAAAGCAAATACCAGAGGCTGGGCATCCACTACGATTATGCAGGAACCCAACAGCTGCACGAGGAAGACCTGGCCGCATTTGAACAAACTCTGCTTGAAGCAGGCATACAGGTACAGATCGGTGGATGAGCAGCCAGCCATGCCATATTGATCATGGCTGCTTGAGCGATCCTTCGGCAAGATATTTCTGATATAAAAATGCCGCTAGAAGCGGGTAGCTTCCAGCGGCAGGGCGTTTTTCCCGAAAAATCGCTTATAAGTTAGAAGTTTGAGCTCATACGGCTGCGATCAATCCACAACCCGAGCGCAGGGTTAGGAATATAGTAAATTTCCTCACCATCGGGAAGCAAATTAAAGCCATAGGAAAGCGAATGGGGATTATAGCGTTGGATCATCTCCTCATAATCGGCAGCGTGGAACTGTACGGACTCTATCTCCTGCTGTGAAATGCGTTTCACAGCATACGTAACAGAAAACCTTCCATCGGAGGAACCGTGTATCAAATGTGCCGCCGCACCCATATTATTGCGAATATCCTCATTTTGCCGGAACAGTTCCAATACGTTCAACCTGCCGCAGTACCCGTATTTGCGGATCAGCAGATCCACCGCCCCGTCCTCGCCAAACCGCTCCACCCCTGGGGCAAGCACGATCAGTTCCCCGCCATCGGCTATCGCCATGCGCGTACGGTACACCGCCTTGTTGCCCAGCCATGTGCTTTTAAACTCCTCAGGATCAAGATACACAACGCACTTTTGAATAGGCCGTTCTAAAAAATCAATGTTGGTTTGCTGGGATAACGCGATCGCCGCTTCCAAAACATCACGTTCCTCTCCAATAAACAGCCCGTGCGTACGAATTTGACCGGCAGGAGCGGTCGTTACCGTGAGAACAAACAACACCGGCCTTTCTTTTAAAAACCGCAGGCTATAATCAAATATCCGGCGCACGGGCGTATGATCCTTGCCCATGATGCGTTCCATCCCGTAAACCGCGCCCACCATATGACTGCTGTTGATCATATCGCTGCCACCCACGCCCACGAACAGGTTCTTGGAGTGGTTGGCCATGCCAATGACCTCGTGCGGCACCACCTGCCCCACGGATAATATCAGATCATAAGAAGGGTCCATTACCCGCCGGTTGATTTCCACGCGTACCGGCTCGTTCCAAAGGCCCCCTGTAATCTCGGAAAGATACGAAGCCGGAACCTCTCCGATACGCACCACATCCGTACGCCAGTTATGGGGGATGAGCCTTTCGAACGGCAGATCTCCAAACATCTGCGCGCACTGTTCCGGTGTGACAGGTTCATGCGTACCGAGCGCGGGCAATACATCCACCTCGCAATTTAAATCCGCGAGCATGTGGTAATACGCGTTGGTGATGAACCCCGCATTGGAATGAAAGCGCGTGAAATCCGGCGGTATGATCAATACCCGTCTCAGCGTACGTCCCGCAATGGACTCAAGCAACGCCTCTTTGATAACAGCATCGCTTAACCCATCTGCACGCATCCCACGTCGAATAATAGACATGACGCCCTCCTTGCCGACAAACGCTTTTCTTGCGCAGCCTAAACGCTGTATGTGCTCGCGGCGGTGGAACCGCCCTTACCCGTCCAATTCGTATGAAAAAACTCGCCACGGGGCCTGTCAAGCCGTTCGTAGGTATGTGCGCCAAAATAATCCCGTTGTGCCTGCAACAGGTTTGCGGGCAAAAACTCGGAAGTATATCCGTCAAAATAGTTGAGTGCCGAACACAGCGCGGGGGCGGGTACGCCCGTGCGAATCGCCGTCGCCGCCACATTGCGCCATGCCTCCACCAACTCGCCTATGGTCTTATTGAAATAGGGATCGAGTAGCAAGTTATCCAAGGCAGGATCACGGTCGAACGCTTCCTTTATCTTACCTAAAAATGCCGAACGGATGATGCACCCGCCGCGCCACATCAAAGCGATGCCGCCGTAATTCAGGTTCCAGCCGTAGGTCTTCGCCGCCGCCCGCATAAGCGCATATCCCTGCGCGTAGGAAATGATCTTGGAAGCGAACAACGCACGCCGAAGCTCCTCTACAAACGCGGGTTTGTCGCCGGCGAAGGAAGGCGCGGGCTTTGGGAACGCTTTTGCAGCCACCAAACGCTCCTCTTTCATGGACGAGAGGCAGCGGCTGAATACCGCTTCGCCGATCAATGTGAGCGGCACTCCCTCATCCAAGGCCGCAACACCCGTCCACTTTCCGGTTCCTTTCTGCCCCGCAGTATCGAGTATTTTATCTACTATCGGTTTGCCGTCCTCGTCCTTGTAACCAAGAATATCACGCGTGATCTCAATCAGGTAGCTGTTTAGCTCCGTTTCGTTCCATGCCTTGAACACCTCGTGCATTTCGTCGGCCGTCATGCCCAATACGTCGCGCATGACCTGGTACGCCTCACAGATGATCTGCATATCGCCATATTCAATGCCATTGTGGACCATCTTCACAAAATGACCCGCTCCGTTCTCTCCCACCCAGTCGCAGCAAGGAGAACCGTCTTCCACCTTGGCACAGATCGCCTGGAATATGGGTTTGACATGCGGCCACGCCGCAGGCGAGCCACCCGGCATCATAGAAGGGCCTTTCAATGCGCCCTCCTCGCCGCCGGATACGCCCGTGCCAATATACAGCAGGCCCTTTCCTTCCACATATGCCGTCCGCCGGATGGTATCCGGAAAATGGCTGTTGCCGCCATCAATAATGATATCGCCCGGCTCAAGCAGCGGAATCAAGGCGTCGATAAAATCGTCCACCGCTTTGCCCGCTTTGACAAGCATCATCACTTTGCGCGGCCTCTTCAGACTTTGTACGAGCTCTTCAAGTGAGTATGTGCCAATAATGCGCTTATCTTTGGCGCGTCCCTCCACAAAATCCGTCACTCGGCTTACGGTACGGTTATATACCGCTACCGTAAAGCCCTTGCTTTCCATGTTTATCACAAGATTCTCGCCCATGACCGCTAGGCCGATCAACCCGATATCTGCTTGCTTCATTTTTATGCTCCTTATCTCTGTACGCGCGCGTTGCCTTCCCAAATGCTCCACACCTGCTTTTCATCCGCTGGCAAAGCATAATCCTGCAGCATGGTTGTTGCCAGCGTTCCTGTCGCCCACCCAAAGTGCAATGCAGCTTCCGCCGAAAAGCCCTTCAGCACGCCGTAAAGCAGGCCGCCTACGAACCCGTCTCCGCCGCCGATGCGGTCCAGTATAGGGATCGAACGCGGCTCTACAACATGCCAGGTCTCCCCGTCCAATAAGATAGCGCCCCAAAGGTGTTCATTTGCAGAAACCACCTGCCGCAGCGTTGTAGCAAACAGCGAGGCGCCCGGGAAACTTTCCTTTACGCGCCCGATCATGCCCTGAAAGCTGTCCAGCTTGGAGGTAAGCGCGCTGCCGCCCGCCTCCGGCCCCTGTACGCCAAGGCACAGCTGGAAATCCTCCTCATTGCCAATGAGAATATCCGATGCGCCTGCGATCTCCTTGAACATATCCCGCAGTTGTACCTCACGTCCTTTCCAGAACGAAGCACGGTGGTTCAAATCAAACGACACCAGCGTACCGTGCCTTTTTGCCGCGCGCGCAAGCTCCAGGCAGAATAAGCCGGTCTCCTCCGAAAGCGCCGCAATCAAACCCGAAAGATGCAAGATTTGCACGCCTTCAACGCCAAATATACGCTCCAGATCAAAATCCTTCACATTGAGCGCACGCCCGACCTCGCCTGTCCGGTCGTTGTGCACGCGCGGCCCGCGCATGCCAAACCCGCTGTCGGCAATGTTGAATTGGTGCCGGTAGCCCCATGGCCCGCCTTGGAGTACATCTACTCCCTCATACTCCATATTCCGGCTTCTCAGATCGTTTTTGATAAATTGCGCGATCGGGCTGTCTGCCACAAAAGTGGTCAGCACCTTTACGGGCAGGCCGAGTGCCGCGCTTACGCTTGCGACATTGGTTTCCGCACTGGTTGCCTGCATGAAATATCTGCTGCTGGTATGTACCGGCTGCCTGTCCTCAGGCGTGATGCGAACGCCCATGCTGGTAGGAACGACAAGCGCATACTTACAGCCTTGTTTCAATTGCATTTCCAATTCTTCCTTTCATTCGTTAGTATCTAAATCAGTATCTCCGAAGCTGGCAAAGCGGTTTTACTCCGGAAGATAGGGGCAAAAAATAGCAGAGCTACTGCTGTGCGGCCACACGAAACCAGTCCCTGCCGCTGCGGCAGAAACGTTTGGTTATGATGCAGGAGTATTTGAGAAAAAGAGTACGGCTGCCCTACTCGGCGCACATCTTTTTAAGCACCTGAACGTCAGGACGAGGCGCGCGGGTTCAACTTGCACTTTAAAAGCATGTAGCCGCCGCTTGTATCCGCATTTTCAAATTTCTTGGACAGATAGTTTTTTGTGTATTCTATCATTTCGTCAATTGGCTGCTGCACGGAGGTGAGCTGGTAAGCGCGCCAGCGGCACTGTTCGAGGTCGTCAAAGCCCACGAATGCGATATCCTTGGGGATACTCAGCCCCAGCTCCTGCCGCGCGGCGTCCATGGCGCCAAGGGCCATCAGGTCGTTTACGCAGAACACAGCCTCCGGAAGCGCTCCTTTTTGCCGCATGGAAAGCAAGGCCTCATAGCCTGAGCGATAACTGTAATCCCCCGCGGCCACGGTACAGTCGGTAAACCCATGCTTATCCAGGTACTCCGTGTACCCACGGAAGCGGAATTCGCTCGTCTGCTTGAGCAGATCGCCGGAAATGAAACCAAAGCTTTTGTATCCTTTTTGCACCAGATGCTCTGCAACCAGGTGTCCCGCATCGATATTATCAGAACAGACCGAAAAATAATTCCGGCCGTCAAAATGCTTATTGAACACCACAAGCGGCGTGCGTACGCGCGCGAATTCATAGGCCATTTTGGAGGACAGTGCGGCAGAAAGAACGATGATGCCGTCCACCTGATACTCCATCACCTGATAAAGGATGTCATCCAGCGCCTGTTCGAAGGGAGATTGGATGAACATCATCTTTTTTCCCATGCTGGTGATCATATGGGACATTTTGATTAAAAGAGTCTGATAAAACGGGTTGTCAAAATTGACCGACACGACCGCAATCATATCCGTCTTGCTGGAGGTAAGGCTCCTTGCGATTGCATTTGGACGATAGCCCAGTTCATCGGCGGCTTTTAAAACCTGGTCCACGGTCTCCGGCTTGACCTGCGCCGTATTGCTGAACACGCGCGAAACGGTAGCCTGCGAGACGTTGGCATGCCGGGCAACATCATTGGATGTCACCAGGACGCGTTTTGCCCTATACTTTGGTTTCATATGGGAATACCTCCAAGCATTGCAAGTATAGCAAGCGCGTACTTATCTGTCAATTTTGCCGTGCCCCAGAACACATACTGGCGTGGGAATACGGAGCTCGTCAGTAAGCCGGAGCCGTCCACTATCGGGGTCGATCACAAAAGCCGTGACAATATCGCTGTCCTGATTGGCAGCAATCAGATACCGCCCCGTGGAATTAATGGTAAAGTCCCGTGGGGTTTTGCCGCCGCTCGGAAAGAAGCCGCCGCTTTTAAGCCTGCCGTCCGGTTGTACAGAGAAGGCGGCAATGCTATCATGCCCGCGGTTTGATCCATACACATAGCGTCCATCCGGCGTGATGCGAAGGGCCGCACAAATCGTTTTCCCTTCATAATCGGGGCTCACGGTGGATACCGTGTCTAGTCGGTCTAGCTTCCCTGTTTGCGCATCCCATGTAAGCACATCTATCGTGCAGCCCAATTCGTTGATGCTATAACACAACCCGTTAAACGGATGAAACTCGCAGTAGCGCGGGCCCGATCCGGCAGCCGCCCGATAGGATGCATGAAACTCCAGCTTTCCGGCAGCGTGATCATAGCGATACGTTTTAATTTCGTCCACTCCAAGATCGGGAACATGGACAAAACGATCCGTTGGGTCGAAAACGGCGGCATGGGCATGCGGCCCGCTCTGACGGAGGGGATCCTTCCCCGCGCCTTCATGCTGAAAAAATTGGCCTTCGCCGCAAAGCGCGCCATCATCCCCTATGGCGTAAGCGCAGATGCTTCCGCTCATAAAATTGGATACCACAAGCAGCTTGCCGTCATGACTTACCGCAACATGGCAGGGATCTGTCCCTCCGGTCGGCTTGGTATTGATCAAAACCGCACGTTCTCCGTCAAGCGCAAAGGCTGAAACGGAGCCCTGCGCCTTGCCGTCATATTCCTTGAGCTCATTGACGGCATAAAGATAACGCCCACAGGGAGACAAGCATAAATAAGAGGGGTTTGGCGTTCCAATTACCAGCCGGCTATCACTAAAACGCCCTGTTTCGATATCCAGTTCAACATGATAAATACCTTGCCCGCGTCCAACAAGTACATTGCCTGTTCCGTGCAAAATGGGTTGCGTGTAAGTACCTATGAATAATACTGCTTTTTCTGACATTCTTTCCTCTCCTGAGTAGAGATACGCAGGTCCCTGCGTGCCGTAATGATCGCTCCAATGGGGAATCGTCACAAGGGCGCATCTATCCACCGCTGCCTCTTGGACACAAATCCCCCGCATTGCCGCGCCTACATGGTAAGTACTGTCCTGCCAAGCGATTTTCCTTCCCTAAGGCAGGCCATCGCTTCATTGATATCCTCCAGATTGTACTGATTGGAGACATAGGGGTCGATAATGCCTTGCTCCACCAGCCGGATGGTTTCTATGAGATCCCTGCGGTTGCTGCCCCGGATGCCGATGATCTCCTTTTCTTTCATAACCATCCCCTGAAACCGCACCTGATAGGTTTCTTCATTGTATCCTACCACTACCACTTTCCCGCCCGGCCTGCAGATATCCAAACTGGCCTGCACAGAGGAAGCGCTGCCGATATTATCAAAAACGACATCGCACAGTTCATTGTGGGTTAATTCCCTTATCGCTTCATAGAGATCGTCGGTTTGCGTATTAATCCCGTGGCTGGCGCCAAAGTCTTTCGCCATCTTCAGCTTCTTATCATTCCGGCTCGTACAGAAAACCGAAGCCCCGAAATGCCTGGCTATCTGGATACCCTGAAAGCCTATGCCGCCTATCCCCATGATGCATACATTGTCCGAAGCGCGGACATTCCCCTGGTTCTTGATGGCATGGTACATGCAAGCGACCGCATCCGGTATAATCGCCGCTTTTTCAAACGGTACGCTTTTCTTGAATTTGAGCAAATTCGCAGCGGGCGCCACCATATATTCCGCATGCCCGCCATTGCGTTCAAACCCAAGCCGAACCAGGTTTGTGCATAAATTGGCTCTTCCCGTAACGCAAAACCGGCAGCGGTTGCATACGATATCGATTGCAACAATCACCGCGTCGCCCTTCTCTAACCCTTCCACGCCCTCGCCCAGTTCATATACCTCCCCCGCAGTCTCGTGACCCGGGATATAGGGAAGTGTAACGGAAGGCAAGCGCCCGTCCTGGATATGCAGATCCGTGCCGCAAAGCCCGCTCGCTTTTACTTTGATTAAGACCTCGCCCTTGCCGGGCGTTGGCACGGGGAGCCGGCGAATGCGCAATTCAGATCCGAACTGCTCCAGAACCGCGGCCTTCATTGTACGTTGGTCCATATTTCCTCCGTAAAGTTGCCTAAGAAGATAGGTCGGCAATCGCCGGTTACTTCTTTTTAATGGTCTTTTGGGTGTCTATCACTACCGCAACGAGAATGATGGCGCCCTTTACAAAATACACAAGATAGGGATTGACCTGTATATAAACCAACCCGTAGCTGATTACCTGAAACAGCAGCACGCCTGTGATAATACCCTTGATTGTGCCTATGCCGCCGCGCATGGATACGCCTCCCACGACGCACGCGGCGATCGCATCCAGTTCGTAGCCCTGCCCAAGGGCATTCGTTGCGCTGCCCGTACGCGCCACCTCAAGCGCACCGCCAAACCCGTATAACAGGCCCGCCAGTACATAAATAGCCAGTGTGTTTGTAATGAGATTAACGCCGGAAACGTTTGCCGCTTCCGAATTTCCGCCGATCGCAAACATGTTTTTCCCCAACCTGGTCTTATTCCAGATGAACCAGACCAGAAAGATCACAACGACTGCGTACAGTATAATATATTGAAGCCGGAAGCCAAGGATGTTAATGCCGTTTTGCGCGAAGGCGGTAAACCGGTCGTCCAATACGCCGATCGGCGCGGAATCGCTCACCGCATCGAAATAAACAGACATCAGCCCATATACAACCAGCTGCATGCCCAACGACGCAATAAACGGCGCAACCTTAAGCTTGGCCACGAGGTACCCATGGAAAAGGGAAAACAGCACGCAAATGAACATGGCAAGCAATATCGGCAGCCACACCGGAAGAACCGGCAAATTCGGAAATACCCTTGCCACATAGTCGGGCGATTGGAGCAGCGAGGCCGTGATCAGGCTGGCAAACCCTATCAGGCGCCCCGCGGCAAGGTCCGTGCCCCCCAGTACAATAGGCCCCGCAATCGCACAGGCAAAAATCATGCGCGTAGCCGATTGGCTCAGGATAAACCCAAAGTTCTTTAAGCTTACAAACGAGGGATCGATCAATACAATGACGGCAAACAGGGCAAGCAAAACAATATATATGGAATTATTGATGAGCTTTTCTTTAATGCCTTTATTTATAAGTTTAGCAGGTAATGCTCCCATATTTTCATCCTCTCCTATAAGTGCTTTGCGGCAAGCTTAAGCAGCTCTTCCTGAGTCGCGCACTTAGTATCCACAATGCCAGCGACACGCCCATTGCTCATAACCAGAATACGGTCGGTGATACCCAGTAGCTCGGGCATCTCTGAAGATATAAAGATCACCGCGCTGCCCTTTTGCGCGCATTCGATAATAAGCTGGTAAATATCGTATTTCGCACCCACATCAATACCGCGCGTCGGTTCATCCAGCAGCATAATGGCAGGTTCCGTCAGGAGCCAGCGGCCCATAATCACCTTCTGCTGGTTTCCACCGGAAAGATTCTGTATCCGCGCCCTTGTGTTGGGTGTTTTTACGCTTAAGGTATCTATCACCCATTTTGTATCCCGCGCAATCTTCTTCTCATTGAGCACGCCGAATTTATTAGTGTATTGGCCGATATTCGCGATTATGCTGTTGAATGTGATATCCAGCGTCGGGAATATGCCGGAATGGCGGCGCTCTTCTGTTACCAGCGCGAAGCCGTTGCCAATAGACTCCCGCGGGTGCCTGTTTTCAAGGAGTTTGTCATGCAGCCGAATTGTCCCGCTTTTGCGTTTTCTTATGCCAAATAGCGTTTCAACGGTCTCTGTCCTGCGCGAGCCCATCAATCCCGCTATGCCAAGTATCTCGCCTTTTCTGAGCTCAAATGATGCGTCCGTTACAGTTGGCGCATATTCCCCGGAAAGGTTGTCCACATGGAGCATGACCTCGTTGAAAGGCCCGGCGCCTCTTGGCGGAAAGCGATCTGTAAGCTCCCGTCCAACGATGAGCGAAATGAGCCTGTCAATTGTGAGCGTTCCGCACTCGCCCGTATATACCCATTTCCCGTCCCGCATTACCGTGACTTCATCGGAGATTTCGAGTATTTCCTCCAGTTTATGCGATATATATATAATTCCGCAGCCGTTATCGCGTAATTTTTGAATAATATTGAACAGATGTTTCACCTCGACCTCAGTAAGCGACGAGGTCGGCTCATCAAAAACAATGATCTTCGCATCACACGACACGGCCTTGGCAATTTCCGTCATTTGCCTTTGCGATACGGATAGATTCGCCACCTTTTCACGCGGATCAATGTTGATAGACAGATCGTCAAATATTTCCTTTGTACGTTCGTACATTTTTTTGCTATCTACAACAATGCCCTTCATGGGGAACCTGCCAAGCCATATGTTTTCCATTACGCTGCGATCCTGGACCTGGTTGAGCTCCTGATGCACCATGGAAACGCCACAATCGAGCGCCTGCCTCGGATTCCGGAAGTCTACAGGCTTCCCATCCAAATAAATGTCGCCTTCATCCCGCTGATAGATGCCAAAAAGGCATTTCATAAGCGTTGATTTGCCGGCCCCATTTTCCCCGATCAGGGCATGTACGGAATACGGCCTGATTTTTAATTGTACGGCGTCAAGCGCCTTCACACCCGGGAAGCTCTTGGATATGCCGCACATTTCAAGCAGATAGCAATCCGTTAGGTTATTTGCATCCAATTCTTATCACCCTTTAATGGCGCATAGGATGCGGACGCACCCTATGCACCAATGATTTAATATGGTAAGAGTCGTTACTTGGCCAGAGCCTTTGCATACATGTCTTGGGCCACATTGAGGTTACTCTTATCGATGGGAATGTAGGGCACACGAATGGCTTTCATCTCGTCGGGCTGGATGGTGATTCCCTTGTATGCATCCTCGCCTGTTGCGACGTTGTAAGCGATGGTGAAAATATTCCAGCCTTCGCTGTATGCATCCGACAGAATGGAGCCTATGATCGTGCCATCTTCAATAGCGGGCAGTACTTCAGGGAGAGCGTTGATGCCGATAGCGCCCATTTTCTTGCCACCGCCAAAATAACCTTCCGCTTTGCCGGCCTCAATTGCGCCCAAGAGCATGGCGTCGTTGTTGGAAAGGATCATCTCGATCTTATCGCCAAATTTGCCCATCCATACATCGGTCACGTCTTTTGCGATCTGCGTTTTAAAATCGCCCGGCTGGACGTCGAGCAGTTCGGTCTTAAACCCTGCCGCGGCAAAGGTTTCCTGCACCGCATTGGTCCTGGCTTCGGCGTCCGGGTGCCCCAAAGTGCCTTTGAGGATCACATACTGCAGCGTGCCGTCGCCGTTTTTATCAAAGGAGGGATCCTCAGTGAATGCTTTGATGGCCATTTCCGCCTGCATTTTGCCCGAATCGGCGGGTGTGGTGCCCACATACCAGCATTTGTCGTAGCTGTTCATATCATCGGCGGAGGGGCTCCTGTTGAAAAATACCAGGGGCACATCAGCCGCTTTGGCTTTGCTGATGATCGTCGCGGCAGCCTGGGGGTCAACGGCGTTGATGCACAGAACATCCACGCCCTTGCTCAGCAGAATATCCACCTGCTCTACCTGCTTCGCCTGATCGTTTTGCGCATCCACCATCTGGATATCGGCGGTATCTCCGGCAATCGCATTGATGGAGTTACGGATGTACGTGACATAGTTGTTCGCATAGTCGAAAATCGCCACGCCGATCACGGGTTTCTTTGCCGGTTGTTCCGGTTCCGCCGGCTGCTCTGCCGGGGCGGCTGTGGCCGCGGCAGGTTCCTGTGTCGCCTGCGGCACGGCAGTATTTGCACTGCACGCAACCAACGAAAGCAACAGCAAGCCGACGAAAAGGATGGACATAATCTTCTTCATATATGTTTCCTCTCTCTATGTATTTTTTAAAGCACCCTGCTTTAAACCTTATTGCACTCACTCATTACCATTGGGCAGTATCACAACTTTAACGGCGTTCTCTTTGCGGTTCACAAACGTATCCAAAGCTACTCCAAAGTCATCCAGGCTATAGCGGTGCGTAATCAGATCCTTGACCTCAAGGCGACCGCTGCCCATCATGTTGAGTACGCTCTGGCTCACATTGGGATTGGCGCGCGAACCGAATATCGCAATCTCGTTGTGCGTGATGTACTTGAAAGGAAGCTCTTCCACCACATCATCCGTCGCGACGCCCAGCAGCGCCACGCGGCCGCCGCGCTTGACCATGCGAACAGCCTGGTTAAACGTACCCTTTGCGCCGGAGCACTCGAACACTTCATCCGGCCCAAGGCCGCCCGTGATACGTCGCACTTCCTCAACAGGATCGACCTTGGTGATGTCGACACAAATATCCGCGCCCAACGAGGCCGACGCCTGCAGGCGCACGCCGCGTCCCACCATGATGACGCTCGCTGCGCCAAGCGCCTTTGCAACGCGCATTGTGCACAGGCCAATTGGGCCCGGCCCGATGACCGTCACCGTACCGCCCGGCGTTATGCCCGCAAGCTTCACACCATGCAGCGCGACGCCCGCGGTATCCACCATGGAACCTTCCGCAAAAGAAACGGTATCCGGCAAGCGTTTGATGCTCTTGATCGAGTATTTTTGGTATTGGCAGTATGCACCGTTTACAATGAAGCCGTAATGCTCGTGGCCGGTAGAAACCTTGCCGTAGTTCAGGCACAGGTTATACCGCCCCTCCAGGCAATTGCGGCAGTAGCCGCAGCCCTTGTGCGCTTCGCCCGCAACGCGGCTGCCTACCGGGAATGCCTCTGCGCCCGGTCCTGCAGCGACGACTTCGCCCGCCCATTCATGTCCCGCCACAAACGGATACGCAGGCGGCCAAACGCCCGGAAGACCGCCCCGGATAATCTCAGGATCACTCCCGCAAATTGCAACGGCATGAATCTTACACAGGACCTCGCCCGCGCCGGGCACAGGTACGGGCACCTCTCGTATCTCAAATGTACCCGGGCCAGTCAAAACACAAGCCTTTGCTGCATTCGGTATGCTCATAGCGATATTCTCCTTTATTTTGATGATTGAAAAGAACGGATCTTTTTCAAGGCGTGTATGATAAAGTCGTTACGATGCGCCGCAAGCGTATCCATATCCTTTACAGACCAGTCATAAAACCCCTTGCCAGTTTTAAATCCAAGCTCACCGCGCTCCAGCATGCCGGTAAAACAGGAGTTTGCCCCCTGCGCGCCGCTAATGCCGGGCAGCACCGTGTTCTGCACGCTGGCGCAGAGATCAACGCCCACGGCATCGACATGCTCCAGCGGGCCCCAGACCGGAAAGCGTATGCCCATTCCCATTTTTACTGCTGTATCGACATCCTCAGGCGAGGCGATGCCCAGTTCCACAATGGAAGAAGCTTCCCGTATCACCGCCTGAAAAATCCGGTTTGCCAGCTGGCCGGGCAGATCCTTGCGCACAAGTACAGGCGCTTTGCCCCAGGCAGATAATGTGTTGTAGGTCCATTTCGCCAGCGTCTCGTCCGTGTATTCACTCATTACCACCTCGACGAGCGGCACAAGATGCGCGGGAAACCAAAAATGCGTGGTCATCGTGCGTTCAGGATGGCTGGTAAACGCTGCAATATCCGTAATGCGCAGACCTGAAGTATTGCTTGCAATAGGGATATCAGCAGGCAATAACCGATCCAGCTCCTGAAACAGGCTCTGCTTTGCTTCCAATTTCTCCACGATGGCTTCAATCACAAAAAAGGCTTCCGCACAGCCATCTTCCAGGCTGTCGGTACAAGAAATCAGTGCTGCGGCCTTTACTTTTTGTGCCGGATCAATCAATTCATTGAAAGAAAGCTCCTCCAGCAACGCCCCTACACGGGTTGGAAGTGTTTCCCGCGTTGCCGCTGAGGACTCTATGATCGTTACGCCCTCACCCGCCAACGCTGCGGTCACCGCTATGCCGCAGCCCATAAGGCCGCCGCCAATAATTACGACTTTCGTTCTCATGATTCCTCCGGAATTGTTTTCAGTTGGATGAAAGAAATTTAATTAAATTGGATTTAAAATTATGAATACGTATTCATTGTATTTAACAAATTGAATGGTTTAATGATACCTATTTATTTTTTTCTTGTCAAGTCTATTTATCTAAATAATTTAAAAACGCAGCTAATTCGCAAATATGCAACCGTATTCACAGCATATGGAAATGCGGCGGCACCAACCGGTTTTATGTGCCGGCGTCAGACAATAAAATTATGGTTCTTTGAAGTTCATCTTCAAACAGGAAGCTCGGTACAACGTATCCCAATCACATATAATGATTGGGCGGCTTCCCTGTATATTTTGAACATAACGGAACGAATACGCAGCCAGCTGCGTTTTAAGAGTAGAACAGATATCGCACCTATGAGGAGGTTTTATTATGAATAAGAGTTTACAGGGCGTATTGATTGTATTGGCGGCAGCTTTTGTGCTGATGATGGGCTTTACTACGGTATTGCTGAGCAAACAGGCGTTCGCGCCGGCTCAGCCTGCCACCGCGCAGCCGGTACTTGCACCCGGAGGCGGCGATGAAGAAGAAACGCCCATCAACACCATACAGGTGACAGCGCAGGGCACTGTGCGGGTTGAACCGGATATCGCTTATATCACCCTCGGCGTGCAGAGCCAGGCCAAGACGGCAGAAGACTCGCAGGCTGCCAACACGGAAAAGATGACGGCGCTGTATCAGGCGCTTGAACAGCTGGGCATTGCGGAAAAGGATTACTATACTTCACAGTACAACGTCAATCCCAACTATACGTATACCGACAATACGCAGCGCATCACCGGCTATACCACCACAAACATGATCGAGGTGACCATGCGCGATCTTAGCCAGATCGGCACGCTCCTTGACGCCGCCGCCAAGGCAGGCATGAATCAGGCTTACAGCCTGCAATTTGGCCTGGAAAATCCCGATGCGGCCGGATTGGACGCGTTGCAAACCGCCCTTAGCAATGCCGACACGAAGGCGAAGCTGATGGCTGAAACTACGGGCGTGCAGATTGTGCGCATATTGAGCGTCAAGGACAGTGTCGTCAGCACCACCACCCCCAATTACCGCTACGAATATGCAAAGCCCGAAGCCGCCTATGATGCCGCAGCATCTGTGCCCGTATCCTCCGGAACGATGGAGGTTACCATGCAGGCCAGCATCGTCTACGAAATCAAATAGTTTGACCGAAAGGTTTCGGCGAAATCTGCCACCGACGGAAGGCCCCGATCACAAGTGCAAAACAAAGGCGCGGAAAGCTCCGCGCCTTTGTTACGTACAGAGGCCGATATATCCGTTCGGGCAGTGATCTCATGATTTGAAGCATCAGCGGGTATTTCTTTGATTACTCGCAAACAGCATGCTACGTTACGCCAGAAGCTCATAGTACCTAACTCACTTTTCCGTCTGATATAACAACGCATTGCAAATTGCCGCAGCCACGGTACTGCCGCCCTTTCTTCCAAGCGACAGAATGCAGGGGATATCAAGTGCCTTTATCAGCAACTTACTTTCCACCACATTTACAAAGCCGACCGGCACGCCGATGATGAGCGCCGGTCTGATTTTTTGCTCCAAGATCAGCTCCCGCAGCCGCAGGAGTGCTGTGGGCGCATTGCCGACCGCGACGATGAGTGGTTCTGAAATGCCGCACGCTTTTTCCATGCTGATTGCGGCGCGGGTAATCCCCTCCCACTTTGCGGCAAGCTTCACATCCTCATCCGCCATAAAGCAGTGCGTCATTCCCCCAAGCCCGGAGAGCGACGCCTTGTTAACGCCAGCTTCCGCCATCTTGGTATCCGTCACGATATGCGCGCCACGTTTGAGCGCTTCCATCCCGGCCTTCACCGCGCCCGGTGAGAAATAGAGCGTGTCTTGATATTCAAAATCCGCCGTGGTATGGATGACGCGTTTTAATACCGCAAGCTCAGCGCCGGATAATTTTGTCTCCCCAAGTTCGGCTGAAATCAGTTCAAAGCTTCGCCGTTCAATTTCTTCCGGCGACATGCTGCGCCAGTCAGGCGTTATGCCTTTATTCATGCGCCCTCCTCCAGGATGCGGTAGATTCGCTGCAAATCAAGGGATGCCCTTAACGTCTCCGCCAGCTTCTCGTACTGCGCTTGCTTATACTGCTCCGCATCCGGCGCAGCGCTGTATTCTGCGGTAAGTCCCTTTCTCTTCAGCAGCAGCCGCACCAGCGCCTCCCCCACCGCGCCATCCAACAGTCCGTGAATGTAGCACCCGCATACATTGCCAGAGACCGCCCCGTCCTCTGTTCCATCCGCAAGGCGTACAAACGGCTGCACGCCTTCCGGCCGTTCCGTTTTCCCCATATGGATTTCATAGCCGGAAAATGCGGCGTCAGTGAGCGACGCAAATACGCCATGCTGGGAATATACTTCTCCCCCGGTCTGCGTACGCGTCTTCTGCGCTTCAAATACGGTGGAAACCGGCAGCAGCTCCATGCCGCGCATGCTGCCGCCCTGTTCTATGCCCATCGGATCATGCAGTTCCCGTCCCAGCATCTGATACCCGCCGCAAATGCCGATCACAGGCGTTCCCGTTGCGGCCAGCTTTTTGATGGCAGCCTCCAGTCCGTTTTGCCGCAGCCACAAAAGATCGCCCATCGTATTTTTGGTGCCCGGCAGCAGGATACAATCCGGCCTCTTGAGCTCATGCAGCTTTTCCACATACCTTAGTCCTACCCGTTCCATCCGGCCAAGCGCATTGAAATCCGTAAAATTGGAGATGCGCGGCAGGCGGATCACTGCAATATCCAGTTCCTTGGCCGCACCGGCAGCCGCAGTAAATCGTTCGCTCAGGCTGTCCTCATCGTCCAAGTCCAAACGCATATAGGGAATGACGCCAAGCACGGGAATACCGGTGCGTTCTTCCAGCATTTTTAGGCCGGACTTTAGCAGTTCCACATCCCCGCGGAATTTATTAATGACAAAGCCCTTGATGCGACGCCGCTCCTCTTCCTCAAGCAGCGCAACGGTGCCGTACAGGCTTGCGAACACGCCGCCCCGGTCGATATCCCCCACAAGCAGCACCGGGGCATTTGCAAGCGCCGCCATGCCCATGTTGACGATATCATCCTGCTTCAAGTTAATCTCCGCCGGACTTCCCGCGCCTTCGATCACAATAATATCGTTCTGTTTCGAAAGCGCATCGTAAGCCGCCTGAATAACAGGACGCAGCCCTGCCTTATAGCGGAAATATTCCTTTGCGGGCATGTTGCCGACGACCTCGCCGTTTACGATCACCTGGCTCCCGGTATCGTTGGTTGGCTTTAAGAGGATGGGATTCATCAAAACAGAGGGCTCCATGCATGCGGCCTCCGCCTGCATCACCTGTGCGCGGCCCATTTCAAGGCCTTCTTTTGTCACAAAGCTATTGAGCGCCATGTTCTGGCTTTTAAAGGGCGCTACCCGGTACCCGTCCTGATAAAAGACGCGGCACAGTCCGGCGGCCAGCACGCTTTTGCCCGCATTGGAGGCGGTACCCTGTACCATTATGGATTTTGTCATTTACACTCCCCCATGTTCGCATATGATCTGCCGCATGGCCGCAAGAAGCCGTACATTTTCTTCATGTGTCCGCACGGCGATGCGGTAATAACCAGTCTGCAGGCCTTCGTAATTCCCGCAATCCCGTACTAGAATCCCCTCGTCTTTCATGCGGCGGACGAAATCCGGAATGCCCGATTGAAAAAAGAGATAGTTTGCTTCCCCCATGACATGCCCCGCGCCAAGGAAAAGCATGCTCTGGCGCAGAAATTCCCGTTCCGTATGGATCAGTTCTTTTGTCTTAAGAAGATAATCGCCTTCCTGCAGAGCCGCAATGCCTGCCGCCTGCGCAAGCGAGGAAACCGCCCACGGCTGGCCCACACGGTATATCCATTCCAGCCGCTTTTGATCCGCGCACAGGCAATACCCGAGCCGCACGCCCGCCATACCGTACAGCTTTGTAAACGCGTTGAGCAGTATCAGCTGCGGGAATTGTCCCAGCAGGGGCTTTAAGGAGTGAGTTCCCGGTTCCTCTAAAAACCCATTGAAGCATTCGTCCACCATAAGCGTCGTTCCCTGCGCGGCGCACGCTTCCAGGATGCGGCGAAGCAGGCCAGGCGCAATGGTCAAGCCCGTGGGGTTGTTGGGGTTGCAGAGGAACATTAAATCAACGCCCCTGATTTCCTCCAAGATGCGCTCTGTCACAAGAAACCCGTCTTGCTCCCGCAACATATGCCGCCTGATTGCGCAGCCTGCCGTCTGGAGCGCCAGCGCATATTCCGAGAAGGTCGGCGCTGTCACAAGCGCCGTTTTCGGCTTCTCCGAGAGTGCAATGCGGAAAATCAAATCCGCAGCGCCATTGCCGGGAAGTATCCATGCTTTCGGAACGCCTTCTTTTTTTGAGAGCGCCTGCACCAGACTTCTACAAAGCGGATCCGGATACGCATGTGCTTCCCCCGCGGCGGCACAGATTGCGCGCTTCACGCCCTCCGGCACGCCGAGCGGATTGCAGTTGGCGCTAAAATCCAATGGCTTGCAGCCGTATTGCGCCTCATATCCCGCAATGTCCCCGCCGTGTGTGATTACCATAACAGCGCCCCCTTTACCGCCATGCACAATAGAAAGCATACAACGCTTGTCCAGTACAGCAGGCGGTTGGCCCGCACGATATCTTCCGCTTCAATGGGGCGGAGATCGTCCCCGATCGTAGGCTTGTGCACGAGCTTGCCGAAATAAAACGAATCCCCGCCCAGCCGCACACCAAGCGCGCCCGCGCAGGCCGCCTCCGTCTGCGCCGAATTGGGGCTTTTGTGGTTGTACCTGTCCCGTAAAAAAATCCGCCACGCGCCTTTGCCGTTTAACCCCGCAAGCGGCGCGCACAGCGCCATCCATATGCCCGCAATGCGGGATGGGAGGAGGTTGACAACATCATCAAGCCGCGCCGCAGCTTTTCCAACGAAGAAATGCCGGTCATTTTTGTATCCCACCATGCTGTCCATGGTGTTGATCGCTTTGTAGACGATACCCATCGGCGCGCCGCCGATTGCCAAGAAAAAGAGCGGCGCAATCACGCCGTCGCTCGCGTTTTCTGCAACAGTTTCCACCGCCGCGCGCACAACGCCCGCAGCGTCCAAAGCTGCGGTATCGCGCCCGACGATCCGCCCGACCGCTTGCCGCGCCTCACCGATATCATGCTGTTGCAATGCAGTGTACACCCGCATGCTTTCCTGCCGAAGTCCCTTGAGCGCAAGGCATTGCCAGCAAAGCACAGCCTCCACGGCAATGCGAAACGCCGGATGAATGAGATCACAGGCGTATAGCAGCCCCCAGGCACCAGCACCCCATAGGGAAGGAACCAATATGGCAAGCAGGATGCCCCCTGCCGTTTCCCCCGCGGGCGTTGCGGGGAACAACCTTCGCAACGCTTTTTCCAGCCCGGAAATGCATTTGCCGATGCCGACGACAACGTGCGGTATTTTAGGAGGATCGCCAAAGCAGACATCCAGCAGGAATCCCAGAAAAAGCGCAAGTATCCCCGTCATACGCTGAGCGCCGGAAGGACTTCATACGCCGTCAATGCCGGTTCCTGTTCCCATGTATTTTCATCCAGCGTTGCGGTATAGCCGGAAAGATTGCGCACCTGGAATTCGTGATACGACCGCTTCGGATACGCAAACTGCGCCATGATCGCCATGATGGTCCCGCCGTGCGCCACGATTGCAAGGTGATCGTCCCCCCGCAGCAGGCTTTCCTGTACCGCCTGTAAAAACGCCGCTTTGATGCGGGCAGCAAAGCCCTCCATACCGTCTCCTCCGGGGCAGGGCAGAATACAGCCGCCTCCCACCCAATGGCGGTACTCCGGATCGTTTTCCAACTCTTTGGCCGTTTTGCCTTCAAACGTGCCAAAGTCCATTTCCCGCAGGTCTTCAAGCAGACGCAATTCCGCCTCCGGAAACAGCCGCCGCGCGGTCTGCTGTGCGCGCAGCATGGGGCTAACATATACGTTTTGCACCCGCTCCCTTGCGCTGTGCGTTGCTGCCTGAAACGCCGGATCGAGCAGCGGTTCATCCGTCCGGCCGATATAGCGCTTTTCCCGATTCCCTTTTGTCTCGCCATGGCGAATGAGTATGACCCGCAAAACTACACCATCCTCTCCAAGAAATTTCCAACCAGTATGCCAAGGAGCATCAAAAGCTCCTGCATTTGAATAAAAAACCCTGTGGTATCCCCCGTTACCCCGCCAAACTGCCTGATGGCAATCACGCGGTACCAAACATACCCTACTCCGCCAAACAGGATTGCCACGCCGCCTGCAAATGGAGAAAGCAGCAGCATCCCCAAAGAGGCAATCATAAGCGGCACAGCAAGCAGCCATTGCGCGCTACGCTTTTGTACATACTGTGTAAAGGCAATCAGCATTCCTTCCCGCCTTGCATTCTTGATGGAAATACCGGAAAGCGCCCCAAAGCATCTCGAAAGCACAAATACAAGCGCCGCGGCATACATCCTATTTGATATCGCGGTATGCGTATAAAGCTCCGCGTACAAACCGGCGTATATCAGAAGATATACCACACAGTAAAAAATGGCAAACGCGCCGGTATGCGGGTCTTTTAAAATAGCCAGCTTCTTTTCCTGCGGCTGCCGGGAGGAAAGCGCGTCCACGGTATCACAAAAGCCGTCCATATGGATGCCGCCTGTTATTAGAAGCGGCAAGGACGCCGCAACCGAAGCAAACAGAAAAGCGCCGATCCCGAGCGTTTGGCACAGCCAATACCACCCGAGCAGGCAAACGCCGATAACAGCGCCGATGAGCGGCAGCGCGCAGATGGAATACCGCATATTGTCCTCCGTCCATTCCACCTGCAAAACGGGGAGCGCGGAATACGTGGAAAACGCAATGATTATAGCCTGTATTGCGCGCAAGGAAGCGCCCCCTTTCGGATTGTTGGAATCCCGCCGTCAAGTTCCACCACACAGCCGGAACGCTCCACAAGCGCCGCGTTAATATCATTGAGCATACGGATATAGCCTTTTGTTTGCTCACCTGCTCCATCTGCATCATGTATCCCCGAAATGCTCACGGCAATAAGATTGCGGCATTTTTTCTCTAAGGAAACGATATCGGATACCACAGCCTCCGCGTCCTGCCCTTTTTCAAACAGGCTGTTTGCCGCAAGGTTTGAAACATCCTCTAAAAGCACCGTATCCTCCGGCCCAACCGCCAGCAGGGAGACCTCTGTCCGCCGCTCGATCGTTGTAAACCCGAGCCCTTCCCGCTGTGCGATATGCCTGTTGACCCGCGCCATGCCCTCCTCGCCATAAGGAACCATGGTGGCGATATAGTACCGCGTCTTTGCCTCGAGGCTTGCCGCAAGCGTTTCCGCATAACGGCTTTTCCCGCTGCCGTTTGGCCCTATGATGAGTGTGAGCACCGGTATCCCTCCTGCGGTGTATAGTCCTGCATGCCGGTTTCCCCGAATGTAGGCAGCCCGTGATACACCGCAAGCGCCATATCCAATAGCGGCAGCAGTGCTACCGCCCCCGTTCCCTCTCCCAAACGCATGCCTGCCTTGAGAAACGGAGAAACGCCGATAGCCTCCAATACCATATGCGCGGCAGGCTCCGCGGAGCAGTGACTGGGAATGAGCGCGCATGTTACAGTGGGGCACAGTCGGCAAGCCACAAGCGCCGCAACGGCGCTGATCAATCCATCGATCATGACCGGCACCCTGTACAATGCGCCGCCCAGGAAAGCGCCCGCCATGCCCGCAATGTCAAAGCCGCCCAACGAGGCAAGCACACCAAGCGAGTCGCATGCATCGGGGCGGTGCAGGGCAATTGCCCGTTTAATCGCGCCGATTTTCCGTTGCAGCCCTTCAAAAGACAAGCCCGCTCCCACACCAGTCACCTCTGCCGGGTCTTTATTAAGAAGCACCGAGGCGACAGCGCTTGCGGTGGTGGTGTTGCCAATGCCCATTTCTCCGGTCAGGAGGATGGAATATCCCTTTTCCTTCTGGGCTTTTACAAGCTCAACCCCTGTTTCGATTGCCCGTTCCGTTTCGGCCCTTGTCATGGCGGGCTCACGCGTGATGTTCCTTGTGCCGGACGCAATGCGCCGATCCAGCAGGCGGGGTGCGTCAACACGGGACGCCATTCCCATATCGATGGCAACGACGTCCGCGTTTGCAATCCGCGCCATCTGGTTGACAGAAGAGACGCCTCCCGCAATGCTCCCCGCAATCAGCGCCGTGATTTCCTGCCCCGCCTGGGTCACCCCCTCTTCCACTACGCCGTTGTCCGCGCAAAACACCAGCACGCCGCGCTTATTGAGCCGCACATCCGTACTGCCGATTAGCCCCGCAATGGTTACAATGGTATCTTCCAACCGGCCCAAACTGCCAAGCGGCTTTGCGAGCGCGTCCCACCGCGCCTGCGCCCCCTGCATGGCGGATTGGCTAAGAGGCAAGATTTCGTCGTTCATCCGTTTAAAATCCATGTGTCTCCCCATATGCGGCAGCTTGTTGTACAAAGCGGGCCGCTATTTCCGGATTGCTATAAAAATATAGGTGCGAAAAGCCCGCAAACAGGCTTTCGTTTCCTATGATGCAATTCCATGTCCTGCCGTCGGGCTTTTGTGCCTCACACGCATCCCCCATAGCATCGCTCTCCCAATAATGAAATTCATGTGCGCGCAGCGTTTCCCCTTTTTTCAGCAGCAGCGTATCCCTTTGGGCCGTCAGCACCTGATACCCGAAGCGCTGCAAGCGCTCCGTGCGGTACGCGCTTGCGGGGATCACGCCCGCCATTTGATGTCCATCCAACCGTTCATGGAGGTAAAGGTACCCGCCGCACTCCGCAACGGTGGGCATGCCGTTGCGCACCGCAAGGCGCACGCTTTCCCGCATGGACGTATTGTTGCTCAGCGCCTCCGCATACAGTTCCGGGTACCCGCCGCCAAAATAAAGCGCGGCGGTTCCCTTCGGCAGCAACGCATCCTTGAGCGGGGAAAAGAATATCAGCTCCGCGCCCAATTGTTCCAGCAGCGCAAGATTGTCCGCATAGTAAAAACAACAAGCCGCATCCCGCGCAACCGCGATGCGCGGCCTATGCTGTGTGACGGGCTCGCATTTGGGGAGCGCCCCCGCCATCTGCGGGGCGGAAGCCGCCAAATGCAGCAGGCCCTCCAGATCCAGGCTCTCTTCGGCCTGTTGGCCGAGACGCTCCAACCGCTCCTGCAGGTCGGACAGCTCATCCGCTGTTACCAATCCTAAATGCCTGCTTTTGACCGCGCAATCCTCCCGCGGGGGAAAGTACCCAAAGAGTCGAAGTCCCGTTTCCGCTTCCAGCAGGGGCTTCATTTTTTCATATTGCGCCTTATGGCAGCCGTTGAGAATAACGCCCTCGATCCCGCTCGGCGTACGGAAGGTCTGGAAGCCTTTGATCTGCGCGGCTAAAGAGAGCGCAGCGCCTTTTGCCTGCACTACAAGCACTGTGGGCGTCTTAGTTGCCTTTGCAAGATGATAGCTGCTCGCTTCTTCGGTGTTATTGACGCCGTCGTAATATCCCATGACGCCTTCAAGCGCGCAAAGGTCGCTGTCCGTTCCATGCGCATAGAGCAGCCCGCGCACGGTATCCTCCGTGGACAAGAACAAATCCAGGTTGCGGCACGGGATTTGAAGCGCTTCCGTGTGAAACATGGGATCGATATAATCCGGCCCGCATTTAAAGGCGGTCATCCGCAATCCCCGCGCGCGGAACGCGGACAGCAGCGCCATTGTGACGGTTGTTTTTCCCGCGCCGCTGTGCGGCGCCGCAATGAGAATGCGTCTTACATCAGCCATTGCCCACCCCGCTGAACAGAAACACCGGGTTCTGCGCCTGCAAAAGCTGGTATTTATCCAATTGCTTCGTGCGGCTGACGGAAAGCTGTACGACCTCCGTATCCTTTATGGGAAGCTCTTTGAACGCCGCCGTCGCCTCGCCGATGGTTTCGAGCGTCACCGCGCTCACTACAATCCGCACACGCGGATTTTTCTCTAACAGCGCCGCAAGAATTTCAAAAAGCCTCCCGCCCGCCCCGCCGATAAAGGCGGCGTCGGGCATGGGCAGCGCCGCAAGCGCCTCGGGCGCGCGCCCTGGAACGATGGTCAGGTTGCCGATATGAAATTGTTTTTCATTTTTTTGAATCAGTTCACACGCATCCGCTTCCTGTTCCACGGCGTACACATGGCCTGCGGATAGCAGCAGCGCCGCCTCTATGGAAACCGAGCCCGTGCCCGCGCCGATATCAAAGAACGTATCCCCTTTTTGCAGTCGAAGCTTTGAAAGAACGGCGCTACGCACCTCGCTCTTTGTCATGGGCGCGCCGCCGCGCAAAAACGCTTCATCCGGCAAGCCCGCCGAAACCAATTTGCGCGGCGCGGGGTTGTGAATGAGGAGCACGCTGAGCGCATCAAAACGCAGCTTGGAAATCTTCTCCACAGTGCCGCGCACCACGCATTCCCCCGTCTCGCCCAGACGTTCGCCAACCGCGGCTATGCACGCGCCGAGCCCCGTTTCCAGAAGCGCTTTGCAGATACCATCGGCGGATTGCGTGTTCCCGGTCAAAAAGAACGTCTTTTCATTGTCACGAACCGGGCCTATGACATCCTGCGCCCGCCCATGGGCGCTTATAAGCTTCCAGTCCTCCCAAGGGAGTTGCAGCTTTGCCGCAAAAAAGGCGACGCTGGAGATGCCAGGATATACGGCAGTTTCAACGCCATCCAGCAGCGGCAGCAGCTTTTTTGCGCCGCTGTAGAAACCCGCGTCCCCGCTCACCAACACACAAATATGTTGAAATTCCTTGTGCGAGACAATCCACGCGGCGATCCCCTCCGCCATAACCGCCACATGGCGGTTTGCCCCGCAGCCTGACGGAAGATGCTCCATTAGACGCTTTGCGCCGATATACGCATCCGCCCCGCGCAGCGCTTCCACGGCGGAAACGGTCAAAGTGCCGCCGCCTGTACCCATGCCGATGACGGATACCCTCATACACGTTCCTCCAACAATCGCAGCACCCGCTGAATAGCCCCGGTGAGCGTTTCTCCCTGTTCCTGAGGCCGCTTGATAACGATCAACTCCGCGCCTGACCGACGTGCCGCAGCGCATTTTTCATAGAACCCGCCCGCAGCACCGCCATCCTTTGTAACAAGCGTCCGGATGCGGTATTGCGTTAACAGCGCGAGATTAAAATCCGTTGTAAACGGCCCCTGCATGGCAATGATGCGGCTGTTGGAAAACCCGAGCGACAGGCAGGCTTCGATTGCCTCCACCGTCGGAAGCGTGCGCACATACAGCCGTTCCTGATAATTCGGTACTGATGTAAACGGCGCAAGCTCTTTTGTGCCTGTCGCGATCAGCGCAGGGCCGGTTCTTTCGTTGAGCAGATGCGCGGCTTCCGCTGCGGAGCGCACCGATGTGCCGCCGTAGAAGCCGCTTTCTTCCCGCACCAGCCGGATATAGGGAAGCCCCGACTGTTCGGCGGCGCTTTTGATGTTCCTGCTCGCTTCCACGGCATATGGGTGCGTCGCGTCAAGCACGCAGAAGTACCGCTCCCGCCGCATTTCCAGAAGCATCGCCAGCGCATCCATCCGCCCTGTAAGGATGCGGATGCGCCCGGATTCCTCCGGCAGCAGTTGGCGCGCATAGCCGCTCGTAACGCACAGCGTGATATGAATGGGATGTGGTAAAAAGGCCTCAAGCAGCGCGTGCGCATCGCTGGTGCCACCAAACAGCAGCAGCTTTTCTAGCGTTCGCATGCATACCCCCTGTATGTCACCATCTTCCCACTGACCTCTATGGTCTTGCTGTTGCCGATAAATACGGTGGTGAACATATCCGCCTCATATTCCATCAGTTCCCCAAGGGGCAGCAGCCTGCTTGTTTCCCCCTGCCGTCCGATGTTCTGCGCAACCCCGCACACGGTCTCCGTTGGCCTGTACCGTATAAAAATCTCACACGCGCGGCGCAGATGATTCTTGCGCCTGCTGCTTGCAGGGTTATACAGTACCGTCACAAAGTCGCCGATGGCAGCACCCATGAGCCGCTTCTCGATCGTCTCCCACGGTACCAATAAATCCGAAAGCGAAATGACGGCGTAATCCTGCATCAGGGGCGCGCCAAGAAGGGCAGCGCCGCTCTGCGCCGCCGTTATCCCGGGGATCACGCAAAGCTCCGTCTCCGGGTCGTCCGCCGCAAGCTCATACAATAATCCCGCCATGCCGTATACCCCGGCGTCCCCGCTGCATACCATGGCGGCCCGCCGGGTTTTCGCGGCTTGGAGCGCCAATTTGCAGCGCTCCGTTTCGCTGCGCATGGGGGTAACGAGATAGTCCTTTTCAGGAAAAAGCGGCTGAACAAGTTTGATATATGCCGTATACCCCGCGATCACTTCCGCCTGCTCGAGCGCAAGGCGCGCTTCCTCCGTCATGCCTTCCGGCTTCCCGGGGCCAATTCCCACCACAAACAGCCTCATGCGCCCTCCGAAAATGTTACCGCATAGGGTGCAAGAGCAAGCGCCACCGTCACCCCGTTTTGTGTATATTTCCGGAGCAGCAGGCTTCCTCCGCCGCTTCCAAGCACCGCGCTGCGCTCACAGACATTGTCCACCCCCACGGTTTGTTCCACAAACGAAGAGGCACTGAATGTACCTTCCGCCATCTGCAGCGCGTCACTGGAAAACGTGACAAACGGCAGCCCCTGCGCACTGCAAAACGCAAGAAGCCCCGGTTCCCATTGCTTGACGTCTATGCTGAATACGCCAAGAAGCGCGTTTTTTGAACAACCCGCCGTCTCCAGCGCGGCACAGACCGCCTGTTCAATCTCTTCTTCTCCTGTTCCCTTTTTGCAGCCGACGCCAAGCGCCACCACGCGCGGAACAAGGCTGAGCGCCGCTTTTTCTGTTTGCCAAGTGATCGCGGCGTCATACCCGACATCCTCTAAAGCAATCCCCTTCGGCAAATGTCCCTTTACCGGAAACAGGCATTTGATGCGCACCGTCTCCCCGCGCAGCAGCTTGCCGGAAACAAATTTGATCCGCTCCGGATGTTCCACCTGCATGCCGCATTGGGCAGCCCATGCATCCAAAGCAAAACCTCCATGGCAGTCCGTAGCGGTCGTGATCACCGCCGCAGCGCTCAAGTATTCCGCAAGCTTTTCCGCCAGCGCATTTCCGCCGCCGATGTGCCCGGACAATATGGGGATGACAAACTTCCCAAGCTCGTCGATCACAAGCACCGCCGGGTCCTTTGTCTTCTTCTTGATATAGGGCGCGATGGCGCGCACCGCGATGCCGCACGCGCCGATAAACACCAGTGCGTCCGCCTCCGTAAAATGTGTCGCCGTCCATTCCGGAAGGCCGCCGTCCCCGCACCGCACAAGGGAGTATCTTTCCCCAACGCACACCCCCAGCCGTTCGCCAAGCGCGTATCCAACCTCTGTAAACGCGATTGCGGCGATCATGGCTTCGCCTCCCGGTATTCGGTTGAAAAAGAAGCGTCGTACAGGCGGGAAAGCGCATATACATCCCCCAGGCAGTTGCCCACGAGGATCAGCGCCGTCTTTGTGATCCCGTGGCGCTCGCCTAATTCCGCAAGCGTCTCCACCGTGCCGCATAATATCAGCTCGTCCGGCCAGCTCGCTTTATATACGATGGCGGCGGGCGTTTGAGGCGCATACCCTCCCGCAAGGAGCTCCCGCTTTAATTCAGTGAGCATGCCCGCGCTTAAAAAAATCACCATCGTCGCCCCGTGCGCGGCATAGGAGCGGATGCTTTCCCGCTCCGGCACCTCTGTGCGCCCGGCCACGCGGGTTAAAATCACGCTCTGGGAAACGCCGGGCAGCGTCAGTTCCGTTTTCAGAGAGGCAGCCGCGCCGCAAAAGCTTGATACGCCGGGGCAAACGTCATATGGAATTTGAAGAGCCTCCAACCTGTCCATCTGTTCGCGAATGGCACCATAAATGGAAGGATCGCCCGTGTGCAGGCGTACGGTGGTCTTCCCTTCGCGTTCCGCGCCTTCCATCACGGCAATCACTTCATCTAACGTCATCATAGCGCTGTTGTAAATGGCGCAACCGGGCTTTGCAAAGTCAAGAAGTTCCGGGTTTACCAAGGACCCCGCGTATATCACGACGTCGGCCGATTCCAGATAGGCTTTTCCCCGCAGGGTAATCAAATCGGTTGCGCCGCAGCCCGCGCCCACAAAATGCACCATCAGCGCTTCCTCCAATGTTCCATCAACGCCTCCGCATTTTCGCTTTGCGCCAACACGCCCGCGTATTCGCCGGCATTGGTAAACACCACAAAGCCAAGCTCCATATTGGGCAGCGCCTGTTTCGCAAGATAAAAGGAGATGCGCTGTTGGAGCTCTTCCATGGCGGGACGCAACAACCTCTCCCGATACAACAATTCAAGTACCGCGTCCGTGGTCACGCATACGGAAATCTCCCGCAACAGCGAAAGATCGGCCCCTGCCGCAAGCGCGCAGGACACCATGGTTTCCATGCGCCCATCCCCGTAGCGGGAGTGCGTATTCATAAGCCCAATGCCAAGCTTTACGAGTTTGCCGATATGGCCGACAAGCAGAAGCTGCAGAAATCCCTCTTCCGCAGCAGCGGCAAGCGTATCCCCAATAAAGTTGCCGCACTTTACGGCATGCTCCGTTTCGAGCGCCAATGCATTTTTCGAAAACGCGTCCGCATAGTTGCCTACGGTAAGGAGTGCCCGCGTTTCCCCGGCCGCGCGCAGCATGCAAAGCTCCGTCCGGATGGTATCCATGAGCGCGGCCTCGCTCATCGGTTCCACAATGCCGCTTGTGCCGAGTATGGAAATGCCGCCAACCACGCCAAGGCGCGGGTTAAATGTGCGCGCCGCAATCTTCTCCCCGTCCGGTACTGAAATCACAATGGAAAGCCCACCCGCATAGCCGGACAGTCGGACGATTTCCATCACGGCATCCAGTATCATTTGGCGCGGCACGGAATTGATTGCGGCGGCCCCCACGGGCTGGTTCAGCCCCGGCTTTGTCACCCGGCCAACGCCTTTGCCGCCGTCGATCACAATCCCCTGAGGGGTCTTTGTTGCCGTCGCGTATACGAGCACGCCGTTGGTCACATCCGGATCGTCTCCGCTGTCCTTTTGTATGGCGCAGGAAACGGTGTTCTGCATACGCGTCACGTCAATCACTTCCAGTTGCAGGACAGCGCCCTTTGGCGTTTTGAGGGATGCCGCTCCAACAACGGTACCAAACAACAGCATCTGTGCCGCCGCTTTTGCAGCCGCCGCGGCGCAGGAGCCCGTTGTATAGCCGCAGCGGAGCAGCTTTTGGTTGTAGAAGCGCCTAGCCTGCATACATCCCCTCAAAACAAAAACATCCGCGGAGCTTACCCCACGGATGATACGACGCAACAGCCAGAATAGCCTTGGCTGCTTGCCATCATATCCTCCGGTGTCCGCAAAGGAATATGAACGATGGTAACCCGACTGTCACGGTAACGTACTTGTGAGGGAATTTCACCCTGCTTCCCCAATTCAATTACCCTGATGATACCGCCCTTCCTAACGCTGTGTCAAGTAAACACATGGGCGGGTATGTATTGACAGCCATATATTGCTTTGATACAATCGCCGTAACAGAATAATGGGAACAGGTACTGGAAGACGGGTGCAAATCCCGCGCAAGGCCGTTGCTGTAATTCGCTTGATGCCTGAAGCTTTTTTGCCACTGGAGAAACCTCCGGGAAGGCGCTGAGGGCGGCATCTATGATGCCGGGCGATAAGCCAGAATACTTGCCTGTATCCTTGCCGCATATTCCATGCGGCTCGTTCAGCTCTGCGGACTTACCGGAGCAATGGATGTTTACGGAATGCCTATTTGCGCTGCCTGGCGTCAATACGGCATCCTGCATGAGCATTTAGCCGTCCGCAAAAGCGGGCGGCTTTTCTGTTTGTCTGGAGGTATTCTTTTGGAGCAGCACGCGGCAATTATCCAGTATAAGCGCACACGAAAGAAGTGCGTTGCAATCGGCATCCTGTTGTGCGCCGCGCTGCTGTTGCTGTTGACGGTATCCGTGGGCATGGGCGCAATGGAGGTGCCTCCTTTTGACGTGGCGGGCATCCTGTGGAGCAAGCTGACGGGCAATGAACTTCTGCTTTCCGGCTACGCGCCAAACGCAATCGCGGTCGTATGGGAAATCCGCCTGCCGCGCATCCTTACGGGCATTGCGGTGGGCGCGGGGCTTAGCGCCGCTGGCGTGATGTTCCAGGCAATTTTACAAAACCCGCTTGCTGATCCGTATACGCTGGGGATTTCCACAGGCGCGGCGTTCGGCGCTTCCATCGCCATCTATCTCAATATTGCAATGGGTCTGCTGCTTCCCGTACCGCTCTTTGCGCTGTTAAGCGCGCTTGTCACACTGGGGCTTGTCATATGGATCTCCTACCGGGGCGGAGGTTTTGTGAGCGCCAACCTGATTATCGGCGGCATCATCGTCAGCTCCATACTCTCCGCCGGGATCAGTTTTTTGAAGATGCTGGCGGGCGAAAATGTAAGCGCTATCGTCTATTGGATTATGGGCAGCCTCAACGCGAAAAGCTGGGGCGATTTTCTTCTGGTCTTCCCCGTCACCCTTTTTGCCATCCTGCTTGGCTGGCTGTTTTCGGGGGACCTCAATATCATGACGCTGGGCAGCCGGGACGCGGAAGCGCTTGGCGTAAACGCGAAGCGAACGCGACTGTTCTTTTTGCTGCTTGCCTCCGCCATTACGGCGGTCTGCGTTTCCGCCTGCGGAGTCATTGGGTTTGTGGGGCTCATTGTCCCGCACCTTTTACGGTTTTCCGTCACCAGCGACAACCGGCAGCTTTTGCCGCTTTCCGCGCTCTGCGGCGGGCTTTTGTTAAGCGCCGCCGACCATGTGACGCGCCTGATTTCGAATGGTGAAATCCCGGTGGGCGTGCTGACAACGCTGCTTGGCGGGCCGTTCTTTCTCTTTCTGTTCCTGCACAAAAGAAAGGCGGAGCCAAATGGATAAGCCGCTGTTGCAGATCGACCGTGTTTCGTTTTCCTATGGCGCAACGCCGGTGCTCAATGGCATTTCCTTTGATGTGGAGCCGGGCTCCTATGTAGCGCTTATCGGGCCTAACGGCAGCGGCAAGACAACCCTATTTCGGCTACTGAGCGGGCAAATCGCACCTCACACGGGCCGTGCCCTGCTTACGGACAGGGAGGTTGCAAGCATCCCCATACCGGAGCGCGCCCGCATGTTGGCAATGGTTTCCCAAAAGCAAAGCATCGCGTTTCCGTTCACCTGCCTGGAAGCGGTACTGATGGGCTTAACGCCCCACCGGGCGAGATTTGAGCCGATCAAGGATACCCATCTTTCCCTTGCGCGGGACCTGATGGAACAAACCGACGTTTGGCGCTTTGCACAGCGCCCCGTGACCGCGCTTTCCGGCGGGGAATTGCAGCGCGTGCTTTTAACCCGGGCGCTGCTGCAGCGGCCGAAACTTCTTTTGCTGGATGAGGCGATAAGCGAGCTCGATATTGCCGCAGGCATGGCAATGGTGAAGCTTTTAAAGCGGCACATTCTGGAGACCAGGATGACTGTCATCAGCATCCATCATGATCTTTCCCTTGCCTACCGGTATGCGGACCGCGTCATCGCGCTCCACTCCGGAAAAATTGCGGCGGACAGCCCGCCGGAGAAAGCGTTTACGGAAGAACTCTTTCGCAAGGTGTTTCTTGTGGAGGCGGAGCTTATAGAGGGCAAAGGTTTCCTCCTCCGCGATCACATATAAATTCATCGGGCATATGCCCGGAAAGGAAGTATCTAATGAGAAAACACGGAACCATCGCCATCGCGCTGCTGCTGACGCTCGCATTTGGCGCAAGCGCCTGCACCGCGGCTCCCGCCGCAACCGAGCCTACCCCCGCCGCCGCGGAACCTGCCGCCACGCCGGAGGCCGTGCCCGCGGAAACGCCGGAAGCATCCGCCGACCCCGCCGTGACGCCCGACCCGAACAAGAAGGCTCTGTTGGTTGTCAGCTTCGGCACCAGCTACAACGAAAGCCGCGCGCTGACGATTGAGGCGATCGAGAAAGTCATTGCGGACGCTTACCCGGACTATGAAATGCGCCGCGCCTTTACCAGCCAGACCATTATCGATAAGCTGAAGGACCGCGATGGCCTTGAGATCGATAACGTGGAACAGGCGCTTGAACGCCTGATTGCGGACGGCATAGGCACGCTCGCCGTACAGCCCACCCACGTGATGAGCGGCTTTGAGTACGATGAGATGATCGCCGCCATCAAGCCTTATGAAAGCAAGTTTACAAGCGTTTCCTATGGTCTGCCGCTGCTGACTTCGGATGCGGACTATCAGGAAGTGGTCTCCATCCTCCAGGAAGAAATTGCGCCCTATAATGTAGAAGGCACCGCCATCGTATTCATGGGTCACGGCACGCACCATGAGGCAAACGCCACCTACGCAAAGCTCCAGCAGGCCGTGTCCGGCTCCGGTATGGATAACTGCCTGATCGGAACCGTGGAAGCTGAACCGTCGCTTGAGGATGTCATGGCCGCCGTAGAGCAGAGCGGCGCAAAGAAGGTCGTGCTGCTTCCCTTCATGATCGTCGCCGGAGACCACGCCAACAACGATATGGCAGGCGATGAGGAAGGCTCCTGGAAAACCGCGTTCAAGGGCGAGGGGTACGAGGTGGAATGCGTGATCAAAGGCCTTGGCGAATACAAGGGCATCCAGAAGATGTTCGTAGAGCACGCCGGGGACGCGATCGGCCAATAAAGGATGATCCAGTTTATGAATACGAGCCGTATCGCAAGGCTTCTTTGCCTCACGCTTTGTGTGCTGATGTTGATGACGGGCTGCATGCAGCCCGTCATCAACACGCCCCAGCCTGCGTCTGCAGCGTCCCCCAACGCCGCGCCCGCAACAATCCACTTTGTAGACGACGACGGCATAACCATCAACCTTGATGCGCCCGCCACGCGCATCATCTCCCTCTATTCCGCCCATACGGAAAACCTGTTTGATCTGGGCGCGGGTACTTCCGTCATCGGCGGGCATACGACCTGCACCTACCCGCCCGAAGCTGCGTTCTTAGAAACGTTCGATTACACAGGCGATCCGGAGCAGGTGATTGCCGCCGAACCCGATCTGGTTCTCATCCGTCCGTTTATCCGCAGGAAAGCGCCGGATTATGTGGCGGAGCTTGAACGCGCAGGTATCCCCGTAGTATCCCTGTACCCGGAAAGCTACGAGGCGTTCCCCGCGTATATCGAAAAGCTCGCCATGCTCACAGGGACGGAGGAAGCCGCAAAAGAGAAGCTAGACGCGTTTTATCAGAGCATTGAAGACATCCGCGAAAAGACGTCTGCCGTTTCAGAAAAACAGACGGTGTTCTTTGAAGCGACGGAAACCAATATTCGTACCGTGACCCCGGATTCCATGCCCGCGCGCGCCATCGAGTATGCCGGGGGGATCAATCTCGCATCCGATGTCGTGCCGACATCCGAGGGCAGCACCATTGCGGAATTCGGCGTGGAAAACGCGCTTGCACATGCGGACGATATTGATGTCTACATTTCGCAGCGCGGGGCCATGAACTCCGGCGGTAATCTCATTTCTATTGGAGAGCGGCCGGGATACGATACCATAAAGGCCGTTAGGGATGGGCGGGTATACCTCATCAACGAAAAACTTATTTCCTCCCCCACCTTCCGGTACTACAAAGGCATCCATGAAGTAGCGCGGTTTTTATACCCGGAACTGATGGATGACAGTTCCGCCTACGCCTCCGATACGCTTGCGGATAAGCGCGACTTTGCGAATATGGTAGTGCGCGCGCTGCATCTTCCCGTCTATGTGCCCGCCTCCTCCAAGTACTACCAGACGGAGCAAAAGGGGCATATCTACGGATTGTTTGCGGATGTGCCGTGGACGGACGCGGACTTTGACTACATCGAAACCGCTGTGTTCGGCGGATATGTGGAATGGGCAGCCGGAGAAGACGGCAAGGAATATTTCCTGCCGGAGGAGCATGTCACGCGCGAGGCGCTTGCAAAAACCGTTTTCCTGGTCGGAGCATTTGCCGCCCAGGATACGCATGTTTCCATCCGCGACATCGGCGACTGTGAAAAACCCCGTATCGTACAAACGCTGGTGGACAACGGGGTATTTGCGTTAACGGACGGCAAATTTGAACCGGGCCGTTTTGTGACACAGCAGGAAATTCTGGACGTATTGGCGCTTGCAATCCAATAGCAGCCGCATTTAGAAACGAAGGCCATCGGCATCAAATTGGCGGACTCCGCTTTGATAAGCGAAAAAAGACGAGGGCGTTATACCTCGTCTTTTTTCATGCGCCAAAACGGAATTCTATAAGCATCCCACCATCTCCAATATCAGAAAGTCACGCAGACACGGTCTGTTTCCTATGCCCAAAACGGGCGTCCGGAACTTGCCGGGTGACGCTTTCATGAATTAGGCACCGTCCGCCTGGACGGCGAATGGACTTTTTACTGGAGCCGCTTTCTGGACCCTAGGAATAGCGCGGTGGTACCGGACGCCTATATACACGTGCCTTCCGTTTGGAACGGCAGCGTTCATGTAAAACAGCATCCCCCGGGGGCGCTGCTCGGCTCTTTATAGCAGCACAGGCGGTAATGCGCTCTATGCAAAGGCCCGGCTATTACAAGCGCACCAGGCAGCGTGCCGCTTCACACAAAGGAGAAGCCAAGAAAATGAAAGTTGTACTTATAGACGACGAGCGTTCCGCGCTGCGCATGCTTAAAATACTGCTTGCAGACTATCAGGATATCGAGATAGCGGGCATGTTCACCAAACCCATGGAAGACATTTAAGCATACCGGCGCTGCCGTCAATATCGACAGAAACTTTAATAACGCAACGACAGCCTATCCTATGGTTCTGTGCCGGGCGGGTCTTAGATGAAACATTGGGTTCAGCCGCTTTCTTGCTGCCTTGAGGACACAAAAGTGCCGCATGCAGCTTAGCGGGGTCTTGGCAGAATGTTTGGCTACCTTCCCATTTATAGGATTTCTACATAGCCTTCCGTCCCATTCACCCGGATTCTTTGGCCGTCATTGATCAGCCTGGTGGCATTCTCCACTCCGATAACTGCCGGTAAGCCATATTCACGTGCGATCACTGCTCCATGGGTCATTAAGCCGCCGACTTCGGCGACAAGGCCTTTTATGGATACAAACAATGGCGTCCAGCTGGGGTCGGTGAAGGAGGTAACCAATATGTCCCCATCGTGTAGATCGGCATCTTCCATGTACAAGATGACACGCGCCCGCCCCTCTATCACGCCGGAAGAAACAGGCAGACCTGCAATGGCCCCGGCCGGGATATTTTCCCGCTTGTACACACCTGAAATAATTTCACCGTCAGACGTGATCACCCGCGGGGGTGTCAATTTTTCATAGTATTTGTACTCGTCCTTTCGCGTGCTTACAATCCGGTAATCCAGTTGATTGGTGCGTACGGCTTCGCGAAATTCTTCAAACGTGAGATAGTAGCTATCTTCTTTTTCGTGAAGAACGCCTGCCTGTACGAGCCGTTCGGCCTCTTTGAGCAAAGCCTGCTTATAAACAAAGTAGCGGCTAACCATGCCGTATTTGGGATATTCACGATAGCCGATGAAATTCCGGACCAAGCTGATCATTCGCTTTGTTTCTTCGGCCTTTTGCTCCCCATCCGGCAATTGCTTCAATCGATCAATTAATTCCTGCTCTTTTTTGAGCGCTTCCTGCCGCCCTTGCTCAAATTTTCGTTTGCCTGCATGTGGCGCAAAGTTTCTGATGTTGCTGAGTATTATAGGAACAAGTGTCGTCGGTTTTTCGCTCCAGCGAGGCTTGGTCATATCGATCTCCGGCACAGCGCATTCCGTATTTATTTAGATACGCAAGGATCGCGTCCCGGGCCTCCTGTCCGCCGTCAAACGGAAGCAGTTCATCCAAAAAGTGATCATCTTTTACGTGCTCTAAATACGCAATGATTTCCGGATAAAGACGGATCACATCTGCGACATCCAATAACGCCAGACCCATTTCCGACGTGATATTGTTTGGCACAGATTGGGAAAGCGTGTCTGCCGCGTTTTTTTCACCCAGCCACTCCATCATTTTTTCATTGAGCCATGATGAAGCGTCCATAGCAGCCATAAATACGGCTGAACTTTGCGGGTCGAATAAAATCTTCTTTAATATCTGGATATCCTCTAAAATAAAATCGAATAGATCCGGTCCTGATTTCGTTTGGATATTCTGCTTCAGCTCTTCTATTGATGTTTGACTGCGTTTCATCAAATCGGAAACCTGCAGGCGACGCAACTTTATTGCTTTTACCGGGGCTCTCCTTTTTCTTGGCATCCGGCAACAATTTTATAAAATCCCGCTCAATTATGTTCAGGAGCGCATCTTTCATGAGCGGATCGTGCTGCCCCATGGTATCTAGTAACGCTTCCCTGTTGTCGGGCGAAGCCAGTATAAGTGTAACATCAACAAACAACCTTCCTCCGGCTTGAAACCTGGGTCCAAAGGATGTTAGCCTGAATATTGACATTCCCAACGGTCTGATGGGATCGGTCATCATTTGCTGGTGGCCGACGGATACATAAACATGATTTTCTTCATCATCCACTTCAGGAATGGGGTATAACGTAGTGATTGGCCGGCTCTGGACAATATAAAACGTATCGTCAGCCAAACACCATTCAATATCCTGGGGGCAGCCGAAATGCGCTTCGATTTTTCTGCCCATTCCCTCCAGCCGCAAAATCTGCGCATCCGTCAGCGCTTGCCGGCTCTGCTGCTCGGGCGCAATCTCCTGCGCTTTTGTACCGCCGCCCTTCAAGGCGTAAATGGCCAGTTTCTTAGCGGATATCTTCTTATCAAGAATGCCGTACCGCACTTTATAGTGATCAGCATTCACCAGGCCGGAAACAAGGGATTCGCCAAGTCCAAAGCTAGCGTCAATGGATAGCACTTTTCTATTGGAAGTAACGGGATCTGCGGTAAACATAATCCCTGCCGTTTGCGGAGAGACCATCTTCTGAACAACCACAGACAGATGGACTTTGCGATGATCGAAGCCGTTTTGGATACGGTACGTTACCGCCCGCTCGGTAAACAGCGACGCCCAGCACTTGCTGATATGCGCGATCAATGCATCCTTTCCAATGATGTTCAAATACGTATCCTGCTGGCCTGCAAAAGAAGCCGTCGGCAAATCCTCCGCGGTTGCGCTGGACCGCACCGCAAAGGCGTCTGTTTCTCCAAGCCCGACGTGGAAGCGGGTGATCTCTTCCTTCAGGTCCTCAGGGATTGCTGTCCCTTCGATCGCCCTGCGAATTTCGCCGCTACATTCACCGATTGCATTCCGGTCCTCCACTTTTAGAGTTGATAACCGGTCAAGTAATTCGTTTATCGCCGGCGTTTCGCCGACAATTCTTTGAAAAGCTTCGGTGGAAACGCAAAAGCCGTCCGGTACGCGTATTCCTTCTACCTTAAAAAGCTCCCCCAGGTTCGCGCCTTTTCCTCCGGCAAGCATGCGCTTCGTTTTGTCAATATCCTGTAACCCAAGCACACAAGAACGCATATGTTACCCCCTTTGGCGATTCTTTTTGATCATTTTGATTATTCCTTTCCGAAATAATCCTCTCCAACAAATCGCATGAATATGCTATTGCAGTATAGCAATAGCATACCGGAACAAACAGTCTGCATTTGGAATTTTTTATATGGTATAATGAAAGGGGAAGGGTTCCATTTCAAAAAATAATACTAAGAGGCCTAACCGAGAAATCGGTAACGAAATAAAGAAACGCTATTTCTGAGAATCAAGAATAAACAAGGATGCATCATGGCCCATGAATATTTTACTCCCAGTATAAAAAGTTTTCGATTGAATCTCCCGATATCCCATTTTTTTCATACTGCTAGTTAGCGCTCTTTGATCAAACCCGTTATGAACCATGTCTGAAACTATGTTTTCATTCTTGTTAAAATCTACGATCAGGAGCTGCCCTCCTACACTCAGAACATCATATAATCTTGATAAAACCACTTCAACATCATGAATATGGAGTAGAACCTGGACCATAAAAATATAGTCGGCATGTAAATCCGGAAGACTTTCTTTTTCAAAGTCAAAGCATAATGCAGCGGCATTCTGTATATTGGAATTGGAGATTTTTTGCTCAACCTGATGAATCATGTTCTGTGATGTGTCCAGAAACAGCACGGAATGAAAATCATGTAACAAATTCATTCCAACAAGACCGGTTCCGCACCCAAAATCAATGGCGCTCTTGTTTTTAGCATCCACCAAATATTCACGAATGGCGCCCGACGATACTTTCGCAATTTGAAGCCGTTCCGGCGTGTCATATACATTGGCGATCATTTCAAACTTATCCGTATTGCCCATTATTCGCTCTCCAAACTACCTGAGTAAAAAAATCTAATGCCATTTATTTTGTTTTATCCCCTCAAGGGCATTTTGTCAACTGAAGCATGTTCCCAAGGCTTCACGCGGCACGTTCGGGCTTTGCTTCATTTGGAAGCAATGCAAACCAAGACCTGGCGCGCCGGACAATAAGCTGCCCTGCAAAACAGGCACTCGGCCTGCAAATCAGCCAGCGAATTTGATATGGACAAACTTCATCAAACCCAGCTTATCCATAAAAGCCATTTGCATGCGCAATTTCAAGCTCCAGCGGTTTTTATGCGGAATTCCTTTTGAATATGGCTCGATGTCCACTGTTCGAATCATCGGCGACCAGCTTTGTATTGCCTGGGGATTGTTGACATAAAAGTACATCTGCGCGCCTTTGTTCCCGGTTTTTCGAACCATTTCGTTGGATTTCTCTACCGCCTTTTGTGATTCCGCATCAAAATAGATCTCGCCTCCGGGAAAATGATGCGCCATCGCCGCAAAAACCGCTTTGATCTGCTCTTCTTTGAAATAGTAAAAAACGCCGCCGGATATGAACATGATCCCGTTTTCCTGATTGAACGGAATATCGTCAAACTACGAAATGTCGAAAAATGATTTCGCAATACAGACGCTTCTCTCAGAGTCGGGCAATAACGTTTTCCGGTAAGCGATGGAATCGGGCAAATCGAGATTGTACCAATGGATACTGCCGTTGTCTACCCGGGAAAACCCCGTGTCCAACCCGGCTCCTATATTGACAATCGTTGCTTTCGGATGCTTTTCAATAAAACGGCAGACAGCGTCCTCCATTTTTCGCGCGCGAACGATATAGCACAGCCCGCTGAATTCCCCAAACGTCTTTTCGATCCCTGAAAAATCAAACGAGTGGCTTTTTATAATCTCCATTGCAGCCCTGTCCTCTAAAATTTCAGGAAACTTCGCGCTGTATTTCGCGCGCCCCCATAGTGGAATTAACATCGTTCCCTGCACGGACTGCAGATCCAACGACGTTGTATTGCTCATGATTGAATTCGCCCTCCTATATGAATAATTGCTTGCTCCAATATTTTTTCAGAGCCATGTTCTTCCATCTCATACTCAAAAAATTCGCTATTGGGGAGAAGTTCGGCGCTCTTGCAGGCGATCTCGAAGGGAACCATCTCATCGGCCCTGCTGTGGTAAATGCATATCTTGTTAGATACCGCCTCCGCGGCAAACCCCCAATCCCTGTATTGCAGGCGGGTCGACCGGCCGATGCCAACCCAGTTGGGTCGCACGTATTTGCGGAACACCTCGTCCATGCTTTCATCATGCTTGGAATCCCGCCATCCCAGTTTCTTTTCCCTCAATTCCATCGCCCGTACTCCATATCTGCCAATGAACCCGGCCGGAAGATGCCTGGAGAGGAAAAACATGAACCTTTCCGAGCGGGCATTCATCCGGTAAATTTCAGCGTTGTTCTGTAGCGGGATGCCGCTGCAGATGCTGACTGTGTCAACAAGGCCGGGATAAGCGGCTGCAAGGGCATAGCAATAGGGCGCGCCGGCGGACAGGCCCAATACGTCAAAGCGCTTGAGTCCAAGGCTGGAAATCAGCTCGTTCAGCGCCCGGGCATATTCATATACATACTTTTGTTTCAGGCAGGAGGACGCTCCATAACCGGGCCGTAAAATCACGATCACATACAGATTGTATTTTGCCACGGTCTCGGCCAGTCTTTTCGAGAAAGGCATGGGAACGGCCCCGTGCATATACAGTACCGGATAGCCGCATTCAGGGCCGTAGGTATGATATTCAAATTGCTCACCCCGGCTGTTTTGGAAGATGCGCGATTGACCGGCAGACATATCAAACACCTCGCTTTATGTGGGAGAAGAAGCCGGGTTTTGGCGTATTTTCCCAATGACAAAAATACTTGCCAATCCATAAAACATTCTTACATAGGTTAGTTTCAACTAACCTATGGGGTTATCATACAGCTTTTCCCTTACTTTGTCAAAGACCTTTCTTCAATTTAAAGCGATAGACAACCAAGCCAATGGTCAGATGCAATCAACCATTGGCTTCTGCTTACGCGCGTGGCGAAGATAAAAACTTCGCCACGCGCAAAATAAATCTTTGAACCCGTATGTTATGGAAAAAGCGGCCGGATTTCACATACGCCTTCGATTCAGCCGCTCCCCTACCGCGCCGCCCGGATGCACCAGGGCAAACTGTTCGTTCCGGTAATCGGTCTCTTCAATCATTGCGGCCTGTATTGCGTCAAACAGCGCATTGAGCATGGTATTGCTGGTGGTTCCCTGGCAGTTGTATTTGTCCGTTTCCCGCGTGACAAACATGTTCAATACAATATCGGCGCCCTCTGCAAGGGGGGAGGCGGTGTTCTCCGTCACTGCAATTACCGTTGCGCCCTTTTTCCTGCATATTTCTAAAATCGGCAGCAGTTCCGCCGTTTTTCCGCCGCGGGAGGCCAGCAGCATGACGTCCCCGCTTTGCAGATACCCCGTTGCGCCATGTACCGCCTCGGCAGGAGAAATAAAGCGGGCAGGCCGGTCGATACAGCACATGAGGTGCGCAAAATGCTGGCATGCAATACCCGTGTGCCCGCATCCGCTGGCCGCGATCCTCGGCGCAGTGGCAAGTGCATCGATTGCCTGCGCGAACGCGGCAGCATCGATATGGGAGAACGCCTGCGTCAGGCAGTCCGCTTCTATTAAAAACGCCTGACGCGCCGCTTCCAATCCATTCTCTTTCATAAGCGCCGCACTCCTTTCAAAGCCGCAATCACACCTGCGGGGTCATCGCTTCCAAATATGGCGCTGCCTGCAACAAGAATATCCGCGCCCGCGGCAAGGCACTGCGCGCCCGTTTCCGGATTGATACCGCCATCCACGCTGATTTTATAATGCGCGCCCAACTTTGCGCGCAGCTCCCGGCCGGCGCTGATACGTTCAAACGCCGCCGGCATGAACTTCTGCCCGCCAGACCCCGGCTGAATGCTCATGATCAGCAGGATATCGCATTGGTTCAAATAGCGCTCCACCGATTCCAGCGGCGTTTCCGGTTTGAGCGCAAGGCCAAACTGAACGCCGCGTAATCTGCATAGCGAAAGCAGCGCATCAATATCCGCATCCGCTTCCGGATGAACCGTAATGCCATCCGCCCCGGCGTCCATAAATGCGGCGGCAAACTGCAGCGGATGTTGCACCATCAAATGCACATCAAAAAACATGCCGCTGCATGGCCGGATAGCGGATACAATGTTGGGGCCAAAGGAGAGGTTGGGTACAAAATGACCGTCCATCACATCGATGTGCAGGTATTCCGCCCCTACCCGCTCCACATAGGCAATGGCCTGGGAATAGTTCTGCGCATCCGCCGCCAATAGCGACGGGGAAATGATGGGGGATGTCTGCTTCATCTCTTTTCCTTTTGTTCCGCTTTTTAAGGCCAAGGTTCACATAGCCTTGGCCTTAAAGCTACCTATTCTCCGATAATCTGAACCTGTACGGTTCTCTTCCTTGCCCGGGTCTGGTCAAAATCGATAAAGTAAATGAACCCGAATTCCCCAAGGTCCATTTGCCCGTCGATCAATACAATCGTTTCGCTTCTGCCGACCAAAGCGGAACGCAGATGCGCGTCCGTATTGTGGCAGCCGCGCGCGTCCTCGCCATGCTCCTCGGCAAAGGCGAGCGCCTTGGGGCCGGGATGCAGGTACATGCCCTCTTTCCGGCATACGGGCATAAAGCGCTCAAACGATTCCACAAAATCCTGCTGCAGTGTTTCAAGCCCGGTCATGGATAGGTCAAACGCCGCCTCCTGCGTGATGACGCAGCAGGTCGTATGGTGGGAATAGACCACAACAATGCCGTTTTTGATGCCGGAGCGCGCGATGATTGCCTTGGTGCTCTCCGTCACATTATGAAACGTGGGCATTTTATCGTTGGATTGGACTTGAAATGCTTCTCTATATACCATGTTCTCCCCCTGTCTATAGCCGCCCCAGTTTGATAAGATCCTCGCGCGCCTTTTTCACATAGCTGACCATCTCAGAAAGAAGCGCAAGCGGATCGGGAGATTTTAAGATGCCGCTCGCCGAGCCTGCCGCCTCCGAGCCCGCCATGATAAAGTCGTATATCTGCTGCGCGGTCGTAATGCCCGCAGCCTGCTCGACCATGATGTTCTTGTCGATGGATTTTACCGCCTGTATGGCTTCCGTGACATAACGCATATCGCTTGCGTTGCTGCTGCCAATGAGCTCCGTGGGCTCCGGGTTGATGATATCCGGGTGCAGCTGCGCGATTGCCATCGCCTCTTCCACCGTATCCGCGCATACAAACGAAAGCATCTCAAGCTCATTTGCACGGTCAATGGTCTGTTTGATGGCGGAAAGCGTCATCGGACGCTCGCAATGGTTGATCACCACGCCCTGCGCGCCCGCCGCTTTGAGCGCTTCGGGCAATACGTCTGCCATGCCGCGTCCCGGACGGAGCGTATCCATATGGGGCGCCAACAAAATCAAATGCGGGCAGTTCTCCCGAATTCTGCGGATTTCCGTATACGGGGAGATGAACAGGACGTCCACATCGTATTTGACAGCCGCCCGGTCCGCGGCCTTTGCGAACTCCAGCACCGCATCCCCGTAGATATAGTTCTTCACGCTTGTCTCAAAAAACGGCGTCCTGATTTTCACTTTACTCATGCATACTGCCTTTCAAATCTCGAAGCCAATTAGCGTTTCAACTGTAAGTCAAACTCCTGCATATACGCTTTTTCCGCTTCCGCGAATTTGCGCAGGGTGTTGACGTCTTCCCCGTTGTTCCACTTCCGGTCGCCTATGTCCTCCGTCGTTCCCATGACGGTAATATTCAGTTGGCGGTGGCGGGCGCGCACATGATCCCAGTCTATAAAGTAAACGTGGGCAAACTCGCCGCCGTCAAGCACGCCGTCCTTGATGGTCATAGTTTCGCTGCGCCCAAAGAATACGCTGCGCAGGTGTCCGTCGGTGTTCATGCTGGTAAAATTGCCGGGCTCATCGACGTAACGACCAAACTGGGCATGAATCGGGCCGGGATGGCGGTACTGATGCTCCTCCGCAAAATCGGGGACCATCTTGCGCATGATATCCAATAAATCATGCTGGAGATATTCAAGGTCAAACGAATCCAGATCGTGCGAGCATTCCTGTATCATGACCGAGCAGGTGGTATGATGCGAGGCGATGCAGCACGTACCGTTTTTGACACCGGATGCAGCGACAATATCGAGCACCTCTTTGGTTACATCATGGAAGGTGGGTATCCAACCCCGGGACTGTAGCTCCAGCTCTTTTTGAAAGACTTTAAATTCCATACGATCCTCCTACGCAATTTTTTTCAATCTCAGATCATGACGCAGCCAAACTCCATCGCCGCTGCAAACGCCGCCATTTCTTTTAGACAATCCGCATATATCAGCACGGAGTGGTGCGTCCCGCCTGCGCGTGAAAAGCGTTCTAAAAATTCCGGCAAAGGCCGCTCGGGCCGGAACCATCCGTTCACGCTCTCTGCCATTTTGTTTTCACTGTTAATGCCGAGCACTTCTCCTGTGGCCAGTATGAGCGTATAATTCCCCTCTCCGCAAGGCGCAAGGTTTACAAACACCGCGCGGCCCGGCCGGAAGGTGCCATACGCAACCGTCGGATTTTCCGCGGAGGTAAAGGGAAACGCCTTCTCGGTAAGGCGGGGCTTTTCGCTGCAGACGCGGTAATTGAGTTCCCCCATATGGGAAAGAAACACGCTGCCGCCCTTCCAATCCGGGCAGAACATTTCCGTAAACGTCGTCTGCGGGAAAAACCGCAAAAGCGCGCCGCACAACGCCGCAGTCAACACATCGCCCTCGCCCGCATAGCCTGTTCCACGGGCCATCGCCTTGCTGCATTCGGTAAACGGCATCACCGGCAAGCCGGGGTTGCTGCCCTGTGTTTCAAGAAAGTTCACCGAAAACGCCGTCAATTGCTCTTCTTCCATCCATTGCCGCAGGGCAAGGCAAACCCTGGCGGTACGCCGGTACAATTCGTCCGTGACGGAGGCGTCCCATAGAAATTCCGTTTCATCAGCGGCGCGCTCCGCCGCAATCTGCGCAGGCGTGATGGCAGCAAGCCGTTGCCGGGCCGCTTCCATGTCGTATCCGATCACAGAAATCCCAAAGCGCTCCTTGAGTTCTTCAAACGGAACGTGAAAATCCCCCATGCCATAAAAGGGGTCGCCCACCAGACCGACGCGCGCGCCGCAGAATGCGGTCGCAATCTGTATGCCGCGGCAATGGCTGGTTGCGCGGTCCAATACGTCCGAGTGCGCGTAATGGCCCGCAAACACCTCAAACGCCTTATTGCGTCGCAGCAAAAGATTGCACATATCCTGCACGCCATGGATGCCGTGGTTGTACATGATCTCATCCGCATCCACCGTGGCGTCAAACGCGTAGCTTTCGGTTGTATCAAGCACCAACAGCGGCAATTGGGTCTTAGTAAGCGCGTCGATACATTCAAGAGAAGGAGAATAGGCAAGGTGCAGCGTCACGATTGCGCAGACGCCTTCGTCTTCAAGCATCCTGACCGCTGCTGCAAATTCCTCCTGCACCCTGCAGATTGGCGCACAAACCATATCAAGCCCGCGATTCTCCAATTGGTTTACAATGGTATCGCGGAAATTTTCAATTTTAGGGCGCATGAATGCGCATGTTTCATCGTAAAGCGCAAGATACAGCGGAAGCAATCCGATCTTACTCATCTGGTTCCTTTCTTAAGACAGCTCTGCCGGAGCGTTCCCTCCGGCAGAGCACGCCTAATACAGTTGCTGATACGTTTTAATGGGAGGAATTTAGTTCTTTGCCGTTACTTCGTAGGTGTATTTTTCTGCAAACTGGTCCGCGTTTTCCTTGGTGATGACAACAGAACCGGAGTCCACCGTGGGGGGCAGGGGATTTACGCCGCCGCCGAGATAATCGTTGATGACCTTCAGCTTGCCGTCGACATATTCATTGAGCCACTTCAGGGCAATGTATCCTTCCACGTAAGAGTTCTGGGCATAAGAAGCCGCCAGTTCCCCGCTCTTGATCAGTTCAAGGGTAGCGGCGTCACGGTCGCGGCCGATGATCTGGATTTTTCCGGTAAGTCCCGCTTCGCGCACAGCGGTGGTAGCGCCAACCGCCGTATACGCCTGCTGGCCGATGATGCCGACGACATCGGGATTGGCCTGCAATGCTGCGCCGATGTTGGTGGCGGCGATGTTGGCATCCGCGGTATCGTCCACTTCCACAACCTTGACGTTGGGCGCGAGCTCTGCAAGCGCATCCTTTGAGCCCCTGAGGTTGTCAAGCGCAGAAGGCTGCCCTGCGCTGATTGCAGAGGAGATCAGGACCGTACCGCTTTTGCCTTCAATCAGCTTTGCCATATGCTTGCCCATGTCGTAGCCTGCATTGTAGGGGTTGCAGCCGAGGAAGGAAAGCCTGTTGGACGGAATATCCGTGTTGACGCAGATGACGGGCACACCCGCCGCGATTGCATTGTTGACTGCGGCGGCTGTTTCCACCGCCTGGCCATGGAGGATAATACCGGTCACTTTATTTGCAACCGCCTGGTCGATCGCCTGGGAAATCTGGTCGGGCACAAATTCCTGCGGGCCGGCATAATACCAGGTGGCGCCGATCTCTTTGGCCGCGTCGCTCGCGCCGCCTTTGAGCGCGTCAAAGAACTCCAACTGGAACAGGGAACCGATCACGCAATACACTTCTCCTTCACCCGGGAGCGCCTGGCTCGCCTCGGCGGGAGCCTGCGCCGGCTGGGGCGCGGCCTGCGGCGCGGCGCACGCGGAAAGAAGTGTACCAAGCAACAGCATGATAACGACTACCATTGAAAGTTTCTTCATGTTACGTTCCTCCATATTGTTTTTTATCTACTTCCCCTGGCGGGATGCAAATCAGGTAAGGCCCGACGCCAGCTGCATAATGCGTTCTTCCGTAAGCTGCGCATTGTTCTCCAGCACATCCATGAGCTTTCCTTCATGCATGACCATCACGCGGTCGCAGGAGGCCAGGATTTCCGGCAATTCGGATGAAACGATGATGACGGATTTCCCTTTGGATACAATGCCGCGCAGCAGCGCGTGGATTTCCGCTTTTGCGCCGACGTCAACGCCGCGCGTGGGTTCATCGATCAACACAATCTCCGGATCATTGGAAAGCCACATGGAAAGCAGCACTTTTTGCTGGTTTCCGCCGGACAGATTCATGACCTTTTGTTTGAGATCGGAGCATTTGATGCGCATGGCGTCCACATAGTGGCGCGCGTTCTGTTCAATGCGCTTATACCGGATGACGCCCTTTTCTTCATATTTTTTCTGTGACGCTGCGGCGATGTTGGTTTTCACATCAAGGCCCAGGAACAGCCCGAGCTGCTTGCGTTCCTTCGTGATGTACGCAAGGCCATGCCGTTTCGCGGTGATGGGATCTTTCATCTCCACCTGCTTTTGGTTGATGAAAATCTTCCCGCCCGTGCATTCCCGCCAGCCGAACAGCGTCTCAAGGATTTCCGTTCTCCCGGAGCCTTCCAACCCCGCTATCCCAAGGATTTCCCCGCGCCGGAGCCGGAAGCTGACGTCCTGCATCTGTTTGCCGGAACAAAGCGCTTCCGCCTCGAGTATGACCTCACCCGGGTTGAATTCCCCCGTTCGGTAGTCGAATTCCACATCGCGCCCCACCATGTACCGGACTAAAAGATCCTTTGTGGTATGTTCATCGCGCGGGAATGTCGTGACATGCTCGCCGTCCTTTAATACCGTGATGCTGTCCGCGAGTTCGAGCACTTCATCGAGGCGGTGCGAAATATAGATGATGGTAATCCCCTGCCGCTTCATCCGGGCAATCAGCTCGTAAAGCTTGTTGACCTCCACTTCCGTGAGTGCGGACGTCGGTTCGTCCAAAATGACGACCCTTGCCTTTTCATTGATCAGCCGCGCAATTTCTACCATCTGCTGGGAGCCCAGGCTGATATCCCGCATGACGCTGCGTTCATTGATATACGTCAGCCCGCACAGGTCCAGCACCTCGCGCGCGTTCCGGTACAACTGCTTATAATCGATTGCGCCGCGCTTTTGGGGCAGGTTGTTGCAAAACAGGTTGCTCGCGACATCCAAATGCACAAAGTTGCTCAGCTCCTGATGGACCACGCCGATCCCGGCTTTCTTGGCGTCCTCGGGGCTGCGGAACTGGATCTGCTTCTCAAACAAAAACGCCTGCCCTTCGTCAATCGGGTTCACGCCGGCCAATATCTTGATCAGCGTTGATTTGCCGGCGCCGTTTTCGCCTACGATACAATGCACCTGACCGCGGATGATCTCAAACGTAACGCCGTTGAGGGCCTTTACGCCCGGAAAGATTTTTCCGACATGGTCAAAACGAATGGCCGCTTCCTTCATAGCCATACCTCCTTAAGGTCAGTCCGCTTACTTCGCGCGCATTTTCTTCTGCTTGTTAAACTGGTCAAGCGCGACAGCCAGCACGAGGATGCTGCCCGTAATGACCTTTGTGTAGCTCGGATTCAG
>JAEYCM010000049.1 GCA_023455425.1 Bacillota bacterium | reverse complement strand
CGGAGGCGGTTTCTTTGAAGTATTCATAGGCCTTTTCCGCATCCCCCAGCCGCGCCGCCATAATGCTGAAAATACATTTGGAAAGCGAGGAATCGTGCGTGGTAACGGCCTCGTAATAGGCGTAGGTGCGCTTTGCCGCGTCTTCTCCCACCCCGTCGCCGAACAGATACAGCGCCAAGACGGCGTCCGGCTGCTTGCAGACCTGGTGACGGTAGATAAACAGCGGGTGGTAATGCAGCAGCAGGGGGAAATTCTCTTTTGGGATTGCTGATAAATCCAGCCGTTTTTTATGTAAGAAGCTGTCGTCCTGCATCAAAATTCCCAGACCTTCGTCATAGGGCAGGTACATCGCTTCAGCTGCCTCAATAAAACGATGCTCCTCATCCGTGCTTACGCCCGTTTGCGCCTGTACCCTGTCAAACAGGCCCGCCTGCCGCAGAACTTCGCAGATGTCGGCCGCCCAGCGGAGGTTTTCCCGCGCGCCCGCGTTGGTATAGTAATTGTTATTGACCAAGCACGTGTATTCATCCGGGCCAGTTACGCAGTCGATCAAAAAGCGCCCGTTCTCAAAGTGCCCCACGTCCAGCCACAACCGCGCCGTCTCGATTAGGACCTCCGCGCCCTTTTCCGCCATATAGGTAAGATCGCCGGTGGCAAGGTAATACTGGATGAACGAATGCGCTACATCCGCGTTGATATGGTACTGCGCGGAGCCGGACGGGAAGTAGGAGGAGCATTCGCTTCCGGCGATGGTACGCCAAGGGTAGAGCGCGCCCGTTTCGTGCCCCAGCAGGCGCGCATGCGCCCGCGCCTGCGGCAGGATGCCGTAACGGTAGTTGAGCAGGCTTTTCGATAGCTGCGGATCGGTCAGGAGAAAAAACGGAAACACGTAAATCTCCGTATCCCAAAAATAATGCCCTTCGTACCCTTCGCCGCTCAATCCTTTGGCGGGTACGTTGCTTATACCGTCCTTCCCCGACGACTGCAACAGCTGGTACAGGTTGAAGTCCATGTACCCCTGTACGTTTGCGTCACCCTCAATGAGTACGCGCGCGTTTTCCCAGAACGCATGCAAATATGTTTCCTGCTCCGCGTACCAATGCGCCGGTCCGAAGCGAACCGCACGCTCCAGCACGGCGGCGGCGTGGGCGGATGGGTCCTCATGCCGCAACGAATCGCTGTATACGCACAGCTTATAAAGCCGTATGCGTCCGCGCGGCTGAATTTCCGCATCAATATCCGCCCAGGCGCTCTGTTCGCCGCAGCCGTATGCGAACTCCCCGTCCCCCTTCAGCAGATGTTTTACCTGACATGCCAGTTTAAGGCCGGAACGGCTGGTTCGGCACGCCATGCGAAGGACATCTTCTTCCGTATCGGCATGCTCCACCAGAATATGTCGTCCCGCGCCGGGCGCGACGCGCGGATCGTCGGCGTTGCTGTAATTCTCTATATCTCCGTTCAAGGAAGAATGCAGGCGGATCGGGCCCGCGTAATCGACGGATTCCACGTCATATTCAATCAGGAATAATTCCTGCATGCAAAAGCTCGCCATCCGCCGTACTGCGACCCGGAATGTATACCCGGCGTTTGAGCGCCACAGCACGCGGCGACAGGTAACGCCCCGGCGTATATCCAGCGTCCGTTCATACTCCAATAATCCATCGGAGAAGGGATCGAAGCGTTCACCGTTTATGGTAAGTATGATCGTCTGCGCGTCAGGCAGGTTGATGATGGTCTGGCGCGTGGTTGGAAAGCCGTACAGCTTTTCCCCGTAGGAGATATCCGCGTCATCATAAAAGCCGTTGATATAGGTGCCGCGTACGGTCAGTAAATCCGGAGGATAGCCCTCCTCAAAGCAGCCGCGCACGCCCAAATAGCCGTTTGCACAGTGGAACAACGCTTCCTCTCCCGCAAGCCCTTCCCTGTTGAGCTGGCGCACGGTGAGTTTTTGTCCTTCTGGAATCAAATGCTTCACCTCAAAGTATTAAAAATTCAAAAGGTATCGGCGCTTCCAGCGCCGACGCTAATTTTTTTGCTTTGGGGAAACTGCGTTTCCCCACACCCCTTCCTTAAGAGCATCCCTGCTCCCCTCGGACTCAGCGAGCGCGGAATGCCTGCGAAGCCGCATAGCGCAGGAAATCGTACTCAGGGGGACGCGGGGACGAAGCCCTCTCGCTTTTAAATAAAATAATCGATTGCGACGGCCCGCAGACCTAATGTCCAAGCGTCTCCCGACAAGGACGCGGCACTCTAAAGCGCCGATACCTTGAAAACCCCTCAGAGAGCTTAACTCAAAACATATGCACGCCCAATCACTCTTTTACCGCGCCCGCCATCAGGCCCGATACGATCTGCTTCTGGAACAGCAGGACGATCAGCAGCGTAGGCACAACGACGATCACAGTCGCTGCCGTAATTTCCCCCCACAGGATACTGAACTGCGTGCGCAGCGCGTTGATGGCCACGGGAACCGTCTGGTATGCTTTATCCGCGTTCAATGTGAATGTCAGAAGATATTCGTTCCAGGAGGCGATAAACGTCATAATGGCGGTAGTGAACACGCCCGGCATCGCGATCGGGAATATCACCTTCCAGAGTGTCTGCCACATGGAGCAGCCGTCGATATGCGCGGCTTCCTCCAGCGAAGGGGGGATGCGCTTAAAGTGTGCCACCATGATCCATACCGCGGCGGGCAGCGTAATGCTGGAGTAGGCGAATGTGACTCCATAGCTGTTCAAAATATCCAGCTTGTAGAACATGTTGAAGATCGGCCCCACAATGATCATTTGCGGGAACATGGAAATACCGAGTATCAGGCTCATCAACAGCGTCTTGCCTTTAAAGCGGCAGCGCGCCAGGATATACGCCGAAAGCGACGATACCACCGCCACGTACGCGGTTGTAGATAGCGAAACGATGAGGCTGTTTTTGATGGAGTTGAGAATGCCCTTGTCAATCACGGTCTGATAATTTTCAAGCGTCGGGTGCGCGGCGTATACATTGAGCGCCGTGGAACCGAATATCTCGGCAGACGGTTTAAACGATGTGACCGTAATCCAGAAGAACGGGAACATCATAACGGTCAGCAGCAGGATCACCGCGACGAGATAGAGGATCTTTTTGAAGCTCATGGTTTTCATGTTTACCTCCTCAATCGTCCGCGATGAGTTCGGTGCCCAGCACCTTGACGAATACAAACGCAATGGCCCCCACGAACAGCGCCATGGCGATGACTATGGCAGCGCCGTAGCCATAGTTGCTCTGCCCGATCATCACCTTATAGGCGTATATGGAAAGCGTTTCGGTAGCGCCACCCGGTCCGCCGCCCGTCAACACCGTGATCAGGTCGAATACCCGGAACGCGTCGAGCGTGCGGAACAGCAGGGCGACCAGTATGGAAGGCTTGAGCATGGGGAGCGTAATGGAGAAAAACGTGCGGACAGTGCTGGCGCCGTCTATCTTTGCGCTTTCATAGAGCCCGCGGTCTATGATCTGAAGACCTGCGAGCAGCAGCAGCGCCATATAAGGGGTGGTCTTCCAGACGTCTGCGAGAATGGCCGCCGCCATCGCGCCATGGGCGGAAAGCAGCATCATCTCAGGCGAGCTAATGAGCCCCAGCGAAGCGAACATGTGAGAGATGATCCCGCTGCCGCCGTCGTACATATAGCTCCACATCAGGGCGGAGACGGCGGTTGGGATGGCCCATGGTACGAGTGCCGCCGTGCGGACCGCGCCGATCCCCTTCATGGCTTTGTTCATGATAAGCGCCAGCAGCATGCCGAGCGTCAGCTCAAGGGCTACTGAAATGAGCGTAAACAGGACGGTATGGCCCAAGGAGTCAAAGAAGCGCGTATCGCGCAGCAGCGCACCGTATGCGGCAAGGCCTGTAAAATTGCTCTTGATGATACAGGAGCGCATCTCATCGGCAATGATGCCGATTTTATCCCGGTTATAGAACGAAACGCCAACGTTGGCGTCATATACGCGGTTGATGCGTGTTTCGGTGTCGTCAATATACGAGAGGAGCTTTTGCTCCTCCTCTGCGGAAAGCGCAAGGGGCTTTTCCGTATCCTTGTATTTTTGGAACATTGCTGTGGCTTCCGCCGAAACGGCCTCCAGTTCGGCCTTATCAGCACCCTCCACAAGCGTCACTTCATCGCTCAGGTAATAGGCGATGTAATCGCAGTCCTCGGCAAACAGGCGGGCGTTAAAACGGGTGCTCGTATAAAGCCCGGCCGCGGTCTGATCATTTGTGCGGTAATCAAAAAAGGAGTAGACGACCGAACAGAGAATGGGATAGAGCGCGAACGCCGCGATTAACAGCAGCAGCGGGACAAGAAACGCAAGCTGCCCCGCCGTGATCCGTTTTTTGACCATACGCGTATCCTTTCCCGGCATGCCCGCGCCCCGGCAGGCTTTTTGCCTGATCCATACGGTTACATAAAGCAACGGACCCGTATACCGGGCCCGTACCCGAACACCCAGCGGCCGCCTTCATCCGCCGGCAAAGCCGGAGAGCTTTGCCGGCGAATGTTTCGGGCAGCCGAATTATTTTCCGAGCGCGGCGTTGATCGCCGCCACGGTATTCTCTACACTTTGAGAACCGGAGAGGAACTTGTGCGCATTCTGTTGGATCGCATCCGAAGTCTTGGCGTACTCCGCCGAAACCGGCCTTGCGATGGTGGTGGAGAGCGCGTTCTTGAAGCCCTCCATCTTGAGCATCTCGTTGCCGGCAAGCACATCGGCATCTTCAAGCAGCGCGTTGAAGCCGGGCAGGTAGCCGCCCTGTGTGGACATAATCTTCTGCCCCTGTTCGGTGGCGAGGAACTTCATAAAGTCCCATGCGCCGTCCTTGTGCGCGGAGTTTTTGTTAAGCCCCAGCAGCCAGCCGCCAACGGTGGAACCGCCGGGGAGGGGCGCTATATCCACCTGATCGGCCTTGATGGTACCCTCGCTCTTGATTACGCCCCACTGGTACGGCCAGTTGCGCGCGAATACGCTCTGGCCCTTGACAAAGCTGTTGGCCGTTTCGCCTTCCCGGTAATTGAGGATATCGGCAGGCACCGCCTCCGAGTCCACAAACGCCTTCATGGCTTCAAGGCCGCCTTGCACATTGGTCCAACCGGCGGTAAATTCCGCGAGGTTGCAGACAAGGCCTTCATACAATCCGGACTGGAACGCGTAACCGTCTTGGGTATCGCCCTTGCCCTTGTAGGTGTTCGCCATAGCGAGTAAGTCGTCAAACGTATACTGGCCGCTGACGAGCTTCGCGGCATCCTCCGGAGAAACAACGTCCTTGCGGAAATACAGCAGGCCAAGGTCCGGGAAGAACGGCAGTACGTACTGCTTCGCATTGTAGGTGCCCGAAGCCATGGAGCCGCTGTTGAACTGAGAGATCTTGAGGCCCGCATCCTTCATATACTGATCGATGGGCTCGATATAGCCCGCCGCCGCGAACTCGCCCGCCCATACGACGTCCATGGAGATCACGTCGTAATCCGCAGAGCCCGCTTTGAGCGTGGTAATGAGCTGCTCACGCATGGCGTTGGAATCGTTTGTCATATCCACCCATTCCACGGTGAATTGATTCTGGGAGGCGTTGTAAGCGTCGATCACGGCCTGCGTTGCCGGGGTGCTGTCCGCCTGCGCGGCAAACTTGATTGTGACGCGCGGAGCCTCCGCGGGCGCGGGCGCCTCCGTAGGCGCGGCGGGAGCTTCCGTGGGCTGGGCGGGCGGCGCTTCCTCGGGCGTAGCCGCGGGCTGTGCGCAGCCGGTAAAGAGCGATACGATCATAAGCAGTGCCATCAGGATGCCGAGCAACTTCCTCATTTTGTGTTCCTCCTTATTATAATTGGGCGTATTGCGCCTTTGCCGGCTTGCCGCACCGCGCGCAGAAAAGCGCGCAGGGCGAAAATCTTGGCTTCTTTCAGCATGGGACAATGCCTCCATGCCGGGTCTTTGGCGCAAATCGTAATGTTCTTGGCTTGAAAAACAGGGAATATGTGATCAGGCGCAATTGCCGGGGACAGTGAATAGTCGATACGTTTTCAGGAAACCGCTTTTTGCTTTGATAAAAAAAGTATACTCATTTTGTTCGGAAAAACATATCACAATTTTCATAAAAATATTATAATATTGATAAACTGATTGTCGAACAAAATAAGGGGGCGCTCATATGACGGATACCCGCTCCATGCTCATGCGCACCTATCATTATGCGACAGGGCTTTCCATTGAATGGTACGAGGATGATGAACCGCGCCAGAACCTGCCGGCGGATGCGAGCTGCGCGGGAGTTTTGCTTGCAGGCGGCAACAAACTTTCCGCCCTCCCCCCCGTCTCCAAAGAGCTTCTGTCCGCGCAGTACATCGGCACGCGCTACCACGAGCGTTTTATCTGCCTGCGGCTGAATGAAAGGGAACTGCTGCTCGCGGGCCCGATGCTGAGCGAGCCGATGGCCGAAACGGCGATCCTTCGGCTGATCCGAAGCGAGGCGCTCCCCATCTGGCTCAAGCCCGCGCTAACGGAATACTATGCGTCGCTGCCGGTGGCGGACGACAACCGCTACTATTATTCGGGAAAACTTCTGGAGACGCTTTGCAAAGGGATCGGACCCGAATCGGCCCATGACGCGGCAACTCCGGCGGACGAAGGCATTCAGAAGAGCTACTTCGAAAACACCTACGATTACCGCATGAAACAGTTCCAGCACCCGCCGTACGCGCTGGAGCAGGAAATCTGCCGCCTGATTGCCAACGGGGATAAAGAAAACTCCGCGAAAATACTCGCGGAGATCAACGCGGCGCCGCGCGCCCTGCTGGCGGCGGACCCTGTACGTTCGCTTAAAAACTCGCTCATTGCAAGCTGCACGTTCATGACGCGCGCGGCCATCTCCGGCGGCGTTTCCCCGGACGAGGCGTTCACATTGAGCGACGCGTTCATACAGCGCATGGAAGCCTGCGCCACCATGGAGCAGCTTCTCCCGTTTGAAGGGGAAATGATCCGCATATTCACCGCCCGCGTGAACCAACTGTGCAACGCAAAATATTCACAGACGGTGCGGCAGGCGATGACGTATATCGAAAACCATCTGAGCGAGCCAATGCACCTAAGTGAGATCGCGGAGCATGTCTATTTAAACCCGCATTATCTTTGCGGGTTGTTTAAAAAAGAAACGGGAGAAGCGCTGTTCTCTTATATCCAGCGAAAGCGCGTGGAAGAGTCAAAATCCTTTATCCGGTATTCGAACAGCACGTTCGCGGAGATCGCCGCGTTTTATCAATTTTGCTCGCAGAGCCATTTCGGGGAGGTATTCAAGAAATACACGCGCATGACTCCCGGCGCGTACCGCAACCAGTTTCGATAAAGCCGCAAGATTGGTTATTCCGCCATATTTTCAGCAGATGGCTGTTTGCTCCTTAAGTCCCCAACAGCCCAACAAAAAGCGGCCAAGCAACTTAGCCGCTTCAGGCTGTCGATAAACCCACTTGAGGGTTTCAAGGTATCGGCGCCTTAGAGCGCCGACGATAATTTTTTTGCTTTGGGGAAACTGCGTTTCCCCAACCCCCTTCCCTAGGATCGCCCGTACTCAGGGGGCGCGGGGAGACATAGCCGAACGCCGCCTGTGGCGGATATAGTGAGGCGACGTCCCAGTGAGCAAGGAAGTATTAGGAGGTGACCTTGCTACGACGCGATACGACCATTGCGAACTGTAAGCCCGCCCGCTATTAAATAAAATAACCTATCGTCGCCGCCGTAGGCGGCGATGCCTTAAGAAAATAAAATATTGTGGATGCCTTTTTGACACGCTCAAGCGGCCAAGCAACTTAGCCGCTTCATAATATGATTAGCCTTTTTGCGCGAATTCGACCTTTTCCCCGTTCACGCCGTATACAATAAACCAGCGCAGGTTATGAGGCGGCCAATAGGAGGAGGTGTTCACGGCATCCTCCATAAAACGCATCCCCATGGCCTTACACTTTGTGAAAGCGGCATCCACATCGCTTACCTCAATGGCGATATGATCGAATGCGCCGGGAACGCCGGCAGTCTCCAGCCGCTCATAGAGTTCCAGCTTTAACGTACTCAATAAAATATGCACCACCCGGATGGGACGGCCCTCGTCCGCATCTTGCTTCTCCATCACGACCTGACCGCCCAGTGATTCATAAAACCTGATCGTGCCATCCATATCTGCAGTAGGCAGGCCAATATGGTGGAAACCCGTCAAAAGCTCTTTCATGCCCAAACCCTTCCTTATTTATTATAGGGAGACCGTATGCCTCACCCAGCCAAAGCGTTGGCATGGGTATCACCTTGATCATCATTCTGTTATTCCCATCCAGTGATAGAAGAGGCGCCTCACTAAGTATAGTAACTTTTCACTTTTGGCGCAACCGGCTGATCATCAAAAAAAAGCCCCGCCGCAGATGAACCATGGCGGGGCTATTTGCTGCCTTAGGATTGGCAACCGAGTACTTCCTTAGGTGCTTTAGTCTTTATGGAACGCCTTGCGCCGATTGAGCACAAGCACCGCTGCGCCGCCCAGCACCGCGACTGCGGTGAGCGCGATTGCCCATATAGGCATGCCGTGGGAACCCTCAGATGCGTCTACCATTTCAACGGAATCGGCCTGCGTGTTCGCCTGGGTTTGCGGAATAAGAAAGCCTTCCGTTGCAGGGGTAACGGTATCCTGCTCATCCTCCAAGATATCCGGGGCAATGATGTCGATCACCGTACCCAGCCCGCTCGCAACACTCTGCGCCACGGGTGCCGCCACTGCCGCTGCCTGCGCACGCAGCCAGGCTTCGCCCTCCTCGGGGTCGTCAGTCTTGGGCGGATCGGGCAGGAACAGATCGCCCAGGTATTGCAGCGGATAGTACGCGCGCGTGTTTTCGGGCATAGGCGCGTTTTCGCTGGAGAGGACAATATCCATTCCTCCATTCCAGCTGATGATCAGCGTGATGGAGGCGTTGCGCAGCGCATTCATCACCGCAATGGGCATCTGATCGTAATTCTGCGCGTTCACACGCACCACGCTGCCGTCCGAAGCATTGGCGACGGCCTTGCGCACCTGCTCCCAGAACTGGTTCGCACGCATCTGCCTGCTAAAGCCGCCTCCACCGCCCAAACCGGAAGAAGGCACATAGTCGATCCAGCCAAGCGCAAACGCGCTGAAGCTTTCCACCTCAAATTCCAGGCCGTCCGCCGTTTTATCCGGCGTATAGACCACCACGGAGCCGTCGCCCTTTTTATGCAGGATGACGAACGTATCCAGCGCGCTGGTCCCCGCGGGGTACGGCAAACGGAGCTTGATTTTGCCGCCTGGCTGTACCGCAGCGTTGGTGCCGATTTGCTGCAGGCTGATTTCCAGCGTCAGCAGGTTCTCCTGCGGTACGTTTGCAAACGCGGGCTGCTCTTCCACCGCCGCCTGCAGCGCCGCAGCTTCCCCGCCCGAGACGGGAGCGACAACCAGTTCTACATCCGCCGGAGCGACCGTCTGCCCGCCAGCCGTTGCAAACGTGGTCTCCGGGCTGAGATTTACAACGCCGGGCCTGTTCGGGGCAGGAGGCGTAATAATGGAAACCGGCGCCTGTTTGACTTCAATAGTAAACGCCGCTGTCTTCGTAATGCCGGCATAGGCCACGTTGACCGGATACGTACCCAGGCGCGCAAGCGTCGCGTTGCTCACGTTGAGCATGTCTGCCGTCAGCGCAACCGGATTTGCCGCAAGCGTGCTGCGCATACTGGGCTGTATGGACGCACCCGCAAGGTCCAGCGCGGTATCCGCCATCCAGTGGTAAATCAGCTTAGTGGGCGGCGTTATCGTATAATCCGCCACAACATCCTCCACCAGTAGGGTAAAGGAGGCGTTTCGATTGGCGTTCTGGGGATGCGTCACGGTAACGGTCTTGCTGCCGATGCTGCCTTCGCCGGTCGCATTCTTATCGTAGCCGGAAAGCATGGCCGAAGTGACCGCGATTTCTTCCGTCGGTTTGCCGCTTGCAAACTCAGTGCGCAGTTTCATGCCGCTAAGCGCGATGTCCTCGCCAAGCTTCACCGTTCCTGGTGCGCCGACGATGGTGTTCGTATATCCTTCCGCAGCGACCGAGACCGCGATATTTGCGGTGATCTCCTCATATGTGTTTGCGGCGGGCGTATAGACCACAGGGATAACCGCCTGCTTTCCGATGGCGGCGGAAGCCTTGATTTTAAAGGTAATAACGCCGCTGTTAAAAACAGGCGCGCCGTCGAGTATCGCATCCGTATCGGTCACGGTACCGATACCATATGTGCCCGTGGGCGCCTGGGAACCGGCGGGAGCCGCAATGGCAAAGTCCGTGGCATTGACGGTCTGTTCCCGCGTATCCTCAAAACGCACCACTTTGTTGACATTGGAGGCGGTCAGCGTTCCCTTATGGATGGTCAGCGTGGTGACGCCCGCAAGCGCATTTAGCGTATAGTTCGCATCGTTGATCTGCGCGGTCACCGCGTAGGCGCCCGCAAGGATGGGCGCGGAGGAACCATTGTATTGGAGCGTGACGCTTGCGGTATCCGTGCCCAGAGTGGGGTAGGTCGCTGCAAGCGTTTTCGCGCTGCCGGTATAGGTCGCCTCCGCCTCCCCGCTCACGGTAACGGTAACGGGTTTGGGCGTAATATCCGCCTTGGGGGAGACAGGCGCAGAAACCGCGTAATCCCCGTTTGCGTTGCCGGTTACCGTCATGCTGCCCAGTGTGACGTCTTTATCAGCCCCAACATTTTTATTCGCGTAGCTTCCGCCCGCAAAGCTGACGTTTACCGCATCGCCTTCCAATATTGCGCCGGGCGCAAATGTGGCGGAAATGCTTGCCGGAGCAACGTCCGCGGTACCGTCGTACACTTTATCCGCAACGGTCACGACGGGCGTCACGCCTTTGGGCGTAATAGTGCCGGTCGGGCTCGGCTGCGCAAGGCTGTAGTTTGCCGCATCCGCGCCTGTAAGCGTCAAAATCGGAATGTTCACCGCGTGCGTACCCTGGTGGAGGGAAGCGAATGTTCCCGCGTAAGGAATGCCGCCCGCGACGGATACCTCATCCCCGGATACAATGCCGGACAGCGTGCCGCCCGTCAATGCGGCTGCATCGGACCGGTTATACACCTTGCCTGTGACGGAAAGCCCTGCGATCGTCAGCTCCTTCTTTTCAATGGTAAGCGTAACGGAAGCCGAGCCCATATAGTCCGCATCGCTGTCGGGTACCTGCGCGGTCACGGTATACGTGCCTGCGTCCACAGGCGCGGTCTGGGACCTTGTATAGACGGTACCTGAGGTCCCTTCGTACCAGATCTGTAGGCTGCCGCCATACGGTGTCTGCCCGCCGGGCACGCTCTTGGTGAGGCTGCCTGCATCATAGCCCTGCTGGCTGCCGTTATAAGGTACGGTCTTGGACGATAAGCCGCCGATGGCCACCACAATTTTATTTGCCACTTCAAAGGAGAGTTCGATGGACTTCGTAATTTTGTTGGGCTCCGCCTCTTCGCTCTTTGTTGCCTCTATGGCGACGGAGGCGGCATAGGAGCCGATTGTCTTGCCGGGCTGAGGCTGCACGGTAAACGTAGTGCTCTCCCCTGCTGCGAGCTCGCCGTCAAAACCTGTCGTATTGACGGTAAATGCGGAGCCGGTGTCCGTAAGAACAGCCGAAATGCCGCTGAGCGTTCCGCTGCCTTCATTTGTGAGCGTGATGGTCCTTGCAGCCGGTGCCGTCGCATATCCTGCGCGGGCAAAGAAGCCGAGCGCGGCAACCGGGTTTGCGCCTTCCGTTACGGAAAGTCCCCAGGTATGCTTTGTGGAAATCGCCGCGCCCTCCGAAACATCGGACGCAAGATCGTTTTCCGTTGTCGCCTTGTAGGTATAGACCTTGTACGCCGTGCCGGGGTTCAGCCCGGTCCAGATATAGGGGCTGCCCGTACCCTCCACCCAGGATGCGGAGCCGATTGCGGGGACCGCATCGGCTGCGGGAATAACGACATACTTCTGACCCGCTACCGTGTCAAACGTGACGCTTTCGGTATCCGAGCCCATTACGTTGGGCGCGCCGGGCGTAGTCTGCGGCCGCTTTTGAATATTCAGGATCACCGGCTCGCTCGTTGCCGCCTTGTTGTATGCGTTCCCCGCAAAGGAGGCGACAACGGTATAAACTCCTACGTTGGTGGGCGGCGTTGTGGCGCCGGTAGATTCGCCCTCTTTGGTGTAGGTAATGGTAATCCCGCCTGCAATATTTCCTTCCGCGCCGGAAACAACCGGCGTGCCGATCGCATGGGGGTTGCCGTCATATGTCACGGTGTTGCCGCTGAGCGTGATCACCGGCTGGGCCTTCTCTGTAAAATTGGCCGCAATCGCAACATTCTCATCCGGCATGGTAAAATACGCATTCGCCGCGCTGTCCGCATCGGTGATCGTTACATCCTCGGATGTCCAGTTCGAAAAATAATAGTCGCTGTTGGGCGTCGCCGTCAGGTTGATGGTCTTCCCTTGTGTCACCGCGCCGCCGCCTTCCACCTCATAGGCGGCCGTGCCGCCGCCTGCGGGGGCAACCGTAACGGAAACGCTGCGCACCGTCTTCTCTGTCGTGACCTCAAGAGAGGCGCTTGCTCCGCTTGCCTCATGCGTCTGGGTTTCGGGATATTTCGCAAAGAAGTAATATGTGGTGTTGGCAGTGAGCCCCATAAATACCGGGCTTTCCTGCCAGCCGGTTTCGGGCGCTTCATCTATAGTGTTTTTGGCGTATTCCGCACCCGGAATGGTACCGAGCGTGACCTGCGTATCCGTTTTACTCTCTACTGCAAGCCCGGCAGGCTCGGACTTTGACGCTTTTGCAACCGTGCCTGTCTGCGCAGTCCGCGTACCGTCATACCCCTCGGCGGAAAGCACCACCTTCAGCGCGCTGCCGATATCCGCAGCAGCAACGGTATAGGTTGCATTTGTTGCGCCCGCAATCGCATCTTCCCCGCGGTACCATTGATACTGGAGCGTTGCGCCCGAAGGCGTACCGGACGGTACCGCAGTAAGCGTCTGCCCGTATACCGCGCTGCCGCTGATGCCGACGGAGCCGGTAATTGGGGGATTAACCCCGCCGGTGATGGTGACAGTCGCCGGAACGGCAGAAACGGTTGCGGCTGCGGTCCCCCCGCTTTCATTGGTTATAACCGCTACTTCCGCCCGCACCTGAATATCGGTGGTATCAACCTGAAAGCTTGTAGCCCCGTTTAGCGCGCCTGCCTTCACAGTAAAGACAGCGGTATAAAGCACCGTATCAGCCGGAATTGTATATCCGTATCTAACCGTCTGATTCAGAGCGCTAATGCCGATAAATCCGTTGACGGAAGTGTCCGTACTTATGGTACTGCTAATATCCGCCCATCCTTCATCGATCTCTTCCTGATCACGCATGAACGTTCTTAGTTTGTTGGACGCGCTGACAAACCCAATCTTTTCCTTATCAAACCGCAGTACGTTTGAAAGCGCCCCAAGATTTTGAATTTCAGATGTGGAGACCGTAACGGTGATTTGCTCTCCTACCGCCGCAGTCACCTTATCCGTTGAAACGGTAAGCTGTACCGCATCAGTTGCTGCCTGCGCTGTTGTGATCGGCAATACCCAACTGGCCAATATGAGTACGGCCAACAAGAAGGAATGTACCCTTTTCGATTTTAGCATAGTAACCCTCGCCTTCTTAAATCCTTGCCTGTTCTTTTGCTTTTTCGGCGCTATTCTGCCGCCGGAAATACCGTTATCCTGCCAATCTTGTAATTGCCGATCATCAATGCATCCTGCAATGTTACGGAGCTATCCCCATCCACATTTGCGGCCGCCAGCTGTTTTGCGTTCAATGCCGCCTTACCGATCTTGTAATTGCAGATCATCAGCGCGTCCTGCAGCGTGATGGAAAGATCTCCGTCCACATCCCCATACAGTAGGTCACTGTCCGGCTCAATGGGACTGGAACCGTCAAGCGTCGCCCCATCCTCGGCGAAGAGGAAGCCGCCGTCCGCTTCGTAAGTCCCGTTATTGGTAAGCGTACCCTTCACCTGTACGATGCCGCCGTTTACAAGCGTGCCGCTGTTGATATAGATTGCGTCGGGGTTCACGATGAGCCGCCCTTCCTGCACATGAACCGTGCCCGCCATGGTAAACGCCGCGCCGTCCGCGATGGTCAGCATGCCGCTGTGCGCGTCGCCGCCCACGATGTTGATGGTGACAGCGCCGCTGCCGATGGCCCTGCTGGCAAGGAGGGTTACGGGCGCATAGACGTTTATTACGAAAGCGTCTTCCCCGGAATATTCCGCCGCGTTGGCAATTTCCGTTTCAAAGCTCTGCTGGTCCGTCACATCCGCGCTGTAGGCGTTTGTGATATTTTCTTCCCCAACGCCCTGTATTTCGCTGCCCGCGGCTGCAAGCATAGCGCCCTCTCCCTGGGTAAATCCGGCCTCTCCCTCCAGCGTAAGGCTGCTTTGCAGCACGGTCATTGCGCCGCTGTTATTGAGCTGCGCGCCCTCCCCGCTGACGGATACATTGCTCGAAGAATTTACGCTGACCTGCCCGCTGTTTTCAAGCCTGGCGTTCGTGACCGTAACCGTGCTTGCATTGCTTGCGCTCAATGTCCCCGCATTTGTCAGGGCTGTGCCGCTTCCTGTAAGCTGTACGCTGCTTTCGTTGCTCAAAGCCAATGTCGCGCCGCCTTGGTTATTCATGGTGGCGCCGTTATTGAGCTGCACAGCGCCCGCATTGGTCACGGACAGCGTCGCGCCGCTCGCGTTGGTTACGGTCGCGCTGTTAGCGGAAACGGTCGCGTTGCTGGCAGTGACGGAGCCGCTGTTTTGGAGCTGCGCGCCATTTGTCAGCTGCACGCTTGCATTCTCCAAATTCAGGCCGCCGTTTGTATCAATGTTCAGTACGCCGCGCTCCACCACCACGGAGGAGCCGCCCGTTACGGTAATGCTGGCGGTGGTTTCCGTTGTAACGCTCATGGGCATGAAGCTGATTGCCATGCGCCTCGCTTGCACTTGCGCACCGCCGGCCTTGAGTTCGCCGCGAACAATAATGCGGCTGCCGCCGTCCAGCGTAACATCCCCGCTGATATGCTGGAGTTTTGCGCCCTCCTCTACAATCAGCGCGGCATGGTCGGTGAGACGGATGACGCCGTTGTTGTAGAAGGAGACATTTTCGCCAAGCGTAAGCTCGATATCCGCCCCACTCAATTCCAGTATCTGGTTGCTACTCAGTGTAATGGCCATGGGCAGCGCGGTGGTAACCGCGAACGATTGGGTAACGACCAAGCGGTATTTATAGCCGCCCGCCGAATTGCCCGCTTCCGCAATGGCATCCAATAAGCCATTCTGGTTTGCGATTTCCCGGATAACCTCCACGCGCTCGCTCGCGCCGTTGATGGTGCTGCCTTCCTCGCCGCGCAGCTCGCTTGCCGGGCCAAAGCTGTAACCGCCCGAAGAAACATCCAGCGTGCCCTGCGTTTCCACAAGGATCCTGCCTTCGTTGTTGAGTAGGCCCTCCACCAGCAGATTGCCTTGCGCCTTAATGTCTACAAACCCCAGGTTGCTTAAGGCCTTGTTTTCGGGTACACGGAATGTCCCCTCAATGGTCAAGGTCCCTTCCGCGGGTATTTCCATGCCATAGAGCAGCGTGAACGTGTTGCCTGCGCCGAGCACATAAGCGTCATCCCCCGCTTTTGAAACCGGGGAATGCCCGTCGACAAAATACGCAAGGTCGTTCCAGTCCCGAATATGCGTGCCTTCCGAAATCTGGCCGTTGATTTGGCCGCTTTCCCGGTAGACCACATGGCGGTCCCCCGTTTCGTACTGGGAACCTTCCTCCGCCGTGAGTACGCCGTTGCCGGTGATATGGATTTTTCCGTAATTCCCCAGCGAACTATAATAGGATACCGCGCCGCCGTTTATAAACAGTGTGCCGTCTTCGAGGAACAGGCCACGGTCAATACTGAATGTGACTCCGGCGGGAACCTCAAGCGTACCGCCTTGCGCCACCTCGGTATCCGCATTTCTCAAATCGGTCTGCGGCCTGTTCAGCGTGACATGACCCCTGATGGTAATGCCGTATGTCGCAGTCTCCTGATTTTCAGCCGCATCCTCAAGCGCCTGATAAAATTGTTCCGTATTGTAGACCTCAACGCTGATTTTGTTCGTGTAGTAATTTTCCGCAATACCGGTTACCGCGCTGCCCGGGTCCTTGGAAATACGCGGGCCTTCATCCGGCTGCTCATAGACGCTTCCTTCTGCCGCATGCAACGCGGAATTCGTCAGGAAGATCATACCGTTGTTGAACAGCGTACCGCCGTTCTCAATCAAAACATCGCTGTCTTCCGCGGTAAGGGCGCTATAGCCGATAAAGAACTTCAGCATGCCGCCGTTCTTTATGGCAAGCTCGCTGCCGTTTGCCATGGAAATTCCGGCGGATTCATTGCCGCCTTCATAGCTGATGAATACATCTCCATAGATGGTCAGGTTCGCGCCGTTAAGGTCGATCCAGTTTTTGACCTGCTCGATCTTGGCCCCCGCGTCCACCTGCAGGCTTCCGCCACTAGAAACATCAAGATATCCTTCGTTAATCAGCGCCGCGCCATTTGTAAGAACCACGCTGCCCCCGTCAACCTGCAGCGACCCGCCTTCCAAATAGAGTTCCCCAGCGCCTTCGAGCGTGCTGCCGCCATCGATGGTAAGGGTCTGGCCGCCCAGGATGGTCAGCCTGCCGTCACTCCCCGCGATATGCCCCGCTTTTACAATCTCCAGCCGGACGTTTGCGGGGATTGCCATCGTCGCCTCGTCATATATAACGTTTCCTGCGATGCGGATGTGGTAGATATGGTCCGCACTGCTGGACGCCTCCGCAAGCGCATCCACAAATTCTTCCTCGCTCCAGGCGTCGCGGAAGCCTTCGAGCTTGTAGTATTCCGGATTGAAGCCTTCGCTGAATGTCGCCTTGTAGGCGGAAATGCGAGACCCGCTTTCCGGCTGCGTATACGTTGCGCCCGCCTCCAACGTGAATGTACTGTTCGTCACACCCATCCACCCATTGTTATTGAAGATTGCGCCCGATTTTAAATGGAGCACGGAGCCTTCGTGCATATAAAGCCTGGCATCGGGGTAAATCGCGTATCTGCCGCCCGGCTCTACCGTGATGCTGCTGTCGTTCATCTCCACGGCGCAGCGCTGTTCGTCCCCTGCCGCTTCCGAAGTGCCCGTCAATACCGTGCCATACACGCGCAGCCCGCCGCCGTTGCTCATCTGAAAAGAGCCTTCGGCATATTTGAGCGTGCCGCCCGCGCTTACCACAATGGAAGCGCCGTCGTGTACAAATACAGCGCCCCTGCTCGTAAGCGTCACGCCCGCGGGTATGGTCAGGGTTTTGTCCGCGCCAAAGAGCGTAAGGGCGACGTTTCCCGGAAGCGTTACGCTTTTGGAGAGCGCCACGGATGTTATCACCGCAAGCTCAAGCTGCATGCCCGGGTATGCTGCCGCCTCGGCTGCCGCGGCGTTGAACTGCGCGGCAGACGTGATTTCGCGGGCATTGATCATCTGCCCTTCGGCAATGCCGGAAATGATCGCGCCGGGCAGCCGTTTGAGCCGCGCGTTTTCTCCCGGTATATATTCACCTGTGACGCTTACCGTCAGCCTGCCGCTTGGTTCCACACGAATTTCCGCATTGTTTTGAAGCGTGCCTTTTATGGTCAGCCTGCCGTTTGCCGCAACCACGGCGCATCCGCCGTTGACTTCCATTTTAGAACCCTGGGCGATCTCAAGCGAAATGCCGCCCGGCACAGTCAGCCGCGCGCCATCGCCGGAAAGCAGCAATACGGTGTTTGCCTCTGTTTTTACGTTCTGTGTAAGCGTCACTTCTCCCAACACATTGAGGAAATACTCCGTGCCGGGTTCAGCCGTGTTCTGAATCTCTAAAATTGCCTCATTGAACGCGTTTATGTCCCATATGTCGTAATACCGCTGGCTTTGCACATATCCGGAAAGAAATTCGGGGACCGCGCTTTGTACCGCATTGATGCGTTTTTCCGTGTCCCCCTGGGTATAGCCGGAAACATTCTCTACATCCAGCGCGGCTTTATAAAGATTGATCCAGCCGTCATTCTGCAGCAACCCGCCGTCCCGTACGGCAAGTTTAGTCCCTTCATTCAAATTCAGGCCGCCGTCGGAACGCAAAACCAGTTTGCCGCCATCCAGGACGACTGTTTCCGCCCCATCGCCCATATCGAGGCGTGCGTCCCATCCGTCGCCCACGCCATCGCCCACCTGCAGCACGCCCGAAACGGTGATTTTCGCGCGGGAATTGCTGTAGAGACCGCCCGATGCAATGATCAGCTTGCCGCCGGATTCAATGGTAAGCGCACTGTCTTCCCCGATGCTGATATCATGGCTGGTAAGCGTAACGCCCGCCGGGATTGTCAGGCTTGCTTCCGGTCCGAATAGTTCAAGGAACACATTCTCGTCAAGGGAAATATCGCTTTCTACAATAAACGCCGAAGCAACGCGCGCAAACAGCCTGGTCGACGCGGACTGCGCTTCCACATTTGCGGCTTCAAGATCCTGCATGTCCTCAATCAGCCGGAATCGGGAAATATGTTCCTCGCCTATTCCGGTAACGGCAGCGCCATCCATTTGCTGAAGAACCGCCTGCTCGGTAGGTTCATAAGCGCCCTCTGCGGCGTCCAGCGTGCCGCCGGATTCCACGATGACCGTTCCGTTGTTATGCAGCGCGCCGTATACAAAGAGCTTGCCGGTGTTCTTCACCGCCATATAAAAATCGTTATAGACGGTAGTCCCTTCCGGAATGGTCAGCGTGCAGTGATGTTGGCTGACGATCAGCGCCTTATCCTGCGGGATGTAGAATTCATCGGCTACAATACGGTAGTCCGCGCCCGTAAGCACATAGTCCCTATTCCAAATTCCCACGCCGCCGTCATCCCCGGCAAGCAGGTCAAGAAACTTCCAATCCCGAATGGTGACGATCTTGGGCAGATCGCCCGTGATGACGCCGACCTCCTGCTGTTCATTCCCAAACGTGATAACCGAGCTGTTGTCGCCGTAATCGAGCGTATACCCTTCGTCCGCAATGACTTCCCCGCCCGGATACACGCTTAATAGCCCGCGGTTATAGAGGGTGGAACCGCCCATAAAGTGCAGTTTGCTGTCCCGTTCCACGCGCATGGTGCCGCCGTTGAGTTCCAGCCTTCCGCCATCCGCTATGGTAAGGGAGCTTGCGGACTGCACGACCATGCGCCCGTTGGCGTCCTCCCGGTTTAATCCGCCCGCTACCTCCAGTACAACGTTGCTGCCGATCGTAATTTCTTCATCCTGCTCCAGCGCGAGTTCGCCAAGCACAATGATGCGGTATTGCTGCTGTGGATCGGGATCTTCCACGTTCCCGATCTCCTCTATGGCATTGCGCAACCCTTCAATATCCCACACGTCATAGTATTGGGTTTGGTCGATATACTCGTTTGGCAGCCCCGATACCGTGGCGTTTGATACATTAATGCGCCGTTGTTGATCATCCTGGGCATACCCGCCCGCCTGCGCAACGGTGAGCGCGCCGCCGCTTTGCACGTTGACCCAGCCCTGGTTATGCAACAAGCCGCCTCCCTGTACGGCAAATGCTGCACCATTGTCAATATGCATACCTGCGTCGGCGCGCAGCAACACCGCGCCGCCCGAGGCGATGTCAATACGCGCGTGTTCGCTTGCGGTAAGCCTGCTGCTCCATTCTTCGCCTTCCCCGTCCCCGGTTACAAGCGTACCCGCTACCACAAGACCGCTCCTGTCCCAAAGATTGATTTCCCCAAGATTGTTCAGGGTAATATTCTCCGGTATCGTCAGGGTCACGTTCTCTCCATAGATGCGCAGCGCCCGATTTTCGCCAATCGTAACATCCTGCGTCAATGCAAAGGAATCGATGACATCGAAATGGTTTCTGTATTCCGCCCTGGCGGCGGATTCCGTCATTGCTTCCTGCAATTCCGCTTCGCTTGTGACGTCATAAATATAATTCACATGGAAGTCGGGCGGGAATTCTCCTATTAGCGTCGCGGTGGAATTCACTTCCAACGCGCTGTTCTGGCCATAAACGTACGTGCCCTCTTCGCTTTTTACAAACGTCCCGCCGGGGAAGACACGCATATAATTGCGGTTAATAAGCGCGCCGTCCAACTGGATTTTGCCGCCCTCAAACACGTATATCTCTTTTCCGTTGGCAAGCGACGCCCCTGCCGGGATGTTTAGAACGCCGTTCCTGCCGATTTCAAGCCTGGTTTCGGAGGGAATTTCGACATCCCCCGTCACAGTCAGGGTAGTATCGTATAGGTAATATGTCTTTTGCTGATCGTCATACCCGATTGTCCCGTCTTCCTCAATGAGGGCGTTCAGGAAATCAAGGTCGTGAAACCTCACGCCCTGTTCCACGGAACCGGTAATGTGGCCGGTACCAAACTGCGCAATGGAGCTGTTGTCCCCGTATTGTAAATGAGCGCCTTCCGCCGCATGTAGCAGACCGCCAAGGCGCACCGTGATCCGGTCCTCATTGGCAAGCGCAGCACCATCTTGCAGCAGCATCTGCCCGCCGCTCACGCGTACGACGCTGTTGTTTTCAAACGTTCCATTCACCGTAACAAGCGCGTCTTCTCCGACCCACAGCTGACCGTCGTTTGTAAGCGTACCGCCGCCCGCAACTCCGATGCTTGCGCCGGAGTCGATATAAAGCCGCCTGCCTTCGGGGATCGCGAGAGAATCTGGAACGGTAACGTCGCCCCGCAGATGTATATTTGCCGACGAACCCGCATCATTGAGCAAATCCTGCAGCTCAGTAAGGTCTGACGCAACTGCGACGTCCGTTATCCATCCGGACACCCCCAACAGTGTGCCGCCTTCGCTCTCAAGAATGTTCCCCGCATCCGGAATATAGGTGCCGCCCTCTTCCATGATCAGGGAACTGCCGCTCGCCACACGCAAGTAAGAAAGGTTTCTGATTTCTCCAGCGCTTATGACGCCGCCGCCGCTTTCAATCATAAGCTCGCCGTACTGCTCGATGAGGCTGCTGGCCGAAGCAGTAATTGCCGCATTGTTTTGGACGGATAAACGCCCGAAATTGTAGAGGGCCCCTTGAAGGGCCGTGCTGCTTCCATCGAGCGTCAGGATGCCATAGTTCTCCAGGGTGCCTAATATCTCCAGCCCGTCCGCGGCCATACTCGCATTATAATAGACCTGCAGGACTTTTCCTTCCGGAATAGAGAATGCATCGGAAACGGTGATATCCGCAAGAAGCCGCCAGACACGATCGGTCCGCTGTTCGACAATTCCCTCTGCGGCAATCAGATCCTCCCAAGATGTAAAGTGGGTTGTTTCCGCCCGGGACGATACGGGAAGCATGACCACCATCATCATTACCGCAAGCAAAAGGCTCAATACCCTGCGCTTCATTTGAATACCCCCATCCTTTTACGCGTGTGAATTAAAATTTCCCTTGTCGTATATCGTCGGCGATAACCCGCCAAAGCTTTTGCATATTAAAACCGGATTGATGGAACAGCCAAAGCACCCAAAATAAGCCTTAAAATCCATGTGATTATAGCATGCGGCGCTTTTGATTTGGTTTGCAGTTTGCATACTTTAGGAAAAATAGCGGTTTTACAATTACCGGGGAAATATATATCTGTGCGCTGATTATTCTGTAACGGGCGGGCTTGCGCCCCTTTTTTCGGCTCTTTTTGTCTTTTTCGGGAACAATTTCTTCCACCGCATCAGGATTGACATCCCCCCGCGGGCAATGCTAGACTAACTTCAAACGAGTTGAAAGAAATATATGGGTGTCAGTCCGAATATGGAAACAAAGAAATCCTCTTTCCCAACGGAAGAGCTGATGAAGTTGCTCAACCAGGCGGACTCTTTTGAGCAGTTTTGCCGTTTGCATGCCGATAAGCTTGCCGATATCAGCACGGCAGATTATCTGACGCTGCTGCTGAGCGATCACAAAATGACCAAGCAGCAGGTTATTGAGCAGGCGAATTTGGAGCGTTCCTCCGGCTACCAGATATTCAGCGGCATCCGCCATCCGCGAAGGGATACGTTGCTGCGCATCGCCATCGCTATGCGGTTGACCCTGTCCGAAACGCAGCGCCTGCTCAAAGTGGCCCAGCGCGGCGAACTCTACCCGAAAAACCGCCGGGATGCGGCCATGATCTATTGCATTGAGCACAGGCGGGATATGATAGAAGCCGAGTTACTGCTGCAGAGCATTGGAGAACCATCGCTGAAATAAGGAGCCGCAATACGTGAATACGGACGCATCCTCTTTTCTTCAGGCTTACAACGGCTACTTGGCGCAAAACAGCCCATTGCCGGATACCATTTTAGCGTCTTATGATATAACCAATTGCCTGCGCGAAGCAGACGGCAAAGCCGTCTACATCGTCCGTTCCAAAATTGACGGCAGACCTTTTATTCTAAAATGTTCCCCCCTTACAGAAAACGACAGCCTGCATACGGAATACCGGCTGCTCACTGAGCTTGACCATCCCGGTCTCCCCAAGACCATATCTTTTCTTGTAAAAGACGGCATGGCGTATCTGATCCGCGAATATGTCAGCGGGCCTACGCTTTCCCAGATGATAGAAGAGAACGGTCCCTTATCAGAAGAACAGGCTGTGACGGTCCTGCTTTCCGTCTGCAGCGTGCTTTCTTATCTCCATGCACAAAATCCGCCCGTTATCCATCGGGATATCAAGCCCGAGAACATTATATTTACCAGGAACCGGGGCTGCGTGCTCATCGACCTTGGCACCGCGCGGCGTTTTCGGTCTGATTCGGGCACGGATACCGTGTTTATGGGAACCGTCACCACCGCGGCGCCGGAGCAATACGGTTACAAGCAGACCGACGTCCGCTCGGATATTTATGCGTTGGGCATATTGCTGCTCTATCTTATGACCGGCTCCTTTGAAGTCCAAGGCCGCGCGGCGATCAAAAACCGCAAATTATCGTCTATCGTTGAAAAATGCCTGCGGTTTGACCCGGAGGACCGTCTCCCTTCTGTTTCACGCCTGCAACTGCAGCTTGGTCGCCTGTTCCCCAACAAAAAGCGCATGCGCTTGATGACATGGTTAAGCGGCGCCGCGGCGGGCCTTCTTCTTGGCTTTTGCTTGCTACTTGCTGCCAATGCAATGGGGCTTGTTGCGCAGGCATCCGCGCTCCCCAGCACCTCTCCCGCGCCGGAAGCCGCCACACCGCCCGTACCCGCCCAAACGCCGGACACAATACAGGCGAAGGATGGCATTGCATTCTCCTCCCCGCTCATTGAAAAGGCCGTGCGCCAGGAACTTGGCTTTGATGAAACGCAGCCGCTCACACAGGCGGATTTAGACAACGTTACCCAGTTGCTCGTCTGCGGGGAAACGGTCTATTCCGAATGGGATAACCTTCGGGTTTACGCCCACGATTTCAGGCTTAATGAAGAGAGCGTCAACGAAGCCAAAGGTAACATCCTCTCCTTGGAAGACCTGAACTATTTACCTAATCTGCGGCAACTCTCCCTGTATGGACAGCGCATCATGGACCTTACGCCGCTTGCGGGCCTGCATTTGACCCGGCTTTGTCTTGCGAAAAACGAAATCATGGATGTGTCCCCACTCAAGGATTGCACCTACTTGACCGAGCTGAACCTTGCGTGGAACCCGATTGAGGATATTTCGCCGCTCGCAGGGCTGACGCATTTGAAAAAAATCAACCTTTCCTACACGCAGGTGCTGGATATCGCTCCGCTCGCAGCGCTGCCGCTGACAAGCTTTGAAATGGTCTGGTCTTCGCTTGTGGACTATACGCCCATCAAAGACATGACGCGGCTGGATACGCTGCGCATCAGCAGACTGACCAAGGAAGAGGCTTTTATATTCAAATCCCTGACAAGCCTGACCAACCTTACGCTTTATGCCAGCACCATCAGGGAGCTTTCCGCGCTTTCGCCCCTGAAGAACCTGCAAAACCTTGATCTGTGGAGTTCGCAGTTTGAACGCATCGAAGGTGTGGAGAACTTTCCGTTTTTATCCAGAATTACATTAGGCCATAACCCGATAGCGGACCTGACGCCTTTAAATCAGTCCCGTTCATTGGAACATGTGGATATCCAGCTCCTCACTATTGATCTGTCGCCCCTTGCGGAAATGTCCAAGCTAACGAGCGTGTCCTGCAACCCTTCCCAACTGCCTGTTCTGGAAACCCTGCTTTCAGGGAAAAACGTCTCGCTTCAGGCGTACCCGGAATAACCCAAGTCATAACCGCCAACGCCATGGCGCGGGCCTACATGAAACCTGAGGCATTCAATTCCTGTATGCCCCTTCAGTCCTTTCAAACAAAGATCGCCCCGGCCAACGATATGGCCGGGGCGGTCTTTTCTTTGAAATGCCTTCGCTTATTCTGCGACTTCTTTTCCTATGGGCAGCGTCACATCAAAGCGGCCCTTATGGTCCTTCTCGATATAGAGATGGGCAATGTCCCTGCCCTCATACTGGAGCAGCACATACCGCTTGCGCATCCGTCTGGTAAAGCCTTTGGTAAAGCGTACGCGCACGGTATGGACTTCGTCCGCACTCTTCTTCGGCGCGGTCTCAAGCTGTAGCGTCTCATCCTCATCCGGGACTTTCGCAAAGCGCTTTTTCACGGTGCGGTATTGCTTATCGTCTTCCTTGCGCACGCTTTCCCGGTCGATCCGCACGGGCCGCCAGAAAATAATGAACAGGATGATCATTAGCCCTGCTGCGGCAGCGCCATACGGCCAGCCGCCCGTTTCCCCGCCCTCAAAGCTTCCGGATTGAACGCTTCCGCGCCTTACGGGCACCGTGAACGTCGTGGTGTTGCCCGCCTTATCTACCAGCGTAAACACATATTCGCCATCTTCGGGAGCCGTCCACCTCACGCCCGCGCCCAGCGGGATTTGCTCGCCGTCGGGCAGGATGAGGTATGCGTTGCCGCTCTCGCCAGGATCGTCCAGGAAGGAAAAGTCCAGCGTCACCGCGTTCGACCCTTCAAACGGAACGAGTTCGATCTTGGGTACCTCGGGCGGCAGAAGATCGACTAAAATTTCGGATTGCGATACTTCCTCCGATCCGGGCATTTTATACTCCACCACGTACTTGCCGGAGGTATCAAACGTGAAATCGTCGCCGGGCTCCAGGGTACGCCACTCTTCCTCGCCTTTCAGGCGGTAAAGCAGTTCTTCTCCGTCCGTCTCAAACGCCGTGACTGGCTCGTTTGCCCATTCCCCCGGTTCTACCGGCTTCTCCTCTGTCTTTGCCTTTAGCAGGACATCCTGCATAGGCGTGGCCGCCGGCGCTGCGGTGCGCGGCGGAACCGCGGCAGGCGTCGGCGCAGCGGGCTTCACCGTAACCGCGGGTGTGGGCGCAGACGTCGTCTTTACCGGCGTGGGCTGCGCGGTTGGAGCCGCTGCGGTAGGCCTGGGCGTCGGCCGTGTGCCGGAGCCGCCGCTGGGGGCCTGTGTAACGGTCACGGTCACAGTGGCCTGCGCGCTTAGCGTACCGTCCGTGATTTCATAGGGGAACGTGTCCGTTCCAGTAAAGCCCACTGCGGGCGTATAGGTCACCGTGTTGTCCGGGTTGACCGCCGCAGTCCCGTTTGCGGGCGTGCCCGCCGATACAACAGAGAGCGTATCCCCGTCTCCCTGGTCCAAGTCGTTTGCAAGCACCGCAACTTTTACGTTGGAGCCTGACTGTACGGTTGCGGTATCGTCATACGCCATAGGCGCGTCATTGACGGGACGTACGGTGACACGTACCATCGCCTGCGCCGTGCCGCCGTTGCCGTCGGACAGGGTATAGGCAAACGAAGCAGGTCCATGGTAGTTGTGTTCCGGCACATAGGTAACCGTATCCGTCATAGGATCAAGCGTCAGCGTGCCGCGCGTAGCCCCGGTGCTATGTACACTCGTTAAGGATACGGCGTCCCCGTCGATATCCGTATCGTTCGCGGTCAGGGAACTATAGAACATGACAAGCGGAGTATCTTCGTCGCAGGCTGCCGTATCGTCCACCCCAACCGGCACGTCGTTGACGGGCGATACCGTCACAATGCCGCTTGTGGTGGCAATGCCGCCATGGCCGTCCGAAATTTCATAGGTAAAGCTGCCGCTCCCCACATAGTCCCTTTCCGGCGTAAACACAACGGACTTGCCCGTGGCGCTGACACCGGCGATCCCGTGCTGCGCATCCCAGACGCGGGTCACGCTCAGCTCGTCCCAATCGATATCCGCATCGTTGTGCAGCACAAGTACCGTTACAGGAGTATCTTCCTCCGTTGCGGCGTGATCCGGCAAAGCGACCGGCGCATCGTTGACCGGCGCAACCTCCACTTGTACCGCGGCGCTTGCCGTGCCGCCATGTCCGTCCGATATGGCGTAGGTAAAGCTGCCCGTACCATAGAAGTTGGCAGCCGGGCGGAATATGACCGTACCGCCCGAAAGCTCCGCCGTACCGTTGACGGGCGCGGAAACACCGGTAACCGTGAGCGCGTCGTTTTCCTGATCCGTGTCGTTTGCAAGCAGCGCGCTGTACGGGATGGAAACGGGCGTATCCTCGTTTGTGCTGGCCGTATCGCCATTCGCCACCGGAGCGTCGTTGACCGGCGCGACGGTCACCGTAACACCGGCAGACGCCGTGCCGCCGTGCTCATCTGAAATCTCATAGGTAAAGCTGCCAATCCCATGGAAATTCGCCGCGGGCGCAAACGCCACCTTGTTCGCGCTGATTGCAGCCGTACCGTTTTGGACGTTGGTTACCGCCGTGACAGTAAGCGCGTCGTTTTCCACATCCGTATCGTTCGCAATAACGTTGATGGTAACCGAGGTATCCTCGCTGGTATTGGCTATATCCGCGTTTGCAACCGGCGGATCGTTGACAGGCACCACCGTAACGGATACGGTGGCGGTACTGCTTCCGCCGTGCCCGTCGGATATCGTATAGGTAAAGCTTGCCGCCCCGTTGAAGTTCACTGCGGGAACAAACCGTACCGTGCCGCTCACGAGGCTGACCGACCCGTGGCTTGCGCCCTGTACGGAAGTGACGCTGAGGATATCGCCGTCAATATCCGTATCGTTTGCAAGGAGGTAACTGGCGCTCAAAGTAAGCGTTGTATCCTCATTGGTGCTTGCGCTGTCCCCTGCCGCCACCGGCGGATCGTTCACCGGGTTGACGGTGACCGTCACTGTGGCGGTGGAAGGCGCGGAGCCCGCGTATCCGTCTGTGACGGTATACTGGAACGAATCCGGGCCATGGTAGTTCGCGGCGGGCGTGTAGCGGATTTTATTGCTTTCAATCACCGCCGTGCCATGGCTTGGCGCGGTTACGCTTCCGGATTGAATGGTGAGCGTCTGGTTCCTGCCGTTACCCGTATCGTCGTCCTCATCGTTGGCGACAACGTTGATCAAAACGCTTGTGTCCTCGTTCGTTACGGCAACATCATTCTTCGCTTCCGGATCGTCGTTTCGCCAGCCCACGCTGACCTGGAATATGACCGGTGTGGCTTGGGCATTGTCGTCGTCCCTGGCGCTGATGGTAATATTGGTGCTACCATACCACTTGCCGGTCTGGAGCGTCAGGATGCGCGTCTTCCCCGTAGAATCCGCGGGATCGGGAGCGACAGACACGCTCTGCATGATGTTGGCGGCAGAGGAGGAAGCCGAAATCGCAAGCACGGAAGGCACATCGTCTTCATCCGTCACGGTAAAGCTTAGTTGCTTTGTGGCCTTTTGCTCCATGTTGGTATCGGCCACAGCGCTGATGACCGGCTTATCGTTAACGGGGAGTATGGTGATCTCTGCATATCCGTAGTCAGATACGTTGTCGTCTTTGTCCTTGACCTTGTAGCGGACGGTTACGACTTTGCTTTCCGCATACGTCCAGTCCTTATCCGGCGTAAACAGGATGCCGTCTCCGGAAATGAAAATCGCGGCGCCATAGTTTTCACCCTCAATTTCAGCTTCCATAATGATCAGGTCGTCGCCCTCGTTCTCCGAATCCACGTCGTCATTCTCCGTCACATTCAGGAGTTTGGGCGTGTTTTCGTCGGTGCTGTAGGCATCGTCCTGCACGACAGGCGCGTCATTGACAGGGTCGATCGCAACGTCAAAGAAAGCGGTCGCGGTCTTGTTCGGACTTCCGTCATCCCGCACTGTCAGCGTAATACGCACTGGGCCGTTTTTATCCTGCAAGGATTTTACGGCAACGGTTCGTTCCGTATTTGCGCCTCCCAGCGTCAGCCCGGAATCCGCGATGACGTCTGTGTTTCCGCTTGCGGCAGTGACCGTAAGGGCGGAAGGGGCCGTCTCTTCATCCTCAATATGGAACATGGCCGTGGCGCCGTCGCTGTCTTCATCAAAGTTCATCGTCAGGCTGCTGGGCGACGTGACCGTAATCCGGGGCTCGTCGTTCACGGGAGTGATGGTGATGTTGGCATAGCCGGCAACAGGAGCCTCCTCGCCTTGTTGGTCCCGTACGGCATAAGCGATCTTGATGGTTCTATTCTGCGTTTCACTCCAGTTTGCGTTGGGCGTTACGCGCAGGACATTTGTGGCGTGGTCGTTCCCTGTTACATCCACCAGCCCAATGCTTGCGCCGTATTCCATCCCTTCCACAATCGTGGCGGAAATGATGGTAAGTTTGTCCCCTTCGTGTTTGATATCCACATCGTCTTCTGCGGTAATATCAAAATCCTTCGCGGTGTTTTCATCCGTCGTGCCGGAATACCCCTGGATAGAGGGGGTATCGTTTACCGCAACAATTTGCACCGCAAACGTCTTGGACGCCGTAAGATTCCCCTGATCCTTCACCTGCAGCGTGACATTGACGCTGCCGTTGGCGTTGGGTTCCGACTTTACATTGATGGTGCGGTTTTCGCCTGTGCCGCCCAACCCGCTTACCAGAAGCGGATTGCCGATGATTGCCGTTTTGCTGCTGGTTGGCGTCACAATCAGCGAAGCCGCGGGCGTTTCTTCATCCGTTATGGTGAAACCGACCGCGCCGCCTTCCAAGCTGTCCTCGAACAACACCAGCGGGAAGCTGGACGGGGAGGTAACGCTGATGGTAGGCGCGTCGTTGATTGCCACCAGCTCCACGGTAAGCGAGCCTGTAGACTGCAGGCCGCCCGCCCCTGTTTCCTTGACCGTATAGGAAATAGTAACGGTGCGATTGACCGCCGACGTCCAGTTTTCATCCGGGTCGATGCTCAGTACGCCGTTATTTATGGTGTACTTCGCGTGGTACTGCGCGTCATACGCGCCATCCTCCGCATTGGGCTGCGTCCATGCGGCGGAAACAACCTCCATGGCCTGCCCTTCCACATCCGTAGCGAGCTTACTCATGGGGACATTGAGCGCGCTGCCCGTATCGGTTTCCTTCACGCTGAATATGGAGGAAAGCGTAGCCGGGGCATCGTTGACAGGCTGCACGGTCACCGTGACCGTCGCAGTACCTGTGCCGCCGTCGCTGTCCTTCACGGTATAGGTAAACGTGTCCGTGCCGTAGTAGTTGAGCGCGGGCGTGTATTGGAGCGTCTTTCCATCCTTATTTAGCAGCAGTACACCGTGCGAAGCGCCGCCCGCTGCGCTCACCGTCAACTGGGAAACCGTGTCCTCCACATCGGAAGCGCCAGTAAGCAGTTCATCAAACGTCAGCGTAAGCGGAACGTCTTCATCGGTTTCTTCCGTATGATTCTGCGCTGCCGGCAAATCGTTGACAGGCCGTACGGCCACCTGAACCGGTACGGGAACAGAATATTCCAAACCGTCGAACGCCTGTAAAGCAAACGAATCGGGTCCAAAATAATTCGCATCCGGCGTATAGGTATAATTGCCCGTGGCGGCGCTTACGGCGAGGGTTCCGTGCAAAGGCAGGCTTGACGGCGTAAAGGCAAGATTGGAATGATCCGCATCCGTAGCCGAAGCCGTGCCCTGATATAACGTATCCTCATCCGTCGCAATATGCTCAGCCGTCGTCAGCACCGGCTTGTCGTTGACGGGCCTGATGCGGACATAAAACACTTTGGTGGTAGTCAGCGCCCCGTCGTTTGCGGTGACGGTCAGCTTTACGTCGCCGGAGAGGTTGCTTGCGGGCGTTAAGCCCAGCGTTTTTTGCGTACCCGCGCCCGAATAGGCGATGGACGTATCCGGGATCAGGGGCACGCTGATTTCTGAAATATTTTCGGAAGTAACCTTGATCAGCAGGCTTTCCGAGGCCGTTTCGGCGTCAATGGCTTCAAATATGAAGTCCTCCGCCACGTCCTCGTCCATGATCCACCAGTCCTGCCCATCCTCTACCGTGTAGGGTGAAACATTGGCGATGACCGGCGCGTCGTTATAGGGTGTCACCGTAACGCGAACCAGGCCCGAAGCCGTGGCCACGCCGTCCGTTACAATATAATGGAACTCGTCCACACCGTAGAAATCCAGCTTTGGCGTATAGCGGATAGCATTGCCTTCAATTGCCGCCGTGCCGCCTTTACTGGTCGTTGTGTCTACGGATGCTATGGAAAGCGGATCGCTCTCGGCGTCCGTATCGTTAGATAGGACATCAATCAGTATGGGCGTATCTTCCTGCGTGGTACGGGTATCCGTACCGGCGTTCGGCGCGTCGTTGACGGGCTGTACCACCAACGTCACGTTTGCATAGCTGGAATACCCGTTGTTCCGGTCCACCACGCGGTACTCTATCGTATCCGTACCATACCAGTTCGCATTGGGCCTGTAGGTAAGGCTGCTCTTATCCGCCGAGACGGTAATCGTACCGTGCGCCCCCGTTGTTCGGACATCCAGGATCTTTAATCCGATGGACCCGTCTTCCACATCATCGTCGTTCATCAGCACATTGAGCGTGACGAGGCCGTCTTCCAGGAGAGTGGCGGAATCGTCCCCCGCCGTGGGCAGGTCGTTCACGGGCAATATGGTCACCGCCACAGTCTGCGTGGCGCTGACTCCTTCTCTATCCTTAACGGTTACCGTGAGGGTGGCGGAACCATACGCGTTGTCCGCGGGCTTTAATACGATCTGCCCCGCAATTCCGGCCATAGTTGCCGCATAGGTACCGGGTGCGGGGAATACAGTATCCGCGTTTGCACCGGACGGCGTCACCGATACGGTATGTTCATCCCCGGTGTCCTGATCCGAAACCGTGAAGGATATCGTCTTTTCGCCATCCTCCAGCATAACGGTACTTTGCGTAAGGTTTTCAATAAACGGTGGATCGTTGGTATCCGTCACATACAAGGTCACGGTGGCGGTATTGCTTATGCCGCCCGCCGGGTCCTTGAGCTGATAGGTAAACGAATCCTGCCCGGAATAATCGCCAACCGGCGTATAGGTAAATGTCTTGTCCCCGTTTTGCGTCAATGCGCCATGTGCCGGCGTGGAAGGATGCACCGTAAGCGTTTCCATTGCGTGATCCACATCGCTGTTGGCATGGAGAAGCGGGAACGTCACCGAAGAGTCTTCGAGCGCGGTATACGTATAGGGAAGCGCCACCGGGGCGTCATTGACGCTGTTGACCTGCAGCGTAACCGGATGCTGGGTGACCGCCAGGCCGTCGGACACTACAAGCAGCACCGTCGCATCCCCATAGGCATTCTTCACAGGGGAAAGCGTAAGCGCGTAGGTATTGGAACTGCCGTCCCACGTAAGAGCAATCCCTTCGGGCAGCAGTACGGGGCTGGAGGAACTGGCGTTGATGGGGTAGGCGGTAAGCTCCAATTGATCGCCCGCATCCACATCGGAGACCACGATTGGGATCTCCGCCGTCGCGGTATCCTCGTCGGTTATGGTCAGACCAGGCGATTGTTCAAATGTCGGCGCATCGTTGACAGGGCGCAAGTATACGGTCACGTTTGCAGTTTTTGAAACGGGTTCTCCCGCTATCGTTCCTGTGATGGTATAGGTAAACGTATCCGTCCCGTTGGCGTTTGGGTGCGGGGTATAGGTCAATGTTTTGGCGTTTGACGTATGCGATACGGTTCCTCTGGTTGCGCCCGCAGCGTTTACCGTGATGTTATAACCTGCCGGCGCGCCGCAGTCAAGCCCTATGGAAAACGCGCCGGAGTCCTCATCCCGCTCTGCGGATACGCTCCGTGCCCAGACAGAGGGCCCGTACTGCTCCGCAATGTGAACCCGGATGGTGGTCGTCTGGTATCCAAGGGGGTTTGTTTCCTCATGAAACGCAAGACCGGCGGTCGTCTCTCTGTCGCGGATGGTGATTTCAAATTCATCGATACCATCGCCGGGCGCTACCTGATTGCGGGTATAGCGCACGGTGTGGCCATCGGGCAGCAGTTCCACTGTCCCATAGTCCGGTATTTTTGCAATCGCATGGGTATAGTGGACGGTATCGTCCACGTCTTCAGCGGAACCTGTAATATTGAACTCAATGTACTCATCTGTTGCGTTTGCAAGGGTCAGATAGAATGCATCATTGTAATACGGTTTGTCGTTTACTGCAGAAACCGTAACAGTAAAGGAGCCCGTTACCTCGCCCTTGCCGTCAGACACGGTATAGATGTAGGCATCCGTTCCGTTATAGTTATCATCCGGCACATACCAATAAGCACCGTTTGCGCCCGTGCTTCTGAGCGTGCCATGAGAACTGCCGGTACTCCTTACCGACACAATCGTGAGCGCGTCGTTTTCCACATCCGCAATAGCATCGTCTGCAAGGGTGAAGAGATTGATAATCTGGTTGGAGGCGTCCTCTTCGAGCAAAAGCGTCACGTTCCCGGCTGTTGGCAGATCGTTGACCGGATAAATGGTCACCTCAAATGTGGTTCTGCCTACCCTTCCGCCGGTATCCCGGGCAGATACCGTCACCTCCGCTCTGCCGTTTGCGTTCAGAACAGACGAGAGCGTAACGCTATAGCGGCCATCGCCAAGGTCCGTTACCGGAACAGGCGAAGCAAGCAGCCCGGAAGGGCTTGCGGCCGCCGTAACGGAAGTGACGGTACCGTCATCCGTTACCGTAAACTCCAATACAGCAGGATCAGCAAAATCCTCCTGCAAGAACTGATTTGGAATAGAAGAGATTACGGGTGCATGATTGACGCCGGAAAGCCGAACCCGGACTGTAGCGGTAGCCGTATTCCCGTCAGAGTCCTGAACGGTATAGGTAAAGGTATCCTCCACGATATAATCCGGGATATCGGCCGGGGCATAAATAAGCTTTTCGCCGGAAACAGCAAGCGTTGCGTACTGGGGCTGCGTAACGGCGTGTATCGTCAGTGCATCGCCGTCGGCGTCGGTGTCATTCTGCAGCAGGACGGAGATGTCAAATTTCGTTTCTCCTCCCTTTGTGGCGTTGAGCATATCGCCCAGTGCGACAGGCGCGTCCGGTACGTTATTGACCGTTATGGCAAACGTCAGCGGGCAGGACTTGATGCCGTCGCTGACCGTAACGGTAATGTTGGCCGTACCGCATTGGTTATCGTTGGGTGTAATGGTCAGAGAGCAATTGCCGTCCGCACCTTTTGTAATCAAGATTTTGTTCGCGGAAATCAGCGTATTGTTATCGCTGCTTGCGGTCACGTTCAGGCTTTCGGCGTTGCTTTCCTGATCGAATATGGTAAACGGGATTGGTTCGCTTACGGTATCCTCCGGCATGGAAAAGCTCGAACCATTGATGCTGAGCACGGGTGCGTCGTTTTCGGGTACAGCCTTCATATATACGGTGCCTGTAGCGGTAGCGCCGGAACGATCCTTTACTACATAAAGAAAACTAAAATTCTGATCATAATTCGCGAGCGGGGTATAGACATATTCGCCTGCGCCCTGCGCTACAAGCGTACCTGCATCCGCTGGAAAATCGCGGATCTCTACGAATTCCGGCTCGTCGTCCTCAATATCCGTATCATTTGCGGTGAGGCTGGAGACATTGAACGAGCGGGGCGTATCCTCATAATAAAGGAGCGTATCCGTATTTGCTATGGGAAGGTCGTTTACTTCCTGTACATTGATGGTGATTTCCCTCGTTTCAGAGACAAAACCATCCCCCAGCGTAAAGCGTATTGTTGCCTGCCCGGATTTGTTGGCGGCGGGCTTGTAGGTAAGCTTTGCGGTTTGCGCCCCGATGCGATCTAAAACAAGCGACGTGTTGGGGATGATGCTGTCCTGCAGGCTGATCGCCTGCAGCATCAGGGAGGTGGATGGTGTTTCCTCGTCGTTGATTTCAAATGTAATGGAGGTCTCATTCGCGTCTTCCAAGACACTGTAGCTATTCAAAAGGCCAATAAATACCGGCTTATCGTTTTGCGCGGTAATCATGAGCGTAACTTTGGCGGTAGACCGGCTGCCGTCCTGATCGCTGATGGTATAGAAGAAACTGTCCGTCCCGTAGTCGTTAAGTTTGGGGATGTATCTCAGGCTGAAGGCCTCTTCCCCTTCTGAGGCTACCACTCCCGATGCATTGAGCAGCGCTACCGTGCCGCCGCGCTCTGATGTCGCATCCGCGGAGACGATATACAGCCTGTCCCCGCCGTTGGTGCCAACGTCCGGGTCAGTATCATTGCCTAAGACATCGATGATTTTTACTTCATCCTCGAGCAAACGAACGGTATCCGCAACCGCAACCGGTAAATCCGGCGTGGAGTTGACGGTGACCGTCACGGTGCCGGTTGCGGTCAAGCCTCCCGCGTCCCGCACGATATAGGTAAAGGTATCCGAGCCGTTGAAATTTTCTGCGGGCGTGTAGCGTATGCTGTTGCCAGAAATCTCGGTCTGCCCGTGCGCCGCTGTCCCGGCGGAAACAAGCGTGAGCGCGCCGCCCTCTTCATCCGTATCGTTGGCGAGCGCGTGAATCAGCACGGAAGCATCCTCATCTACCCAAGCCTCGTCCGCAACGGCAACCGGCGCATCGTTGACGCTTTTTACGGTGACGGGGAGCGTTGCGGTTTGCGTCTTCCCATCACCATCCTGCACGGTAACGGTGATGTTTACAATCTGATCTGCGCTGATGTTGTCCCTTGCGTACAGATACATGGTGACGTCGCCCGCGTTGTTCGTAATGCTGCCCACAGTCAATATGTCTGTATCTCCGGAAACCGCCGTGACCAAAAGCGCGCCCGGATCCGTTTCCGCGTCATCTACCCAAAACGTGACGGGCAGGGAAGACGCCTCATTTATAATTCCACTTGCAGGCAGGTCGATCTCAGGCCTGGCGCTCGCACGCAGCCCTGTAAGGGCAATGTTGCCGGCAACGTCCTTTGCAAAAGCCGTATAGATTTTTCCCGCCGCCAAGGACACACTGTTCTCAGAAAGCACGATGGCAGAATCATAAGCATCCGCAGCAAGAGCACCTGCGGCATAACGCTTTTCCGCAACACCGGAGCCTGTGTCGGCTGCACTGAAGGAGAGCGTCGCCATGTTGCCGGAATTGATCTCGCCGAAGGAGGCGGTGATGACCGGCGCTACGGTATCAATTTTGATAGTCTTTGCGCTGCTATTGGAAATGTTGCCCGCAGCATCGCGAATGCGGGCGGAAAGCGTCATGACGCCGTCTTCTGTCAGCGTCACCGCGCCGCCATAGGCCTGCCATGATGCTGCGCCAAGCTTATATTCTATGGTTTCCGGGCTCTGCCCCTGAGATACCGCAGCCCCGGTGATGGTCGCCGTTACGGCGGAGACGGCCCACTCTGAGGAAGGCACAACGGCAATCTCGGGCGTCGGCGGCGTCGTGCGGTCAATTGTCGTCACTTCGCAGGAAGTTGTTGCGAGATTCCCAGCGTAATCAGTCGCTTTGAATAAATAGATCCCATTTTGCTCCGCGGTAAAGTTGTACGCATCCCCGCTTTTTGTAAGCGCAACGGGCGTCTCTGCCATATATTCCACATTCTGTATGCCGCTGTCCGCATCCGCTGCGGATATGGCAATGATGATATTCCCATTTGTCCAACCCGGCGCGGCAACAGCGCTCAGGGTCGGATTGGCCGTATCTGTAATGCGCAGCGACAGCGAGAATATAGCAGCCGATACGCTTGCGTTATAAACGGAAAGCTCCATTCGGGTCGCGCCGGAAGGAATGGTGATTTCCCTGGGTGCAGCCGTAAGCGTAGCCGAAGCGCCTGTAGAAAACAAAAGGCTGGCTTCGGCGTCCCCGGCTGCGGAAACGGAAGCGGAGGCGGTCACTTTTAGCCCGCCATTGTTGATTGCCGCCTGTATCGGCATCAAATCAACCGTATATATCCCTTCTGCCGCTTCGAGGCCGGAAGGAGAGGCTTTTGCTGCGGGCAGCGTGACAGAGTTGCCGCTTGCATCGGAGCCCGTGTCTGTAAAGTTCCATGTGCCCGAATCATCAACAAGCTCCCGATTAAACTCTGCCATTCGGGGCGCATCGGCATATGCACGTACCGGAAACTGCGTCAATACGAACAAAAAGGAGAGAACGATCAAAAAGCTGCGTTTGAGTGTGTCTTTCCATTCTCCGGTGCGCACGTAAGCCTCTTTGGTCATAGATATTCACCTTTCGCGCGGCAGTTTATAACGATGTGACGCCGCATACAACATTTAATATTTTCGACATATTTGTATATAAAATCAAGGGGGTTGAATAAAAAAATATGCATAAGGTGCATAAAAAAACAGCCACTGATTATACATTCTTTACTATAGTCGTTGACAAATTCAGCTATTGGCCGGCATCCGCTCCCTGCCTTACATAGAAGTCAAGGGTGGGATACAAACCAATTCCTTGATATAACATAACATCAAGCGTAATTTTGGGGTACAATCAAGCGCGCATCCGGCGCTCGCCCACTATCAAGCAATAGAGAGATCGCCGTTCAAAGCAGCCCAAGAATACAGGGAATTCCTGATTTTCCGTTGCATATACAGATCGCATTGCTGTTTTTACGGCGGGATCATGGCAGTGTCTTTTAGTGCATAATTCTGTAACAGAAAGCGTCCGCATACATTTAGAAAATGCAATAAGGCCTGGTAACTGGAGACTGTTTTAGAACCCAAGAGTTGAAGGGAAAATGCTGCAAACAAAGAATAAGAAGAATGAAACGACATGAATTAAGCGAAAGACAATGGAATAGTTTCAAAGACCTGTTTCCGCCGGAGCGAAAGTTTCGGTACTGGCGAAATCTTGCCCTTGCTTTTTGTTCGTGATTTGGTATAATAAATCGAATTAAATATCAAAACTTGTGCAGAGTGTTTTAGAGATGCGCAGGGTAGCTCTTGCAGGGAGTTGCTTTGCGTATCTTTTGTTTGTACCCCTCAGCGAAAGGGAAAATATGATAAGTCCGAAAGGAGGCGTGTGCCCTTGGACAAGAGACAGCTGCTGGACCTGCTGACCGACGGGCCGATCATCGCGTCGGTGAAGGACGAGGAGGGTCTGGCCGCCGCGCTGAAGAGCGATGCGGGCGTGATCTTTCTCCTCTACGGGGATCTTTTATCCATAGGGGATCTGACTCGCCGGGCAAAGGCCACTGGGAAGACGGTCTTCCTCCATCTCGATTTGGTGGAGGGACTTGCCGCGCGGGAGGTGACGGTGGACTTCGTTGCCCGGAGCACGGCGGCGGACGGCGTGATCTCAACCAAGCCACAGCTTATCCGCCGGGCCAAAGAACTGGGTCTGGTGGCGGTACAGCGGTTTTTTCTGCTGGACTCCATGGCCTTGCGGAACATCGAGAAGCACCTTACTCAGGACAATCCTGATTTGATAGAAGTTCTCCCCGGCCTGATGCCACGGGTGATCCGCCAGATCTCCAACGCCACAGGCACGCCCATCATCGCTGGCGGGCTTATTGAGTGCAAGGAGGACGTGATGGCCGCGCTGGCCGCCGGAGCCGTGGCGGTCTCCGTCACCCGGCCCGATATCTGGGCCATGTAACACGAAACTGATATCCTGTTTCAGAGTATTGAGAGTGAAACGAAGCCCGCCCCCCGCCGCGCGGGGGATTGGTTTTGTTCGCTCTCATTTTTTAAGGAGGGTTCCCTATGTACGACGTGCTTATCATCGGCTGCGGTATTACCGGGGCAGCCATGGCGTTTGAACTGTCCAGATACAAGCTGAAAATAGCGGTGCTGGAAAAAGAGAACGATGTGGCTGTCGGCACCACCAAGGCAAACTCCGCTATTCTCCACGCCGGATACGACCCCGCGCCGGGCAGCCTGATGGCGCGGCTCAACGTCCGGGGCGCGGCACTGGCGGAGGACCTGTGTGCTAAACTGGACGTGCCCTATCTTCAGACCGAGTCGTTGGTGGTTGGCTTTAGCGAGGCCGACGAGGCCACCCTTGCCGATCTCTACCGTCGGGGGCGGGAGAACGGCGTGGCGGGCCTGAAACTTCTTACCGGGGAAGAAGCACGTACCATCGAGCCTTTCCTCTCCGACGCCGTTACGGCTGCCCTCCTCGCCCCTGGCGCCGCCGTTTGTTGCCCTTGGGAATACTGCCTCGCCATGGCGGAAACGGCGGTCCGCAACGGCGTGGAGATCCGCCTGAGCACCCCTGCCATAGCCATTGAACGTATCCCGGGCGGCTGGAGCGTGCACACCCCCAAGGGGGAGTTTGAGAGCCGATTTGTGGTAAATGCGGCGGGGGTCTTTGCCGATCAGGTCCACGACCTGGCGGGCCCCCACGCCTATTCCATCTACCCCAGCCGGGGCCAGTACCACCTGCTGGACAAATGCGAGGGTACCCGGACGGGCCGGGTCATTTTTCAATGCCCCAACGAGAACGGCAAGGGGGTACTGGTGGCCCCCACCGTGCACGGAAACCTGATCGTAGGCCCCAACGCAGAAGCCGTCAGGGACGAGGACACCTCCACCACAAGGGAGGGCCTTGACTACGTCAAAAAGACGGCACGAAAGAGCATCCCCGCGGTGGACTTCCGCGCTGACATCCGCAGCTTTGCCGGAGTGCGCGCCTACGCCGATGGGGGAGACTTCATCGTGGCGGAGGCGGAGGGGGCGCCCGGCTTCTTCGACCTGGCAGGCATCTGTTCTCCCGGGCTCACTGCCGCCCCCGCCATCGCCGAGTACGCCGCGGAGCTGATGGCAGATGCGGGCCTTGCACTGGAGAAGAAAGAAACTTTTCTCTGCGAGAGAAAAAGGATCCGCTTTCATGCCCTCTCCTCCGCCGAGAAAGCCCGGTTGGTGAAAGAAGACCCCGCTTTCGGGCGCATCATCTGCCGGTGCGAGAGCGTTACCGAAGGGGAGATTTTAGAGGCCCTGCGCTCGCCTATCCCGCCCCGTTCGGTGGATGCCGTCAAGCGGCGGGTCAATGCGGGGATGGGCCGTTGCCAGGGCGGGTTCTGCGCCCCCCGCGTTGTAGAACTTCTATGCAGGGAGCTGGGGCTCTCCCCCGGCGAGGTGAATAAGGATCGAGAAGGCTCCCCGATGCTCGTGTGCGAAACGAAAGGGGGTATTTACCATGTATGAACTGATCGTTATCGGCGGCGGCCCGGCAGGGCTGGCGGCAGCCTGCAAAGCTTGGGAGGAGGGGCTGCGCTCCATCCTTTTGGTGGAACGGGACAACGAGTTGGGCGGTATCCTCAACCAGTGCATCCACAACGGCTTCGGCCTGCACCATTTCCATGAGGAACTGACCGGCCCGGAGTACGCTGCCAGGTTCGAGCGGCTTTTGGGCGAGACCGGGGTGGAGGTGCGTCTGGGCACCATGGTACTGGAAATTACCCAGGAGCTGCAGGTCCACATGGTGGGCTCTGCCACGGGGTACGTAGTAGAAGAGGCGCAAAGCGTTATCCTGGCCATGGGCTGTCGGGAGCGGACCCGGGGGGCCATCGCTATCCCCGGCACCCGGCCCGCCGGGGTGTATACCGCCGGCGTGGCCCAGCGGTTCGTGAACCTGGAGGGATGGATGCCCGGGCGGCGGGTGGTCATTTTAGGCTCCGGGGACATCGGGCTCATCATGGCGCGGCGCATGGCGCTGGAGGGAGCCGAGGTTTTAGCCTGTGTAGAAGTCATGCCCTATTCCGGAGGGCTTACCCGCAATATCGTCCAATGCCTGGAGGACTACGGCATTCCCCTTCTCCTCTCCCATACGGTGACTGAGATACGGGGCACAGGGCGGCTGGAGGGCGTGGTGGTCTCTAAGGTGGACGAAAAACGCACCCCCATTCCCGGCACGGAGCAGGTCTTTGACTGCGACACGCTGCTCCTATCGGTGGGCCTCATCCCCGAAAACGAGCTGACCCGGCAGGCGGGGATCGCCATGGACGGCAAAACTGGCGGCGCTGTGGTGTACGAGGACATGGAGACCTCTATCCCGGGGGTCTTTGCCTGCGGAAACGCCCTCCACGTCCACGATCTGGTGGACTTCGTCACCGCCGAGAGCCAGCGGGCGGGGGCGGCGGCGGCCCGGTTCGTGCAGCCGGGCGGCAGGGCAGGGGGCCTTACGCTGGAGGTCCGCCCCGGCGAGGGTGTGGGGTACACTGTGCCCCAGCGCATCCGGCCCGGCATGGCGGAGGGGGGCTTTGGGATATTTTTTCGGGTGAACCGGGTGTACGGCAAGAGCGAAATTCTTGTCACATCCGGAGGCTCCGCTTTGGCGGCCTATAAACGGGAGCATCTGGCCCCCGGAGAGATGGAGAGAATCGTCCTGCCCCGCGCTTTGCTTGCACAGGCGGAGGGAGGCTTAACGGTGAGCGTGCGGGAGGGAGCAAAATGAAAGAACTCATCTGTATCGTATGCCCCAGAGGCTGTCACCTGAAGGTGGATGAGGCGCGGGACTTTTTTGTTACGGGAAACGGCTGCCAAAGAGGAGTGGCGTATGGTAAAACGGAGCTGACGAATCCCACCAGAGTACTCACCTCCACGGTGAGGTGCGCCGGGGGCCTTAGCGCCCGCTGCCCGGTAAAGACAAATGGGGCCATCCCAAAAGGGCTTATTTTTGAAGCCATGAAGACGCTGGACGCCGTGCGTCTTATCTCCCCGGTAGCTTTGGGGCAGGTGGTGGTAGAAAACATCTGCGGGACGGATATCGATTTTGTGACGACCAGAGCTATGTAAAGCTCGCACAGGGAAAGCGGCAATCCGAAAAAAATTGATATAATTTGACCCGGTCACCTTATTTTCAAGTGGACCGGGTCACGCGTTATCACTGCAGTATCTTAAAAATTCCATAAGCAGAGCCTTTTCCGGCGCGTCACCTCTCTTGCTGTGCCACAGCTATATCCGAAAAATAATCTGAACCGGTTTTAGATATCTGAAGATGCCTTGGTGAGCTTGTTCAGGATTGCCATAACCAGCATCCTGAAATGTGTGAGTTTTTGAGGTATCAAGAAGTGGATACTATGCCTAATGGAATACCAGTCTCCAATTTCGCCGTATATAGTTAACTGCGGAAAAATGTTTCGTTAAGCTGGCGTTTTACAAATCTGTAATGCATGTTCCATTGCTTTTTCATGGCTTCATTGCCTAAAAAAATCCTTCATTCCACCGTAACACATTTTATCCTGCCGCCATAAATTAGCCTAAGGAAAACCAATTTCCTTGGGCTAACATTTATTTCGCGTATATCTGGTAACGAACCGTTGCACAACAGCATATTTAGGTTATTATAATATTAAATTAAGGTATGCCTAAAATTAAGGGGGCCATATGACGCCGAACAAGGAAGATTACCTGAAAGAGCTTTGCAAGCTCGGGGAGCGGGATGGAATGATAGGCAACAAGAAATTGGCCGAAATCTTAAAAATCTCCCCCGCCTCGGTAAGCGAGATGCTCAGCAAACTGAGCAAAGAAGGCTTGATCGAATACGAGCCGTACAAAGGCAGCCGCCTGACCGCGCAAGGATACGAAAAAGCAGTCTTGCTGCTGCGCAGCCACCGTCTTTGGGAGGTATTTCTTGTAGAGCAACTCGGTTATTCCTGGAGCGAAGTGCATGAGGATGCCAACCGGCTTGAACATGTCACCTCCGCCAAGTTGGCCGAGCGGCTGGATACGTACCTGCAGCGGCCCGACCATTGCCCGCACGGCGCGACAATCCCGCGGGAAGGCAGCACGGCGCGCTTGCCTGAACTGACGACGCTCAACCTGCTTCGTCCCGGCGATGAGACGGTAGTGCGGCGTGTGGTGGAAGAAACGGAACTGCTGGAGTATTTGGGCTCCTTGGGCGTAAAGATCGGCATGCCCATACAATTGATGGAAGCCGCGGCATATGAAGGTCCGCTCACGCTGTCCCTGGACGGAAGGCGCGTGCAGATGAGCTATAAGGCCGCATGTCAAATATATGTTGACAAAATATCGTGAAATTTAGGGAGGGAACCAACATGTCTGCTCACGTAAAAGGGATGCTTGCGGTGCTATTGGGCGTATTACTGCTGTTAACAGGCTGCGCGCAGGCCGCGCAGGCGCCGGATGACGGGAAACTCAACATTGTCGCCACCACCACCATGCTTGCAGACCTTACAAAAGTAATCGGCGGGGAGCACGTTACGGTAAACGGGCTGATGGGCCCGGGCATCGACCCCCATCTTTATCAGGCCAGTGCGGGCGATGTAACGCTGATGTCTGGGGCGGACGTCGTGGTATATAACGGGCTGCACTTGGAAGGCAAAATGGGAGAAATCTTTGAGTCCTTATCTGGGCAAGGTCATGCGGTCATCTGCATTGAAGAAGGGATTGAGGAAGAAAAGCTTCTGGAATGGGCGGGCGGCGGTGCGGTACATGACCCGCATATCTGGTTCGACGTATCAATCTGGAAGGATGCCGCTAAGGTGGTAGAAAACGGATTGTCCCAGGCCGATCCCGATCACGCGTCCGGCTATAAAGCGAACCTCAAAAGCTATCTCAAAGAGTTGGATGAAACAGACGCCTACATCCGCGAACGCGCGTTGGAGGTGCCGGAGGGGCAGCGGGTTCTCGTTACGGCGCACGACGCGTTCAATTACTTTGGCAGAGCCTATGGCTTTGAGGTAAAGGGCTTGCAGGGCATCAGCACGGATGCCGAGGCGGGCACAGCCGATGTCAGCGCGCTTGCAAGCTTCATTGTGGAGCGGCAGATCAAGGCGATCTTCGTGGAATCTTCCGTGCCGCCCAAGACCATCGAGGCGCTCCAGGCGGCTGTCAAGGCAAAGGGCTTCGACGTGGCCATCGGCGGCCAGCTGTATTCGGACTCTTTGGGCGGAGAGGGCTCGGGCGCTGAAACTTATCTCCTCACCGTCAAAGCCAATATCGATACCATCGTAGACGCACTCAGGTAAGGAGGCGAAAACTATGCTCAGCATCGCAAAAGGAAGCGATTATAAGACGGAGGCCGGAAACCCGGCCTCTCCCGGAAGAACCATATACGTCGCCGAAGTGGAGGATGTAACGGTCGCTTATGACGCCAAGCCGGTGCTCTGGGACGTGGACCTCAAAATCCCCAAGGGCAAGCTGATGGCGATCGTAGGACCGAACGGCGCGGGAAAAACCACGCTCATTAAGGCGATGCTCGGCCTTGTGCCCACTGTTTCCGGCGAAACCCGGTTCTTATCGGAAGCGGCAAGCATCCACCGGAACAGGATCGGCTACGTGCCGCAAAGCGGCAGTGTGGATTGGGATTTTCCCGCAACGGTGCTCGACGTGGTCCTGATGGGCCGCTATGGGCATCTGGGCTGGATCAAGCGCCCGCAAAAGTCGGATATCGTGCTCGCGAAGCAGACGCTCCAAAAGGTGGGCATGGCGGACTACGCGTCGCGGCAGATCAGTCAGCTTTCCGGTGGGCAGCAGCAGCGCGTATTCTTAGCCCGGGCGCTCGTTCAGCAGGCGGATATTTATTTTATGGATGAACCCTTCAAGGGCGTAGACGCGCAGACGGAGAAGGC
>JAEYCM010000040.1 GCA_023455425.1 Bacillota bacterium | reverse complement strand
AACAGATTCCGCGCGTTCCCATTTGGAAATTGTCTTATCGGAATAATTCAATTTCTCACCCAGTTCCGCCTGCGTCATATTTGCATTTGTGCGTTGCCTGATGATATTGCTGGCTATTACAAGCTTTGCTTCCTCCAAGATGCCCCCTCCTTGCGATTACTATTTCATTATAATGGATAATGAAATACTATACCATAACTCCGCTACACAGTGGGCAGAAAATGAGTTCATTTTGCCGCAACGCAAATAAGATAGCTTTTGGATAGAAATGCGGGGGATCGCAATCCTCCGCATCCCCTGGGATTGGTTGGAAGACAAACTGGAAAAGGGACCGCTTAGCGGTCCCTTTTATTTCTGTTCTGTTTGCTGTTCCGCCCGGAGCCTTACCACCAGCTTTTCAATATTCTCCACCGTGCGGCGGTTGAAAAAATGTTCGATCAATTCCACCTGTTCCAGATCTTCCGGCACGCCGTTGACGAGGCACAGGAATTCGTGCAGCACATCATGCCGGTATAATAAATAATTGCCTTCCGCCGCTCCCTCTGGCGTGAGTTTGAGGTAAGCGTAAGGGTGGTATTCCAAGAGTCCCCTGGAGGCGAGCTGCTGCATCATTTTGGTGACGGAGGAGGGCTTGACATTGAGGCTTTCCGCCACGGCCTGCACGCGCACGACAGGGTCCACGCGAGAGAGGCGGCAGATCATTTCCAGATAATCCTCCATCGTGCGCGTGATGGCGCGCTTTTGCACGCGGTCATAGCCATCCAGCGTACGGAATTCGCTCTTCATTACATTGCTCCCCCAACGAAATTATGAAACATCTTGGCGGTCTTTTTGCCGCCATACTGCGTCAAAAATGCTCGCAATACCTGCGGGTATTCCTGTGCTTTTTTCCTTATCTGACGGCAAATATCCGCGCCAATCCGAATTCGCTACTTCATTGGGGGAGCAATATCACCCTTTTTTCCCCCGCCGCATAATATTGTGTCAGGGAAACTTCCTTGCACCCGTGCAACAGCAACGCATGGCGATGCAGCGGAACGCCCCATTTAATGAAACATATGAAAGGAACAAGAAGAGTATGATGGAAAGTCTTCTGCAGGCGCCCGTGGGCGTAGCGGTGCGAATCGCATCCCTGTACGCAAATGATACGATGCGCAGGCGGCTTTTGGATATGGGGCTAACGCCCGGCGCGTGCGCAACCTGTTTATATGAAGCGCCTTCCGGCGATCCCAAGGCTTACTTTATCCGCGGCGCGGTGGTGGCGCTGCGCAACGAGGATGCTTCGACCGTGCGGCTGATGCCGGTATAGGGGAGGGAAACATGGAAGAGCAGTTCAGGCGTCCGGCGCTTCTGCAAATACACAGGGAAAACGAGAACGATGTGGTGATCGCTTTGGCGGGCAATCCCAACGTGGGAAAATCCACCGTATTCAATGCCTTAACCGGAATGCGTCAGCACACCGGAAACTGGCCAGGGAAGACGGTGGCGAGCGCACAGGGGCGCGCTGTATTTCATAAGGCGGGATATGTGCTGGTGGACCTGCCCGGAACGTATTCACTGATGGCGCATTCTGCGGAAGAGGAGATCGCCCGGGACTTCCTGCTGTTTGGCGGGGCCGAGGCCTCTGTGGTGGTCTGCGACGCCACCTGCCTGGAGCGGAACTTGAACCTTGTGCTGCAAACGCTGGAGCTTGCGCCGCGCACCGTCGTCTGCGTAAACCTGATGGATGAGGCGGAGAAAAAGGGAGTCAAACTGGATCTTGCTGCGCTTGAACGAATGCTTGGGGTTCCGGTGGTGGGTACTTCCGCCCGGGAAAACAAGGGATTGGAGGACTTAATGGCCCGCGTGGAGGAGGTGGCGGCGCAGCGCGGAAAAGCGCCGTACGAAGTCCGCTACGCCTCCGGCGTGGAGGAGGCGGTCGCCATCCTGCTGCCCGCGCTTTATGAGCTGCCGCTGAAAAATCTTCCACCCCGGTTTACCGCCTTGAAGCTGCTCGAAGGGGACCAGACGCTGCTTGCGCGCATCCGGGAACAGCTTGGCCTTGATTTGGAGGGACTTTTGAGCGAGCCGCTTTTCCGCGCGCGGGAAGCGCTCCGTGCGTCCGGCTGCGAAAAGCTGGAGGATGCGCTGGTGGCAGGACTCTACCGCGAGGCGGAACGCCTTGCCGCAGCCTGCGTGACGCAGCCTAAGGTTCAGTACCAGGCGCGCCAGTGGAAGCTTGATAAACTGCTCACCGGCAAATGGACGGGAACGCTCATCATGCTGCTGATGCTCTCGGTGGTATTCTATATTACCATCGCGGGCGCAAACGTGCCCTCCCGCCTGCTGGCGGACGGCCTGTTCTGGGTGGGAGACCGGCTTTCGGAGGGCCTGCTGGCAGTGGGCGCGGCGGAATGGCTGCGCGGCATGTTGGTTGACGGCGTATACCGCGTGCTTGCCTGGGTGGTATCCGTCATGCTGCCGCCCATGGCGATCTTCTTTCCGCTGTTTACGCTGCTGGAGGACTTGGGCGTGCTGCCGCGCGTGGCGTTCAACCTGGACCACCGCTTCCGCAAATGCAACGCCTGCGGAAAACAGTCACTCACGATGTGCATGGGATTCGGCTGTAATGCCGCGGGGGTCATAGGGTGCCGTATTATCGACAGCCCGCGCGAGCGGCTGATCGCCATATTGACCAACAATTTTGCTCCCTGCAACGGGCGGTTTCCAACCCTCATCGCCATCCTCACCATATTCTTTGTCGGCACCGCCGCACGCCCGGGGGATGGCATGGTTGCAGCGCTGCTGCTCACAGCCATCATTGCGCTGGGTGTGATGATGACATTCCTTTCCTCCTGGCTGCTTTCCAAAACCATATTAAAAGGCGAACCCTCCGCCTTTACGCTGGAGCTTCCGCCCTTTCGAAGGCCGCAGATCGGCAAGGTCATCGTCCGCTCCATATTCGACAGGACGCTGTTTGTATTAAGCCGCGCGGTGGTCATTGCGGCCCCTGCCGGGCTGATTATCTGGATACTGGCGAATGTGAACGTCGGCGGGCTGACGCTGCTTGCCCAAGGGACGGCATTTCTGGACCCGTTCGCCCGCTTCTTTGGTCTGGACGGTGTGATCCTGATGGCGTTCATTCTGGGTCTGCCCGCCAACGAGATCGTCATTCCCATCATCCTAATGACGTATCTCTCCCAAGGCAGCCTGTTGGAATACGACTCGTTGGCCTCGCTTTCGGCGCTGCTGACCCAAAACGGATGGACCTGGGTAACCGCCGTGTGCGTGGTGCTGTTTTGCCTGATGCACTGGCCCTGTTCCACTACGCTTTTGACCATAAAAAAAGAAACCGGCAGCCGCAAGTGGATGGTCATCGGTTTTCTGCTTCCCACGATATTCGGTTTTGCGGCCTGTGCGCTCTTTGCAAATTTGGCAAGGCTGTTTGGGTTGGCGTAGGGATTATGCCTCGCCGGTATTCCTGTTGAGATGTGCGTACATCGCGCGCAGCGCCTCCGGCTCCAACGCTTCGGCGCGCACGCCTGTTGGCAGGCTGGTTTCCTGCAACGCTTCCTGGATGCGTTCGCGCTGATACCCTGCGGAAAGCAGATTGTTCAACAGCGTTTTTCTCCGCATGGCGAACGCGCTTTGCAAAAACGATAAGAAGCCTTCGGGCAATGCGGCGCCTTTTGAAACAAGGCGCACCACAGCGGAATGCACGTCCGGCTGCGGATAATAGGCGGAAGGGGGGAGCTTGATCACCTCTTCCACAGTATAGCCGCATTGCGCGGCGACGGTTAGCGGACCATAGACGCGGTCGTTAGGTTTGGCGAAAAAGCGTTCCGCCGCCTCCTGCTGCAGCATCAGCGTCATGCTTGCAATGGGGAGGGCGCACTTTAACAGCATCAGCACGATGGGCGTTGTGATGTAGTAGGGCAGGTTTCCGGCCACGGCGAGCGGGCCGCCGCCCAGGTCTTGATGAAGCGCGGCAAGATTGGTTTTGAGGATATCCCCTTCCACAAGGATCAGCCGCGGGGAGGGCAGCGTTTCTTGCAATACGCGCACCATGGCGGCATCCTTTTCCACGGCGGCCACCGCTTTTGCGCGGAGCAGCAGGCCCTCCGTGAGCGCACCAAGGCCGGGGCCGATTTCAAGAACCGGCAACCCGTCTACCTGCATGGCGGCGACGAGCGCGTTGCGCGCGCCTTCGTCCGCCAAAAAATTCTGCCCCAGCGCCTTGTTGGGCGTGAGGCCAAAGATGGCGAGCCGCTCCTTGATGCCCGCGGGCGAGCACAGCGGGTATGTGAATGCTGCGGCCGCGCTCATTTTAGGATATAAATGGTGACGTTGCGCTTGCGTCCCCACTTCTTGCATTCTTTTTCCGTTTCCATAAACAGATCGATCTGGTTCTTGTTGCCGCCGTTCTCATGGCGGAACGCGCCGGTATCCTGCGCGGTGCAATACCCGTAGCCTGGGATATACAGCTTTGTTCCATAGGGGATGACGTTGGGGTTGACGGCCACATAACCCACCCTGGGGTGGCGCCCCGTTGCGGTGCGGTTGCCGGTATGCGTGTAGGCGGTGACCTCTTCCGCCACCACGGTCTTTTTGATTTGGTCCTGGGTGGGCTTAGGCTTCCAGATGCGGGTATCGCCGGTGAGACTGGTCTGGTAACGGATTTTCGTGCCGACGATTTTGACCTCGTCCACCGCTTCCTTGAGAATGATCTGGTTCATGATCTCGCGGGAAGACAATATGCCGTCCCGGTAGACGATGCGCCTGACGGTGCGCTTTTCGCCGTCTTCACCCTTGGTTACGAGTTTATCATTGCCGATGTAGATGTCCGCGTCCTTGATGATCTCCTCATCGTATTCCATGACCTCGTCAACGGTCATGTATTCGGTCTTGACGTCGATATGTCGTATCAACATGCCCGGTTCCACATCCGCGTAGGGAAGGACGGTTAGCTCATCGTCAAAATCATAGGTCACGCCCGCAAGCGAAAGCGCGGTGCCCACGCTGCCTTCGCGCATCTGCAGCACGGAAACTTCCCCGCCGGAGGCCACAGCCACCGGGAAGGAAGACGTCACTGTTACTTCCATATTGGGAAGAAGCGCCGAGGAAGGCTCATAATTTATAACGTCGCTTTCTGTAAGTGCAATGCCGTTGGTTTGCAGCAGCGCTTCCACCGTTTCCGCCTTGGTGAGTATGGTGCGGGTCCGGCCGTTTGCATGGACGGTCACAGGGATGGAAGTATCGCTGTAAACAAGCGCCCAGCCCAGGAAAAGGGACGATACGGCGACTGCGGCGAGCAGCGAGATCGTCACGATGCGCTGTGTGCGGATGTCTGCGGCCGGGGCAATGACCGGCGTGCGGCTTGCCCGCATAGGCGGCTGTATGGCGGGCTCCGGCGCGATGCCGTCGGCGGTCAACTCCGCTGGAACAAAGCCGCGTCCGGGCCTGCGCTTTTGAAACAGAAGGGAAAGCGCGTGAAAAGGCAGCAGCAGCGCGTGCAGCAGAAAAGCCGGGGCTGTAGCGAGCACGGAATTGAGCCTGCGCAAAAAGCCGCCTGCCGCCTGGCGGCCATAACGCCGGTGCGGCGGGAGATAGCCGGAGGAATACAAGCCCTGCCGCCTGCGGGTCCTGCGCATACCGTGTTCCTTTCTGCCTGAAATGCCCCTATTTTGGGGACGAAAAAAAAGCCATGACAAATCCTAACATAGTGTATCAGCTCTAAAGGTCAGCTGTCAAATCAATGGATCATGGCCTGTCGGTAAAGAAACAGAATCCCGTAAAAGACATACGTCGAAGCGCTAGCTGTTGTCCTCCGAAGAGAGCAGGCGTCCGATCACCGCGTTGTAAATGGCCTCGGCCTGCCCGGGCCAGGCGTCGCATGCGGCCTGCGCAAGCTGCGCGGTGGGAAAGCGCAGCGAAAGATCGATGATGTGGGAGGTCTTGTCCATCAGTCGGAGCACGGCGAGGTAGCCGCCGTCCGGCATCTGGGTCTGGCGGGCGTAAAACTGCGCCTCGCTCCGCACGGGTTCGCGGTTTTCCGCGGCGGTGGCCGTGAGTTTTTCCCGCAGGGAGAACGGAAGCTCCTGCGAGAACATCGTAAGTGTTTGCTCGCCCTGCGGCGTGATGCGGTATCCCTGCCCGAACGCGCAGGGGATAGCGGCGACGAGCGCGTCTTCCTCAAGCTCATTCATGCGCGCCTGAAAATCAAAATAATCCATCCAGTCCCGCTCCACGAAGATGCGGAAGAGTTGGTTCCGTGTAATTTCAAAATCGATCGCCTTTAGAAAATACAAAAGCATGAGCTTTTGGCGCGACGTACCCTGAGAGAAATAGGCCATTTGAATGCTTCCGCCTTTCTTTGCCCGAGGCTTACGCTATCTCACTTAGGAACGCCATGTGGGAACGAAGCGGCCTTAAAAGCGCAGTCCGTCACGGCGTCCGCACGGGCGGATTTCCCTTATAGTATAGCATATTTGCTGGCGTTTGTCCGCGCCGAACAGGGTAAAATTCCCCTTGCAATCGCCCGCCTTTTATGTATAATAGTATGTGCACCCGAAAATTTCGGGCCAAAACGGGGTTATAGCTCAGCTGGTCAGAGCGCTACGTTGACATCGTAGAGGTCGTTGGTTCGATCCCAACTAATCCCACCAGTAATCCTATGGTGTGCGTCACGTTTTCTGTTATAAACCCACAGTGTGAC
>JAEYCM010000018.1 GCA_023455425.1 Bacillota bacterium | reverse complement strand
GCGCATCCTTAACCACCTCCGTACCCTGTTCATTTTTTAATGTCAGCGTGACGGTGGGCGCATCGCCCGCATTCTCAAGGGTTATGGAGATAACGGGAGTTTTGTCCCCCTTGGTCGCGCTGTTGCGTGCGGGCGTTACGGCAACAACAACGGGCTTGTCGCTGATGGTAACGGTAGCCTGCTTGGAAGCCGTAAGCCCCGTTACGTCCTTTGCCGTAACGGTAATGGCGATGCTGTTTGCAGTAGAAACAATCTCCGCGCCGGGGATCGTATACTCGTATTTTCCGTTTTCCGTATTTTTCACCATGGGCACGGTCTTTGTTGCACTGCCTATGGTATAGGTAAGCTCAACGGATTGAAGGCCCTTGTTGTCATAAGCCTCTGCCGAGACAAGATAATCCATGCCGGGCGTTGCGTGTAAAAATTGATCGGGCAGCGTAACGACAGGCTTCTTTGTATCGTTTACAACATCGTAAACGTTATAACCATTTGCTTCGGCAGTTCCCGTGTAAAGCTGTACGGTAGCGTTGTAGCAGCCCACCATGGCGTAAAGATCCACAACATCGCCCTTTGTAACACCCACGGGCAGCGGTGCAGGGGTGTAGATGTTGATGCTGGCGGTGGTAGACGGGTCTTTAACCGCCATGTTGGAACCACTGACATCGCCCAGCGTCACATCCTTGATTTTTACAAAGCGGCCCAATATCTTTAAACCATGATTGGGGTCGCTTGCATCAAGCAGCTGTTTGATGGTGACTTCCTGAGCGGCCATCGGCGTGTCCGAGCCGATAATTTGGCTGGCGGTCAGGCCGTCAAGCTGCGGCGCGCCATAGCGTACCCAGTAGGTTCCTGTCAATCGTACGGTGTCGCCCACCTTCGCTCCTGTAGGTGCGGTACCGAAAACATACAGGGAATATACGTTGCCATCGGCGTTTAGTTCCTGAAGAACGGGGTTTGAATATGAAGTGGAAAAGTAAACGATCTGCCCCTCTACGGTCGCCGGTGTTTTATTGCTATCGCTGCCCTTGGGAAGATCAAGCGCTTCCTTTATGGTTAGCACCTTGTTGGCGTCATAGAGGGTATAGTTAAATGTTGCTACACTGCTATTATTTAAATCCCCCCTAGTTGCTATAGCCTTCACGGTAACAGTATCACCCACACTGCCGGGCAAGGCGAAAGGATCGCTGTACAGCGCAGAGGTTCCGGCCACAGGCTCGTTGCCGTCCGTGGTGTAGTAGATGGAAGCCCCGGACGTGGAGGTGCTCAAGGTTACAGTGGTACCCACGTTCACCGTCCCGGGGGCCGGGTTGGCGGTAGGCTTCGCGCATTCAGTAACAGGGCTGCCGCCGGAGAGGTAGGTTAAGTCGACGTCTTTAATTTCATAATCGGCATTATTGTTTCCAGTCCAAGTCTGCCTTTGGATGCTTTGGGTAGTAAGCTTCTTGTCTGATATGCTTAAAACGGTACCCAGAGAGGCATTTGCACTACCGTAACCAAGAAAATCGACAACCTTGCTGGCCGTAGGACTGGTGGGCGCAACGCCATCAGAAGTTATTGCGACCTTTGCTCCACTGGTACCACAGTCAATGCTATTTGATGCTGGCAAAACAACTAAAGTAGCAGATGGAGTGAGCGGCGGTAAAGGCCTGGTATTAGAAGTAGCACCTTTTAAAGGAATAAAGCAATAAGCCCCTGCGTTAAGCGTGGTAGATGCAGGTATTTGGTAAGAATAAGAATCCGAAAAATTCCCAGCTGGCGCTGCCTTCCAAATCGTATATTCGCCGATATTTACAGCAGTGTCTCCAGTGTTTTTTAATACAATATATCTTTGATGATATATTCCATCTGCACTGCCGCCTCCGGCAAAGAGCTCCCAAATCACAATAGGCCCGGTGCCAGGGGCTTCTGTCGCCATTGCCGTGCTAGGGAGAGTAACGAGACTCAGACACATCATGAAGGAGAGTGCCAGAGAGAGGAGTTTTTTCATACCCTTGCTCATAATAAACCTCCGGTCGTAAGCTTACTTTTTAGTGTTTCTGCGATGCATTGTCGTTCGTTGAAAACACAGGCCATGGCCCGCGCCGCGCCATGTCAGGAAGCACGAAAGGGCGGGTTCACCTCCTTGTGGGTAGTCAATGCTTTTTTAGGGGCCGCACACATAGCCGCACTGAGCGCGGCGACGAGCGGAACCGTCAAGACGATGCCTATGGAGCCGGAAAGTCCCTGAATGACCTCGATGGCCATCATATCGCTGTTAAAAATCTGCAAATAAGGATAGTCGAACACGCGGAACAGGAGCAGGGTGTTGAGCGAGGCGCCTGCGAAGGCCAGTATGAGAGTATTGGACATGGTCCCCATGGCGTCCCGCCCAATATTGATGCCGGACTGAAACAGCTTTTTGCGCGCAATGGAGGGATTCATATCGTGCAGCTCAAATACCGCGGACGTGATGCTCATGGAGGTGTCCATGACCGCGCCCAGGGCCGAGATCAAGATGCCGCTCACCAAAAGCCCGCTGAGCTTGAGCCCCTGATCGCCCGCGCGCAAAACAATATCCTCCGCCTCTGGCATGTTAAAGCCCGTCATGGGCGTAAGCGCGCCTGCTACGGCGGCGGTAACGCCCGCCACCAGCACGCCGCCAACGCAGCCGATGATGGCGCACAGCGTTTTTGCGCTGAAGCCGTTGAGCAGCAGCATTGAAACGGTGGTGGTGACGGCCACGAGTATAATGGCCGCAGGAATAGCGGGGAAGCCGCGCCGTATCAGCGGAATTAGGAAAAACCAGATGCAAACCACCGTAAATATAAGGCCAAGCAGCGACGCAACTCCCTTCTTGCCGCCAAAGGCAACCATAAGGGCGGCGAACACGGCCAAAAGGCCGAACATCACACCATCGCGGGTATAGTTGGATATGGAGGCCACATAGAGGCTGCCGGCGTCATCGTAGTCCAGGCGGACGATGATGGGCGTGCCTGCCTTTAGGTCAACATTTGTGTAGGCGTTTAAATAGTTGACAGCGGGAAGCTCATAGCCCTTGTACGCGCCGCTTTCAAGCCGCACGATTACGTACTGTGTGCCGAGGCGGCGACCTTCCGTCCATGTGTCTGGATAGGCGTCGTCTACGGCGATTTCCGTTACGCGCGCGCGGGCAAATTGCAGCAGGCTTGCAGCCGTGGGTACAGCGCCCTCCTGCGGCCTGTTGAGCACAAAAAGGAGCGCGGTAAAGCCCACAAGCAGTACTGTGATGACGATTGCCTTTAATATCGAAAACCGTACTGTTTTCAATCCGTTTACCTCTTGATTTGTTTTTTGGGGGCAAATGAAGACATGTATACGTGTTATTATTAGGTTATCATATTTTTAAATAAATAGTAAATGATGAAAGATGTATATAAATATGGAATTATGTCTTTTGAGTTGCGAGATTGATTTATATTGCTGCTCCGTTGCGTATTGAAGCTTATTCACCCCATAGATGGGCTGCACAGAAAAACCCTTTACGTATTCCTGCGCATCCCATTTTCTGCTCATTGCCTCGAAGCCGGTATTGTTGGGCATCGTACAGCGGGCTTTGAACAACCGCTTAAACGCTCCGATGCGTTACTCATACAAAAACATCCCGGATGCTCAATTCCGGGATGTTTGTATCTATAAATATCTGAAGCTTATATCTGGAGCTGCCGCATAACGGCGAACGTGATGTCCTCCGCCATATCCATGATGCGGTCGACGATCTGATCATACTGCCGGATGCTTTCGGCATAGTTGCCGGAAAATATTTGCATGATTTCGTTTTCGGTCATGTAGATCAAATCATAGAATGTCGTCTGAATTTCGTTCCGGTCAAAATTGCTGTTCCATGTGGCGATAAACTCGGCGGTGGTATCCGCGAGGGCATACCACTGCGTATTGAGTTGCTCAATACGCTGCGAATCATTGGCCTTAACCGCATTGATTAGTTCAAGAATCAAGGCGTTTTGGGCATTCAAAGCCCCTTCAAACTGCGCGGCATTGCGCTCCCCGTACAATTGACGGACAATCCCTGATAAGTCTTCCGCATTACGCCTTAGCCGCTGCTGCACAGCCTCCGTATCAATCCCCGCCATACTTGAAAGGAGAATCAGTTCCCGCGCCCAATGCGCGTAATCTATCAAAAGTCTGCGCAGCGTAAAAGCAAATTCCACCTGGTTGAGCAAGTACGTTCTTTGGGCGCCGGAAGGCTGCATGGATACCACTCCTTTTTTTGAAGCTGTTTATCCTTATGCGCCTATCCGCCCGTTTATTTAAAAGAAATCCCTGTTCCAGCAGGGATACCCGCTCAATACGTGCGCCCCGGCAGGGACTTCTTTGCGTTCTCCTGCGTGAATACGACCTCGTCCGTGATAATGCGAAGCGGCAGTTCCTTGCCCGCCATCAGGTCTGTAACGGCCTTCATCAGCTGCGGCCCCAGTAAAGGACTGCACTCCACGGAACAGTTGAGCTTGCCCGCCACGATGGCGTCAAGAGCGGCCCTTGTGCCGTCCACAGAAACGATTTTGATCTCCTTCCCCGGCCTGAGGCCATGCGTCTCCAGGGCCTCAATCGCGCCAAGCGCCATATCGTCGTTATGGGCGAATATGATATTGATATCCCAATCATGCGCCTTTAAATACCGCTCCACGATTTGCTTTCCGCCCTCGAACGTAAAGTTCCCGCTTTCCGAATGGACGATGCGGTACTGGGCGTTCTTTTCAAGAAGCATCTCAAACCCCTGTTTGCGCTCCACCGTAGGGGTAGCGTTGACCGTCCCCTGCAGCTCCATAATATTCATGATGCGCGCGTTTTCATCCGCGGGTACGTTGTTTAGGATCCACCGCATGGCGCGGCGGCCTTCTTCTTTGAAATCCGCGCCGATAAATGTCCGGAACATATCCTCATCCGGCACCTCGATATTGCGGTCGCTCAACAGCACCGGAATACCGGCCTCACTCGCCTCGCGCAACACCTCATCCCAGCCGGTGTTGACCACGGGGGAAATGACGATGACGTCCACCTGGTCTTTTATGAAGCTTCGCACCGCCTCTACCTGCCGCTGCTGGCTCTGGTTGGCGTCAACCGCGGTCAAATCGATATTGAACGCATGCGCGGCGGATTGAATGGAGGCGTTGTTGGCAAGCCGCCAGGAGCTTTCCTGACCCACCTGCGCATACCCCACGCGGATGGGGCGTATGAGTTCGCGCGGCAGGCTCTGCTGCATCCGCTCGTAGCTTTCCACATTTTCTTTAATGATGCTGTGGCTGCGCAGGATCACCTGTTTGGGTACGCCTTGGACATGGTCCAGTATTTCAATCGCGTAGCGCACGGCTTCCTTGCCGCCCGTAGGGCAGGTGACCGTCTGGCTGATGATGCCTTTCTTCACCAGCTCCAGCCCGCCGTTTTCCCCGGAATATCCGTCGATGCTGATAATGCGGATGGAGCCGTCCTTTTCGAGCGCGCGAAGCGCGCGGGAAACGCCAAGCGCGATATCATCGCTGTGGGCGAATACCACATCGATCTCCGAAAGCGCCTCTTTCTCCGCCAGCAGCGCGTCCTCCGCGGTATCCCGCAGCTGGTTTTTCAGCGCAAATGTCCGCACGGATATCTTGCTGTTGCCCGCGATTTCCTCCCGGAACCCCGCGCTGCGCTCGGCCGTGGCCTGCGAATTGGACTCCGCGAACACCTCGAGTACCTGCATGCTGGCGCGTTCATCGGGCATCTGTTCCCTTGCCCAAGCTTGCGCCATGCGGGTGACTGCCTGCCCCGCCTGCCTGCCGATGCGCTGGTTGTCCGGCCCTATAAAGAGCGAATAATCGTACCCTTCCACTGCGCGGTCAAGCACGATGACGGGAATGTCCTGATACACCTGGCTGACGACAGGGGTCAATTCCTCCGCGTTGGTGGGGGATACAATCAAAAGGTCAATGCCGTAGCCCAGCAGGCGCTCGATATCCGCAATCTGCTTTTTGCTGTCCTGCGTGGCGTCGGTAAACACAAGGCGGACGTTCTTATATTTTTTCGCTTCCTCCTGGATTTCGCGGGTGAGCACGAGCCGCCACGGCTCGCGCATATTGGCCTGCGACACGCCGATGATATATTCTACCTCCGCAAAGCTTTCCTGCTTCTTGGCGCAACCCGAACAAAGCGCAACCACAAGCAGCGCCGAAAGAGCGATGGCGATGTACCGGAAACCCCGCATGCCGCTACTCCTTTTTCATGCTGCGCCTGTATTCCATGGGGGAAACGCCCAGCACCTTCTTAAACGCGCTGCTGAAATAATGCTGATTAGCGTAGCCGATCTGTTCCGCGATTTCATAAATTTTGATTTCTTTCTGGGACAACAGCTCGGACGCGCGGCGGATACGCAGCCGCGTCACATGCTCCATAAACGTAATGCCCGTCTCCCTGCGGAACACACGGCTGAGGTGCTGCGGAGAAACGTGCAGTTTATCCGCCACCTCCTGCAGGGAAAACTGTTCCTCCATAAAATGCGCGTCCATGTAGGCGCGCACATCCTGCATGAGGGAGGGAGACTGCGCGAGCCGCTCCATCTCCTCCGCCGCTTCGTCCATGGCGTAGGGCATATCCGCCCAGCATTCCTTGATTTTCGTAATCTGCAGCGCCTTTACGGGAAGATGCTCCTGCAACAGCCGCTTGGCATCCGCCGCGCACTCGAAAAAGCGTTTTTTCGGGTTGGCGGAACAGACAAGCGCAAGATCCCCGCTCAACGTTTCCGCTGTGAGCACGGGCGAGCAGGGCGCAAACACTTCCCGCGTGATGTTTTCCGCCGCATAGTAGAGCGTCTGATCATCCCATTCGAGTTCCGCCAGGATGGAGTCTGTTGTCAGGCGGAATAAGACCAGCCCCGTTTCCGCCGCTGGCAGGGTCAGGAAAAGCTTTTCCGCCTGCGCCTGCACCTCGGTCGCGCTGAAATAGCCTTTGAGCCAGCGCTGCGTAAACTCCGCGCAAAGCGCGGGGCGGTATTTTTCAATCTGCAGGCGCGCCCAGTTGAGGTATTGCACCTGCTTGCTATGCCGGGCAAGGTGATCCTTTGCTTTTTTGACGGACTCAAAGAACACGGGTTCCGAAAGTGGTTTGAGCAAATAATCGAATACCTTCAGCCGCAGCGCCTGCTGCGCGTATGCAAATTGGTCGTACCCCGTAATCACGATGATGACGGCGTTTTTTAGCAAATCCCCCAGCTTTTCAATAAATTCCAGCCCGTTCAAAAAAGGCATGTTGATATCCACCAGCAACAGGTCGGGCAAGTGCGCACAAGCAAGCTCGAGCGCCATTTCGCCGTCCTCCGCTTCCGCCACAACGGTAAGCTCCGGGTCCTTTTGCAGGAGCCTCGTCACCCCGCGACGGATGATCTCTTCATCGTCTGCGATCAATACCTTATACATCGCTGTTCGCTTCCTTTACCGGCAAACGTTCAAACGGAAGGCTGATCGTCACCGCCGTGCCTTCCTCGGGCGCGCTGTCCACCTCAATAGAATAATCGGAGCCGTAATACAGGCGGATGCGCTCCTTGACATAATACAGACCAAAGCTCTGCTGCCCGTCTTCCTCTCCAAGCCCCGCGCGAAGCCGGGCCAGTTGTTCCGCGTCCATGCCCGCGCCGTCATCCCGGACGCTCAGCCGGATATGATCCTCTTTTCGTTCGCTTTCTATCAAAACCGTGCCGCCGCCGCGCTTTTTCTTGATGCCATGGTAGATGGCGTTTTCCACCAGCGGCTGCAAAATGAGCTTGGGAATCTCCACATTGAGCGTGGCAGGGTCGGTTTCAATACGGTATTTCAATTTGGACTGATAGCGGATTTCCTGAATGTAGAGGTAGTTGGACACATGGCGGATCTCCTCCTCCACGGTAATGACGTCCCTCCCCTGGCTCAGGCCAATGCGGTACATGCTGGTAAGCGCGTCCACCAGCCGGACAATATCCGCCGCTTCATACTCGCGCGCCATCCAACTGATGGTATCGAGCGTATTGTAGAGAAAATGCGGCTTGATCTGCTCCTGCAGGCTTTTCATCTCCGCATCCCGCTTGTGCCGCTGTTCTTCATATACCTGATGAATGAGATCGTCGATGCGGCTGAGCATGTGGTTGAAGCTGTTGCCCAGTTCGCCGATCTCGTCCTGGTACTGGGTGTTGAAATGTACGCTAAGATCGCCCGATTCCGCCTGCTTCATCAGCCGCTGGAGTTTTAAAAGCGGCTTTGTCACGGAATTGGAAAGCGGCAGCGCCACAAGGGAAATGATAACAATGGAAACCAGCATAGCAACGATGAGCAGTACGAGCATGGAGTTGACGTTGCTCATCACCTCTTCAAGCGCGAACACGCCCACCGTCTTCCACCCGGTATAGGGCGAGCTTCTGACATGGATTTGGTATTCCGCATTGCGGATGGTAACGGGGAAAATCGCGTCCCCCGCCGTAAGCCACTGCGGGTTGACGCGGTAGACGATATCGTTGAGCGGCGTATAGATGATATTCCCCGCTGCGTCCGTCACAAATACAAAGCCGTTTTCGCCGATGGTGATACTGTTGATGGAGTCCTTTAAAATATCGTGCCGCACGTCAAAGAGCACCACGCCCAGAACTTCCCCCGTATCCGGATCGGTCACGGCTTTCGCCAAAGAAAATACATTGTCCGTGCTCGTATCGCCGTTTAATGTCACATTGCGCCCGGCAATGCTGTTGACCAGCGCGATATCCGCAGGCGTCCTTGCCGCGCGTTTATACCACTCTTCTTCCCGGAACGGATCACGGGAAATTCGCGACATGCCTACGGGGATGTATTCTCCATCCTCCATCGCGACCAAAATACCCGCAATCTCCGGGTGCGAGGCCGCGATATCCCGAAGCGCGGCGTTAAGCGCCGCGCGTGAATAGTCGCTCTGCACTCCGGAAGCCGCATTCCTCCGGAGGGAAAGGGAGATGAAATTCGCCATTTTGTCGATGCTCTGAATATAGACGTCGATGGAATTGCTGACCTGGCTGACCATTTGCGCCGTATGGGAGCTTGCGGTATTCTGCGCGCGGGAGATGGAAAGAGCGCCGCTGATGAGCGCGAACAGCACCAGAGGGATGAGCGCAATCAGGATATAGAGCGCCACCAGCCTTGTGCGAAACTGCGCGTTCGGCAATAGAACCCATCGCTTCATCCCCCGGCACACCCCCTCCCCCAATTATAAGTTGGTATGGACAAACGCACAATAGAAAGCTTCCTGATTATGGCAGGCCATAGCCTTCAATAGCCTACCTAAGGCTTATGGTATCGCCGCCTACGGCGGCGCGTCCTCGGCGGGGACGCCTCGGCACTAGGCCGGCGGGCTGTGGCGATAGATTTTTTTGCTTTGGGGAAACTGCGTTTCCCCAACCCGCTTTCTTGGGAATGCCCGTGCCCCGGGGGCGCGGGGAGGACAAAGCCGAACGCCGCCTGTGGCGGAAACAGTGAAGCGGAGTCCCAGTGAGCAAGGGAGTATTAGGCGTGGCTTTGCCGCGACGCAATACGACCATTGCGAACTGTGAGCCCTCCCGCTATTAAATAAAATAATCTACCGTCGCCACCGCAGGTGGCGATACCTTGTGAAAATACATCCTATTTTGACACGTTCAGCCACTACTTACGGCATCCGCTCTTTTTCCGCCCGCAACGCGATGATGCGCTGGATGACGATGAAGATACACAATAGCGCCGCGTTTGCAACCTTGGTCCACCAGGTGTTGAGGTTTTGGTAGGTGACAAGGTTCTGGATCACGCCCTGAATGAGTACGCCGAACAGGGAGCCGATAGGCGTGCCCACGCCGCCCGTCAGCAGCGTGCCGCCGATAACGGCGGAGGAAATGGCGTCAAGCTCCAGCCCGATATTCTGGAGCGAATACCCCGCGAGCGTATAGAAGCTGAACACCACGCCGCCCAAACTGGCGCAAAAACTGCTGATGGTGTAAACAAGCACCTTTGTCCGCGCCACAGGCAGGCCCATGAGCACGGCGCTCTGCTCGCCACCGCCGACCGCGTACACATTCCTGCCAAAGCGGGTGTGCTTGAGCGTATACCATGCGGCAAGCACCACAAGGAGCGCGATAAGCACATAGAAATAGAGCTTGGCGCGGCCGAACACAAGCTTGTTGAGCGCCATGTCCATGTAAAACGCGTTGGAAATGGGGATGGACTCGGTGCTGATGACAGCGCACATGCCCCGGAAGAAGAACTGCCCCGCGAGCGTCACGATAAAGGGCTGCAGCCTGAAGTTTTGGATGAGGCTGCCCATCCCCGCGCCAAACGCCGCGCCAAGGAGCAGCACCAGCAATATGACAACGCCGGCGGACATGCCCTCCCGCAGCAAAAACGCGGAAAGCACACAGGTGAACGCCACCGTGGAAGCAACAGAAATATCGATGCCGCCCGTCAACAGCACGAACGTGATGCCTGTGGAGACGATGATCAGGTACGCATTGTCATTGAGGAGGTTAAAAAACGTGGACAGCGAGAAGAAATTGTCAAACGCCGCGGCCCCATACAGGAACAGCGCGATAAACAGCATGATGGTGATAAACAGCGAAAGATTCTTGATGCCCTGCCGTTTTTTCATATCTTTGCCACCGCCTTTCCCGCGCGCGTCCGTTTTGTGACCGCCTGCTTGAAGGAGGACGACTGGAACAGGCAGATGATGATGACGATGACGCTTTTGACGACCTGCGTCGCCTGCGGGGCCACCTCCATCGCCAGCACCGAGGTGGTGATACTCTGGATGATGAGCGCGCCGATGATGCTCGCCGGGATGGAAAAACGTCCGCCTGAAAGCAGCGTGCCGCCGATCGCCACCGACAGGATGGCGTCCATTTCAATGAAGAGTCCAGCGTTGTTGCAATCAGCCCCCTTGATGCCCGCGCTTTCGATCAGGCCCGCCACCGCCGCCATCAGGCCGGAAAACGTATATACAAGCCACTTGATGCGGTCCACCTTGATGCCCGCAAACCGGCTTGCCACGGGGTTGCAGCCGATGGACTCCAAAAACAGCCCGAACGCCGTCTTTTTTACAAAGAGCAATGTAAGCAGCAAGAAGAACGCCACGATATACACGGGAAACGGAATCCCCAGGATGTAGCCGCCGTTGATAAAATAATACGCGTCCGAATTGATGGTGACGATCTTTCCGTTTGTGATCAGCTGCGCGATGCCGCGCCCCGCCACAAGCAGGATCATCGTCGCCACAATGGGCTGGAGCTTGACCTTTGCGACAAGCAGGCCGTTCCACGCCCCGCAGAGTATGCCCGCCGCGAGCGCGAGCGCCACGGAAACAAACAGGCTCCCGTCCGCCGCGGGGAGGATGCGCCGATCGATGATGCTGCAGGCGATGGCCCCGGAAATGGCCATGATGGAACCCACCGAAATATCCGTACCGCCGGATGCTAACACCATCGTCATGCCGATTGCGAGCAGCATCAGCTTGCTGCCGTTCCTTATGATATCGATGACGCGGCCAAACAGGTGATCGTCCACCACGCTGATTGCAAAAAATTTTCCGCCGGTGATGACGCCGTTGATCAACAGAATGGCAAGCAGCACCATCAGCGGCCAGAACACCTGCGCCTGATAGAACCGTTTAAACCGCGCCTTCATGACGTTCACCCCCCGCGATGTGTTCCATAATCGTCCGTTCGCTGATCTGCTCCCCGCCCAGCTCCGCCACCTTCCTTTGATCCCGAAGCACGACGATGCGCGAGCAGCACCGGAGCATTTCATCGATTTCCGATGAGATGAATATGAGCGCCATGCCGCCGTGCGCCAGCGTCACCACGATCTTCTGGATTTCCGCCTTGGTGCCTACGTCGATGCCGCGCGTGGGTTCATCCAGGATCAAAAGTTCCGGGGCTGTTGCGAGCCAGCGCGCGAGGATGACCTTTTGCTGGTTGCCGCCCGAGAGGTTGTGGACAAGTTGCTCGTCGGACGGGGTTTTGATGGAAAGCTCCGCAATATAACGTTCGGCAAGCTTTCCTGCCTCTGCGCGCGGGATTTTTTTGAACATGCCCCTTTTTGCCTGCAGGGCAAGCACGATATTCTCCCGAATGCTCAGCTCGCCTATGATGCCCTCTGTCTTGCGGTTTTCCGGGCAGAAGGCAAAGCCACGGCGCATGCCGTCGATGGGCTCATGCAGTTCCACGGCTTTCCCTTTCAGCGTCAATGTGCCTGAAGCAATGCGGTCCACGCCGAATATGGCGCGCGCCGTCTCGCTCCTGCCCGAGCCCAGAAGCCCGGAAAAGCCCAGCACCTCGCCTTTTCTTACGTCAAGATCCAGCCCTTCTATGGTGCCCGGCAGGCTGACGTTTTCTAGGCGCAGCAGCAGCTCCCGCTTTTGCGCCGCATCGTCAAAAAACAGCGCGCCGCCTTCAAACGCGGCGTACTCCTTGCCGATCATTTTTGCCACCAGCTGCACGCGGGGAAGCTCCGCCGTCGCATACGTACCCACATAGTTGCCGTCCCGAAGGACCGTGATGGTATCGCTCACCTCATAGACCTGCTCCAGAAAGTGCGTGACGAAGATGATGCCCATGCCCTCGTCCCGGAGCTTGCGCATGATGGCGAACAGCTTTTCGACCTCCACCACGCTTAAGCTCGAGGTGGGTTCATCGAGTATCAACACTTTGGCGGAAATATCCACCGCGCGGGCGATGGCCACCATCTGCTGCACCGCTACGGAGTAGAACGAGAGCGGGCGCGTCACGTCCACCGAAAGATCGAAGCGCTCTAAAAGCTCCTCCGCCCGTTTGTTCATGGTCTTCCAGTCAATTTTAACATTGCTGCCCGGCGCACGGCCGATAAACACGTTTTCCGCCACGGAGAGGTTGGGGCAGAGATTGACCTCTTGATACACCGTGCTGATGCCTAAATTTTGCGCTTCCTGCGCGGACTTTGGAAAAATCTCCGTTCCGTCAAGCGATACATGCCCCGCGTCGCGCTTTTCCACGCCGGTGAGCACCTTAATGAGCGTGGACTTTCCCGCGCCATTTTCCCCCAGCAGCGCGTGGATGCTGCCCCGCTCCAAGGTAAAGTGCACGTCGTCAAGCGCTGTAACGCCGGGAAATGTCTTCCTGATGTGCTGCATGGAAAGCAGCGGCTGCGTTTGCTCCATGCATATTCCTCCAATCCAAGGTATTTGGCTTTAAGGCAAGGGGAGCCGAATGCCTACGTCCCCAAGCCGCTGATTTGGCGCATTTTTTTATCGTCAGTCGCCATAGCACAAAATCCGCTCCGGCGTGAAGGCCGGAGCGGATGTACGTCACGCCGATTGTTTAATACTTGCGGTTCGGGAGATCCGTTGCCGCGGTATCCGCCCGGTAGATGCCCTCTTCGGACTTAATCCACTTCTCTACCGTCTGGCCCGCCTTGAGCTTGGCGCAGACATCGAAGAACTGCGGCCCCAGGAGCGGGTTGCACTCTACTGTTACGTTGGCCTCGCCCGCAGCCATGGCCTCGAAGATGCCCTTGACGCCGTCGATGGAGACGGTCTTGATATCCACGCCGGGCTTAAAGCCCGCTTCCTTGATGGCCTCGATCGCACCGAGCACCATATCGTCGTTATGGCCGTAGACGCCCTTGATTTCCGCGCCGTACGTCTTGAGGAAAGATTCCATGACTTCCTTGCCCTTTGCGCGGGTGAAATCACCGGTCTGGGAGGCCACGATCTCGATGCCGGGATGGTTGGCCGCGATTTCATCATGGAAGCCCTTCTTGCGGTCGTTGGCGGCGGAAGCGCCCACGGTCCCTTCAAGCTCCACGATCTTGCCGGTGCCGCCCAAAAGGTTGCTCATTTCGATGGCGGCGTTCTTGCCTTCTTCAATAAAGTCGGAGCCGATGAAGGTAGCGTAGAGGCTCTCGTCCTCCAGCTTCGCCATGCGGTCCACGAGAACGATGGGGATACCGGCGTCCTTCGCTTCCTTGAACACGGCTTCCCAGCCCGTTTCCACCACCGGCGCTACGCCGATGACATCCACGCCCATTTCAATGAAGGATTTGATGGCCTTGATCTGATTGGCCTGCTGCTGCTGGGCGTCTGCGAACTTCAGATCGATGGTGTCAAGGTTCTGGCCCGCGTAGAACTGGATGGAAGCGGTCTCCGCATCGCGCCAGCCGGATTCCTGGCCGATCTGCGCGAAGCCGACTACGAGCTTGCTATTCGCGGTCTTTGCCGCAGGCGCGCTGCAGCCCGCAAACAATGTGAGTACCAGTAAGAGCGTCAAAATGGTGGCAGTGATTTTCTTCATACATGCTCCTCCCCTATACGTAAAAGATTTGGCATGATGGGGCGGCTTTGCCCCATGCTTGCATGCATAGTGTACTTTTTAAGCCGTATGAAGTCTTTTCAATATTGCAACCAAAATGTATAATTTTTTAACCTATCACAAAGGGACAAATTTTGTGGCAATACACTATTGACATGCCCCTTATTGCATTGTACTATCAGTATTAAGTCCTAATAATGGAGGATCCCTACATGCATTGGTCCGGCGTTATCATTGGCGCTATGGTGTTTTTCATCATTGGCGCTTTCCATCCCATCGTCATCAAGTGCGAATATTATTTCTCCAGCAAAATCTGGCCCGTGTTTCTGGCTGGCGGGCTAGTGTGCTGTACTGCGTCTCTTTTTGTTGCGCAGGCTGTCTTTTCCGCCATTCTGGCGGTGCTGGGCTTTACTATGCTGTGGAGCATCGGTGAGCTGAAGCATCAGGAGGAACGAGTCAGAAAGGGATGGTTCCCTCACAACCCCAATCGAAAGCGCGCCGCCAAAACCGGAGCAAATTCTGCTTCTGATCTGGAGGACGGTTTGAGATGAACCTAAAAAGCGTATTGCTTGTGGGTGCGGGGTTCCTGCTGCTCACAATGGGCGCGATCGGCCTGGTGCTTCCGGTATGGCCGACCACGCCTTTCGTCCTTGCAGCAGCCGGCTGCTTCGTATCCACCCCGAACTTACATGCGCGCGTGATGAAAATCCCCTTTGTCAACGAATACATCCGAAATTATGAGGACAAAAAAGGTCTCTCCAGAAAAACGCTGGCAATAAGCCTCATTTTTCTGTGGGGCATGCTTCTGATTTCCGCATTTCACATCCGGACGGTCTTTATAATATGCTGCCTGGCGCTGGTCGGCATTGCCGTAACAGCGCATATCCTCTCCATTGCAAAACCCAGAAAGCGATAGACTGCACCATGAGCAAAAATGCCTGCGAAACCGCGGTAATGCCGCAGAAACGTATCTTCGGCTGGTTTGAGGCCGTATTTGATATCGGATATCTTTGCCTGGCACTGTCCATTGGCGTCTTTATCTTGAGAAACGCGTCGAAAGGGGTACAGACGCTGGCCGGAGTCATGGCGCTTGTGCTGGCTTTCGGCGACATGTTCCACCTTGCGCCGCGTATTGCCGCGGCCATGACGGGTGCCGAAGAGCGCTTACGAAAAGCCATGGGGCTGGGAAAACTGATTACGTCGCTCACCATGACAATATTCTACGTGCTGCTCTGGCACATCGGGGTTTCCCTGTTTCCCTTCGCTTCCGCGCGGGACTGGACGGCTGTTATATACGCGTTGGCCGCTTCACGCGTCATCCTGTGCTTTTCCAGCCAAAATCGCTGGTACAGCGAGACGCCCCCGGTGAACTGGGCCATCTACCGCAACATCCCTTTTTTGCTTCTGGGCGCCGCGGTAGCCGTTCTTTTTGGCGTTCACGCACAGCCGGTTCCGGGCTTACGCTGGATGTGGCTCGCCATTACGCTTAGCTTCGCCTTTTATATCCCCGTAGTGCTTTGGGTAAATAGGAACCGGAAGCTGGGCATGCTGATGATCCCCAAAACCTGTGCGTACCTATGGGTCCTGTATATGTGCGCTTCCATTTGATTCAATTCCGGATATTAGCAGGCATCCGTCGTGGCGGACCTGTTGATATATGATCTTAATTTGAAGGGGGTATCGACATGGATGATTACAAGAAGCTGACCAACGAGGTGGGCGCGCCTGTCGCCGACAACGAGAACTCCATCACAGCGGGGCCTCGCGGACCGGTCGTCATGCAGGACGTCTGGTTGATGGAAAAAATGGCGCATTTCAACCGCGAGGTCATCCCCGAGCGGCGTATGCACGCCAAGGGCTGGGGTGCTTACGGCAAACTGACGGTAACGCATGATATTTCCAGGTACACGAAGGCTAAGGTTCTCCAACCGGGCAAGGAGACCGACCTATTCCTCCGCTTTTCCACCGTGGCGGGCGAGCGGGGCGCGGCGGACTGCGAGCGTGACATCCGTGGCGTGGCAGTCAAGTTTTATACGGAAGAAGGCAACTGGGATCTGGTCGGCAATAATACGCCCACGTTCTTTATCCGCGACGTGCATAATTTTTCCGATCTTAACCGTGCTGTCAAGCGCGACCCGCATACGGGCCGCCGGTCCGGGCAGAACAACTGGGATTTCTGGACGCTTCTGCCCGAATGCTTCCACCAGATCACCATCGTAATGAGTGACCGTGGTATCCCCGCGTCCTTCCGCCACATGCACTTTTTCGGCGAGCACACGTTCTCTCTATACAATGAAAAGAACGAACGCGTCTGGTGCAAGTTTCATTTCAAAACCCGGCAGGGCATCAAGAACCTGACCAACGAAGAGGCGGCACAAATCAACGGCATGGACCGAGAATACCACGGCAAGGATCTGTTCGAGGCCATAGAGCGGGGCGACTATCCGAAATGGACCATGTACATTCAAGTCATGACCGAAGAGCAGGCGAAGAACCACTATGAAAATCCTTTTGATATCACCAAGATCTGGCGCCACAAGGAATTTCCCCTGATTGAGGTGGGCGAGCTGGAACTCAACCGCAACCCGGAAAATTACTTTGCGGAGGTCGAGCAATCCGCGTTTACGCCCGCGCACGTCGTCCCAGGCATCGGCTTTTCGCCCGACCGCTTTCTGCAGGGCAGGCTGTTTTCTTACGGGGATGCGCAGCGTTACCGCCTGGGCGTCAATCACAACCTGATCCCGGTCAATCGCGCCAAGTGCGAGGTGAACGAGTACCACCGCGACGGCGCAATGCGCGTGGACGGCAACTATGGCGCCGCACCCGCGTATTCTCCCAACAGCGCCGGTTACTGGACCGCGCAGCCCGAGGTGGCGGAACCCCCGCTGCCTATTGAAGGCACAGTATGGCGCTACGATCCCAAGGACGATCCCACCGATGATTGCTTCCGCGCGGGAGGGAACCTGTGGCGCGTGCTTACGGAGGATAAGAAGCAGATTCTCATCGACAACACCGCTGCAGATATCGCGCCTGTTACCGAAAACATCAAATACCGCCATGCGGTGCACTGCTACTTAGCCGATTCCGAATACGGAGAGCGGATGGCGAAGGCGCTGAACCTCAACATGGACCAGGTCAGGGAACTATCCAAGCTGGACAACAACGGGTTGATAAAGGCTACGCTTTCAAGTAAAATGGAGTAAACTTTTTCTTGGAGTGTGCAGCGGATGAAGTCCCAGCGGAGCACCAAACAGCGGAAGATGGTTTTTGATGCGGTCAAAACGCACGGGGACCATCTCACTGCCGATCAAATATACCTGTATGTGCGGGGAGAAGATCCGAAAATCAGCCGCGGAACGGTCTACAGAAACCTGAACCTTTTGGCTGATAACGGAGAGATCCGCCATGTTGTCGTACCCGGCGTGGACCGCTTCGATTGGCGTATGGAGCCGCACTATCATATACGGTGCATGCGGTGCGGCAAGGTGAGCGACGCGCCCGTCCCATACAGCGACGAACTGGATCGCCGCCTTTCCGAACAGACCGGCTATGAAATCGTCCAGCATTTGACCGTATTCGAGGGACTTTGCCCTGACTGCCGCCAAAAAGAGGAAGAACTTCCCCCGGCGTAAATGGAAGGGGCTCTGTCTCAAGATATTCCCGGAATAGAAAGTCTTTTAATAAAGCCGCATCGATTTTCGATGCGGCTTTACAAGTATGCGGTTCCCCTTCCCCTAAACTAAGAAGCGATATCCTTCGCCGCGGCCTGCGCCGCTTTTTCCTTCTTCTTGCTCTCATTTGTTCCTATGGAGAGCAGCAGATTGAGCAATATCCCCACAACAGCGGCGGTGGCAATGGCCGGAAGCTTCGCGCCGAATATCGGGATCATGCCGCCTTCAAACCCGTAGTGGCCGCCAAGGCCGATGACGAATATGACGGATATGACGGCAAGGTTGCGGGCATTGAACATATCCACGTTCTGGTTGATCATGATCGCCACGCCCTGGGCCGCAATAACGCCGAACAGGAAGATGCACGCGCCGTTGATAACGGCGGAGGGCACGGTGTTTACGGCGTTGGAGAGCGGCGTCAGGAACGAGAGTACGATGGCAAGGATGGCCGCCATGCCAAGCATTCTGACGGAGAAGTTCTTGGTGATTGCCATGGTGGAGATGTTCTCGCCATAGTTGGTGCCCGCGGGGCCGCCGAACAGCGAGGAGACGATATCGCCCATGCCGTCGCCGATCAGGTTAAGCCCCAGCTTGTTCGCGATCTTGTATTCGCCCTTGCCTTTTTTCTTGGCAAGGTCGTTCACATAGATATCCAACTGGAACAGATGCGCGGCGGATTCGGGTATGGTCGCAAGCGCGATGGGCATAATGGCGAGCACCGCCATCCAGTTGGGCGCCGGCAGCGTGAAATGCGGCAGGGAAATGACCGTTCCCGTCCACACCTGCGAAAAATCCACCAGCCCAAACGGGATCGCCACAACATACCCCACCAGGATACCAAAGAGTATGGGAAGCTGGCCCATCACCCCTTTGAGATAGACGGAGAACAGGATTGTGGCAAGCAGCGTCACAAGCGCGACAATGGCAGCGCTTCCCGGCATGATGCCGGCTATGCCCGGGTCCGTAATCGCTTGGGTAAGGGCGGTTCCCGCGAGAGAAAGCCCGATGATCATGGCGATGGAACCGGTGATTGTGGGCGGCAATACCTTTTCAATTTTCTCCATGCCGAACCGGTTGACGATAAGGCCTGCAAGTATGGAAACCAAACCGGAGCATATGATGCCGAACTGGGCCTGCGATATCAGCGCGTCCGGCGCGAGCTGCCCAAACCCGACGCCTCCGGTCACGCTTACAATCGCGGCGATATAAGAGAAGCTGGAACCGTAGTAGAGAGGAATTTTGCCGCGTGTGATGAGCAGGAAGCTGATGGTCGCAAGACCGCTTGCGAATATGGTGGTGGAAACATGGAACCCCGTAAGCAGCGCCACCGTCACCGTGGCGGGGAACATGACGAGCACTTGCTGGAACGCGAATATGAGCAGCTTGCCGAAAGATGGGGTCTCATCCGGCAAATAGCCGATCACTGCCGCTTTTTTCGGATCCTTTGCCATTTCGTTTCACCTCTCTTAAAAATGTAAGACTTGGGGCTACTGTGGTTGTGGACCCTCCGTTGTAGAAACAAAACCATTCTTTGCCGCAATCCCCCCATCCTTTTTGGTTTTGCCATAGGACACTCCCCATTTTGCATCATGCTGTTTACAGATCGTGCAGCTTTCGGTACACCCTGTCTGCGGAAAGGGGGAGATCATAGAATTCGGCGCCGGTCGCGTTCGCCAACGCATTCGCGATTACCGCGGTCACCGAAATCAGCGGATGCTCGCCGCAGCCGCGCGCGCCGTACGGGCCGTCGAGCTGCGGGGTCTCCACGCTCATTACCTCCACCTTGCCGGGGGCATCTTTGAACGTGGGAATCTTGTAGTCCGTAAAGTTGCGGGTGAGCAGGCGGCCTTTTCCGTCGTAATACACCGCCTCGGAAAACGTGGTGCCGATGCCCTGGAGCGCGCCGCCCACCACCTGACCGCGCAGCAGCGCTTCATTCATCACCTGGCCGATGTCGAGGGAACTTACCATATGCAGGATATCGATATCGCCGGTGTTCGTATCGACTTCAATTTCCACGGCGTGCGCGCCGTATGTCCAGTCAAGCGCCGTCTTTCCCTGCCCCGTTTCCGGGTCCAGGGTGGTGAGCCCCTGAGCGATGGCCTTGCCCCGGCCGATAAGCGGGCCGCCGATGGCGTTTCCGTTTTCAAACGTATATCCCATGGCAAGCTTGGAAAACCCCACCCGCTGGTGCGGGTTCTGTTTGACATAGACGCACTCCTCCCCGAGCGCAATCTCATGCTTTGCCGCGCGCAGGATGACGCTGCCCATCTCCAGGATTTGCTCTTTCATGTCGTCGCACGCCTCGCACACCGCGTTGCCGCACAGCACCGTCATGCGGCTCGCGACCGTCTGCCAATCGTACGGGCTCAGGTTCGTATTGATGGTGTGGGAAACGCCGATTTTTTCAATCGGGATGTGCAGCCGCTCGGCTACGATCTGCTGCATGACCGTATAGGTACCCTGACCGTAATCCACGCCGCCTACGCTTAAACGCACCGTGCCGTCCTCGTTCATCTGTATTAGCGCCGAGGTCGCGCACCAGGTGGGGATAGCGGGGGATTTCTGCAGCACCGCCACCGCCTTGGCGCGGTATTTCCCCGTCTTTTCAAACTGCTCCTTTTCTTCGGGCGTGTAAGGGGTATGAAGCCCGATGGCCTCCGCCGCCTGCTTGAGGCAAAGATCCGGCCGCCCCGTGTTCTCGGTAATGAGTTCCCCCGTGATCGTCCTGCTTCCGGGCATCAGGAGGTTTTTCAGGCGAAATTCCACAGGGTCCATGTTGAGCGCCTTCGCCATCAGGTCCCGCTGGCGCTCGATGCCGAAAAATACCTCCGGATGGCCGAACCCGCGGTAGGCGGTGCCGAACACGTGGTTCGTGTAGACGGTCTTTGAATCCACTTTGACGTTTTCGATATCATACGGCCCGCAGCCCGTCACGGCGCCCGCCCTGCCAATGTTGACGCCGTAATCCGCATACGCGCCCGCATCCCACAGGTACTCCACCTCTTCGGCAATGATGCGGCCTTCCTTGGTCGCGCCCGTCTTGATGCGGGCCACCAGGCCCTGCCTGCAGGGCAGCGTCGCACACTCCTCTTCCCGGGTGGGGATGAGCTTGACCGGACGCCCGCCCGCGGCTTTGGATAGCAAGCCGACAAGAGGTTCCAGATGGATACCGCTTTTCCCGCCGAACCCGCCGCCCACATAGGGCACGTTGACTTCGATGTTGGTCTTGGGCAGGTTGAACGCCACCGAAAACAGGTCCCGTATGGAAAACGGGGACTGCGAGCTCGAATGGATTTTAATTTTGTCCCCAATGCCCCACTGCACGATTGTGCCATGGGTTTCAAGCGGAATATGGAACACCTGGGGCTGCTCAAACGTGTTTTCCAGCACCACGTCCGCACGCCGGAACGCTTCCTCCACATCTCCTTTTCGCACCTTGATGTGGCTTGAGATGTTGGTGCCCGCCACCGGAAAGAATACGCCCTTGATATGCGAATATTCCCCGAGCTTTTCGTGTACGAGGGGGCTCTCCGGCTTTACCGCTTCCTTGACGTCGAGCACCGCGGGCAACGGCTCATACTCCACCTCAATCAGGTCCACGGCCTTCGCCGCGGTCTCCGGGTCCTCCGCAGCTACCGCCGCCACGACCTCCCCGAAATAGCGCACCTTGTCTGTGGCGATAATGGAGCGGTCCACCATGTAAATGCCCAGCTTCGCCGCCCCCTGCCGCCCCGTGATGACGGCGCGCACGCCGGGCAGGGCCTCCGCCTTGCCGGTATCAATGGAAAGAATTCTTGCATGCGCATGCGGGCTGGTTTTCAGCCTTGCGTGCAACAGCCCATTTAGTTTCAGGTCCGCCACATAGGGCGCGGTGCCCGTCACCTTTTCAAAGCCATCGTGGCGGGGCACGCTTTTGCCGATATATCGATACTCATTCGTCATGGTTCTCACCTGCTATCGCCCAAACTGCCGCAAGTATCGTTTCATAGCCCGTACAGCGGCAGAGGTTGCCCTCCAGCGCTTCGATGATCTCTTCTTTTGTAGGGTGCGGGTTTTTGTTTAATAGCGCCCGCGCGCTCATGACCATGCCGGGCGTGCAGAAGCCGCACTGGAACGCGTTGTGCGTAAGAAAGCTCTTCTGCAGATCGGAAAGCTCCCCATTTTGCGCCTCGCTCTCAATGGTATAAATTTCGGCGCCCTCCGCCTCCATCGCCATGACCATGCAGGCGTTGACCGCATCGCCGTTGAATATGACGGTGCACGCGCCGCACTCACCCGCGCCGCAGCCCTCCTTGGTTCCGGTCAGACCCAACTCCTCGCGCAAAAGGGTAATCAGCGTGGCGTTTTCGCTGCACATGGCGTCGTAATCGATCCCGTTCACTCTCACATGGATATTGCGCTTCATGCCAGCACCTCCACCTGTTCGCCCGTGGCAAACGCATCTACCGCAAGCCCCGTAAAGTAATTAAGCATCGCCAGACGGTACTCCTTTGAGCTGCGCACATCGGATATGGGCCTTGCCCCCTCCCGTACCCTGGCTACAATGTCCTCTTTTGCGCCCGGCAGCGCCTCCGGAGGGAATACGCCGATATCGTCGATAAGGATCGGCATAGGCCCCATGGCCGCTATTGCAAAAGAGAGGGTGTGGTCTTCCCCATAAAATCCCGCAAGCCCGACCTGCGCCAGGTCATGCCCGCGAATGCGCCGCTTTTTGAGGTATACCGCGCGCCCCGGTTGGTTGGGAAGCGTCAGTTTCACCGCCAGCTCATCCGGCGCAAGCACATGCGTCTTGACCCCGGTAAAAAACGCTTTAAGGGGGATGCTTCGCTCCCCGCGCGGGGAAAGGGTATGAACCGTAGCCCCCAGCACCAGGCACGCGGGGATCATATCCCCACCGGGCGAGGCGTTGCAGATATTGCCCATCAGTGTGGCGCGGTTTCTTAAAAGCGTATTGGCAAGGGTAATCGCCGCCGCCTGCAGCACCCGGTGTTCTTCTTTTAGAAAATCCGCATGCAGGACCTGGTTGCAGGTAACCGCGGCGCCGATGGTAAGACCTTCGGGCGTATATGAAAATGTACGAAGTTCGGGGATTTGTTTGATGTCCATCAGATACCGGCAGTCCACCGCGCGGTTGCGCAGCAGGATAATAAGATCCGTACCGCCGGCCAGAAGTTTGACGTCCTGCTTTTCTTGCAGCAGGTCCATTGCCTGTTCAAGGGACTTCGGTTGCAGAAACTCCGGCATGTTGCCACCCCCTAAGAAAAGTTGGGAAAGATTGCTGTGGCTTTGTGACGGGGCAACGAAATGTGATTGGATTTGCGGCAGGGGCATTATACTCCCCTGCCACAGACTGTCGATAAACCACTTTAGGGTTTCAAGGTATCGGCGCTATAGAGCGCCGACGAATATTTTTTTGCTTTGGGGAAACTACGTTTCCCCAACCCCCTTCCTAAGAGCACCCATGCCGTTCCGTACTCAGGGGGTGCAGGCTTATCGGCGACGGCGCGGGCAACATCTTCTCTAGAGCACCCGTCCCCAGGGGCGCGCGGCTCCTCCCGCTATTAAATAAAATAAGCTATCGCGACAGCCCGCAGGCTTAGTGCCTGCGTCCCCCGCCAAGGACGCGCCGCCATAGGCGGCGATACCTCTATATCATTCCTCATCAAACGCCACCACGCGACAGATGCAGCTTTCGCCGCCCACAAAGCGCCACGGGAAGCAGCCGATGATAAGGCGCCTATTCAACACTTCCTCCACCTGCCCGCCGATGTTCTCCACATGGATGATGTTCTTCGGGAAGAGCGGAATGTGCATGACCTGGTAATCGTCGTCCGGCATGAGTTCCTCCAGGGATTTGCCGTATTTCTCGCGCAGGTACCTGTCGCACTGTTTTGCTTCCCTGGGCTGCCACTCGCGGATTTTGGTGTTCATCGGGTGGTCGGCTGATCCTGCGTCCACGCCGATCCATTTGATCTTTTTCTCAATCAGCCAATCCGCAAACTCGCGCATGGGCCCGGGGTGTTTGACCATGTACCGGAGCTCGTCGGCCTCGGGCTGATCCCAGGAATACTTCTTGTAACCGGTATAGAGGATGAGGATATCGCCCTCTTTGACCTCCACGCGGTCCTCGATATCCTTGGAGGTGTAGATGCTGTAATCCTCGCAGATGTCGCTCAAATCCACGATCACGCCCTCGGAGCAGAGATAGTCGAGCGAAAGGCTTGCGATATCCCCGCCATGCGTGCAAAAATGCAGCGGCCCGTCCAAATGCGTGCCCACATGGTTGGAGTGGGTCAGCAACTGTCCGTTTGCGCCGTTGGGGGAGAGGCGCTTGAAGAACTTGATCTGCAGCGGTTCGTATGTCGGCCATGGCGGAGTCAGATGGCTGATGGGCTGGGTCAGGTCGTACATCTTGATTTTGTTCCAGTTGCTGATCATAACGGTACCTCCCTTATTCATTGCATGTGCTTTGAGCAGAAACCCTATTGCAGTATCAAAATCCCTCCGTGAACGCGAGAAGCGCGTCACGGAAGCAATCCCAGGGCGGGGTCACAAGCCCTGCGCCCACCTGGCCAATACCTGCCTCGCGGTGCGCAATGCCGGTATTGATCTGGGGCAGTATGCCGGTTGCAATCACTTTTCTGATGTCGATGCCGGTGGGCGCGCCGCGAAAATCCAGCACGGGAATGGAGAATACAGTCGATTCCCCCGCCGTGATGCGGTACATCTTTTGGGAAAACCCAATGGCGTCCTCCGGCTGTCCGCCCACAAACTGCACGATGGCGATGGCCGCCGCCATACAGAAGCCGCCCAGGCCCAGCGTTTCCGTAATGGCGCTGTCCCCCATATCCGGGTTTTTGTCCGCATCCGTAAAGCCGGGAAACAACAGCCCTTTTACCTCCCCCGCGGGCCCCGTGAACCAGCGGCCGGACAATCCGCTCACACGGATGCCGAAATCCGTACCGTTGCGGGTCATGACCGTGACGATGGTGGAGTGTTCGATATTGTCCGCATAGTCCAGCATGGCCTTCGCCGAAGCCATGGAAAGGTTTAAGAAGAAATGGTCGTTGCCGTTGATAAAACGGATGATGGCGAGACGTTCTTCCTCTTTAAGTCTTGCCTGGAGCAGAAACGGCAGCAGCGTGCGGATCAGAAGGGAGGTCGCCGCCTTGTTGCGGTTGTGTACCTCATCCCCCATATGCAGCGCCTGCGCGATGATGGCTTTCAGGTCAATGCCGCCGGATAGCCGCACCGCTTCTTTGATCCCCGGGGCCAGCACATCCCGCATCCAATATAGCCGGGAAAGCACCTCCTCGCTGTATGCGCCAAAGCGCAACACCTTGCCTAAGCCCTCGTTCATGGTGGTATAGGTCCGGTTGCCGCCATTGCGGTTTTCCACCACAAACACGGGCATGGAAGGCGAAATCACCCCCGCCATGGGGCCGACCGCACAGTGTTCGTGGCATGGGGAGAACATAATGTTCCCGGATGCCGCAAGCGCCTGCGCTTCCTCCGGGGTGTTTGCCCGCCGCTCAAACAGCAGCGCGCCGATGACCGCGCCGCGCAGCGGCCCGCTCATGCGTTCCCACGCGATCGGCGGCCCGGCATGCAGCAGCGTATCCTCCGTCATACCGGGGATGACGTCGCGTGCGATGCCCACATCAATCAGGTACGGGTGGGCCTCGTTGATGCGCCGGAGCGCTTCCATATTCGCGGCCTCAATCTCAGGGCTTCCTTCCAGCCGGTCAAGCGCCGCAAGCAGCGCCGCATCGCCGTTTGCCGCGGGCTTCCAGTTAAGGTGCACGGCCTCGACGCCCTGCTTGACGAGATCCTCATAAAAATCCCGGCTGCCGAGGTTGACCGCCTTGATGGGCTGCCCAAACAATTTACTCATACCGCTCCCCCTTCCCGCACGACGGATGCGGCCAGCCGGGAACCGCGCACATTGCTCAGCGTCACAACGAACCCGGCGTCCAAAAGCTTTTGCATCTGCCCGGCATACCCCTGCGGGTCCCCCGGCGTTGCAATCACGGAAGCGATCCAAAGCACTTCCCGTTCTCCCAGCCGCTCCTTCGCCTCACGCACGGCTTCTAAGAGCACGCCCGCGGGATCGGAGTGGGAACCATAGCCGAGTTCCACGTCAAGAAGCATCACGGCGGTATCCGGCAGCAGCGCGTCCGCGACGATACGCCTGTTGCGCAGGGAGGGCTCGATCATGGGATGCGGCTTGCCCTTGGTGAAATAATCGTCCCCCATATCGAGAAATGTGTTGCCCTCGCTATGGTGTAAGTCGGAAAGCGCCTCCTCTTTGGAAAGCGGGATATTGGAGCGGATGGGGATACCAAGCGCCCGGAATGTGACCATCGCCTCGTCGCAGACAGTGCCGCCGCCGAATATGCCGCGCACATACCGCTGCTCCGGCCTTCTCCTCTTCTTAAACCGCTCCACCGGGGCAAGGGAAAAGTATGCATCCTCAAGCTCCACAGGATGCCCCAGCGACAATTGCGCAGCTTTTGACGCCGCCTGCTCCATATCCGCGCAAAGCGCAATGTCCCCAAGGTCTCCCTTCATTTCCCTGCCGAACAGGCACAGGACCACCGGCTTTTTCAAGCCCTTTGCTTTTTCAAGTACGGCCTCGGCCACCTCGGGCGCAGGGGGCTTTGACAGGATCATGACGACCTTCGTCTCTTCATCCTCCGCAAGGGCGTCGAGTGCGGAAAGCATCGTCCTCCCCCCCACTTTTGCGGAAAGATCGCGTCCACCGGTACCCATGGCCTGCGAGATACCGGCGCCCATGTGGTGAAGAAGTGTGGTCACCTGCTGCAGCCCCGTGCCGGAGGCCGCAGCAATGCCGATATTCCCCCTCCTTACCGCGTTCGCAAAGCCCAGCGGCACGCCGTTGATGATGGCGGTGCCACAATCCGGCCCCATCAGGAACAGCCCGCGCGCAGTGGCAAGCTGTTTGAGGCGGATTTCATCCTCCACCGGGACATTGTCGCTGAACAGAAACACATGGAGCCCATGGTTTAACGCAATGCGGCTTTCCCGCGCGGCATACGCGCCGGGCACGGAAATGACGGCAAGGTTGTACCCTTCCCCCTGCTCCACCGCGTCGCCGATGGTTTCAAACGAAGCGTCCTGCTTTCCCTGTACCGCAGCGCGCTTTTTATTTTGGAGCAATGCGTCGATTTCTTCTATCGCCGCCGCCAACGCTTCCTCTGTCTGCGCGATGACGCCAATGACCAGGTCGTTTGGCCCCGCATTCGCCGCCGCCTCGGTCATGCAGCCCATGGTTTCAATCAGCTCTTTGTTGAGTTCCGTCGCCATACCCACAAGCGCATCCTCTACACCCGCAAGCGCTTTCGCCTGGTTGCCGATGCGCATGAGGCTCACGGAATCGGAATACAGATTGTGCCGAATAAGCGTTGTACGCTGCAACTGCCATCCCCCCTGTCATACGAATGAGCGATTAAAAACGTTGTATAGCGATGAGGAATTTTTTCGTCTGATAAGGCGCGAAAACGCAGGAATAGCAGCGCTATTTCAAGTTTTTGCAACGCAGTCAGGCAGAAAAAGAGCCAGCGCTATGCAATGGAGTTAAGCGGGAATTAGTATCAATTGTTTAAACGGCGGCGGACGCTTGCGCCGCGTTATGACACGCGCACAGCGCACCGTACATGCCTGCCGCCATATCGCTGCCGCTTGATGCGCCGATTTCCATCAGGCGCGGCAGCAGCACGGTAAGGCTCTCCGCCTCTCCCTTACACAGCGCCGCTACAACCGCCGCGGCCCGTTCCGGGTAATGCCCGAAAACGGCATCATGAAGCATCTGCGCGCTGATGTTATTGGTGCGGGAAAGGTTTTGTAGGATCGCGGCGCGAAGCGCGTTTAGCCGTTCCGCGTCGCTCCCCATATGCGCAGTAATCGCCAAATACCCCAGCAGCAGATCGTCTCCCGCAGGGGTAAGTCCGGGGCCAAGTCCAACAAGGCGCGTTGCCGCAGCGGCGGCGTGTTCTTTTGTATGAAGTAAGCGAAGAAGCTCCGGCTCCCTGCCGGTGTGGACGCCCGCATGGGGCGCTTTGCGGTCCATGATCTGTTTAAACCGCGTTGTGATTGAACCGTTTGCCGTACCCCGCAGAAGGGGCTTCAGCGGAGACCGGTACAAGGGAACGTTTTGTAGAGAAATGAACGTGCCGCCAGCCGTTATGCCTTCTAAAGAGAAGCGCACCGGCTGGCCCGGCACGAAAAACGACAGGTCCTGTTCCGCCACATTGAGGCAATGATACGCGCCGCCCACGTCAGGGGTCGCGATACACAGCAGGGCATCCTCCATTTTCAGGTTGACGGCGCGCCGGAACACGCTGTGCACTGCGCCGGAACAATTCCCGGCGCAGTACTTTATAACTCCTTCTCCCGTCTGGATGGCCCGGCAATATGCCACAAGTACCTCCAACGCGTATGATCTCTTACACCGGTTCGAATATGAACCCGTAATGGTCCCTGCCCACGGCCTCCTTTACTACGTCGACCCTTGCGCGCACGCGTATGCCGGTCCTGGGCTGATCCATATTGATCTGGCCGCTGACCGTAAGGCCGTTGTCAAACCGGGCAATGCAAAAGCAAAGATAGGGCTTCATGTATCCTTCCGGCAGATTGTATACCTTGGTCCAGGTCAGCACGCTTGCCTCCCCGCCCAAAGGATGTTCGATCCATTCCGTCCCGCCGCATTTGCGGCACACGAAATGCTTGGGATGGTGCAGTTCCCCGCACTGGGCGCATTCATAATAGAAGAGTTCCATATTATTGCACCTCCCCAATGGGCGCATCCTGCTTGGTAAGGATGACGGCGACCACGTTGTTGCCAAAGCCGCCGAAATTAACGGTCAAACCCGTTTTCGCGCCTTCCACCTGGCGGCCGCCCGCCTCAAATCTAAGCTGGCGCACGATCTCCACCACCTGGGAAACTCCTGTCGCCCCCAACGGGTGGCCCTTCGCCTTTAGCCCGCCCGAGGTGTTGATGGGAATTTTGCCGCCGACTTTTGTCTTTCCTTCGCGGGCCGCGAGGTGCCCAATCCCTTTCGGGAAGAAGCCGACCTCCTCGCTTTCGGCGATTTCAAGTATCTGGAACGCGTCGTGCAGTTCCGCGACGTCGATATCCTGCGGCCCCATGCCCGCCATCTCATAGGCGCGCTTCGCGGCCTCCCGCACGGCAAAAAGATCGGTCGGCACCGCGCGCTCCGCCACCACATGCGTATCCGTCGCCTGGCCGATGCCGGCAATGCGCACCGGCGCTTTTTTAAATGTGCGGCCGGTATCCATGGCACTCAGCAGCACGGCAGCGGCGCCATCCGACACCGGACAGGTATGGTAGACACGGAGCGGCTCCGCCACATAGGGGTTGATCACGTGAGCGTCCTCATCCTCGGTAACCGCGAACAGATCGGGAACCAAATGGATGTGGGCCACAGGATTGTGCATGGCGTTCTCATGGTTCTTGACGCTGACGATGGAAAGGTCCTTTTCCGTGACGCCGTATTGGTCCATATACAGCCTTGTAAACATCCCCGCAAATGCCGGGAGCGTAAGGCCGTAGGGATATTCCGCCTCTGGATGGCTCATGGTAGCTACAAAATCCGTGCCTTCCCAGCCGCTGACCACGCGCATCTGTTCCGCGCCGATGACAAGCGCGGTATCGCACATGCCGCTTGCAATGGCCATATACGCGAGTTTGATGGCGGAAGCGCCGGAGGCTGGGCCGTTCTCCACCGTTTCCGCCATCGCCGGGCGCAGGTTCAGCGTATCAACGAGCGCGGAGGCCGCGCCGCTACAGTGATTGAGCGTACCCGAACCCATGGAGGCTAAAAAGAGCTGGTCAATTCCGTGGCCGTTTACCGGGCGTACGCCCGCGTCGTCGAGCGCTTCCTTGCCCGCCATGGCGGCAAGCTCCAAAAACGAGCCGTTGTGCTTGCCGAATTTGGTGTGACCCACACCGACAATGCCGACCGGTCTCATACGCCTACCCCCTTTTGAAGCCGGGAATCTGCGGATAGGTCTGCGGCAGGATGGGGTTTTTCGCCGTTTCCATCAGCTCTTCCGGCACGGGACGGCGGCCGGTGCATTTTGCCGCCTTGTGTTTTTCCCAAAGCTCCCGGGTGAGGACATAGGTGGGCACGCCGCCCAGCTCATGCCACGTCTCGGGGCGGGAGACAAGCTCGTATTCGATCATCCAGCGTTTGAAGCCGTTGGGGGATTCGGCCACGATCCAGACTTCATCCTGATTGAGGTAATCAAAATGATATTCCATCTTGGCCGCAAACAGCTGCGCGCCGATGCGAAGACCCTGCCGGATGGTGATGGTATGGTAGCTCATACCCACTTTTTCATTGAGCATGCGCCCGTTCACCACGCCCACGATTTCGCCCTTGATGGTGCCTAAGAAGACATATTCGTCCTTGACGCGGTAGCGCATATAGCCTAAGACTTCCGAATAGATACGGGAGGCCACGATATCGTAAAAATCCCGCTCCACACCCATCAGGGGTTTGACGGTTTCAAGCACAATGGGGCATTCTTCCCTGGTAAGCTGGCGCACCACCATCTTTTCGCCGCTGGCTAAGGTAATGTACTTTGCGGGATAGGGAGCCATGGACGTTTCCGCAGGGCGCAGCTGCTGCTCCTGTTTATCAATGAATGCCATACATCAAAATCCTCCCCGATATTTTATGGACCCGATACACTCATTATATAGAACCATTTTGCTCCCAAACAATGTCGTTACCTACAAGAATTGGGGCTTATGACGATTGATTTTTGTACCGATGCACAATATAATAAAAGCACAATTCTCCGCATAGACTCTTAACAATGCAGCAACAAGCCCTGTTCCATTACAATCCTTACGCCAGCCTCGTTTCACATCCGGCTATACATGTTAGAGGTGAATACTATGGTCATTACCAAGGAATTGGCGCAACCCATTGTGGATAAGCTGGAACAGGTGATGGATACGCCTGTCAACGTCATCAACCATGACGGCATTATTGTCGCAAGTTCCGATGCCGCGCGCATCGGAACGTTCCACCAGGGCGCGATCGAAGCGATGGGAACGCGCAAGAACCTGCTGGTCTATCCGCAGCATGCGCCGATGCTGGCCGGTACCCGGGAAGGCATTACCGTGCCGCTGGAACTCTATGGCAAGGTGGTAGGCGCCATCGGCCTCACAGGGGAGCCGAATATCCTTTTGCCCATCGCTTCCGTCATCAAAGTGGCCGTGATCTCCCTGATGGAGCAGGCGCAGCTTGCGCAGCAAAGCAACTACAAGCGGAAGCTTCTTGATAACTGGGTAAGCAATCTCATCGCCGAAAAAGTTGAGGATTACGAAAATCTCAAGGACCAGGCGCGGTTTTTGAACATTGATACCGGAAAGACCTGCAGCATCGTGGTGATCCGCACCTCCCCCGTCATTTACAACGAGTTTTCCATGAACGAGCAGTCCATCCATTCCATCATCTACGCCCACCTGAAAATCCATTTTTACGCCTATGTCGGGCAGGGGCAGTATGTGTTTGCCGTACGCGCGAAAAGCAAGGAGGATGTGGCCGCGATTGAGCCGATGTGCGAAAACGTGATCGCACGGCTCAACGCATGCGGGCAGACCTGTTATATCGGCGTGGGCAAGCCCTGCCGGGAATTGACGGGGTACCGCGCGAGCTTCTTTGACGCCGCGCAGAGCGTGCGGATTGTGGAGCGCCTGGCGGGGGAGAAGAAAATTATCTATTATTATGAGCACCAGATTTTCCGCCTGCTCGACGGCGTGCCCGACCCGACCAAACAGGCCTTTATGGACAGCTTCCTAAATGGAAGGGAGCTTGACCCCGTACTGTTTGAGACGCTGCAGACCTACTTTGAGCAGGACAAATGCGTCAATGAAACGGCAGCGGCGCTGCACATCCACCGCAACACGCTCATTTTCCGCCTGAACAAGACGCGCGACCTTTATGGGCTGGACCCGCGCCGTTTCCGCGACGCGGTAACGCTGCAAATCCTTTTATATATGCTCAAGTTCCCGGAGCTTCAGACGGGAACGCAACCGGAGCCGCGCAAGCAGCAAAAACGCCGCGCACAGTAGCGCGGCGTTTACTTTTCTCTATACAGTTTTTTGCCTTCTCTTTCTCACATATAGAATTGCCTTGACTGTAAAACTCATAAGCAAAATGCCTGTGCAACCCAATATCGTGCTGTTGAGCTCCGGGTGGTAGGCAAGCAACCAGCCCCAGCTGATGTCGTAATAGATGGGAATCAACAGTAATGCAAGCAATGGCAATATGCCATCCACCAACAGCCCGGCGAGCGGAAACTTCTCCTTTTGAAACAAACGCCTTGCGCTGCTGACAACGTAATAGATCAGGCCAGCAAACACGGCAGCGGGGAACGCAATCCGCTCATATGCGCCGGTCGGCACTGTTCGCTCCGGGAAGGTACCCGTTTTTAGATATTGCAGGAGATCCCGGCTGATGGTCCCTGCGGAAATGCCATTGTCAAAAAACAGATCCTGATCATTTGCATTTACCAATACCACAACCGCATAACCGGATTGCCTGTCGATACGGATGGACGAGGTACCTTCAGGCAAAGAACCATCGTGGAACATTTCCCGCCGCGCATCTATTCCGGGTATCCAGTAAATATCATGAAAGCTCCCCGCAGGCGGAACACCTTCACCGTAATTGGCAGGATAAAGCACGGATTTGCCGCTGCACGAGCCATTCTGAAGATAACAAGATAAAAGCTGTGCCATATCCCCGGCGTTTGTATAGATGCCCCCCGTGGGCAGCAACGTGTTGGGTTCCGGATACGGGATGCGCAGGAGCAGGCCGTACAGCATGATATGCCCTTGTGCCTTCTTCTCTTGCGGAATTTGATCCGCACGAAGATAGGTATGCCCCATTTCAAGCGGGGAAAGCACATGATTGCTCACATAGTCTTCATACGGCGTACCCGAGGCCGCTTCCATTACGGACGCCAGCAGCAGGTAATTGAGATTGGAGTATTCATATTCTGTGCCGGGCTGACGGACGAGCGTGAGATTGCGTTCCCGTTCCGCGATCTCCTCAAACGTGGTATCGGGACCATAGAGATACGGCGCGCCTCCTTGAATTTTTGCAATGCCGCTCGTATGCGCAAGCAGCTGGTGAACCGTAACTTGAACCGGCCGCCCCTGAAACATTGGAGAAAAACCGGGCAGATACTCCTGAACGCCGGCGTTTTCATCTAGCACGCCTGCATTGATCATCTGGCGCGCCGCAAGTGCTGTAAACACCTTGCTGACGGAGGCGATTGGAAACACCGTTTCCCCCGTCACTTTGGCGCCATTACCCGCGGTACCATATCCTTTTATAAATGCGGTACCGTCGGCGCTTACAATTCCCAGCGCAACGCCGGGCAGCCTGCCCCACTCCATTTGCTGCGCGACATATGCGTCGATCTCCCCGCGCACGGCAGCATCGGGTGCGTTTTGCGCAAGCGCCGTAAACGGGATACTGATAACCAGAAGAAAAACAAGTACCGCCGCAAGCCGTCTCATCGTCCGCTCCATTGCAAGTTATGGAATAAAATTCAATTTATTGTAGCATGCGGCGCCTGCTCATGTCTCGCTTTTGTATGCGAATAAACGCAATGCAAAAGGCGGCAGAACTCTGCCGCCTTTTTGCAGTAATTTATTTTCCAAACAACGAGAGCAGGATACCAGCAGCCACCGCCGAGCCGATGACCCCCGCCACATTCGGCCCCATCGCGTGCATCAGCAGGTAGCTCAAAGGGTTTGCCTTCTGCCCCTCCACCTGGGAAACGCGCGCCGCCATGGGTACGGCGGATACACCCGCGGAACCGATGAGCGGATTGATTTTCCCTTTGGTCAACCAGCACATCAGTTTGCCCAGCAGCAGACCGCCGATGGTGCTGAATATGAACGCCAGCAGCCCAAGCCCGATGATCCCGAGCGTTTCGGGCTGTAAAAATGTTTCTGCCTGCGCGGTTGCGCCCACGGTGACGCCTAAGAATATGGTCACGATGTTGATAAGCGCATTCTGTACGGTGCTGGAAAGACGCTCCACCACGCCGGATTCTTTAAATAAGTTCCCCAGCATCAGCATGCCGATCAGCGGCGCAACGGAAGGGAGCAGCAGCACGCACAATACCGTGACCACGATGGGAAAGCAGATTTTTTCCAGCTTGGAAACTTCCCGCATCTGATTCATGACGATTTCACGCTCTTTTTTGGTGGTCAGCATACGCATGAGCGGCGGCTGTATAATGGGAATGAGCGCCATATAGGAATACGCGGCGATGGCAATAGCCGGCAGCAGATGGTCGGCAAGCTTTGTGGTCAGATAAATGGCCGTGGGTCCGTCCGCGCCGCCGATGATGCCGATGGAAGCGGCCTCTTTCGGATCAAAGCCGAACGCAATGGCCAGCACAAACGCCACCGAGATGCCAAGCTGCGCGCCCGCGCCCAGGAACAGACTGCTAGGGCGGGCAATCAACGGCCCGAAATCTGTCATGGCCCCGATGCCTAAGAAGATCAGAGAGGGATAGATGCCCTTTTTGACGCCCAGATATAAATAATACAACAGGCCGCCCGATTCATCGCCCACAGCTTCGGCCATAAGCCCGGTAAGGGGAAGGTTCGCCAATAGCACGCCAAAGGCGATAGGCAGCAGCAAGAGCGGCTCAAATTTCTTCGCAATAGCCAGGAAAATCAGAACAAAAGAGACAAGAAGCATGATTCCCTGCTCGATTGTGAGCGCGGCAAAGCCGGAATCCTGCCATATTTTTATGATTGCATCCGAAAACATAGCCTTTCCTCCTTACTGCGCTTTCTGCTTTTCTTTTTTGTCAGTGGACCCTGCAAAAAGCACAGAAAACAGCTTGAGCAGGAGATACAGGCACAAAAGAATAACGAATACCATGGCAAAACAAAAGAGCGCGGTAAGAATGGCATTGGAAACCGTCACAAATAAGACCTCCTTTTTTGTGTGATTCTCATCCGCAAATGAGAAAATAAAAAGTGGAGCGCTTCAAAAAAGAAGCCTCCACCCTTAAGCTACAAAATCTTGAAACGGACGACCCCAAACGGCCATCCGCCAACCGGAACCGGGCAATATTCTATTTTAAGTAGACTACTATATCATCCCAAAAAAGTCAATATACCCGCCTTTATGAAAGCCCCGCAGAAAGCCTTTCTGCGGGGCAATCGACTGGATGCGTTGTGTTCGTTATTCGTCCTGCAGCGCGGCGTAGCCTTCTTCTCCGGTACGAACCTTGATGACATTTTCCACATCATAGATAAAGATCTTGCCGTCGCCGATATTGCCGGTGTAGAGCACCTTCTTTGCGGTATCCACCACCGTGTGGACCGGGACTTTGCACACCACGATCTCCAGACGCACCTTGGGCAGGAGGTTAATCTCCACAGGAACGCCACGGTAGAACTCGGTGGCGCCCTTCTGCATGCCGCAGCCCATAACGTTTGTGACGGTAATGCCGGTGATGCCGATGTTGTTGAGCGCTTCCTTGAGCGCTTCAAACTTGTGCTCGTTGGTGATGATATCAACCTTGGTCATCTTTACATCGGAGCCGGTTGCAGCAGGCGCGGACCTGTGTACCACGGGGACCGCATCCTCCACGGAAACGGCAGGATGCTCGGAGGCTTCTCCGGATACATGCAGCGCCGCGGTGCGGGCGGGCATAAAGTCCGCATACGCGCTCGCCAAGCCGTGCTCTTCCGCATCCAGACCGGCAATCTCTTCCTCGGCAGTCACACGCAGGCCGACCGTATGCTTGAGTATCGTAAACAGAAGAAACATGGTGACGCCGACCCAAGCGGCCACCGCGAGAACGCCCAGCGCCTGCACGCCCAATAGCCTTGCGCCATGGCCGTAGAACAGGCCCTCATTTACAGAGAACAGGCCGACCATCAGCGTGCCCGCAGCGCCGCAGAAGCAATGCACCGCGACCGCGCCCACAGGGTCGTCAACTTTTATCACTTTATCCAGGAATTCAACGACAAATACGATCAGCAGGCCTCCAACCGCGCCGATGACGACAGCACCAAACGGGGATACCGCGTCGCAGCCCGCCGTAATGGCAACAAGGCCGCCCAATGCGCCGTTTAAGGTAAGCGAAACGTCGGGCTTCTTATAACGGACCCAGGTAAGTATCATGGCAACCGTGGCGCCTGCCGCAGCAGCGAGGTTGGTGGTCATGAAGATATTGCCTACCGAAACGAGCATATCGTCTCCGGATGCGGAAAGCGTGGAGCCAGGGTTGAAGCCGAACCAGCCGAACCACAGGATAAATACGCCCAACGCACCCAGCGTAACGCTGTGGCCTAAAATGGCTTTGGGCTTGCCGTCTTTGCCGTATTTCCCGATGCGGGGCCCGAGCATGGCGGCGCCGATAAACGCCGCGATGCCGCCCACCATATGAACGGCGGTGGAACCCGCAAAATCATGGAAGCCGAGCTCGCTCAGCCAACCGCCGCCCCAAATCCAGTGGCCGGATACGGGATAGATGAACGCGGTGATCACAACGCTGTAAATGCAGTAGGATATAAATTTGGTGCGCTCCGCCATTGCGCCCGAAACGATGGTGGCCGCGGTGGCTGCAAACACCGTCTGGAAAATGACAAACACGGGTGTCGGGATATTGCCCGGGCCGTACTCGCCGCGGATCAGAAAATCCAGCTTGCCAACTAGGCCGCCCAATGAGTCCCCCTGCATCAGGCCAAAGCCGATGACCCAGAACACAATCGCGCCCAGCGCAAAGTCCATCAGATTTTTCATGATGATGTTGCCGGCATTTTTCGCCCTGGTAAAGCCGGTTTCCACCATGGCAAACCCAGCCTGCATAAAGAACACCAGCACAGTCGCCACCAGGACCCAAACGGTATCAACAGATGAAAACATAGAAACACTCCCCTCAAATTTTTTGTATATAAAAGAAAGATGTGCATCGGGATAACATTCCCAATGCACATCTTTGTGCCGTATCTCTTTTAAGAAAAATAAAAGGGCGCAGAGCTTCTGTAAAACGAAGCCCCCACCCTTAAGCTTCCAAACTTGAAAACATCGGGCCGCATGTTTCCTGCATGCTGCCGTCCGCCCAACCGGAAAGAACGATATGAAATTCTAAAAAATATTTCTTTCATTTTATTCGTCATTTTCATAGATGTCAAGCTCGTTTTTCATAAAAATGAATAAATAATGATCGAGTTATTCATTTTTCGTAAATTGCGGCCATCTTTAATAAGCGTGGCAATACATCAGCAGGCAGCAGCGCAATGGCGGAGGTATTCAACCTCTGCTATACTATACGTGAACCGGGGAACCAGAGGAATGGGAGGACAGGATGAGAATAGCGGTCATAGACGGACAGGGCGGCGGTATCGGTCGCACAATCATAGAGCGAATCCGGGAGCTGACCGGAACGCGGCATGAGATCATTGCGCTCGGCACCAACGCGCTTGCAACCGCGAGCATGATGAAAGCGGGCGCGGATATGGGCGCTTCCGGAGACAACGCGATCGCTTACAATGCGAAAGCAGCGGACGTTATCATGGGCCCTGTCGCAATATTGAGCGCAAATTCCCTGCTGGGGGAAATCTCTCCCGCAGTCGCCTGCGCGGTAGGGGAAAGCCCGGCCGCAAAAATCCTCATCCCGCTCAACAAATGCAACCTTCATATCGCAGGGCTAAAGCCGGAGCCGCTGCCCAACCTGATTGACGCGGCAATCGAAATCCTGAAGACTCTGGAACGGTAAGCCCCTGCGTTTGCCGGGTATCCGGTACCCGGGGTATGTATTGCAATTCTTATAAACCTCCGATAAGATACAGGCTGTAAGCATATTATGAAGATATGCAAAAACCCATGATCCCAAAGAAAACGAATGCCACGAAGGCATCATGAGGCGGAGTACCGCCGGTGTCTTTGTGGCATATTTTTTCGGGGAGGAATTCTACTATGCATATGGCAGACGCACTGCTTTCGCCCGCGGTAGGGCTTACGATGTCCGCAGTCAGTTTGGGGGCTGTGGGGTATTCCATTGCAACAATCAAACGGGACGACCTGTGTGAAAAAAAGGTTCCCATCATGGGCGTTGCGGGCGCTTTTGTGTTTGCGGCGCAGATGATCAACTTTACCATTCCCGCTACAGGGTCGAGCGGTCACATCGGCGGCGGCATTTTGCTTGCAGCGATGCTCGGCGGTTTTCCTTCGCTTTTGACGCTTGCCGCCGTGCTCATCATTCAGGCGCTGTTCTTCGCGGACGGGGGCTTAATCGCCTTAGGCTGCAACATATTTAACATGGGGGTCATCCCCTGCCTGCTGGTGTATCCATTGATTTGGAAGCCGCTTGTAAAGAAGGGACTGACTTTTAAACGAATCACGGTGGCGTCCATCGTTTCCGTAGTGGTAGGTCTCCAGCTTGGCGCGTTCGGCGTGGTGCTTGAAACGCTCGCTTCCGGCATTACGGAACTGCCGTTCCAGTCCTTCCTGCTGCTGATGCAGCCCATCCACCTCGCCATCGGTGTAGCGGAAGGCGTTGTCACCGCCGCCGTGCTCTGCTTTGTCTACCGCATGCGGCCGGAGCTGTTTGAAAGCGCCAACGCGGGCAGCAGCATCCCAACCGGCGTTTCCATGAAGAAGGTGCTTGTCTCTTTAGGCATAATCGCACTTCTCACAGGCGGCATATTGTCCCTGTTTGCTTCTTCCTATCCCGACGGTCTTGAATGGTCCATGGAGAGGGTGGCGGGTACCGCCGAGCTTGCAACAAAGGGCGAGGTGTTTGACAGCGCCGCTCAGATACAGGAACAGACCGCGTTTTTACCGGACTATGACTATGCAGACGGCAGCGGCACCGGCACGAGCGTTTCGGGCATTGTAGGCGGCGCGCTCACATTCGCGCTTGCCGGGCTGACGGGGTTCCTGATTTCCAGAAGCAAGAAGAAAAAACGCGAAGCCGCTGTGTAAACGCAATATCGTTCAACATTAAAAAAGCCGTAACGCGGCTTTTTTGCGTTTTATCACTTGGGTAAAACGAACGCAAACACAAAGCCCAGAATAGCGCTTATGCCTATCACAGCAATCAGAAAGAGAATGCTCCGGGAAGACGGGACCTGTAAAATAACTTTGTTTCTCATCTGATGTATGGTAGAAATGAGCGAGCCAACCATTACAATTGCGATCAAGTCCCAGTTTGATTGGATAAACGCAAGGTTTAAGTTTAATCCGCGTACAAAAACATCAAGTAAAACAGCAAACAGCATAAAGCGTCCGGTGTACGCATCGCCCTGGTATACAACAGCCTTCACCCGCTCATCAACAACCCCATAGAGGGCAGTATTCTTGTTATCGCCGGATTTTTTCATTATTCTTCTTCCTCCAAATAGAATAAATCTTCAAAACGCTTTTTTAAGCATACCGTAAGGATCAGCGCCAGTTTGGCCGTTGGGCAGTACTGCCCTGTTTCGATAGAACTGATCGTTTGCCGGGATACGCCCGCCATATTCGCCAGCTGTTCCTGCGAGATATTCATTTCGGCCCTCGCAACCCTTATACGGTTCATTAGTTTTGCCATGCAATGAAATACCTCCTTTGATAAGATAATATAGCATGGCAGCGCATTATGTCAAGCATACTTGTCAAAGTGCAATGCAAGCTTTACAAGTCTGCTCTTAGATTTGCCAAAAAAAGCCGCCGGAATTCCGGCGGCTTTTTTGAAGTGTTACATTGCTGTGTGTCTTGCTTCCTCCACGCGGTCCAGCCATTCCTCCGTCAGCCCCGCAAAGAGCGCGGGCTGTTCGATCTGGAGGTTATGTCCCGCCCGGTCCAGCACGGCAAACGTAGCGCGGGGATAGTGCTCCAGAATTTTATATGCATCCCGGAGCCGGTAGCAGAATCCTGCCGGGCAGTCAAAAAAAGCGCGGGCTTATTGAATATGGTCTCTTCCGCATCCAGATCAAAGGAGAACCCATACCCCGTCCGGCGTATGTTCTCCAGATATTCTCCGTTTGCAAGGCGCACGCCCGGCAAAATTTCCCGCTCATATCTCTCCCAGGTATCCTTGTTTTGCACCACGGCCATTTCAAAAAAATCTTCTTCATTTTCGTCTTTTATGGTAGAAAAAAACGCTTCATCCCGCGAGGGGACCGTGTGGGCGGGAAGCTCGCGCTTTTCATGGTCAGGCACAATCATGGGGCACAGAAAGAGCGCACCATCCACCCTGGTCTTTAAACGCACCGCAACGCCGCGCGCAAGGTATCCGCCATAGGATTGGCCCGCAACCAGGAGTTTCCCTTCCGGAATTATGCGTTCAATAAACTCCAGCACCGTATGGAGCATGGTATCCGAGTTATAGACGCTCTTATCCGCCGCCGTCCTGCCCATGCCGGGAAGGTCGGGATATATGCGGCGGTAACCGGGACGCTCTCTAAATATGGGTTCTATACACCCGGTCATTAAGCGATGGTCGGGGTAATATCCGTGCAGCATGAGAATGGGGACCCCTTCCCCGTATTCCTCGTAATACATGGTGAGATTATTCAGTTTGCATTCCATATGCGGCCTCTTTCTTCGGGCGTTCCGTTCGTGTTAGCAAGGCGTATTTCCTTTGCCTTTTGCCCGATAAAATAGTACCATACATATGGAAGATATGTCATGCTTTTACACAATCTCGCAGCACGCCCTGATACCTGCCGAGCAGTCTTGCGCACGGGATTCGCGTGTACTAGAATGATACCCATAGATTCATCAAACGGGAGGAACCGATATGGAACAAACGCGCGTACGGATGTTTGAGGACCTTCAGCAGCATGAGCTCGACGGGGCAGCGCTGTATGCCCGCATCGCAAAAATGGCAAAGACGCCCGAGGAACGCGAGACGCTCCTTGCCATATCCCGGGATGAATACAAACATGCCGCCACATTTGCAAAGTATTCCGGCCGGACATTAAAGCCGCGCCGCTTCTTTGTCAACGCGCTCGGTCTCGTCGCGCGCATCTTGGGCTACACCTTCATCATCAAATATCTGGAGCGCGGCGAGGACAAGGACATTGATTTCTACCGTAAGGAGATCGAATGTATCCCGGAACTTGCCGCCATACTCGCGGATGAGGAAGCGCACGAAGATCAGTTGCTCGGTATGCTCGACGAAGAGCGCCTGCATTACGTAGGCGATATGGTGCTGGGCATGAACGACGCGCTTGTGGAGCTCACGGGCGCATTAGCTGGCTACACGCTGGCCATGCAAAATACGGGTTTAATCGCCATGGCGGGGCTTATCACCGGCGTTTCCGCCACGCTTTCCATGACGGCCTCGGGTTATTTATCCTCCCGGGAAGCCGGGGAGAAGAACCCGGTCAAGTCTTCGGCCTATACGGGCATCGCGTACCTGATTACCGTTGCGCTGCTCATTATCCCCTACCTGCTGTTCCCGGCAGAGCGCTATTTCTGGGCGCTGGGGGTCACGCTGCTCATCGCGCTCGCCATCATCGCGGGGTTCAATTACTATACCTCCGTCGTGCGGGACCGGCCCTTCCGCCGGAGTTTTCTTGCGATGGCGGCCATCAGCCTGGGCGTTGCGGCCATATCGTTCGGCGTGGGCCTCATCGTCAAGAACGTACTGGGTATCGACCTTTAAAAAAAGCGCAGCGTGGCAAACCCGCCGCCGCCCGTTGTGGTGCGGAGCCAGCTTCCGATATCGATGCGCTTGACGATGGCCTCATCCAAGAACGCAATTTCCGCAGTACCACCCGGCGTATAGGAGAGAGAGACGATAACCACCCAATGGTGGGAGTACAGCCCTTTTTCCGCGCCGTTGTTGTGGTTCAAAAACGCAACGGGCAAATCATTGCTCAGTGCATCCTGCAAAAAACTCAGCACCGTATCCAGCGTGGGGCGGATATCCTGTTCCTTGGGAATATCAAGCGCCGCGGTATCCGCCCGCAGCCCACGCGCGTGCGCAAAGCGCGCTGCGCCCCCGCAAAATTCCCCGGTGGTGTGAACGCCGCGAAACGTCGGCGTGATATATCCCCAGAACTCTTCCATCAGCTTGAGGCATTCCGCTTTTTCCGGCTGCGGCATAGTCTGCTTTGCGCGCTGATGGTATAAAAACAGGCTCGAAGCGGTGGTCGGCCCGCAGCCGGACATCCGCTGCCAGACTTTTTTGTACCACTCCTGGTCGCAGCCGTGATAGACGGCGTCCGGGCCGGTGATTTGCAGCAGCTCTTCCCGTACACCGAAAACTTTGCGCTCCGTAGCGTTGTTCAAACTTCCGTTTCCGTTTGCTGTCGGTTCCATTGAACCCTCCCGTTCACAAGGTACAAAAATTTTATTCCTCCGCCGCATCTATCGTGACGATCCGGCGCATTATTTTTCATTGCGTGTATGCCTTATACTATAACACGATTTGTACGGTTGCGGCCAAAAGTTCACGCGGCTATACCCGCCGTTTTGGGGGCATGGCGGACGGCGTTCAGGCACCACATCCATACGCATCCGCCTTGACAAAAAATGTTTTGCACATTACGATGCAACATAGACAAGCATATGGAGGCAGTCTATGCAGTTTACCATACATGATATCGCCCGCCACGCAGGGGTCTCCCATACCACCGTTTCAAGGGTCATCAACAACTCCCAAAACGTAGGCGTTGCAACCCGGCGCAAAGTGGAAGAGGCCATCAAGGAACTCAATTATATTCCCAGCGCATTTGCGCGCGGGCTTTCCAAGAATGAAACCAATATCATCGGACTTGTCGTGCCGGAAATCCGCAACCCGTTCTTTGGCGATATCATCGAAGGCGTGACCCAAATCGCCGATGAAAACAACCTCAACGTGCTGCTCTACAACACGGATGAAAAAGTGCTAAAGGAACAGCGGGTGCTGCGCATTTTGCAGGAGCACCGCATCCGCGGGCTCATCATCACCCCCGCCACCGGGCAGGAGGAATACAACGAGGAGTACGTGGAAGCGTTTGAAAAAATGGACGTCCCCATCGTGCTCATTGACCGTAATATTCTGGACAGCAATTTTGACGGCGTGTATTTTGACGATACCAGGGCCATCTACGACGCCACCGTTCTTTTACTCAACGAAGGCCACCGGGATATCGTTATACTTGGCGGTAACAAAAAGCTCAAGCTTGCCGTCAACCGCGTTAACGGCTACCGGCTCGCGTATGAAAGCATGAACCTCGCCTACGACGAGCGCAATATCTTCTTTGACGACTTTACAAAAGAAAGCGCCTATGCGCTTACCCAGCGCATTCTTGCAAGGGAAAAGTGGCCTACGGCCATTATCGCCGTCAACAACATGCTCACATTGGGCTGCCTGAAGGCGATATTCGAGCAGGACATTAAAATCCCCGAGGACATCGGCTTTGTGGGGTACGATAAAATCGAATTATTGGACATTGTAAAAAGCAATGTTTCCATTGTGGAAAAGGACGTTATCCAGATGGGCCGCAACGCCATGAAGCTTCTCATGGAACGCCTGAACGAAGAGCGCACGGATCCGAGAAGCATTATGATGACCGCAAAACTTGTGGCCCGCGGCTCCGAAAAATTGGTGCATAAATTCACCCAGGAAAAAATTTTGCAAACGCCGCCTGAACGCTTGACAACCATATAATCACCCGATATAATAATTTTAACTTGAAATGTTACCGGTAACATAAATCGTGAATTTACCGGACAGCCACGAAAAATATGTTCCGCATCTGTTTTTTCTGAGCATCGTCGCTCCTTCTATCCAACGCAAAAAAACCTTTTACCTGTTACAAAGCGAAGTTCGAATGCCCCGCATTATTTTTACAGCCCAAAATGTTACCGCTAACATATTTCCGCCACCGTATGATTGATCAATCATTTTGAATTCGTCTGCGAATTCAAAAAAAGATAAACAGGAGGAACACAAAATGAAACGAACCTTCGCATTGCTACTGGTTGTTCTCATGACGCTGTCCCTTGTTGCCTGCACCGCAGCGCCCGCGCAGCAGCCGGAAGCGCCCGCGCCTCAGGCTGAAAACCCCGCACCCGCGGCGCCCGCTGAACCCGCGCCGGAAGCGCCCGCAGGCCCCGTCGATTACAAGACGTTCAAGATCGATCCCTCTAAGATCCCGCAGGAAAAACTCGACACCACCCTGTATGTGGCAGCCTCCGTCCGCGGCCTTGACAATCCGTACATCGTGACCATTATCCAGGGCATGGACATGTTCTGCCAGTATCTTGATACCATCGGCCAGAAATATGAGAAGCAGACGCTCGATTCCGGCGGTTCCAACGACAAGGAAGTCGACAACATGAAGCAGTTCGCTGCCAAAGCGAACGGCAACGCCATTGCGTATTCCGATCCCAACGAGTCCGCCATCGCCCCGGCGCTTGCCGAAGCCATGGCCTCCTCCGGCGGCTACATCGGCACCGCCTGGAACAAGCCTGACGACGTCAGCCCCTGGGATTATGACCCCAACTGGGTCGTGCACACCTCGCCCGATAACGTGGTGGGCGGCTACAACATCACCAAGGCGCTCTCCGACGCCATCGGCGGAAGCGGTGAAATCTTCGTGCTCGAGGGCATGCTCGGCAACACCGCCGCAACTGACCGTGCAAAGGGGCTGGAAAAATACCTCGCGGAAAACCCGAACCTCAAGGTTGTTGCGCGCGATACCGCCAACTGGGATACCAAGCAGGCGCTGACCTTGGTCGAAACCTGGCTAAGCCAGACCCCCAACGTCAAGGGCATCTGGTGCGCGAACGACAACATGGCGACCGGCGCCATCCAGGCTTTAGATAAGGCCGGCCTCAAGGGCAAAGTCGCGGTCGTGGGTATCGACGCCACCACCGATATGATCAAAGCCATCGATGAAGGGTTTGCGACCGCTACCGTCAGCTCCAACGGCTATCTGCAGGGCGGCTACACGCTGGCTATCTGCTACGCCGCATGGGCAGGCCTCATCGATCCCGCTGAAATGCCGCAGGAATTCCGGCAGTTTGCCACCCCGTCCATGCTGGTAACCCAGGAGAACGTCAAGGAATACATCGCGGAGTATGTTGACAAACAGCCCTCCATGGACTTCTCTGAAATCTTCTCCTGCAAAGCGGACTAACAAAACTTTCCCCTCGCCCTGGTACGGGCGTAACAAAAGGGAACCCTGGTTTTGTGCGGCAAGGGAAGAACATTCCCTTGCCGCGCGAAGAATAATCCCTTTGGAGAAGATCAGGCGATCACACCGGGCCCCAGAAAGAATATGGCTGAAACGGAGTAACACGTCATGACAAATCCAACTTTTAATGATCTCACGATTACGGATGAATTTGCTGCCAAGGTAAAAGCAGAGCACCGGCAGGCGCAGATCATTAAATGGGCGCCCATCGGGGTGCTAGTAGCCCTGTGCATTATATTCTCCATTGCGCGGGGCAACGCTTTTACCTCCGCCAACAACATCACCGCGCTACTCAACCAGATGGCTATCCCGCTGCTGGTTGCGTGCGGCCTCACATTCGTCATCATACTCGGAAGCATCGACCTTTCCATTGACGGCACCGTCGGCATGGCAGGCTCCCTGCTTTCGGTTTTCGTTCTCAATGCAAAGAACGCAAGCGACCTTGGCATATTCGGCATCCTGCTTGCCATTGCGGCAAGCGTGCTGTCAGGTTTCTTGATCGGGATGCTGCATGTCAAGCTCAAGATCCCTTCGTTTATGGTATCGTTTGGGTTCATGTATGTCTGCAAAGGCATTGCCACCCTCTCCTACGGCGGCATCCCGGCGCAGATCACCGACCCGGTGCTGGTGCAAATCCCCAAGGCGGATTTCCTGGGCATCCCCATCATCACCTGCGTGGCGCTTCTCATGCTGCTTGTTTCCTACTTCATGCAGGAATATACCCCGCTTGGGCGGCACATCTACGCCGTGGGCACGGATGAAAACATCCCGCGCAGCGTCGGCGTCAATGTCTCCCGCGTCAAAGTGCTGGTATTCACCTATGCGGGGCTGCTGTTCGGCATCGCGGGCGTGCTCGGCGCAATACGGCTGGGCCAGGGGCAGGCGCAGATCGGGCAGGATCTGATGTTCCCGGCGCAGGCCGCGGTCGTAGCGGGCGGCACCTCGCTTTCGGGCGGCAAGGGCGGCGTCATCAATACGCTTGTCGGCACGCTCATTATGGTGGTGCTCGACAACGGCCTGGCGCTTCTGGGCGTGAACCCCTATATCAAATCCGGTATTCAGGGGTTGATCATACTCACCGCGGTGGCATTGACCATATCCCATGGCCGCAAGGTCATCAGCAAGTAAGCGTGAAAGGAGAAATGATTATGGAAAAGCAACCGCTCTTTTGCGCAAAGAATATTTCAAAGTCCTTTCACGGAACGCAGGCACTCGACGGCGTGGATCTTACGGTATACCCGGGCGAGGTCGTGGGCCTGATCGGCGAAAACGGCGCGGGAAAGTCTACGCTTTTAAAAATCATCATCGGCGTACAGCCGCCCACCTCCGGGGAAATGATGATGCATGGGAAACCCTACGCGCCCAAGAACCCGCGCGAAGCAAACGCGGAGGGCATCGGCATGGTGTTTCAGGAGCAGTCTCTCATTACCAACCTCACCGTAGGCCAGAACATATTCTTCGGCTACGAAAAGCAGTTTAAAAAATACGGTTTGGTCAACTGGAAGCGGTTGAACGCGATGGCGCAAAAAGCGCTCGACAACGTGGGTGCCGTGGGCATCCCGCCACAAAAGAAAGTGGCGGACCTGAACTTTGCGACGCGCCAGCTGGTGGAAATTGCAAAAGTCGTCAACGTCGCGAGCTCCTCTGGCAGCGAACACTGCCTGATCCTGCTTGACGAACCCACCTCGGTATTAAACGAATCCGAGGTGCAGCGGCTGTTTACTGAAATCCGCAAGCTGACCAAGGCCGGACATTCCGTCATATTTGTTTCCCACCGTCTTGACGAGGTGCTCGAGATTTCCGGCCGCGTGTATGTCTACAAGGATGGAAAAAACGCGGGCAATATGCAGACCTCCGATGCGGACGAGGCCACGCTCTATGAAATGATGGTGGGCCGATCCACCACCACGGAATATTACAAGCTGGAACGGCAGGCGACACCCGGTGAAGACGTGGTGATCGAATGCCGCGACCTTGGATTGAATGGCGTATTCAAACATGTCGACTTCAAACTCCATAAGGGCGAAATTTTAGGCATCTGCGGCGTGGTAGGCTCCGGCAAGGAGGATATCTGCTCGGTGTTGTGCGGGGACGATGTGCCCACCTCCGGCGAGCTTTACGTGCGCGGAAAGAAAATCAACTTCTCCTCCCCCGCCAACGCGCTCAAACACAGCATCCTGATGGTGCCCAAGGAGCGCTGGGAGGAAGGGATCGTCAACTCCCTCTCCGTTTGCGAAAACATTGCGCTTTCCGATCCAAAGAAGCTGAAAAAGGGGCCGTTGATCTCCCGGAAAAAACTCCGCGGGCAGGCGGACGAATGGGTGAAGACGCTGCGCATCAAAACCCGGGACATCGACGAGCTGGCGATCCAGCTTTCCGGCGGCAACCAGCAGAAGGTGGTGTTCGCCCGGGCGCTTGCAAGCGGATGCGATATCCTCATACTCAACCATCCCACGCGCGGCGTGGACGTCGGCGCAAAGGAAGAGATTTACGGATTGATCCGCGACATGGTGAACAACGGAAAATCCATCATACTGCTTGGCGATACGCTGGACGAATGCATCGGCCTAAGTAACCGGCTCATTGTCATGCGCGACGGCCTCATCACCGGGGAGCTGGACGCGCCCAGTGAGTTGAAGCCCAGCCAGGTTGACATCGTCAGCATCATGATGTGAGGAGGGACGCGAAATGGCACAACTTGTAAACACGAAACCCGCAGCCCCCAAAAAACGCGCCTTTGATTTTATGCGGTATTTCAGCGTGATCGCCGTGATCCTGTTGGTGGGCGTATTCACGATACTGGACCATAACTTTGTGAACCGGGCGAATTTAACGAACCTACTAAGCGATACGGCGCCGCTGATGATCATGGCCTGCGGCGCGACGATGGTGCTGCTGTTAGGATCCGTCGATCTTTCCATCGGCTCCACGTGCTCGGTCGTTAACGTCCTGATGGTAAAGATCCTCTCCGAAACCTTCCAGCAAAGCAACAACCTGTTTTTGTCCACCGTATACGCGTTTGGCGCTTCGCTTGCGTTTGGCGCTGCGGCGGGATTTGCGCTCGGCTTCATCCATGTGCGGTTGAAAATCCCTTCCTTCATCGCGTCGCTGGGCTTTATGTCGGTCTGGAAATCCACCGCCCTCTTAATCAGCGAGGCGCCGGTCTCCATCCCAAAGGCGCTGTGGCCTTCCATCAACTGGGCCAAGATTTCCTTCGGCGTGCTGGGCTTCCCGCTGGTGCTCGCGGGCGTAGTCATCCTGATATTCTTCGTGCTGCAGAGTAAGACCGGCTACGGAAAAGCGCTCTACGCCATCGGCGGAAACGAGCGGGCGGCAAGAATGGCCGGCATCCATATTGACCGGTGCAAGATCCTCACGTTCATGCTTTCGGGCGTTTGCTCGGCGCTTGGCTCCATATTCCTGGCAGCCAAATTGAAAAGCTCCGCCCCCACCGTGGGCGATCCGTTTACGCTGCTCGTCATCGCCTCCGTCGCGTTAGGCGGCACGGCGCTTTCAGGCGGCAAGGGCTCTGTCCTTGGTACGGTGCTTGGCGTATTCATCGTTTCCATCATCCGCAACGGGCTGAACTTTGCGGGGGTGGACGTGTTCTGGCAAAATATTGTGTTCGGCATCGTCGTCATTGCCGCGGTGGCCATTACGGTGGACCGCTCCGGCCGCAACATCGTCATCAAGTAACTTCATCCAAAATATCACATAAAGGAGCATAACAATGAAAAGCTTGGCAGTAGAAAAGGATTTGAGCCTGCGGATCGTGGATGTACCCATGCCCACCTACGATGATTGCAGGGTGTTGGTCAGGACGCTCAGCTGCGGCGTGTGCGCGGGTACGGATACCAAGATCGCCCACGGAAAATTCAAGAACGTGGACAAATACCCCCTGCTCCTTGGCCATGAGGCCGTGGGCGAGGTGCTCGAAATCGGCAAGAACGTCACCCGCTTTAAAGTGGGCGACCATGTTCTTCTTCCCTTTGTAGAAGGCGAGCTGGGTGGCTATGCTTCCGCCTGGGGCGCGTATTCCGAATACGGTGTCTGCGGGGATTGGCTTGCAATGGCGCAAAACGGCACAGGCCCCTATACGCCGGGATTTGGCGATTTCTACAGGACCCAGACGGTTCTCCCCAAGGGCTTTGATCCGGTTGCAGGCGCCATGATCGTCACCTTCCGCGAGGTGCTTTCCGGCATCCGCGCGTTCGGATTTCAACACGGCGAAAGCCTGGTGGTATTCGGCGCGGGCCCGGTCGGGCTGTGCTTTGTAAGGTTTGCAAAGCTGTTGGGCTTAGGGCCGGTGATCTCCGTTGACATCATGGATGAAAAAATCAAGGACGCGGAGAAGGCTGGCGCTGACTACGCCTTTAACAGCAAGAACTGCGACATCGTCTCCGAGATCAAAAAAATCTGCCCGGAAGGCGTAGATCATATGGTGGACGCGGTGGGCGTCAACGAGCTCATTTTGACCGCCATGCAGTTTGTCAAGGACGGCGGGCAGATGTGCACCTACGGCATCTCTCCCAAGCTGAGCATGCAGCTTGACTGGAGCCAGGCCCCCTACAACTGGAGGCTCAACTTCCTGCAGTTCCCCTACAAGATCATGGAGGCCGAGGCCAACAGCCAGATCATCAACTGGATCGAGATGGGCGTATTGGACCCCAACGATTTCATCTCCCATGTGTTCCCGTTTGATCAGGTCCTTGACGCGTTCGATCTCATTGAAAAGCGGCAGCCCTGCAAGAAGATCGTCATCAAGTATTAAGGAAAGGAGCCTCCCTGCAATGAGCATGCTCACACGCCACACAAGAGGATACGGCTCCCCGGGGCGGTACTTCCAGGGCCCCGGGCTCCTGGATGAACTCAATATGCTTACCGCGCTTTACGGCGCAAAAGTGTTCGCGGTGATCGATCCTTTCTTTATGGACGCCTACACAAAGAAATACCAGGCGCTGTACGCAAGTGCCGGCGGCTCCATTTTGACCGAACGCTTTGGCGGCGAAGTAACGGAGCAGGAAATACTCCGCGTCACCGAGGTCGCGAAGCCATTCGCGCCCGACGTTGTCGTCGGCATCGGCGGCGGAAAAACGCTCGATACCGCAAAAGCGGTGGCGGACAATTTCCATGTGCCAGTCATCATCGCCCCCACCACCGCCTCTACCGACGCGCCGTGCAGCGCGCTCTCCGTGATTTACAAGGAAAACGGCGAACACAGCCACGCACGCCATTATGTAGGCAGCCCCAATATCGTATTGATGGACAGCGCCGTCATCGCAAAAGCGCCGATCCGGTACTTGGTTGCGGGCATGGGGGACGCGCTGACCACCTATTTTGAAGCGAAGGCCAACGAGGCTTCCGACTCTCCCAACTATATTTCCGGCGGATACCGCAGGCCCAAGGTCGCCATGGCCATCGCGGAGCTGTGCTACGACATCCTGCTCGAAGACGGCCTGCGCGCGAAGCTCGCCGCGGAACAGGGCCTTGTGACGGAAGCGGTAGAGAACATCATTGAGGCAAACACGCTATTGAGCGGACTCGGGTTTGAAAACACCGGCTGCGCTGGCGCGCACTCGGTGGGAGACGGTATCACCGGCCTAAAGGAAGGCGCAAGAACGCTCCACGGCGAGCGTTGCGCGTTCGGCGTCATCTGCCAGCTCATTGCGGAGGGGAAAACCACAGCCGAGCTGGAGGAAGTGCTCCGCTTCAACCTGAGCGTCGGTCTGCCTGTAACGTTAGCGGACCTTGGGGTTGCGGCCACGGAGGAAAACCTCAAGACCATCGCCGAAGTCTCCCTGCATTCCTTCTGGGATGCGGAGCCGTTCAAAATTTCCGTACCCGAGATCATCCAGGTGGTCAAAGCGGCGGACGGACTGGGCCATTATTATAAGAAGAACCGCGCGCTCTAAAACCTAAATACCGTGTGAAGGGAAAAACGTATGCCGAACTATCTCATCGCTCACGATATCGGGACTTCCGGAAACAAGGCTTCCCTGTTTACAACGGACGGGCAGCTGTTAAAAAGCACCGTGAGCGCTTACCCGACCGACTATTTTTCCTCCAACTGCGCGGAGCAGGACCCGCTTGACTGGTGGCGCGCCGTCTGCGAAAGCACCAAAGAACTCCTTCTGGGCATTGACAACAAGGATGTGCTGGCCGTTTCCTTCAGCGGCCAGATGATGGGCTGCGTGTGCGTGGACAAACAGGGCAACGCGCTGCGCAAGGCCATTATCTGGGCAGATATGCGCGCCGAGGAGGAAGCGCGCCGCCTGCAGGAGCAGATCCCCATGGAGCGGTTTTACCGGACGGTGGGCCACCGCATCAGCAGCTCCTATAGCCTGGAAAAGCTGATGTGGATCAAAACCCACGAGCCGGAGGTATACAAAAACACATACAAGATGCTGCTCGCTAAGGATTATATCATTCAAAAGCTGACGGGACGGTTTCTGACGGACTTTTCCGACGCTTCGGGCACCAACGCGTTTGATCTCAATACATTCGAGTGGTCCGAAGAGATTTTGCGGGCCGCCGGCGTCGATGGCACAATGCTGCCCGAAGCTGTCGCTTCCACCACCATAGCGGGAGAGATCACGCATAAGGTCGCCGAAGAATGCGGCTTGGCGCCGGGCACCAAGGTGGTGGTGGGCGGCGGCGACGGCATGTGCGCCTCCGTCGGCGCGGGCTCGGTTTCGGAAGGCAGAACCTACAACTGCCTGGGCTCCTCCTCCTGGATCTGCACCACGTCAAAAACGCCGATCTATGACGAGCAATATCGCACCTTCAACTGGGCGCATATCGTGCCCGGCATGATCGGCCCCTGCGGAACCATGCAAGCGGCCGGGGCTTCCTTCAGCTGGCTCAAAAACGAAGTCTGCACGCTTGAAACGGAGCGCGGCTTGCAAAACGGTATTAGCCCGTATGAGCTCATCAACGAGCAGATCAAAGGGTCCCGGCCGGGCGCAAACGGCCTGCTGTTCCTCCCCTATCTCATGGGCGAGCGTAGCCCGCGCTGGAACGCCAACGCGAGAGGCGCATTTGTGGGGCTGAAAATGGAACACCGCCGCGCGGATATGCTCAGAAGCGTGGTGGAAGGCATCGGCCTAAACCTGAATATCATTCTGCAGATCATGAAGCAGCACATCCCCATCGAGGAAATGACGGTGATCGGCGGCTTGGCCAAGGGCGGCATCCAGCGCCAGATACTCGCCGATATTTACGGCATGCGGATTTTGCGGCTCAATTACCTGGAGGAAGCGACCTCCATCGGCGCCGCCGTCACCGCAGGCGTGGGCATTGGCGTGCACAAGAGCTTTGAAGAGGTAAGCCGCTATATCGCAGTGGACGCCGTAGAGGAACCCACCGCGGCCAACACCGCCGTATATCAGAAAATGCAGCCGATATTTGACAAAGCCTACTTCGATCTGGTAGATGTATTTGAGGAGCTTTGCCAACTATAAGCAATAGGAGGGACTTATGCAGACGCCAGCGTTATTTGCCCTGTTGCCGGATTTTGTTTCCACGCCCGACGGCATGGCGATCGATCCCGAAGGAAATCTCATTCTCGCGTGCCCCAACTATGCGGACACATCCATGCCCGGCTGCCTGTTGAAGATCACGAAAGACCGAACCATCACAAAATGGGTGGATGTTCCCGTGCACCCGGAGACCGGCTGTGCGCGGCCCATGGGCATTGCCTTTGGCCCCGAGGGGGACCTGTATGTGTGCGACAACCAGGGCTGGTCCGGCAAGCAGGAGCTGCTGGAAAAGGGGCGCATGCTAAGGCTTCGTATCCGGGACAATCAGGTCATCAAGACCACCGTCGTCGCCTACAACATGGAACACCCGAACGGCATCCGCATCCATGGGGACTACCTGTATGTGACGCAGAGCCTGATGCCCAGGGTAAAGGACCCCAGCGGCAAGCTTGTGAGCTGCGTGTACCGCTTCCATCTGGACGACGAAGGCATTCGGGTCAGCAATACGCTTGACGATCCCAACATCCTCACGACCTTCCTGACCCACAATCCGGACTGCCAGTATGGCGCGGACGGCATCGAAATGGACGCGGATGGCAGACTGTATGTCGGCAATTTCGGGGACGGCGCGGTGCATAAGATCACGTTCCACCCGGACGGAACCGTAAAAGAAAACGCCGTATGGGCAAAGGACCCCGCACAGCTCCAGACGACCGACGGCATGACGACAGATGCAAACGGCAACATCTATGTGGCCGACTTCTCCGCCAATGCCATCGCCAAGATTGATAAAACCGGTAAAGTGACGCGGATAGCACAAAGCGAAGATACGGACGGCTTCAACGGCGAACTTGACGAGCCCGGCGAGCCCTGCTTCTGGAACGGCATGCTGGTGATCTCCTGCTTTGATCTTGTAACGGGGCCGGATAAGGTGAATACCGCGCATGAAATACCGGCGACGCTTTCTTTACTCTATCCCGAACTATAAGGAGGATACTATGACACAGGCCTGGCCAACTGTCACACTCAATAACGGCGTCGTGATGCCCCAGCTTGGGTACGGCGTATTCCAGATCGGCAATGAAGAAACCGCCCGCTGCGTGCGCGACGCCGTGGCGGCGGGCTACCGCAGCATCGATACTGCCATGGTGTACGGCAACGAACCGGGCACGGGCGAAGGCATTAAAACCTGCGGTGTCCCCCGCGAGGAGCTTTTTATTACCACCAAAGTCTGGAACACCGACCACGGGTATGAAAAGACGCTCGCATCCTTTGAGCAGAGCCTGAAAAACCTGGGGCTTTCCTATTTGGACCTCTACCTCATCCACTGGCCGGTGCCGCAGCAGGGGCTGTATGCGGAAACCTGGCGCGCGCTTGAGAAGCTTTACAAAGATGGTCGCGTCCGCGCCATTGGCGTGAGCAACTTCAACATCGGCCATTTGGAAACGCTGCTTGGTAGCGCCACGGTCGTTCCCGCCGTCAACCAGGTGGAGCTGCATCCGTTTTTCAACCAGGCGGAGCTTCGGACTTATTTAAAGAGCAAAGGCATCATTCCGGAGGCCTGGGGCCCGCTTGCGCAAGGCAACCGCACGGATGACCCGGCGCTTGCATCCATCGCCAAAGCCTATGGCAAGACCGTGCAGCAGGTCATGCTGCGCTGGCACTTACAGAACGGCGTCATCGCCATCCCCAAGTCCACAAGGCCCGAGCGCATGGCCTCCAACACCGAGGTGTTCGATTTTACGCTGAGCACGGAAGATATGGCGCGTATCGACAGGCTGGATACGGGCGTCCGGTTTGGACCCGATCCGGAAACGTTTGTTGGGTAATTAGGGACTTACGTCTAACTGTTCTTTCCTCTCTGTCCTTGCACCGGGGGTGCAGAACAACAGGCTTGCCGAAAGGCAAGCCTCAGACTATCAAAGAACCCTATAGCAATGGGGTTCTTTGATAGCCTGTACCGTCCATTTGGACGGCTTGGTACTGCACAGTCCAAATGATAATTTATTTACTTGATATTGCTATAAAATCTGTTCCCGAATTTGAAAAGCTTATACTAGTAAATCCAATTGATAATAACTCTTTTTCCATACTATTTTTTATCCAGCCGTATTTATGGCAAAAAAACTGTGGGTATTTTTTACGAGACATATCCATTTCAGGATTCACTCTTTGGGGAATGTCTTGTCCACCAAAAAGCAAATTAAGTTTTCCCTCTATTGGTAGTTCCAATGATTCTATAATAAACTCAGCATCGGGGACTCTTATTTCGCAAGTACCCCCTTTTTTTAATATATTGAAGAAACTCGTTAATAGATTAATTGCTTCCCAATGGAAAAAATGTTCAACAATATCATTTGCCAATATATAATCAATTGTCTCCGGAACAAAATGATTCATTAAAGAATCATTATTCAAATCAATTATCTTGTCGGTTTTCACCTTAGAACTGCCGTCTATATTAATAAACCCATTACGATAATCAGACCCACACCCAATATTTAATTTAATCATAATTTAGTACCTTCTTTATATTTGATACTCTATTATGATCTCAATTCTTCTAAAATGTCAATTTGCGGCGTAACAATTATGGCGTCATCCTGTTCCATTTAATCCACTTCGGCACGAAACTCAGTACTATGACCTATCAATTTTCGGCATAATCCATTGATCAAGAATTAAATTATACATTTGACATTATCTCAGTACCATCTAGGTATAGACGCCTTTTTGACAGACTCAGGCTTGCCGAATGGCAAGCCTGTTTGGTTACTCCACATTTCGTCAAAAACAACTTATCCCGCGGGATCGCTCGCTCAACCAAAAGCGCCAGAGCACAGCAGCCTGACATGATGAAGGATTCTGCCGACGCCTCACCACACTTACAATATTTATAGATAGTATTGTAGCATGGGGGTAAGAGCAAGAAAAAGAACCGGACGTTCCATAAAACCAGCTACCCACCTACTGTAATATCTACCCGCTCTTTTTCTCCAAAGTAAGCGATTCCCTCTTGGCACATCTGAAACTCTATGTATGTGCTTTCGCCAGACGGTGCGACAAAGCCATCCAAACGGAAGGTGTATTGCTCACCCGGTGCAATCTCTACACCTTCCGGAATATACAATCTGTAGCCATGATCTTGCCCGTCCTGCCAGATGCACAAACGCACCTGCTTTTCCTCACTCCATGATTCGGAGCTGGTGTTTTTCACGGTAATGTTAATGCTGTACCTACTCGTACGGCCAATCGCTGTTGGTGCGTCGTGAGAGAGAATTTCGGCTTGAAAATCGCTTAAGCGGTACGAAAAATTTCTGTTCCTATTAACCAATTGATCCAAGAATCTTTCAGTTATTTCATACATAACAATATCTGGATTAAGTGAGTCTATATATTCCTGCTGAATATCGCCGCCCCAGACGTAAGCCATATGGTTAAAATGTTCTGCCAAAAGTTCCGTAGCGTTCCATGCGCCAAACATAGAATCTCCGAACATTAAAAGCGTGTTGTCCTTATGATCATTTTCATATAGGTAGCAGGGATTTTTAACTTGATATTGCCCCAAAGCAGACTGAAAAGACGCATACAGCTCCCCTTCTTCAATCCTACGTGCATCCTTAGCTGTAATGACGCTTTTAGCCGTTTTTTCCAGCGGAACAAGTTTCGAGTTGCCCATAAGGCCACCCATTTCACCTTGGTATTCAAAGGGTTCAAACGTCACCTCTTCGGGCGCATCACTTAATAAACTAAACTCATTTAATTTTCTGATGACTTCGCGATAGCCCATATATGCCCCAAACTCTGTCCAATGGGTGTCTGTCCTAAAAAAAACTTGCCCTTCATTTTTTGCATCTAAAAGAGCGGTCTTTAATGGAATTACATGTATGTCAGAATTCGCCTGTATATACTGCGCAAGTTGATCCACAGGGGTTTCGCGCACATGAAAGTCTCCGCTACGAATATACTCAGGGTAAATGCTGACTTTACTGGTTGGTAAAACTAATACATATTCAATGCCTTGCTTTTTCAGCTTGCTTTGTATTTGAATTTGCTGCTTCAGAATAGCTCCAAGCTCCTCGTCTGAAAGAACGTACTCCCCACTTGCAATTTGCAGGTTGCGATCCAATATGTAGTACATCCACCCATCCCGCCCAAGCTGTACCGTGCTATTAGGCGAGCGGCCAAATACATTGTACTGTATATTACCGTAGACCGTTACAAACAAATCCCGAAATCCTATATTATCATTAAGCCAAGTCTCGAAAGCACCACGAATGCCCGGGGCAATTTTTCCTTCATTCGTATAAAATGCAGGAAAAGAAGCCAATTGACGCTTCTCTAATTCGGAGACTTTATTGGGCACTCGGTTCATAAATAATATGGGCAAAAGCAGCATGCCTAAAAAGAAAATCGCAACAACATGCTTCGTTCGATTTCTCATTTTACTCTCTCCACTCTTTAATCAAAGGACGTTAAAAATTAAAGTATATAAAAGGATTGTAAGTGCTGTTGACAATATAAGCACTGGCTATGAAAAGCAACACAACATATAATACTGGCATTAACACCTTTGACATACTGCTAAGAACAAGGTGTCTTCTAACAGATTTTTCAAGTGCTGAGATAATTGGAAAGCTAAACAATATGCCAAGCAAAATGGTAAACCAGTTCTCCTGCCAGAAGAAACTCGCATCCGCGCCGGTTATAGGATTATTCATCAACCCAAACATACTGCCCATATAATTCATTGCATAAGATAAATCCGGTGCACGGAACAGCACCCACCCTAACATAACAAACAGCATCGTCGGCGCCCAATACAAGTTGCGCACCCACGCTTTGGGATGCTTCTCGGGGAAACCGGTCAGCTTTTCAATTACCAGTAAAACAAAGTAGAACAAGCCCCAAATCAAAAAATTCCAGCTAGCCCCGTGCCAAATGCCGGTGAGCGCCCATACCACAAATAAATTGAAAATCAGACGCGATTTAGACTTTACGCGCGAGCCGCCCATCGGGAAATACACATAATCCCGGAACCAAGTGCCTAAAGAAATATGCCATCTACGCCAAAATTCAGTGATAGAACGCGAAATATATGGGTAGTTGAAATTCTCCAAAAAATGGAACCCAAACATCAACCCTAAACCGATAGCCATATCTGAATAACCGCCAAAGTCAAAATAAATCTGCAAGGTATAGCAAATAATTCCCAGCCAAGCCATAGAAACCGACAACGCAGAAAAGTCCGTATAGGCGAAAGCGTGTTCCGCCACCACGGCAACTGTATTGGAGATGATCACCTTTTTTGCGAGACCGATGATGAACCTGCACACACCCTCGCTAAAATCCTGCATGTTTTCGTGACGGCAGTTAATCTCCCTTGCGACAGTTTCATAGCGCACAATAGGCCCGGCAATCAGCTGCGGGAACAACGATACATATAGCGCCACATTGAGCGGATTCTTCTGCACATCTCCCCGCTGCCGGTACACATCAAACACATAGGACATGATTTGGAAGGTAAAGAATGAAATGCCTATGGGTAGCACAATATGCGTTTGAGGCAGCTGCAAGCCGAAAAACGAGTTCAGGTTTGCAACCGTAAAGTTCAAATATTTAAATATGAAGAAAAACGTGACGTTGCAGAGGATCATCACAGCTAGAACAGCTTTTGCCAAGGCTTCATTCTGCCGGTAACGGTCTATCAGCAAGGCAAATACATAATTAACCAAGATAGAAGCCAGCATAAGGAACACGAACTTCGGCTCGCCCCAAGCGTAGAAGAAAATGGAGACAAGCGTTAAGAAGACATTGCGAAACTTAGGGTTGATTAGATAATAGCCTCCAATTGTCAATGGCAGGAAGGCAAAGAGGAATATTGTTGAGGAAAAGACCATGTTTTAACTTCCGCCCTTTATAAAATAGTAAATGTCAGCAGAATTAATGCCGCTCTTGTTACGGACATATCGCGGTTCGTTTTTGAATGCCCGTCATAGAAACCTCTCTGCATCCGACAAAGCACTAATGATATTTACATCATCTGCGGCTGTATATTCGTACTTCCCCGGTAGTAGCAACAATTTCCCCGTTCCAGCTTTGCGTCCCGCCTCCATATCGCTGTCTCTGTCGCCGATTACGATTGAATTTAGCAAATCAAGATCAAATTCGTCCTTCGCTTTGAAAAGCATACCGGGGTTTGGCTTGCGGTCATACGAATCAGTTTTGTATTGACCTATTCCTTTTTCTGGATGGAAGGGGCAATAGTATACCCTGCTGATAAGAATGCCTTGCTCCTGAAACTTCGCACGCATCCAATCATTTAACCTGAGAAAGTCATCCTCGGTGTAGTAGCCTCTTGCTATACCGGATTGATTTGTAACGACAATTAACAGATAGCCTTTGTCCTGCGCAGCGCGGCAGAAGTCAAATATACCTTCTACAAAACGGAAATTTTTAGGCTCGTATACATAATTTCCGTCTTCGTTAATGATACCGTCGCGGTCGAGAAAAATGGCTCTGTTCACTTTGCACCCCAAAAGCGTTCCTCAAGCATAATACAGAGCGCATGATAAATCGGCAAATGCAACTCCTGTATTTTGTAAGTTTCTGTTTCGGGAACGACGATACAGGCATCACACAACTCTTTCATTTTGCCGCCGTCCCGCCCTGTCAGCCCAAGCATAACTGCACCACGGCCACGGGCGGCATTAAGGGCCTGCAGCACATTTGGAGCGTTTCCCGAGGTGCTTATGCCAAGTACGCAATCTCCCTTGCGGGCATAGGCATACACTTGCTGGGCAAATACATAATCGGGGTTAACGTCGTTGGCGTATGCGCTTACCAGCGCAACATTTTCAACAAGAGCAAATGCGGGCAAGGCACCCTGCAAATTTTTGAGCAGCTCGGGGTCAACACGTTCCGCGAAACCCTTATCAACCGTACGCGGTAATACAAATGACTTTACAAGCTCCCCGACTATGTGCAAAGCGTCCGACGCGCTGCCGCCGTTGCCACAGATGTATAGCCGCCCTCCCGCCTCAAAAGACTGTGCCAGTTGTTCAAACGTCGCTCGAATGCTTTCTTCACAAGGCTTTAAGCTCGGGTAGCGCGAAATCAGATTTTCCAAGCGTTTCATAAACTTCTCTGCTCCTTATCTTGTTTTAATGCGGAGAATTCTTTGCGCGATTCTTCTAAACGGCAGCATAAAGCCCCACAAACGCGGATATCTGCATCGCAAAGCAATAGCCAGATGTTTCAGGCTATGCTTTACGCCGTAGTTGATGTTTTGGTCATGGTACTGAATTATTTCCGCGTGAGTTATTTCCTCTGCAGATTTGTTAAAAGTGTCTTCTATTTTCTTATAGCCTATTGCGTCCATCGCAAGCGTTTCAACCCAAGCCCGCATCTCCGTTGACCCGGCTTTGTTAAACTCAAGATTGGTAAGCTCAATTTCCGCGAATTTGTTATTATACAGGTACACAGGATAAAAACCAGCATCCTGAGCAAAATACGCATAGGCTCGTTCTATGGCGTGCAGAATTGTTTGGTCTGTTCTGTTCGGCTCACGCGGGAAGTCTTTATATGACCAACCCTTGCCATTATATCCCACAAACAGCTTTTTTAAGGCTTGCGGTCTGAACCAAAAGCAAGTACCGAGCGGTGCAACACACAAAGTATGTTCGTTAATTTTGACATCTACGCCAAAATCGTTCAGCAGCTTTTTTGTATTCCGAAAATTTCCCGTCCAGCCGTTTCCTATATTACAGTAAACGCCGTGGTTTGGGTAGGAAGGAAAAGCGATACCTAGCCGTTCTTCTTTCACAAACATATCTATAATGTTTGAAACGTACTCTTTGGTCGCAAACATATTTTCGTTTATTTTATACGCCCAAGAGCGCCCGATGCTACGCGGTGAAGCATGAGCGGTTTTTTTGTCATGTACAGAACATATTAAATCGTAATCGAAAACAAATTCCGCCGCTCCGACAAGCAGGCTTGAAACATCGCGCCCTCTGTTTTCAATTACCATTACGCTGCCTTTGAGCCCAGCTTTTATGAGTTTCTCGTCCAATAGTTTTTTCTTTTCAGCAGTGTTTGTCGTTACCAACACGCCTGCGCTGTCCGGGAAATTTTGTATGTACGAAATATCTTCGTCAAACAAATCCTCGTAATATGCGTGATAAACAAGCCCGACCTTTAAGCTATTTGCATTTTCTCTGTTTACAGATATATCGCGGGGCAGCACTCTGTTCAGCTGAGCACAGCGTACGATGTCTGAAAGGCTGTTTGTCCTGAGTATGGACTTCCATACCAAATTCATATCGTAATCGGTTTCATTTTCTAAAAACCGAATGAGCCTAATGGTCGCCTCGCCGGCTGTATGATTTAGCACGTCTGTATAATGGTGGAAAAAGCTGCGCTTTTTAAAAATTGGCATCCGGTAATCCCTGAGTAAATGTATTGGATTATGCAAAAGCGGGTAACTGTAATCGTCACTATTGCCGCAGTAAATTGCTCCCTTATAGCCTCTGTCCTCAAAATAGCCCGGAAAACCATACTCGTAAAGACATCCCGAGAGAACATAGCTGGTATCCCCTGGGATTTCGTTGAAAAAGTCAACAAGCAGTCTGCTTCCCAATAAAGGCTTTCTGATTGTTAAAAAGTAAGATTGAATGTATATCTTGTTGTCGCTGTAATGCAAACGGTTGATATTTGCAATATCTTCATATTTTATATCCCAGGTAAGTCCCCAAAAATCGATATCCTGCGGCTTCGCCCAATTGAAAACCTCTTTGAAAGGATATACAGGGCCAAAGCAGGTATTGTTCAGCAACACAAGTTCGTCGTAATTCGCAAGCTTTTCCCAGCCTATATACTCTATTGCCGCCTTATACGCTCCAATGTCGTTGCCTTTGTTTTCGCGGACATATATCTCGTCTGCGATTTCAGCAAGAGCCCTTCTGCCGCTCGGCGTTAGTTTGCCGTTTATAACGCAATGCAAAAACGCAATATTTTCGCGCAAGTCATTAAGCTGATAAATGATGTAATCATCTATGATTCCGTCTTTATCATAGATGAAGTATATGCAAGCGCGTTTCGGGTTATCGCTCAGTATCATTTTACTTTATTCCTTTCAGTAAACGCCTTAAAAAACCGGCTATCAATCTTATCGGCGCAGTAATTCTCCAAGAGGTGGAATTGAATAAACCATCCCGCTCTGCTACCGCGCTGTCTCGCTCCGCTACTGCGCTATCCCGCTCCGCTACCGCGTTGTCCCGCTCCGTTACCGCGTTGTCCCGCTCCGTTACCGCGTTGTCCCGCTCCGTTACCGCGTTGTCCCGCTCCGCTACCGCGTTGTCCCGCTCCGCTACCGCGTTGTCCCGCTCCGCTACCGCGTTGTCCCGCTCCGCTACCGCGTTGTCCCGCTCCGCTACCGCATTGTCCCGCTCCGCTACCTTTGGATTTGGAATGCCGCGCAGTTCTCGCAAAGCCTCAAATAAATTATGCCTGCCCTCAAATATATTATCTGTTGGCGGTAGCAAGGGCGGCGAATAGCCTTCGAATGCTCTTTCCGGCAAATCGAGAGTTGTGCGTATTAACGCAATATACCGTTCTGCTGTCCTCGCAATATGTTCTGTCAGCCTTTTATTTTTGGGGGCAATAGTTAAGATAGTCTGCGCAATAGTTTCCAAAGCGGATTCTAACGGCTGGTTGACACTCAGCGTTTCCGCAAGAAATCCTTTAACGGTTTCTCCTCGAAAATCGTGCATTACACAAATACCGGGGATACCCATAGATGCGGCACAGCCTATTCCGTGAACTCTCGCTCCGATGACCAAATCAAACCGGTTATATATGTCGTAATAATCTTTTGCGTCAAATGAATAGAAAACCTCTACGTCGGGGAAATCACTGTGAGCAAATGGCAACTCGTCAATATAGTGACATACCAACGAAAAACGGAACTCAGGATATTTATGTTTAAGCTCATGAAAAAGGGTCAACAAATAGTCATATGTTTCTGTTGAAACACAGTTATTAATCTCGGAACGGACTCCGTCACAGGCGTATATCAACCCGATGTGATTCACCGTTTCAACTAAACGAATTTTTTCAGGTACAGAACCGCATATAGACGGACAAGGTAAGAATTGGGGTTGGGATGCAATATGGTCTCGAAGCGGCTCAATGAACTCCGGCGACCTAACAGTGAACAACTTGAATCGACTAAGATTTCTTAAAACAAGCTCACATTCATTTTGTATGTGATTTCCTATCCCAAGCCCAATCACAGGCAGATCGAATTTTTCGATTATTTTATATAAATCGAAACATCTGCGGTTTGACCATTCTGGTGTTCCAGCGAATACTACAAGGTCTATAAATTGTCCGTCAGTAGAAAGTTTGAATGAGTTATCACGAAAGCCTACTCTAAAATTTGCCTCCGCGGCAGACGTCAACTCATCGGCCGTATAGAGTTTAATATTCTGCAAATTATATATTGGTTGAATATCTGTTCGCAAATCCGGATGTCGGTTATAAATAATCGGATTAAATCCTTCGGGCAATACTGCCCTAATTAGATTGATTGCGCCGAACAGAATAAACTCGTCGCCAACATTCCATTGCCGTGTGGTTGAAAAGATAATATTTCGCATTTATAGTAGCTTCTCCTCTTCAATTATTTGGTCAACGAGTTCAATCATCTGTTCAACCGTGACCGCAGAAATACAAGAGGATGGCTGTCCTGTTTTCAGACGATCCAAGCAATCGGGGTTTCTTTCGCCGATAACATCCCAGTTCCAATTGCAATAATAGCACGGCATTTCCGTATATGCAACCAACGGCAAATACTCGTTTGACTTGATATCTTCTATGTGATACGGCAGAAAACGCCTAAAATGCCAGCCGCCTGCATTTACGACAGATGGCGTGTTTGTCGCCGCCGCAATATGTACGCCGCTCGTGTCGTTTGTTACCACGAATTTCGCATTGCCGATAATATCAATCACATCTGATACAGATGTTCTCCCCGTAAGATCAGTAACAGACAGTCCAACGATTGTATTCAGGTTGCGTTTCAGGTCGGCTGAAACCCATTGTTCATTTCTCGAACCAAGTATAACGCCAGTCAGCCCGGTTTCCTCGTAAATATGTTCGGCGACTTTGGCAAATCTGTCTGAAGGCCAAAACTTTTGTATAAGCGACCCTCCAGGATAGAGGACATAATAATCCCCTTCAATGAGATGTTGTTCGCCGTATGGCAACTGCGGCATCGTTGTTCTGTAATTTGGGTCGCAAATCCCACGCACAAATGCACCGTAATAATCAAACTCGCTTACGATACCGCGAGGATACGGGATAAACCTATTATACAAAAAATTAGTCATTTTTATCCATACAGGGCTGCTATTGCCGTGCGGGGTAATCGGCTCGATTGAGATGCGCTTATTGCATTTGACGGCGGCGGCAATAATATCAGCTATCGGAAATTTTGAAAGCTGCGGCTGCAAAAGAATATCATAAGTGTCATCCTGTATCTCGGCAATAAGGACGTCCACAATGTCCCAATTAATGGCTTCGGGTTTGAAGTTGACGGTGATTATTCGATTAAATACCCCTAAGCGTTCATATATGGGACGCGAAACCGACAAACACACCATTGTCATTTCGCGATCTTTATAAAACTCACGAAGCGCGAGAGCTGCACTTGTAAACATCGTGCAGTCGCCAATTAAGTCAAGGCGAAACAGTATGACCTTACGGCTGCGGTACTTCCAAAAATGAAGCTTCGCGCCGACCGCATATTTCCAGAAATAGCGCAATTCATTGTGATTTCTATGCAGGTAGTCCTTGAGTCTGTTAATGAACGCTTTCAATCCGCTCACCTCACTCCGTTGCCCGCTTTATTTTATCAATAATGTTGGATGTGGACAATCCTTGTTCCAATTCAATAAGCTCGACTCTGCCGCCATAGGAGCGTACAAATTCTCCGCCCGCTATTTCTCTGCCCTTCCAGTCTTTGCCCTTGACGAGTACATCAGGCTTGACTTGCTCAATCAGGGTTTGCGGCGTGTCGTCGTCAAACGGGATTACAAAATCCACACAGTCAAGTGCGGATAAAAGCGCAATACGGTTTTTCAAATCGACTATCGGGCGCATATTTCCCTTTATGCGGCGAATGGATTCATCGGAATTTAACCCGATAACTAAGACATCTCCAAAACTCCGCGCCTGCCTGAAACTGCTTATATGGCCGGCATGAACAAGGTCGAAACAACCATTGGTGAAAACGATTCGTTTTCCTTGATTTTTTAGCTCGCTAATTTGCGCAATCGTTGCATTAAAATCAAGGAACATCTTAGGCTGAGGAAACAAGGCGGCACTTAATTCCTCAATCGTTGTCTGCGCTGCGCCAAACTTTGAAATAACGATCGACGCCGCCATATTTGCGATTTTCACACACTCATCCAACCTGAAACCCGCTCCTATCGCAAGAGCAACCGCAGAAACTACAGTATCGCCTGCACCTGTGACATCGATTACTTCTTGGACGACAGCAGGGTAGTCGTTCTTCGTATTGTTAGCGCGATTGACTGTTGAAATACCCTTTTCTGAGCGTGTAAATATTAAGTAATCGAAATCATTCTCATCGCACAAGCGCAGTGCTTCGATTTTTATGCCGCTTTCCTCAGGCATAGACGACATCCCCGTTAAATCCAAAAATTCCTTGCTGTTGGGGGTAAGCGCAGTTGCTCCCCTGTATTTTGCGGCCGATTTGCCCTTAGGATCAACAAGAACGGGAATACTCCGCATTTTAGCGGTTTTTATAATAGCTTGAGATAATTCCTCCGTAACGAATCCCTTTGCGTAATCGGATATAACAACAACAGTTATATTTTGTAGAATTTTCTCAAGCGCAACGATTATTTCGCTTACTATTTCTTTAGAAGGCGGGGCAATCGTTTCCTCGTCTATCCTTATAAACTGCTGGTTAGACGCTGACACACGGGTTTTTACGATTGTGTTGCCATCGGAAAATATATAACGGTCATCAACGCCAAATTCTCTTAATGTTTTTCGAAAGAATGCCCCCTCATCGTCATTACCGATACGTCCTATCGCACGGACTTTCGCACCTAAACTTGTTGTATTGATAATTACGTTACCCGTACCGCCGAGTTTACGCCTGACTTCATTTTGGCGCAGAACTGGTACAGGAGCTTCAGGAGAAATACGCTCCACACTTCCCATAATATATTTGTCAACCATCATATCGCCGACGACGAGTACCGACTGCTTTCTGAAATCTTCTAAATTTCTCAATTTTACTCCCTCAATTCAGCAATGACTGCACCTACGAGCAGCAGCAACATAATCGCAGGTTCCCGATTAAAGCTATATATCCTTTGCACTATGTCGGATGCTTCACGACCATTGATTACAAATCTGTATTGCATCCATATTCCGTATTAAATCCACTATATCTTGATATCTGTCGAATCGATGCCCATTTACATAGGTTTAACCTTTCCATATTATCTCCTGAATTTTTGTACTATTCCCCCAAATTGCTGGCGAATCATATGACCGATCCGGGAACGCCCCGTACTCCAGTTTGATTTTGAATCCATGGTCCCGTATGAATTTTTCAACCTGCTCTGCAAGGCTGACCGGTTTTCCGGTACAGCAATTGATAATTCCCGTTACTTCATCCTGCATGACACAAGCAGCAAGCATACGCGCTAAGTCATGAACATGAATAAAATCATACATGTTTTTTCCCGTGGTAAAGGGAAATGTTTTATCTCCTCGCTCTTCCGCCAAAACAATTTTAGCGAAGATCGAATTGTTCTTTTTATCGTCGCCATAAATATAAAACGCTCTGAGCCATTGCCATATAATCGGTTTACTTTTTGATAAAAGGCATGTGCTCCTTCGTAAAGCGTCTTTTGCGATACCGTACATCGAAATTGGATTGCTCGGTGTATTTTCATCAATCGCGCCTTCATAATATCCAATTTCATGCATCGTTCCCATAACGGCAATTTGCTGCAATCCACCTTCAATCATGTTATAAATGAACCGATAATGATTGGAAAGCTGTTCCATATGGGCGTCGGAATTATGGACAAATCCATCTTTCCATGCCATATGCAAGCATGCATCCGGCTTCCCTAAGGTGTTATAAATATCATGATCATTTAAAAAGATATCTTTTTGCAACTTTATTGCACGGTTGTCCACACCATCGAGTCGAAAGTCACAAGCTAACACCTCAGCTCCCATTTCCAACAAGCTTGTTACTACATGCCTGCCAATGTATCCTCCCGCACCAGTTACAAGAATTTTCTTCATAGATACCATCCTTTATATTATCCTGTACTTAGATAATGCCTATATTATGCAAATATCTATGTAGTCCGTCCTGCCATAAAGGAAGGCGATGAAAGCCCATTTCATCCAGCTTTTCTTTCGAAAGTCTGGAATTCAAGGGGCGCTTCGCCTTTGCCTGATATTCCAAACTCAAAACAGGTTTGACTGCAGTGGAGTACCCTGCTAATCGGAATACCTCCTTTGCTAAATCTGCCCAAGAACAAAACCCTTCATTTGTAGCATGATATATACCGTATTTTTCCGTCTGGATCATATTGCAAAGCAATTCCGCTAAATCTTCCGTATATGTCGGAGAGCCAATTTGGTCACAAACAACAGAGACTTCGTCTCGCTGCTTCCCTAATTCAAGCATTTTTAAAACAAAGTTACTTCCGTTCTTTCCGAAAGCCCAGGAGCTGCGAACAATGAAAAATTCTTTAAGTTGAATCTGAATGTTTTTTTCCCCTTCCAGTTTAGTTTCCCCATACCAATTAACTGGATTTGTCTTATCTCCAACCTGATGGGGCTCACTGTTTCCATATCCTGAAAAGACATAATCGGAGCTAATGTACATCATCTTTGCACCGATCATTTTGCATACACTTGCGACATTAGCAGTTCCGGTAACGTTAATTTCATAGCATTTATTCCGATCCTCTTCAGCGTTATCTACTGCAGTATAGGCAGCGCAATGAATGATAGCCGTCGGCCTATATTGCATAATAGCACGTTCTGTTTCGGTTTTATTTCTGATATCAAAATCACCAATATCGACTCCTAAGGTCGCTATCTTATGCTCCAATAGCGCCTTACTTACAGCATACCCTAACTGGCCGCTGACTCCCGTAACCAATACTTTCATGCTCAGTCCTCATTACTTAACTATGCTAATTTACAAGTTGATTCATAGCCGAAATATAGGCAGCGCATACATGCTCCGCCTTTCCCACCATCTCTGTTTTCCCATTCTTCAGCCACAACGCATGGGTGCACAATTCTTTCACAGATTCAGTGGAGTGAGAAACATATAATAGTGTCGTGTTGTTCGCAAGCATTTCCTTCATGCGTTTCTCACACTTCTGCTGAAACGCATAGTCCCCTACAGCAAGTATCTCATCCACAATCAATATCTCTGGCCGTACAATAGTGGCAATGGAAAAGCCAAGCCGTGCTGCCATGCCCGAGGAGTAATTTTTAATCGGCACATCAATAAATTGACCGAGTTCCGCAAAATCTACAATTTGATCAAAGTGGGCCTTCATGAATTGTTTAGAATGGCCAAGCACCGCTCCGTTGAGAAATATGTTTTCACGGGCAGTCAGTTCAGAATCAAAACCCGCACCCAGTTCAATCAAGGGCGCCACCGTTCCATTTACGGATACCGATCCAGTATATGGCTTCAGTATTCCACATATCAACTTCAACAGAGTGGACTTGCCGGAGCCGTTGGAACCAACAATTCCCCATGCTTCCCCCGCCCTGATATGTAAATCGATATGCTGTAATGCAAAAAACTCCTGAAACATCAACTGATGCTTCATAAGCTTTATAAAATACTCTTTTATGCTGTCTACGCGCTCCGAAGACAAGTTAAAGCGAACGAATGCGTCGTTGACATTGATGATATACTCTTGTTTTGTCTCTGTCTGCCCCATATTGCCTCTAAATATAAAGAATGAATTTGTCCTGGCTGCGCATGAATGAATAAGCGCCGATTCCCAACATCAAAAGAGGAATTACAGCCCCGCCAATCATTAAATATGGCCCCGGCATTTGCCCATACAATACGGTATCTCGAAACTGTGCGATGTAGTAATACATCGGATTTAAATGCAGCACTGTGTAGCGAATGTTTTCCGGCAATACAGTGATGGGATAAAAAATTGGTGTAAGATACGACCAGGCTGTTGTGACCACCCCATAAATATATTGGATATCCCGAAAGAAAACGGCAGCCTGGGCCAAAAACATGCCCAATCCGATGCAAAAGATATAAAGTTCCAATATTACAAGTGGAGCAAGCAGAAAATACCATGTCAATTTGACACCTGTAATCAACATTACAATGGCTAAGGCAGCCATAGAAAACAAGAGGTTTACCAATGAACTTGTTACTTTGGATAGCGTAAAAATATACTTGGGAACATAAGTTTTCTTAATCAAAGAACCGTTTCCCGTAATGGAACCAATCGCCGACGTGGTAGCTTCCGTCATAAACGCAAACAGAACTTGACCCGTAAGCAGATATGCAGGGAAGTTCGGAATATCGAACCGAAAGATATAGGAAAATACCAGCGTCATGACCAGCATGATCAATAAGGGATTCAATATGCTCCAAATATACCCAAGAAAGCTGCGCCTGTACTTGAGCTTGATATCCCTTGTCACAAGCTGATATAGCAAATCTTTATATTGTTTTAAGCCTTGCAGCCTGTCCGATATCCACTTCATGCTCTGCTCCAACCGGTTATTTTATCAGTTCCCATACATCTTCTCATAATACGCCCGATACTCCCCGCTTACAATATGCTCCCACCACGGGCGGTTATCGAGATACCATTGTATCGTTTTCCTGATCCCTGTGTCAAATGGCGTTGTAGGCAGCCAGCCAAGCTCATTGTGGATTTTTGCTGGGTCGATCGCGTAACGCATATCATGCCCGGGCCGGTCGGTCACAAATCGGATCAGGCTTTCCGGCTTGTTGAGCCCACGGAGTATGGTCTTTACCACATCCAGGTTCGTGCGCTCGTTGTGCCCCCCAATGTTATAGACCTCTCCCGCCCGGCCGCTACGGATGATCAGATCGATGGCCGCGCAATGGTCCTCCACATAAAGCCAGTCCCGCACGTTTTCCCCTTTCCCGTAAACGGGAAGCTCACGGTCGTTAAGGGCGTTGACAATCATCAGGGGAATCAGCTTTTCCGGAAAATGATACGGGCCGTAATTGTTGGAGCAGCGAGATACCGTCACCGGAAGCTTGTAGGTCCGCCCATATGCCTGAACCAATAGATCCGCAGAGGCCTTAGAGGCGGAATACGGGCTGGAGGCGTGAATGGGCGTTTCTTCCGTAAAGAACAGGTCCGGCCTGTCCAAGGGAAGATCGCCGTATACCTCGTCGGTAGAGACCTGATGAAATCTCGCTATGCCATACTTCCGGCATGCGTCCAGCAGGACGCTAGTGCCGATCACGTTGGTGCGTAAAAAGAGCTCGGGATCGGAAATCGAGCGATCGACATGGCTTTCCGCCGCAAAATTGACCACAACATCCGGCTTCTCCGCCTCAAACAGGGTGTAGACCGATGCACGGTCCGCAATATCGCCTTGAATAAACTTGAAGTTGGTCCGCTGCATCGCTTTTGCGAGCGTCTCCATGTTTCCGGCATAAGTCAAAGCGTCCAGGCAGATGACCTGATCCTCCGGATACCGCTGCAGTATATAGTAGACAAAATTGCTTCCAATAAATCCTGCCCCACCGGTCACTAAGATCCTCACAACGCTACCTCTCATATACAAAGTCGATGTCGCAATCCTGCAGCAAGGGCGCGTTCCTGTCCTTCTCGGACAGGATGGGATTTGTAATCCCCCAGTCGATGTTCAGTTCCGGATCGTTCCAGAGTATGTTCCGGTCTGCTTCATGGCAGTACAGATTATCTTCCTTGTACAGAAACTCAACATCGTCAGTCAACGTCAAAAAGGCATGCCCAAATCCCCTGGGTATCAGCAACTGACGTTTGTTGTCGGCGCTAAGCTCCACCGCCACCCATTTTTTATAGGTAGGAGAGCCTTTTCGCAAATCCACCGCAACATCCAGCACCGCACCGCGTCCGCAGCGGACAAGCTTGGCCTGTGCCGCAGCCCCTTTCTGAAAATGAACCCCGCGCAGTGTTCCCTTTTGCTTGGAAAAAGAATGGTTGTCCTGCACAAAATGATAATGAAGGCCCCATTCTTCCATATTCCGAGTGGACCAGGTTTCCATAAACCATCCCCGATAATCTCCAAATACTTTAGGCTCAAGAATATAGACATCCAGAACATCCGTCCTTATCGCCTTCATGCTTTCCCTCAATAAATAATTTTTCCTTCTGAAACCGCCCTCAGGTGCGCGCCGTACGCAGATTTTCCATAGCGGGAGGCCGCCTCCATTAGCTGCCCCTGGGTAATCCATCCGTTGCGATAGGCAATTTCTTCAATTGCGGAGATTTTGATGCCCTGGCGCCGCTCAAGAACCTTCACAAATTCCGCCGCCTCGGTCAACGCATCCACCGTCCCAGTATCAAGCCATGCATATCCTCGTCCTAATGTTACCACATTTAACAGCCCTTGTTCCATATACATTCTGTTAAGATCTGTGATCTCCAACTCTCCGCGCGCGGAAGGCCTCACCTGTTTTGCCAAGTCACATACGGTGGCGTCATAAAAGTAGAGCCCCGTCACGCAATAGTTTGATTTCGGATTTGCAGGCTTTTCTTCAATAGAAATGGCTTTTCCGTTCTTATCAAGCTCCACAATCCCAAAACGCTGTGGATCATCCACATAATATCCGAATATCGTAGCACCCGCTTCACGGGCTGCGGCCTCCCGGAGGTGGTTGGTCAACCCGCTGCCATAGAAAATATTATCCCCCAGCACCATGGCGCAGCGGTCGCCGGCAATGAACTCTTCGCCAATGAGGAACGCCTGGGCCAGTCCATCCGGGGAAGGCTGCTCTGCATACGAAAGATGGATGCCAAACGAAGAACCGTCCCCGAGAAGACGCTCAAAATTCGGCAGATCGTACGGCGTGGAAATAATGAGGATATCCTTTATCCCTGCAAGCATCAGTGTGGAAAGCGGATAGAAGATCATCGGTTTATCGTAAACCGGAAGCAATTGTTTGGATGTGACCAATGTCAAAGGATACAGCCTCGTCCCTGACCCGCCGGCGAGAATAATTCCTTTCATGCGCAGACCTCCCATTTCATTCGTTATACGCAAGCTCAAACAGCTACATCAGAAACAACTGCCCGATCCTGCGGATGGTTCCACTTTTCCAGAAGTCATATTGGGAAAGCAACTTCCATTTTTTTAGCCGGTTGGCTTTTGAAAGCTCCAGATATTTCGTGAAGGTGTGCCTATTCTGCTCCGACAGTTCTCTTTCATATCGGTCATAAAACGCCTGCGCCTGCAAAAAGGTTGCATGTACCGCCGCTTTTGTTTCGGACAGCTTCCTAAGACGTCCCCCGATATAGCCTAAGCTCCCCGCGTCCTTTGCTCCCACCGCATTGCCCCCATGCTGTCGGTAAAGAACCGTCGACTGCCTGACAAAGCCGATCTTTCCAAACGCTGCCCCAATCAGCGCGAACCACCAGTCATGCATCAACGCTTCTTCCGGAACAGTACCGGCTCTTTCCAATAAAGGGCGATTGATGCACATGGTGCACCCTGTCACGATGTTCTGGACCAACAGATTGTTCAGGCGGTCCCGTTCCGCATTGAGCTTTTGAAGATGAAACAGCGACGGCGCAACGGTCTCCAGGCGTCCATTCACAACAGCCAGGTCCGTGTGGACAAGAAGCGGCGTCTCTTTCCCATATTCCTGTTCCAGCCGGTGCATCTCTTCCATCGTTTTCTGGAGCTTGTCCGGCAGCCAGACGTCGTCCTGATCGCAGGTCATCGCATATTCTGTTTGCGCATACGAAAGCATACTGGAGAAATTGGCCTTCGCGGAGCCGGAAGGAGTTGCCCGCTGCACAAAGCGAACCCGCTCCGGCTCGCGTTCGCAATACCTTTTTGCGATTTCTGCCGTTTGGTCCGTGGAACAATCGTCCTGTATCACAAGCTGCCAATCGGAATAGCTTTGCCTTAAAATGGACTCAATCTGCTCGGCTAAATAATTGGCACCGTTATAAGCAGCCAACAATATTGTAATCATGCCTGCCTCCGCTTTAATAACGTTAGCCTATATTTCGTTTGAATGCCCAAATAGACCGCCCACGTCACAAAGAAGGGATATTTCTTTACATAGTGCTTTTTATAGAACAGCCACATGCTGTCATAAAAATACAAGATAATTTGCTTGGAACTTGTATGCAGTCCGCTTTGTCCCTTCAGGTGCATCAGGCTGGCTTTGCCATAATACACAATTTTGTAACCAAGTTCCTTGATGCGATAACAGAGGTCAATATCCTCCGCATACATAAAAAATTGCTCGTCAAATCCCTTTACCTGCGCAAACACGGCTCTAGGCATCATTAAGAAAGCCCCTGTCACGGCATCTACTTCGCTAATGGAATCTTCGGGGATAAACGTTTGCCTGTAAGTACCGTACTTCTTGCTTTCCGGATGGCGCTTGTCCATCCCCGTAAAATAATAGAGCGAGGCCATCGGCGTGGGGAACCCGCGTTTGCAGCCATGATCCAGCGTGCCGTCCCGAAGCAGCGTGCGCGCACTGAGCGCTCCTACGTCCTGATGTTGTTTTAAATATTCCAGGCATTGATCCAGCGTCTGGGGATACATAATGGTATCGTTGTTCAAGAAAAGCAGGTATCCGCCCGTTGCATGCTGCGCGCCGATGTTGCAGGCATGTCCGAACCCCTTGTTTTCAACGCCCGGCAATACTACGACATTGTGACGGTCGCTTTGATAGCATTCTTCTGCCCTGGTTCCGTTTTCTACAATGATGATTTCGAAGCCGACGACGGGCGCGGCAAGGAAAATAGACTCCACCGCGTTCGCAGTCAATTCCCTTGCGTTATAATTGATCATAACAATGGAAAGTTCCGTCACCTTGCACTCCGTCCACTCTACATTTTAGATATATTATATCATATAGGGAAGCCGAGTGGACACAAAGCAGATTCTACGGAATTTCCATCCTACATAACAACTTGCAGTCAGCACGGTCTGTTGCTGACTACCGACTGAAAGTTAATTCTGCCTGCTTCGGCACATCAGCGCTTACAACATGGCTACTCACCAATACCATCCCTTCCCATATGCCTGAATGCCGATAGCTTCTGAATTATTAGAAATGGACCGGACCCGTCTAAAGCATAGGAAAATAAAACCATGGAGCTGAAGTTCTCTCCTAGAGTCCATTTTAAAAGCTAAGTCTTGAAAATATGTCCAAAAAAGCGACTTGGGAACAACACGAATTGGCCGAAGGGGAACGACAACGAGATAGTGAGTCAGAATATCATAAAGAGATGGAGTTGATAAGGATCATACTCCAATCAAAGTGCGCCGTATGCCAGCGGTTGCATTGCCGCAGGCATATTCATCAGTCTTGGCATACCCCGCATGGTTTGCCACAACATAGTAAGCGCATACTCCTTGCCGTTTATCTTCTTGTGCACCGACGCGCATCAACCCCCTTCATCGGATGAGCGCTTGACCATAATCTCTACAATCTGCTCAAAGCACTCGCGTTATTGAAGAGCCCTGCTAACACACGTCTCTGATATCGGCCGCACGACACGAAAGCACCATACCGGATGCTTTCAGAACAATTTTCCCGGATTCAGGATGCCATAGGGGTCAAATGTCTTCTTTATTCCGCGCATGAGCTCCAATTGCTCGTGTTCAAAGGCTTCCGCCACATACCGTTTCTTTGCATAGCCCACGCCGTGCTCGCCTGAAACCAGGCCGTTTAGTTCCCGCGCCTTTCGGTACATCCGGTCGAATGCTGTGTTGAGCACCTGTTTCCATTCTTCTTCACTGCGCTTATCCCGGCAGACATACACGTGCAGGTTGCCGTCGCCCGCATGCCCGAAGCTGGGGATGCGCACATGGAGTTCTTTTGCGATCTCGTGCGTGTAAAGGATAAACTCCGCCACTTTATCGCGGGGGACCACGACGTCGCACTCGTCCAGCTCATCGGTGGAAGCCTTGATGGCTTCCAGGAACGCGCCCCTTGCGCTCCAGACGGACTGCTTGCGCTCTTCGGTATCCACGATATAGGCGTCATGCGCGCCCTGCCCGATGCACAAATCCGCAATCATGGCGAGCTCCTGATCGACGGCTGTCCGGCTGTTGCCGTCCACAGTTACCAGCAGGTACGCCGGGGCTTTGGTGTCGGGGAACCGTTTGCCCAGGTATTCCTCCGCAAAAAGGATGGTGTCCCGTTCCATGAACTCGACCGCGGTGAGCGACGCGCGGCTCCTGATGAGCAGGGGGACTATACTGATCGCTTCCTTGATGGAGGAGAACGGAATCAGCAGCGATACCGTGACCGCGGGCAGCGGGATCAGCTTTAAGACCGCTTCGGTGACAATGCCCAGCGTCCCCTCGGAGCCGACGATGAGATTCTGGATGCTGTAGCCAGTGCTGTTCTTTACCACCTTCCCGCCCGTCCTGATCACCTTTCCGGTTGGCAGCACTACCGTCAGCCCGCGCACATAATCGCGGGTAACCCCGTATTTTACGGCGCGCATGCCACCCGCGTTGGTGCTGATGTTGCCGCCGATCGTGGCCGTTTTCTCGCCCGGATCGGGAGGATACAGGAATTTATGCTTCTCCGCAAAGGCGGCAAGCTCCATAAGAAGCACCCCGGGCTGTACGGTAACGGTCAGGTTGTTTTCATCGAGTTCGAGTATGTTATCCATCAGCACGGTTTCGAGCATAATGCCGCCATGTAGCGCGACCGCGGCGCCGACAAGGCCGGTGCCGCTGCCACGCACCACCACTGGAATGCGCTGTTCGTTGGCGTAGCGCATGATGGCTGCAACCTCTTCTGTGGAAACGACCTTTACAAGCACCTCGGGCAAACGTTCGATACCGCCCAGTTCGTCATGGCTGTAGTCGGGGCTGATGCCGCCGCCCGTGATGACGCGATCATGCGCCGTTGTGCGTATGAGATAGGCGATGTCGGCTTCGTCGATTTTCTTATACATACCTGCCCTCCCGGATGCCTGCGATGAGCATCGGCACAATTTCATAAAGGTCGCCCACCAGGCCGTAGTGCGCTACATCGAATATGCTTGCGTGTTCGTCGCTGTTGATCGCCACGATGCAGTCAGCACCCTTCATGCCCGCAGTAAACTGCACCGCGCCGGATACGCCGACCGCAATCAGCAGCCGCGGCTTGACGGTGCGCCCCGAAAGCCCGATCTGCCGCTTAGCGTCCAGCCATCCCGCTTCGATCAGGGGGCGGGTGCCCGCAATGCGCGCGCCAAGCAGCTCCGCAAGCGCCTTGATCAGTTGCATATCGTTTGCGCTCTTGAGGCCCCGGCCCGCCGCTACGATGATCTCCGCCTCGGAAAGATCAACCTCTGAGGGTTTCTTGACGACCTCCAGCACCTCGGTTTGGCTTGCAAGCATCTGCGCGGTTATTGGCATATGCACGATCTCGCCTTTTGCCTGATCCGTACGCTTGGGTGATGCAAATACCTTATACCGTACCGTACAGAATTGCGGGCGGGCATTTGGCGTGACGATCTGCGCCATAATGTTGCCGCCGAACGCGGGGCGGATCTGTACAAGATCGGTATCTTCCCGCATCTGCAGCACCGTACAGTCCGCGGTAAGTCCCGCGCCGCAGCGCGCGGCTACCCTGGGCGCGAGCGAACGGCCAATATTGGTTGCGCCGACCAATACGGACGACGGCCTGACGCGCCGGATAAAATCATAAAACGCGTTTGCGTAGGGGGATATGGAGAACTGGTCTAAAGCCGCATCGTCATACACAAATACCTTGTCCACCCTATACTGCAGCAGCTCGTTTGCGATATCCGCCATCTGGCTGCCAATCGCCAGCGCGTATATGGGGTGCCCCGTGACTTTTACCAGCTCCGCGGCTTTTCCCAGCAGTTCCAGCGTGACGGGATGTACGCTTTCGCCCCTGCGCTCGGCAAATACGGCGACGCCTGTCCACTCGCTTTTATCCAGCTTTGGTGTTTCTTCGTCCTCCCAGGTGATCACGCCTTGGGGGCCTCTGGTCACGCAAAGCTTGCAAAGCCTGCAGCCAGCGCCTATATTTACCCTGCCATCCTGTACGTCTATGGCGGCAAACGGGCAGAGTGCGATCAATTGCGCGGTATTCTCTTCGTTCACCAGAGATTGATGAATGTTCAGCGCCATCTGCATTCCCTCATATCAGCTTCTTTTCTTTGAGCAGTGCGCCCAACGCATCGCTCAGTTCTGCGCCGCTGCCGCGCAGCGTTCGCTTATCCGCATTCTTTTCCGGCGGGAATATCCGCTCGACCTGCGTAGGCGAGCCTTTCAATCCGCAGCGCGCAAGATCGATGTGCGCAAGCTCCTCAACAGACCATACGGCAACCTGATCGGCATCGGCATTGATACGGCATATGCGTTTATATGAGGGCAGGCGGGGCGTATTGACGTCCTTTTCGATGGACAGCAGGCAGGGCAGCTTCATCCGTTGCGTTTGCAGCCTGTCGTCAAGGCTGATGCGGACGGTGACGTCCTCTTGCGTTGCCTCCATGATCTCACATACATTCGTGGCGTGCTCAATGCCGAGCAATTCCGCCATTTCCGGCCCGACCTGCGCGGTATCGCCGTCGGTAGTTTGCTTGCCGCAGAGGATGAGATCGTAAGCGCCCATCTGCTCGACGCCGCATTTGAGCGTATAGCTTGTTGCCGCCACGTCCGAACCGGCAAATTTCCGGTCCGAAAGCAATACCGCGCTTTGCGCGCCCATATATAATGTCTCAAGCAGCGCAGCCTTCGCCTGCGGCGGGCCCATGGTCAGCGTCCGCACGCGGCCGCCGTATTGTTCGCAAAGCGAGTACGCCAGCTCCAGCGCAAACAGATCGTAAGGGTTTAACTTGCTGTCTACGCCGTCCCGTTTTAATACGCCGGTTATGGGATCGACCTCAACCTCGTTGGTTCCCGGCACCTGCTTGACACATACGATGATTTCCATGCCTCTCTCCGTATTCTCTGTTCTTTCAATAGAATTTTACGTGACCTGTATCCGGTGGCCTGACGCTCAAATTGATGAGAAAGATCAGCCGTGGCTGATCTTCACATGCTGCAAACGCCCGATTTTAGAACCGATTTGAAAGCACAGTCCGCTCATACGCCTGTACCGGGTCCATCCACCGGATTCCCACAGGCACATCGTTTGCCATGCAGTAATAATTCCACACCGCGCCAAAGGGGAGCGTCTTCGCTTCCTCCTGCAAGGCAAGGCGCAGGGTGTAGTCACCGCCCGCTTCCGCCGCACGGATGTTATCTATGGGGGTTAGTGCGGCGTGGAGCAGCGCTTTTCTTGCGTTGCGCATACCGATAACCCAGCAGGCGATGCGGTTGATGGAGGCGTCAAAATAGTCCAAGCCAATGAACACACGCTGCTCCAAGCCATTATGCAGGATTTCATCCATGATGCGCTGCAACTCATCGTCCAGCAAAATAACATGATCGCTGTCCCACCTTACGCCGCGGCTAACATGCAGCAATATCCGGGGCAGGAAGCTTAATATTGCCGAAATCTTTGCGCTGATGACCTCCGTGGGATGGAAATGTCCCGCATCGAGCGTATACGCTTTGTTCCGGGTAAGCGCATAGGAAAGCGCGTATTCATGGCTTGCTACCGTATAGCTCTCTACACCCACGCCAAAGAGCTTGCTTTCCATGGCGCAGGGGACGAGCGCTTCGTCGATATCCGCTGCAAAAATTTCATCCAGAGAGCTTGTCATCCATTCCCGGTGCCGGAGCGTATCCGCGCATATATCCTTATAGCCGTCGGGCATCCAGTAGTTGACTACAGAGGGCTTTCCAAGCTGCCTTGCAAAGCTTTGCCCGATCTCGCGGCAGCGCTTGCCATGCTCCACCCAAAAGCGGCGCACCTCCGGCTTGCTGCTTGAAAGCGAGAAATTGCCGTCCATCATCGGGTGAGAGAAAAACGTGGGGTTAAAATCGAGGCCCATGCTTTTTGGCAGCGCCCAATCCACCCAATTTTGAAATTGGTCGATCGTGTAGGCGTCCCTGTCAATTTTTCTGCCGTCCTTTTCGGCGTAGCAGGCGTGCAGGTTCAATTTCTTTTCGCCGGGAATGAGCGAGAGCGCCATGTCCAAATCCTGCCTGAGTTCCTGCGGGGTACGCGCCCGGCCGGGATAATTGCCGGTAGCCGCGATGCCGCCCGAAAGCGTATCTGCGCCGTCAAACCCTATAACATCATCCCCTTGCCAGCAATGCATGGAGACGGGGATTGCGTGGGCGCGCGCTATGGCTGCTTCCACATCCACGCCCGCCTGCGCGTATTGTTCCTTGGCGCAGCTAAACTGTTTGAGGACTTGCTTCTGTGTCATAGCGCTCTCTCCTTCTCTATTCAGCCCCGCACGATCTCATATGCGATACCTAACGACTCGGCAATCTTTGCGATGGTATCCGCGTGATGCCCTATGCCCAGCGCGTAGTGATGCGTGGGGCCTGCCATGACCCACTTTTTGATAAATTCCTTGGTGGTCGGTGCAAAGAAGCCCCGCGTATTGGTATTGCCCGTAGGGGGAATGGGGCCCTTCTTGGACAGCCCTTCTCCGATGATAAATTTGAATTTGCCGTCTCCCATCTGGGAAATGCACAGCATCGTGATGGGGCCTTCCTTGATTTTAAACTCTACCGACGCACCGCTGCCCGGCTTGCCATGGTACTTGGAAAGGCTCCGGAGCACCGGCTTTCCGTCCGCAATGGCGATATGGTGCGGGCCGTCGTGGCCGACAAATATGAAATCCTCGTCAAAATCAAAGGGATGGAATTCCGCGAAGCTGCCGCCGATGTTGAGCCGATCCATAATGAACATGGCGAGGCAGGTCTTGATGTCAAATTCCCCGCACATCGGAACGCCCTGCGCGTTTAACAGGGAGTTGCCCACGATGAAGGAGCTTACGACATTCTGGTGATCCGAGCCTGGGCGGCCGTTGTAGTAATAAGCAAGGCCGGTCAAGCCGTACTGCATCACGAATTTATCCAGCGTCACCGCGGCCTTTGCGGCCTTGTAGAGATCCGCGTCCGTCAGCTTGGTGGTAATGGGGTCGCTGACAGGATCCGGCGTATCGAAGCACGCCAGGATCAGCGCGCTCTTTTCCTTGATTTCTTCTTCGGTCACAGTATCATACACCGCAAGGATATCGTCCACTTCCAGCAGCGGCACATGCACGCCAAATGCCGCCGAAACCGCCGTAGGATCCGCGTGCATATCATACATGGCCTCAAGCACATGCCCCATCAGCCCGAAGCGCGCGCCTTTCAGATCGTGCAGCACTTTTCCAATATCGCACCATCGGGCAAGCTCTTTTTCCGCTTCCGCGTCGTGATAGAGCGTGCCGAGGATGACCTCGTTGACGCGTTTGCCCATGCGCACGGCAACGCCGGTAAACTCCGGCACGGAGCACACATTGTCATTTTCAAGCTGCTGGCGGGTGTTCGCATGATCATAGTCCATTTTGCGCAGCGGCTGCAGCGCCACGAGCACCATCGGAAGGTTCACGTCCCGAATAATGGGCGCAAACACCGAGGAGGTGGCATAGGTCAGCATGTTGCAGAACAAGATGTCGAGACGGTTCGATTTCATTTCTTCCAGCGCTTCGTATGCCCGTTCGCTCGTATCCACCATGCCGAAATCAACGACTTCCACATCCTGCTTTTCAAGAAGAGCCTTGAGGTCCGCGTGGTATCCCATCAACGTAT
>JAEYCM010000052.1 GCA_023455425.1 Bacillota bacterium | reverse complement strand
AGGCGGCGGCGCTGACCGTATTGGGCGAATGCCCGCCGGAATATCCGCTGCAGAAAAAACGGCACAGTTTAGAGTACCTGCGCACCATGCAGCACCTGCGCCCGCGTACGAACACGTTCCAGGCGGTATTCCGCGTGCGCTCCGTGGCGGCTGCCGCGGTCCACGCCTTTTTCCAGCAGCACGGGTTTGTGTATGTGCACACACCCATCCTCACCGGAAGCGATTGCGAGGGCGCGGGCGAAATGTTCCGCGTGACGACACTGGATTTGGACGACCTTCCCCGCAACGATCAAAAAAAGTTAGACTATTCCAAGGACTTTTTCGGCCAGAGCGTGAACCTGACCGTAAGCGGACAGCTTTACGGCGAGGCGTACGCATTGGCGTTTGGCGATATTTACACATTCGGGCCTACCTTCCGGGCGGAAAACTCTTATACCGCGCGCCACGCGGCGGAATTCTGGATGATTGAGCCGGAAATGGCGTTCTGCGACCTCGCGGGCAATATGGAAACCGCAGAGGCCATGGTGAAGTATGTATTAAAAGACGTGCTGGACAAATGCCCGGAGGAAATGGCGTTCTTCAACAATTTCATCGACAAGGAATTATTGGAACGCCTCGACAACGTGCTCAACAACGAGTTCGCGCATGTGACGTATACGGAAGCCGTCAAGCTCTTGGAAGAGAGCGGAGCCGAATTCCAATACCCCGTGAGCTGGGGCTGCGACCTGCAGACCGAGCATGAGCGCTACCTGACCGAGCAGGTCTACAAGCGCCCCGTGTTCGTAACGGACTATCCCAAAGAAATCAAAGCCTTCTACATGCGCCAGAACGACGATGGCAAGACGGTGGCCGCGATGGACCTGCTGGTGCCCGGCGTGGGTGAAATCATCGGCGGCAGCCAGCGCGAGGAGCGTCTGGATGTCCTCACATCCCGCATTGAAGAGCTACACATGGACATGGAGCCTTACGGCTGGTACCTGGAACTGCGGCGCTACGGCGGAGTGTACCACGCTGGCTACGGGCTGGGCTTTGAGCGCCTGGTCATGTATTTGACGGGTATGGCCAATATCCGCGACGTGCTGCCCTTCCCGCGGACGACGGGTTCGCTGGAAATGTAGTGGCAAATCAATTGTTTTAGTAGGGCCGGGCTTTTGCCTGCCCTGCAGACTCATATACGGATGATGCGATGGAGCTGTTCAGCATACTATGGAGAAGGATGTAAAAGTCACCAGCCCGCGTTACCAGCAGATTGCCGCGGATATCGCCGCAAAAATCGCGAGCGGGCATTATAAGCAGAATGAAAAGATCTATGCCCGTTCCAGCCTTGCAAGCCAATACGGCGTTTCATCCGAAACGGCGCGCAGAGCCATTTGCGTGCTTTCCGATATGCGCATTGTCGACGCAACCAAGGGCAGCGGCGTCGTCATCACGTCGGTAGAGAATGCGCGCCGGTTTGTACAGCAATATTCGGATACCACTACGGTAATCAACCTGCGCAAAGAAATTCTAAACAGCGTCGAGCGGCAGAACCGGGAACTTGTGCACCTTAAAGAACAGATCGGAGCATTGATCGACAAAACCGAGCGGTTTCGGTCCATCAATCCGTTTGTTCCGTTTGAGATTACGATCAGCGCTTCGACCCCGCATCTTGGAAAGACGGCGTCCGAACTGAATTTTTGGCACAACACCGCCGCCACCATTATCGCCATACGGCGCGGGCAGACGCTCATCCTTTCCCCCGGTCCCTACAGTTCCTTCCAGGCCGAGGACGTTATCTATTTTATTGGGGATGAGTGCTGCTTGGAACGCGTAAAGGAGTTCCTGTATCCCGCCCAATAGCATTTTCCCTTTCGCGCATGTTTTCTCGCAGCATATTTTGCCCGCAGGCCTTTGATGGCCGGCGGGCTTTTTGTCGTATATTGCCTGCATCTGTCATCCCCCGATGGCTCTATCCGCATATTAAAATTTGTACGTTTCATAGCGTTTTTTGTTTAAAATATTCGCATTTTCCACCAATTTCCCTGCTGATTTTACAGAATATGATAGACATATTCGCATACCCCGATTTGACTAAGTAACAACTCTATTTTATAATAGAGTTGTTTGTAATATTTTTGAAAGGAGATTCTGAGTATGAAAAGAATTTTCGCCGGCGCTTTGGTATTGGTTTTGTGCGCCGTCATGGTGATGGGATGCACCACAACAAAAACCATCAAATTTGCGGACGCAGGCTGGGACAGCGCGCGTTTCCACAACGCCGTGGCAGGTACCATTGCCAAGGCGGCATTCGGGTATGACGAGTGGACGGAGGTCCCCGGGACAACTCCTGTGTTGCATGAGGGGCTCATAAAAGGCGAGGTGGACGTCCACATGGAAGTTTGGACGGATAACATTCCTTCCTACGACCCCGATATTGCGTCCGGAAAATTGAAGGAACTGGGAATCAATTTTGACGACAATATGCAGGGCATCTACGTGCCAAGGTATGTAATAGAAGGCGACGCGGAGCGCGGGATTGCGCCCATGGCGCCGGATCTCAAATCCGTGAGCGATATAAAAAACTATCCGGACGTATTTGCGGACGACGAACAGCCCGGCAAAGGCCGCTTATATGGCGCAATTCCCGGCTGGGAAGTAGACACCATTATGTTCAATAAATACGAGTACTATGGGTTGAATGAGAACTTCACCTATTTCCGTCCGGGTTCTCAGGCTGCAATGGACGCGGCGTTTACCTCCGCCTATGACAAAGGGGAAGCGATTGCGGGTTATTATTGGGAACCCACCTGGCTTTTGGGCAAATACGACTTTGTATTGCTGGAAGACGCCGCTTATGACCCGGACACCTACCTTGAAGGGGAAACGGCGTTCCCCTCTGTGAAGGTTACCGTTGGCGTGAGCAACGCGTTCGCGAACGACAACGCGGAGTTCTGTGCGTTCCTGGAAAAATACCGTACCTCAAGCGCGCTTACCTCGGAAGCGCTCGCATACATGCAGGATACCGGGGCCTCGGTAGAAGCAGCCGCGAAATGGTTCCTGCAGCAGCATGACGACCTGCTTGAAAGCTGGCTCACACCCGATCAGGCGGAGTTGGTACGCAAAGCGATTGCTTAAGGAGGGAATACTATGGATACCGACTTTTTTACGAAATTTCCGTTTTCTCTCCCCATTGACCTGCATGCCATTGACGAATCCATCCGCGAATTCAGTGTACGGCATGATGCGTTCTTTTCCGGAATAAAGAGCGGACTCAACGGCATTATCACAGGTATCCAGGCCGTGTTAAACATACTTCCATGGTGGCTGCTGCTTATTCTGGTTTTGCTCGCAGGATGGAAGCTAAGCGGAAAGCTGAAAAGCGGTATCCTCTACTCCGCCATGATGTCCCTGATCGGGCTGTTCGGATTATGGAATATGATGAACGAAACGCTTGCAATCATCATTACCTCGGTGCTCATTTCCCTGCTGTTCGGCTTGCCGATTGGAATATTGATTTCCGGCAGCGAGCGCGCGAACCGGATTGTACGCCCAATCCTTGACACCATGCAGACCATGCCGGTATTTGTATACCTGATCCCCGCCGTATTGTTCTTCGGCCTGGGGAAAGCGCCCGCTGTTATCGCCACTGTCATTTATGCGATCGTGCCTGTGATCCGCCTGACAAGCCACGGCATACGGCAGGTGGACCGCGAGGTTGTGGAAGCGGCGAGAGCTTTTGGCTCCACCCGCCTGCAAACGTTGGTGAAGGTACAGATTCCCCAGGCACTGCCCACCATTATGACAGGTATCAACCAGACCATCATGATGGCGATGGCAATGGTGGTGACCTGCTCCATGATCGGCGCTACCGGCCTTGGGATGGAAGTGCTCATCGGCGTAAACCGGCTTGAAATAGGCCGTGGACTGATAGCCGGCATCTCTGTGGTCATCATGGCCATTGTGATTGACAGGCTCACGCAAAGCGGTATTGCCGCAAGCGAGCAGACTGCAAAACGGCAAAGCAAACGGAGGTGGAGAAAATGAATGCAAAACCCGGAACCGCGACCGCTGTTACATTGAGCACCAATCGTGGCGCCGACACACAGGAGGATACCATCATCCAGGCCCGGCATGTCACAAAACTGTATGGCTCCAACAAAACGGAGGCCGTAAAAATGATGCAGGAGGGCGCCACCAAAGCCGCCGTCTACGAAAAAACCGGCGTGACCGTTGCGCTTTGGGATGTCAACCTCAAAATCAAACGGGGCGAAATCTTTGTTATTATCGGACTTTCCGGTTCAGGCAAATCCACGCTGGTGCGCTGCTTTAATAGCCTCCACCGCCCTACCTCCGGCCAGATTTTTTACGAAGGGGGGGATATCGATCTGTTGGACAAGCAGGGCCTTCTAAATTACCGCCGCAACAAGATATCCATGGTGTTCCAGAATTTCGGACTGATGACGCACCGGAATGTGATTGACAATGTCGCGTACGGGCTGGAGGTCAAAAACGTCTCCAAAGCGGAACGGGAAGAAAAGGCACAAGAAATGATCGAGATGGTCGGACTCAAGGGCCTGGATCAACAGCCGATTGACAGCCTCTCCGGCGGCATGAAGCAGCGCGTTGGCCTTGCAAGGGCACTTGCAAACGACCCGGAGGTCCTTTTGATGGACGAGCCTTTTTCCGCGCTCGATCCCCTTGTGCGAAAAGATATGCAGTTTGAACTGTTATCCATACAGCGCAAGCTGAATAAAACCGTTATCTTCATTACGCACGATATCAACGAGGCGTTCAAGCTCGGGGATACCGTGGCGATCATGCGCGACGGCAAGGTTATACAAATCGATACGCCGGAAAATATGTCTATCCATCCGGCCGACGATTATGTACGCAGCTTTATCGACAGCGTGGATAAGACAAAGGTGCTTTGCGTACGGCATATCATGGAAACGCCTGCGTGCCTGGTCCGCCCGAAGGACGGCCTTGCATACGCCATACATGAAATGCGCGCAAACGGCGTATCCACAGCCTATGTCGTGGACGGCAAGATGCAGTTGCTTGGCATCTTGTCCATTGACGAAGCGGTGCGCGCAAGAAAGGAAGGCCTGCCCATGGCTGACGTCATTTCCAAAGACGTACTCTCGGTACACGCGGACGCTTATATCAGCGAGCTGATCCCGCAGATGGCCAATTCAAAATATCCCGTCGCCGTGACGGACGCGGAAGACAAGCTGCAGGGCATCGTAACGCGCGCATCGGTGCTTGCTTCCCTGTCATAAGCTTACCATAGCAGAAAAGACGCGCCTGAAAGCCGGGCGCGTTTTTTCCTGCTTTTTGAAAATCTGTTACGCTACCCCTTGGGCAAAGATCGTCAGTATGGCAAACAGGCCAATGGAAAGCAGCGTATAGAGCGACAGGCACGTGGACGCATACGAAGACTGGCCCGGGTCCTTTGCAAATATCGGCAGCATGAACGGCGCCGGCAGGATAAATACCAGAATCAGCGCATACTTGAGATATACATCCACAGGAATAAGCAGGCTGACCAGTGTCAGCGCAAGGAAACCTAATGCGGCCATAATCACAAACCGGAACAATGCGGCAATGACAGCGTCTTTCAGATTGCTGCGGGAAATCCGTATTTCATACCCAATGGCAAAGAGAATGGCATATCCGGTGGGCGCGCCAAGAAAGTTCAACGCACTTTCAAGCACAGGTCCGACGACGGAGTTTGCAATCAGCGCCCCCAGGCCCGTGACGCCTATCGCAAGGCCCAGGAAAATACCCCAGAACGGTGGTGAGGACAGCATGGCATGGATGGTTTCCTTTTTCCCCATACCGTTTTGCGCATGTAAAAGGGACATGTAAACGCTGAACACAAACACCACCTGCCCAAGGTCCGCAATGGCCATATTGGTCAGATGCTCCGCGCCAAAGAGCATGGTATAGAGCGCATAGCCCATCATGCCCACTTCAAACCCGGACGTCAGAAACGGCAGCAGCGGCTGGCGGATGCGAAAAAGCTTCATGGCAAGCCTGCCAAGCACCAGCCCCAGGCCGCAGCACAGCAGCATGACGAGCGCAAACACAAATATGGAAATATCGTACTTTGCGTTGTAGAATGCGCCGAACACCACGGCGGGCAATGTGAAGTTGGATACGATCTGCTTGAGAGCAATAGCCCCTTCCGCTGAAATCACCTGTTTTTTTCGCGCAAACGCGCCCAAAGCCAGCGTAAGTAGCACCGGCAGCACAATGTTGAGTACTGGCAGTATGGTATGCATAAAATATTCCTTTCGGTATAAGGCTGAAAATATGCCACAGCGGCAATCGTCTCGCCGTATGGCATTTTTCTTCTCCACAACGATATGGTCGATAGCAGTGTGCTCCGGCCTCACTTCCCCGAATAAGGCTTTTTTATGTCTGTGAGACCTAAAAGGTAATCCACACTGGTATAATGGATTTGAGCCAATTGAATCAATATTTCGGGAGACATGGCGTTTACGCCGTTCTCATAAGCGGAATATGTCCTTCTGTTGATATGCAGCAAATCTGCAACATGCTGCTGCGTCCAATCCCTATCTTCTCTTAAATTCCGTATTCTTTCATAAATCATCCAATCACCCCACTCCCGATTATATGTGCCAGAATTTCTGCCATTGAAATTTGGCAGGAATTCTGGCATAATACGAATAAGGGGCAGAAATGGAAGAATACAACGAGCTATATTTTAAATTGTTTCATAAGATTACCGATATCATCGGTGATCTAAAGTCCATACAAACGGAAGTGGAAGAACTCCTTCTTCCCAGGAACCCGAACACGAAGCACCACAAACTTCCTTAGATAACAATTTAGAATTTTCTCTTAAGAAAAGCGGCTGTGATAGGTTTCACAACCGCTTTTGATACTTCGCTTTTTGATGAAAAACCGTCTGGTATGAGCGTAAATATTACTTGGTGCCAAAAAGCCGATCGCCCGCGTCGCCAAGACCCGGTACGATGTAGCCGTGATCGTTCAGATGACTGTCCACCGCCGCAACGTAGATATCCACATCGTCATATGCTTTCTGTACCGCCGCGATGCCTTCGGGCGCCGCGATCAGGTGCACCAGGCGCACGCTCTTGCAGCCCGCCTTCTTGACAATGCGCACGGCCTCCACCGCCGAGCCGCCGGTAGCCAGCATCGGGTCCACGATGATGATGTCGCGTTCGCCCACATCCGGCGGGAGTTTACAGTAATAATCCACCGGAGCAAGCGTGGCGGGGTCGCGGTACAGGCCGATATGGCCGACCTTGGCCGCGGGGATAAGGCTCATCATGCCGTCCACCATGCCCAGGCCCGCGCGCAGGATGGGCACGATGCCCAGCTTCTTGCCCGCAAGCACCTTGGTTTGCGCGAGCGCCACTGGCGTTTCCACGACCGTATCGCAAAGCTCCAGATCACGCGTGACCTCGTAGGCCATCAGCGTGGCGAGTTCCTGCACCAGTTCGCGGAACTCCTTGGTGCCCGTATGTTTGTCCCGAAGCAAAGAAATTTTGTGCTGTACCAGCGGATGATCGATTACGACCAGCTTACCCATGACGTTCCTCCCATAATTTAGAATTGCAACATAAGAAAAAGGCTCCGACAGCGGTTACTGACGGGCCTCATAATCTTTGAGCTTCTGAAGTCTCCTGCAATGGCGTTCACCGCCGGAAAACGGCGTCGTGAGCCAAACACGGAATATCTCTTCCGCCATAGAATCGCCAATCATGCACGCACCGAGTGCGAGCATGTTCGCGTCATTGTGTTCACGGGTAAGCCTTGCCGAAAGAGGTTCCGAGCAAAGCGCGCAGCGCACGTCCTTTGCTTTGTTGGCCGTGATGCTTGCGCCAATGCCGGTGTTGCAAAGCACCACGCCGCGATCCAATTCTCCTTTTGATACGCCCATGGCGACCTGGGATGCGTAATCGGGATAATCCACGCTGTCCGGCGTGTTCGTTCCAAAATCAACCGTTTCGTGACCCAGTTCCTTTGCCAGCACGATCAGCTTTGCCTTGAGCAGATACCCGCCATGATCGCTGCCAAAACCAATTTTCATGTTTGTCTCCCTGCTATTTTATGCCGCTGTTAAAGTCCTGCGGATTTTAACAGCGGGTTTTCTTTCGGTTAAAAGTGCACATGCGCACTTTTCCCACAAATCTGACGTGTCATCAGATTTGATTAAATGGGTGGGATTGCGATCCCCCACACCCCCAAAGGGGCGATTTATCAGAAATCCAATAAGGACAGTATCCTTATGCTTCTCTCTCAAGCCGCCGGAGCACGCGCTCCACAGCGTCACGGATCTCTTCCGCCGTTTCGATATATACATCCAACGGTTCGCGGAACGGATCCTGTATATCGTATTCTTCGTCGCCCGGAAAACCGTCCACGCCCGCGGCATAGCCTTTGAGCGTGTGCGCCTTGTCCCGCGCTTCGGGGCATAAGGCTTCCACTTCATCGATATGCTGCGCTTCCATCGTCAGGATCAAGTCGGCCTTTTGCGCAAGCTCCGGTGTGAGCTGTTGCGCACGGTGGCGGCCCGGGCGTATGCCCATTTGCTCCAGCGCCATCTCCGCGTACGGGGTCATTTCGGCGCCTTCGCACGCCATAGTTCCTGCGGACACGACTTCAAGCGAGCCTGACAATCGTGGGTGGTCGTCTACCAGCTCCCCCGCAATGGCCTCGGCCATGGGACTTCGGCAACTGTTGCCAGTGCAGACGAATAGCACGGTTTTCAAAATATCCTCCTGTCATGCGGGGCTGCCGCAATTGCTGTGCGCATATGCGCGTTTCAAATAAAAAAGACAAGTTATTCCGCCTGTATGGTATGAAATCCGGCTGCCCGCAGCAGGCGGTTCATGAACGCAAGACCTGCTTCTTCCGCGGGGATTTCCTCGCAAAGGAGCACGTCAGCCTTTCCACCTTGTTCGCGCAATACGGAAAACAGGCTTTCGCAAAGCGATTTTGGGCGCTCTCTGTCGCCTATTATAACATACTCTTTTCCGCGATAAAAGTGTTGGGTTTGCTTCGTCGCCAAAATAACACAGCTTTTCCCCGAAAATGTATAGCTTTCATACAACTCCGCAATACGGCGCGCAATCCGTTCGGGCTTGCCTGTCACCACGACGACCTCCGCCTCCGGAGCGTAGTGCTTGTACTTCATGCCGGGAGAAGGCGCATCCTCGCCCTGATTGAGCGGCCGCAGCAGGCTCTTATGGAACTTTACCGGGCCAACTACGGCTTCAAGCATGCTCTTTGTCACAGCGCCGGGACGCAGGATAACGCAGGGGGAGCCGATTTTTAAAACGGTGGACTCCAAGCCGTATTCGCAACTGCCGCCGTCGAGTATGAGCGGGATTTTCCCCCGCATATCGTCGAGCACATGCTGCGCCGTTGTGGGGCTGGGCTTGCCCGAAAGGTTGGCGCTTGGCGCGGCCACGGGAACCCCCGCCGCCTTGATAAGCGCGCGCGCCGTTTTGTGTTCCGGCATGCGCACAGCAACGGTAGAAAGACCCGCCGTCACAAGTTCCGGCACAGCGTCCGATTTTGTATACACAAGCGTAAGCGGCCCGGGCCAGAGCGCGTCCATCAGCTGCTGCGCAAGCGCGGGCACGGTATCCCAGAGCCGTCTTACGTCGTTCTTGCGGGCGACATGCAAAATGAGCGGGTTGTCCGAAGGCCTCCCCTTGGCCTCAAATATCTTTTGAACGGCCGCATCATCCAATCCGTTTGCGCCAAGGCCGTATACGGTTTCCGTAGGGAACGCCACAAGCTCGCCGGAACGCAGAAGCTGCCCGCCAAGCTGCGTGCCCGCTTCCGGATTTCCCCGGGCGTCGATCACCTGTGTTTGCATTCTACCTCCAATTAGTATTGAGGGCTCTGCCTGACGGGCCCTCAGTTTGCAATGGTCGCGCAATCCCTAATGGGCTTGCACTTCCTTGCGCACTGAACCTACGCTTCGCTTGCTCCGCCACTGGCGGCGCTCAGCTTCGGCTCCCAAACACCCGCTTAGGGCCGTAAGCAAGGAACCCGGGTTCTGAAACCGATTCACTGGATCGGTTTCTGCCCTGCGGCGACGGCCCGCAGACCTAGTGCCGAGGCGTATCCCGCCGAAGGCCATCGAACCCGCTTTCCCTCGGAAAGCCCCTAAGAACCCATCCATAAGCGTTTTCAAACGCTATGTTGTAAAATGGTATTCCCAAGGGACATGTCCCTTGGGTGGGGCGGAGCCGTGCGCTGCCTGTGGCAGATACAGCGCGGCGTAAGCCCAGTGAGCAAGGGAGCGCAAGGATGAGGCTTGCCGCGACGCAGCGCAACTATTGCGAACTGTGGAGTTTCAGGGGCAAAGCCCCTGAAAAAAATCAATCCACGCCCTCCGCGCTGCCGAGTTTCGCGGCGCGATCAGCTAAAATCAACGCGTCGATCATTTCATCCATATCACCGTCCAGGAACTGTTCCAGCTTGTAGAGTGTGAAGCCAATGCGGTGATCCGTGACGCGCCCCTGCGGGAAGTTATAGGTGCGGATGCGCTCGCTGCGGTCGCCGGAGCCCACCATGCTTTTGCGCACGCTGGCCTGCGCCTCGTCCTGCTGGGTCTGGTACATTTCAAACAGGCGGCTCTTGAGGAGGCGCATGGCCTGTTCCTTGTTTTTGAGCTGTGAGCGTTCATCCTGACAGGCCACGACCAAGCCCGTGGGCAAGTGCGTGATGCGGATGGCGCTGTCCGTCTTGTTGACATGCTGGCCGCCCGCGCCAGAAGAGCGGTAGGTATCGATGCGAAGGTCGCTGTCCTTGATATCCACTTCCACATCCTCCGCTTCCGGCAGTACGGCGACGGTGGCGGCGGAGGTGTGGATGCGCCCCTGGGACTCGGTTTCGGGCACGCGCTGCACGCGGTGCACGCCGCTTTCGTATTTGAGGCGGCTGTACGCGCCGCGCTTGCCGCCCAAGGAGATGACGACTTCCTTGACGCCGCCCATATCAGTGACGTTGTTGGTCAAATACTCCACCTTGTAGCCGTTGCGCTCGGCATAGCGTAAATACATGCGAAGAAGGTCCGCGCCAAAAAGCGCCGCTTCGTCGCCGCCGGTGCCCGCACGGACTTCGATAATCACGTCCTTGTCATCGTTGGGGTCTTTGGGCAGCAGCAGCACTTTGAGGTTATCGAGCAGCTTTTCTTCGCGCTCAACCAACTCCGCAAGTTCCGCATGGACCATTTCCTTCATGTCTGCGTCCAGATGGTCATCCAGCATGGCGCGGCAATCCGCGCGCGCCTGCTGCACGGCAAGGTAAGCGTCGTACTCCTGCACGATGCCGCTTAAATCCGCATGTTCCTTGACCATGGCGCGCCATGCGGCCTGGTCGGCCATAGCATCCGGTTCCGCAAGGGCCAGGCCTAATTTTTCATACCTTTGTTTGATCAGCTCGAGCTTGTTCTTCATCGGGCTCCCCTTTTTGAAATCGCATCCGCAATGGGACGCGTTGATATCGTATACTAGCCCAGCATGGGCACAGCACCGCCCACCACCCGCTGCACGTGGGCGCGCGCGTTTCCCAGCTCCGCGACCTCCTGTGTGAAAATCGCCCCGTAAGGGGTGACGGCGGAAGCATCCGTAAGCGCGGGCAGCACTTCGTGCAGCGTACGCCCCTCCACCCTATGTTTGGTGCATAAGAGCGGCAGTATGCCCGCGCCATGCAGGAAAACCGCGCCTTCCGCCGTTTTTTCCAAAGTCAGCTCCACGTACATGCCATAGGTCTTGGGCGCGGGGGACATGTTGGAGATAAAATTACCCATGGAGTATACGACAAGGCCGGTGTAGTCCGTGCCGCCGCGCTGCACCGTCACATATTCGGCCGGTTGGACGACATGCGGATGAGCGCCCAATACGGCGTCCACGCCCTGCTCCAGCATCCATGCCGCCAATTTTTTCGTGGAGTTCGCGGGGGCTTCCATATACTCCAGATCCCAGTGCGGGAACGTGATCACAAATTCCGCGCCCGCTTCGCGCAAGAGGCGGATGTCCTCCGCCATTTTTGTTTTATCCAGCCTTCCTACGGCATAGGCGCGCTCGTCTCCACTTAGCATGCCCTCGTAGCCGTTGACGCTGAACGTCCACGCAAGCAGCCCCACGCGGATTCCATTGACTTCCACAATGCGCGGCGTTGCCCTGTCCTCCTCGGAAAGGTAGGAACCAAGCTGGGTAAGCCCCGCCTCCCGCAATGCTTGCGCGGTGCGGAATAATCCGGCGCTTCCCCGGTCCAGGCAATGGTTGTTGGCGGTGGTGACGACGTCAAATCCCGCGTCTTTCAAAGAAGCGGCCAATGCGTCCGGGGCGTTGAACGTCTGAAGCGCCCGCTCCGCAGGCGTACCGTCAGGCATTGGCGTGGGCGTAGCGGGCGCGGGGCCGGAATACCCGGCTTCGGCCCCGGCGATCGGGGTCTCCAGGTTCCCGCACAGCAGATCAGCGCGTGAAAACCAGGGCTGCATGGCAGAAAAGCTTGGCGCAAAATCGTAGCCCTGCAGCGTATCGCTCCACGCGCCGCTTACCTGGCTCTGCATCATCATAATATCCCCGACCGCGCCGATAGTCGCATACGCGGGAACCGGCTCAGGCGTCGGGGTGGGTACAGGCGCAGGCGGCAGCGCAGGCTCCGGGGCAGAAACCGTTGGCGTGGGCGCAAGCGTTATGGGCAGTTCCAGCGCATCCGGTTCATCCATAAACACGGGCTGTATGTTGCAACCGCATAACAAAAGGGTAAAAAGCATGCACACAAGCAGGCGCGCCGCTTTCTTCAAGCGCAGCTTCTTCCCTTTGCGCATGTCTTTCCTCCCCAGGACGACGTCATACGAATGCGCGATAAAAACGGGGGTAAGCGCGAACTCGTATCAGCGCGCTTCCACCTGTACCACGCGCGCAACGCCGTTGTAATCACAGATATTTTCCGTATGTCTCCCGGGAAACAGTTTACAGACGTCCTGTACCTGTCCTGCTCCCACCTCCAGCAGCAACACGCCGCCACCGTTTAAGTGGGCGTCATATCCCGCCGCGATCTCCCGGTAGGCCGCAAGCCCGTCTTCCCCGCCATAGAGCGCCAATGCCGGTTCAAAGGAAACCTCCCGCTGCAGCTTCAACATATCCTCCGCCGTCAAATACGGCGGGTTGGACAATATCATATCGAACCGGCTGGCTACAGGCGCAAAAAAGCTGCCCTGCAGCGTAGTAATGGATATCCTGTTCTTTTGCGCGTTCTCTTTCGTGAGCGCGATACAGTCCGGGGAAAGATCGGAGCATGTGGCCGTCAGCCCACCCAGTTTCGCCATCGATATGCCGATGCAGCCCGTGCCGCAGCAAAGGTCGAGCGCAGTTTGATATCCGCGCGCTTTTGCAAGCTTGAGCGCATGCTCGCACAGCGTTTCCGTATCCTGTCTCGGGATAAGCGCTTTGGGCGTGACAGCAAATGTGAGGCCCATAAACGCCCATTCACCCAACAGATATTGCAGCGGCTCGCCGTTTTTGCGGCGCTGGAGCAGCGCATCCAACTGAATCAATTGGTCCTGGGTAAGCGAATGTTCCCGTTTCAAAAACAGTTCGCCGGGCGTGCACCCAAGGATATGGGCCACAAGCAGCTTGGCCTGCTGCGCGCTTTCCTCCCCCGCAACCTTCAGCAGCTCCTGCTGCGCATGCTGGAGCGATTGTGCGGCGGAATTCATACCGCCTCGGCTTCCCCCAACGTATGGCCTGCAGAGTCGGAGTCTGTCGCTCTATTGTCTTCCGTTTGAGCCGCCTGTTCGGCAACGGCCTGCCCCGCGTCTTCCTCAGAATTGGCTTCCGCTTCTGCGGCCTCCTTGGCAGCCTCTTCCTCATCCTGTTTCTTCGTCTGATACGAAGCGGGATCCAGCGCGATTTTAAAAGCCGTGATCGCCACCTCCAGCATGCCCTCGTCCGGCTCTACGGTGGTAATATGCTGGAGCGCCATACCCGGCGCGCGGACGATACGGGCAAGCAGGCTTTCCGACCTTCCGCCAAAGCGCAGCACCTCGTAGGAAATTCCCGCGACGACAGGCAGGAACAGGATGCGGGAAAATAGCCTAAGCCAGAAGTTCGCGTTAAAGCCCACCATGGCAAAGAACAGAATGCTGATTGCCATAACAAGGAACAGATAATTCGTACCGCAGCGCGGATGCAGGCGGGAATAGCGCATGGCGTTTTCCGGGGTTAAGTCCGCGCCGTGCTCATAGCAGGCAATCGTCTTATGCTCCGCGCCATGGTACATGAACAGGCGCTTGGTCTCCTTCATTCGGCTGATGGCAAACAGGTACCCCAGGAATATGGCCAGCCGCACGAACCCTTCGGTAACGCTCTTCCAGATGGTTGCGCCTTCATAGCCTCTTAGCACAAGCCCGCTCAAGAACGTGGGCAGCATGAAGAACAGGCCAACCGCAAGCACGATAGCCAGCACCACCGCGATATCCACCACGATTTTATCCACCGACCTGCCGGTCACTTTGGAAAGCCACTTTTCAAACTTGGAGGGCTCCTCCGTGATTTCTTCCCCGTACAATTCGGCAGAGCGGGTGATGGTGCGCATGCCGGTGGTGAGCGAGTCTACAAACGTGACCACGCCGCGCACGATGGGCCAGCCTAAAAACGTACCCTTCTTTGCCTTATTCTCCTGCGGGGTGTATTCGGTAGCGATGCTCCCGTCCCCCCGGCGTACCGCAAGCGCGATGCCGGTAGCGGCCTTCATCATGACCCCTTCCATCACCGCCTGCCCGCCGATGGTGCAGACCTTCGCTTCTTCGTATTGCTTTTTCATGTATTCTCCTTAGTAAGCGCAATGATGCCGCATGTCCCGCGGCGCGCTTATCTATTTATTATAACACAGCAGCGCCGCTTCTGTCATATCGGAGGAGCAGGATAGCCCAAATTACGCCAAAAAGCCTTCCTCATCGGAAGGCTCCATAGCTTCGTGTACTTTGCAGCCGAAACTGCAGGTCTTAGATGCCGTAACGCTTCTTGAAACGGTCCACACGGCCGCCGCTGTCTACCAGCTTCTGTCTGCCGGTATAGAAGGGGTGGCACTTGGAGCAAATTTCCACCTTGAGCTCGCCCTTTACGGAGCCGGTCGTGAACGTTTCGCCGCAAGCGCAACGGACGACGGATTCACCATAGTTGGGATGTATATCCTTCTTCATTGTTATTCACCCTTTCCGGTTCAACCTTTTGTAACCGATTATCTACAGCGGCGCTTAAGCGGTCACGCCGCAGAATGCGTCAGCCTAAGTATTATATAACAGCGCGGCGGAAAAATGCAATGGGTTTTGTTTGAAATTCATATGAATTTCACTTCAAAAACGAAATTCGCATCGTAAAGGTAGCGGCGGGAGCAAGGCCGAATTCCTTCCGCCTTCACTCCCAAATAGAAAGCACTGGGTTTTTATTCGGGAATAGCATGGTCAAAAAAATGCGGGGCAGCGGCTTTTCCGTTTGCCCCGCATCATTTTTTTTGTAAACAGCGCTACTTACCGAAGCGGGAGGACGTGGTATAGCCGTCCTTTTCATAAATGCTCAGCCATTCCTTGAGGCGGCCTAAGAATTCCTCGTTGGTACGGGTTTTCTCAAGCATGTTGATGAACTGCTCCGTCACATCCGCCGGATTGCCGCCCGAAAGCACGCGGCGCATGGTGTATACGCCTTCGAGCTCCGCCTTGCTGAGCAGCAGCTCTTCACGGCGCGTACCGGACTTGTAGATGTCGATCGCCGGGAAAATGCGTTTTTCGGACAGCTTGCGGTCCAGATGGATTTCCATATTGCCCGTACCCTTGAACTCTTCAAATATGATGTCGTCCATACGGCTTCCGGTTTCCACAAGGGCCGTCGCAATCACGGTAAGGCTGCCGCCGTTTTCAATGTTGCGCGCCGCGCCGAAAAAGCGCTTGGGCTTGTGCAGAGCGCCGGGGTCCAAGCCGCCGGAGAGCGTTCTTCCTGTAGGCGGGATGGAAAGGTTGTAGGCGCGGGCAAGGCGGGTAAGGCTATCCATCAATATAATGACATCCTTACCCATTTCCACAAGACGCATGGCGCGCTCAAGCACCATTTCCGCCACGCGGGTGTGGTGTTCAGGCAGCTCGTCGAAGGTGGAATAAAGCACCTCGCCTTTGATGCTTCTCTGCATATCCGTCACTTCTTCCGGGCGCTCGTCGATGAGCAGCACCATCAGATGCGCATCCGGATGGTTTCTTGCAATGCCGTTTGCGATGTTCTTTAACAGCGTCGTCTTACCGGCTTTGGGCTGCGCCACGATCATGCCGCGCTGCCCTTTGCCGATGGGGGCAATGAGGTCGATTAACCGGATGGCGAGATTGTTCTGCCCCGGATATTCAAGCGTAAGCCGCTCGTCGGGGTACACGGGAACAAGCTCTTCAAAGGGCCTGCGCGGTCCCATTTCCTCGGGCGTTACGCCGTTGATTGCGGTGATGTAGAGGAGCGCCAGGAACCGCTCGCCCTCTTTGGAGGGACGGGTTTTGCCGGTGACCATGTCGCCGGTCTTTAAAGAGAAGCGCCTGATCTGCGCAATGGAAACATAGACGTCCCGGTTGCCGGGAAGATAATTGTCCGAACGCAGGAAACCATACCCGTCGGGCAGGACTTCCAATACGCCTTCGGCGTCTCCGCAGTCGCCACCCTGCAACAGTTCGGGTACAGCGGGATTGCTGGTGCCGTATTCCTTGTTATAATAGCCTTCCTGGCGGCGGAATCCCTGGGCATCCCCCGTTTCCGGCTCCGCAACGTAAGGCTGGGGCTGGGGTTGGGGCGGCTGGTAAGGAGGCTGCTGATAACCGCCGGTGGGCTGGTAGCCGGCCTGTTGCTGCTGAAACCCTGCAGGCTGCTGATAGGCGGGCTGCTGGTATGCAGGCTGCTGCTGATAAGCGGGCTGCTGGTACGCCGCCCCCTGCTGCTGCTGAAAATTGTTGCCATAAGGCCGGCGCTGCTGGTAATTGCCCTGCTGTTGCTGGTATCCGCCATAAGTGCGGCGCGGCTGATAAGCGGTGTCGCTCTGCTGCTGATAGCCGCTATAGGTGCGGCGCGGCTGATAAGAAGCGTCATTGGGCGTTTTTGCCTGGTAACCGGGGGCGACATAGGCGGGCTTGCGGAATTCTTCCGACTCCCGTGCGGGAGGGGTGAACGCGGCGGGCGCCTGCGGCGCTGCTGGCTCCGGTTCTTCGGGGGCGGCAGGTGGAACGGCGGTGCTCTGCGGAACGGCTGCGCTCTTTGGGCGGCGAACCGGCACGGGAATCTTGGCCTCCTCCGCGTTGAGCATCAGCGGCTCATCTTCATCCGGCTTCTGCGTAGAGAGTTCGGGCGGTTCTTCCTCCTGGGCGCCCGGATCCCCGCCAAGCAGCATATCTATGAGTTCATTTTTGCGATATTTTGTTACAGACTTCACCCCGGCGAGCCTTGCAAGCTCCCTTAGATCCGCAAGGCTCTTTGTTTGTAGAGCTTCCTTATTCAACTCCACCTCTCCTTTCATGGACGTACAAAATTTCTATATGATCTGCTGCGTAGTGACAAAAACACTGCGCACAGAAGATAACCCTGTGCATGGGCAAACGCATGTGTTTTTTTGCATGGACAATCGATGCTGATGCAATATAGGATACCCGAAAACCGGCTGCTTAAACCAAGCCTACACGGATTTAGGCAAGCGTTTGGTATATTGCCCTAAGGGAAATTGCCAAAAAGATCAGCCCGGAAGAGATAACTCCAGTTGTAATAATCATAGAGTATGCGTATGGCATTGTCAATAGCACCGGCAACGCGGTCTTTTTAAGAATTGCGCTGTTTTACGGGCGTTTCCATTTACGTCACAAAGAATTTACACAATCACCGTATAAACAATAATAGACGAGCATAGCATGCTATGACAGGGGTATGAAGCCCATAACCAAAGGAGGAAAAGCATATGCCCGATTATCGGGAGCTGGATAGCGGAAAATCCCGCACGCGCACACATAACGTGCACATCGATAACCGGAACCGCACAAACGTTACGGGCGTAAGCGATGTGGAAAGCTTCAACGAACAGGAGATCATACTCGAAACCGAGGCGGGCGGCCTTCGGATAGAAGGCGAGGGTCTGCATCTTTCCAAGCTGAATCTGGACGACGGGCAGGTGGTTATTGAGGGCGAGGTGCTCTCCCTTGAATACGAACCCGCTACACCTGAGCGCCGGCCCGGCCTGTTCTCCCGCATGTTCCGATGAACAATACGCTACTACAGCCCGCGGCCTTTCTTGCGCTTGCGTATGGCGGCATTGCCACGGGGATTTTATATGACGGGTTCCGCCTGATCCGCCGCATATTCCGCGGGCGCTTCATGCGCACGCTGTGCGACGGACTGTTTGTTTTGGGCGCGGCCGGACTTCTTGCCATCAGCCTGCTCTACGCCACGGGGGGCGAAGCGCGCATTTATTTGCTTTTTGGATATATTTCGGGCTTTTTTTTAGAGCAATGGAGCCTCAGTTACCTGTTTTTTCGCCTGTTTCACTCTATACTTGCGCGAAGATGAGTGCTATAATAACAATACATTTGGAAAGAATTACATCTTTGTAATTAAGCAGGGCGCGTATGCGCTATCACAAATGAAGTCATGCTAAACTCGCGCGCAATTGTTTCGATATACAAAAGCGAGGGTGAACGCTATGAAGAAAGCAAAACGCAGTGCACTGTTGCGGCCGCAGCATATCCTGATGGGATGCTGTCTGGTATTGGTTGCGCTGGCCTTTATCTACCTTTCCCAGAGCGCCAAGCTTTCAGAAATCGAAAAAGAAAAAGCGCAGCTCAATGAAAGCTACGAAGCCATGCTGCTCGAAGAGCAGCGTTTGAACGGGATGCTTGGTTATGTGCAGACCGATGCATATATGATGCAGTACGCACGTGAAAAGCTGGGCTACGTCAGCCCCGACGATTATAAATTTTACAGGGAAACGCCATAGGAATGAATACGATACGCGCCGCCGTCATCGATATCGGCAGCAACTCCATACGATATTTTTGCGCCGCCGTCACGCCGCAGAGCGTGGCGGCTTTTTCGCCCAAGCGCCTCATCACCACGCGGCTGGCGGAGGGGATTTTAAATACCGGCTGCCTGAACGAGGCCGCGATGCAACGCTCGGTTGCGGCTATTTTAGAGTTTTGCGCCCTGGCCTTGGAGCAGGGCGCGCAGGCGGTATACGCTTACGCCACCAGCGCCGTGCGGGATGCAAAGAACAGGGCGTCGTTTGTGGAACGGGTGCGCGCGCAATGTGGCATTGAAGTGGACGTACTTTCCGGAAAAGAGGAAGCGCGGCTTGCTTTCCTTGGCGCAACCGGTCAATCCGGCGGGGGTCTCATTGACATCGGCGGCGGCAGCGCGCAGGTTATTACCCCATATCAGGCGCACAGCTTCCCCATTGGCTGCGTACGGGCCAAGGAACTGTGTGGAAGCCTTGCGCAGGAGGAAATCCCACAGTCCATAGAATGTTGGCTCCGGGAAACGATAAAAGATACGCTTGCCGGTATTCGGGAACGGCGCTGGACCGGCGTGGGGGGCACCATCACCACGTTAGGCGCGCTGCAGGCGGGGCTTACCGCCTACGACAGCCTGCGCGTCAACCGTGAGACGCTTACATTGGAAGGCGTGCGCTCGCTTTATAACAACCTCCTTGCCATGGGAGAAACGCGGCGCGAACACCCACTGCTGCGCGAGCGGCATGATATTATCCTGTTCGGCGCTTTGCTTTTATATGGGCTGATGACGCGGCTGGAGATGGGGACGCTGCATGTAAGCGATGCGGACGGCATGGAAGGGTACTTGCTTGACCGGGTATTCCGTTGATCCCATTGCATGTTTGCCTCCCCCCTTCCAAAAAGCTGTGTTATAATAAAATAGGCGATATGCCTAAGACCTCCTCCTGCTTTTGCGACAAAGCGGGAGTTTTTCCATTCAGGAGGACAGCATGCAAAAAATACTCTATGTTGGACTTGGCGGTTTTATTGGCTGCGTGTTACGCTACCTGGTCAATCTTCTTGCGCCGAAATTATTCGGCGCGCAGTTCCCTTATTCGACGCTGATCGTCAATACGGTTGGCGCGTTCCTGATCGGCCTTGTCATGACGCTCGGAGAAAACCGTATTTCCCCGGAGGCAAAAGTGTTTCTTGTCACGGGGATACTCGGCGGGTTTACCACGTTTTCCGCATTCAGCTATGAAACCGTCAGCCTGTTTTCCGCCGGAAACTATGGCGTGGGATTATTAAACGTGGGGCTGAACGTATGCTTCAGCCTGGGCGGCGTGGTATTGGGAACATTCGTCGCCCGGCTGTTTCTGCGGGGATAGTTTCAAAACGCTTTTACAATGGTTCCCCAGGGCCGTAACGGCCCTGGGCGGGGTCTGGGGCAGTGCCCCGAGACACTCCCAATAAAACAAAGGCCCGCCGCAAAAGCGGCGGGCTTTTGTTACCGTCAGATTACGCTTTCTTCACAACAGGAAGATAAATATCGATTTGCTTGCCGGTTTCCCCCATGCAGCGCTCATCATAGAGCTCAAAGTCCGCACAGCCGGGCGCATATTCATAACCCGACGCCGGGAACCACTGCTCATAGATAAAGCCCCAGGTCCCTTGGATGGCGGCAACGAACCCTGCCTGGTCCGCAGGCGGCGTGGTAAATACCGCATAAGTCGCCGCGGGCACAAGCGCCTTGTGGAACTGAGCGGGGACGCCATTTGGGTCCGCCACTTCCAGGCCGATGACGTAGGAGAACTCGCCCGTTTCCATGTCCATGTCCATGCAAATTCCATATTCGCTGTGGCTGACCGGTAGAAACGCGCTGTGCAGCGTTTCCATATTGTTCTTCATATAGTCCTGCCAGAAGGCGGGGATCGCCTTGCTGTTTTCCCCGCTCA
>JAEYCM010000036.1 GCA_023455425.1 Bacillota bacterium | reverse complement strand
TAGCCATACCTCCTTAAGGTCAGTCCGCTTACTTCGCGCGCATTTTCTTCTGCTTGTTAAACTGGTCAAGCGCGACAGCCAGCACGAGGATGCTGCCCGTAATGACCTTTGTGTAGCTCGGATTCAGGTATAACAGAACGATAGCGTTGTTTACGATCTGCATCATGATGACGCCCATCACAGCGCCGATGAGGGAGCCTTCGCCGCCGTCCATGGAAACGCCGCCAACCAGGAGGCCTACAACATTGCGGAATTCAAGGCCTTCGCCCGCATTTTGCGAGGCGCTTCCCAGACGCGCCGCGAGCACCAGGCCCGCAAAAGCTGCAACGACGCCCGTGATGGTATACGAGATATAAATGAACCGTTCGTTGTTGATGCCCGCCAGGCGCGCGGAGGTTTTGTTGGAGCCGATATAGTAGGCGTTATGGAAGAACCCTGAGTATTTGATGAGCAAAATTCCGGCGATCACGATGGCAATCATATAGAGAATGGTAACAGGTATCCCAAGCGGCTCCACCCGGCCGAAACTTGTGAAGTCCGCGGGCAGGTTTGCAACCGTTCCGCCGATCACCACCAGCGCGATCCCGCGGTATGCCATCCAAGTGCCAAGTGTGGCAACCAGCGGCGTCACCTTGAGCTTATTGATAATAACGGCGTTTAAAAACCCAAGAAACCCGCCCAGAACAAGGCCGACCGCTATCCCCACGATGCCGGGCGCGCCTGCATTCATGACAAGGCCTGCAACCGCGCCGGTCAAGCACAGCACAGAGCCGACGGAAAAGTCTATATTGCCCGCAATCAGTGAGATTGCCATGGGGATGGCAATCATCATATCCACGCTCATGCCCTGCATCAGCACGCGGATATTCCCAGCCGTTGCAAAATTGGACGTCCGCGTCATCAGTGCAATGATCATTACAAGAATGAGAAATGCCAGAGAAAGCTCCCTTGTACGCAAAATTTTTCCGGCAATTGCCCCAATCGTGGTCCGGTTGTTCGTTTTGCTTTCCATTTTATCCTCCTGAAGACCTGGTTTTGGATCTTTACCCGCAGAATTGTCGAAAAATCATCGAAAGATACATATTTGCACTCGAGTGCACTTTTTGTGTAAAAAAAGAAATAACCGGCTAGTTTTCCAAGCACTCGCTTGTTAGAATAGAAAGTCCTGTGTATTGGATCTTTTGTGGCGTCTCCCCCATATAGAGGCGATTAAACATCATTTTGAGCGCCTGGTACGAGAATTGCGCAGGATTTTGTTCAATGATCACCTTCAAATATCCCTGCCGCATCAGATCGGTTGCCATCTGCGAGATATCAAATCCCACAACAACCGTATCCTTCATATTCAAATCACGCAATACCTCGCCGGCAATATATGAATTTGCATCCGTACAGAAGATACCCTGAATGGATTCCTGCGTCATGAGCGTTTTTACCATTTCATAGTACAATACCGGATTGTTCGGAATGTTGAGATTTGTAATCCGGATATTGGGATAATGCTCCTGCACCCGGTCCATAAATCCCTTGATACGGTCTACCGTCTGCATATGCTCGTTATTATCCGAAATTACAGCAACATTTCCGTGTTTGCCGATGTAGTTTGCCAGTATCTGCGCACCAATTCGGCCGGATTTATACGCATTTGGCCCAATATAGCACAGACGGTTTTCGGAGGACGCATCCGCGCCGAATGTAATGACCGGTTTTCCAAGCGCAACCAGCTCATCAATATAAGGATTTAGCTTAGAACGGCTCATGGGCTGGATAATGAGCCCGTCTATGGAACTATCCAAAATCAGCTCGCGCAATACGGCAATCTGGCTTTCTACGTTTCGGTCAAATACTTTATAGAACTTAATGGACATGCCGTAATCGCGGAATTCCTCCGCACATTGCATAAACCCTTTCTCAACTTCCGGGAAATAGGTCTTTGTTGTTTCGGCATAAACAATCGCAATGCGGGTGGTCTTTCCTTTGGAAAGAGTGGACGCAATGACATTGCGCTGATAGTTGAGTTCTTCGGCAGCGCGGAGCACCGCAATGCGGGTTTTTTCCCCGACGTTTTCCGTGCCGCTCATTACTTTTTTGACTGTTCTTAACGCATATCCTGATTTTTCCGCTACATCCTTCAGTGTTGCCCGTGAACGCTCCATCCGATGTCCTGCCAATCTGCTTGTTTTTATGTGCATCCGAGTGCATATATTGTCTGAAAAAATGATCCCTTTGAATTTCCAAAGATAAATGCGCATTTATGTGTTGCTGTTTTTGTTGATAGGCTCATTATATGGCCAGTCTTTTTTGCTGTCAACTCCTTTTTATTGACTTTTTATTGACCCGGCCATATAATACACTCAACATATATGCACTCGAGTGCACATTCGTAACACATTCCATACATTGAAAAGGCGGTGTAACTCATGTATTCTTATTTTCATAAAACTGAGCTGGATCGTATGTTTTATGAGCGCCATCTGCGCAATCGCCTTCCGGACACCATTATTGATGCGCACGCGCACTTTAATCTGCCGGAGCACGTTGCAAACATTTCGCCCCAAACCGTTGCGGGGGATTGGGCGTTGGAATGCGGCCTGCTGATGTCCTATGAAGACGCCTGCTCCTATATCTCCGCCATGTTCCCGGATCAGACCTGGAACTTTGTTGCGCTCCCCTGGCCGCTGCGGGATGCGGATACCACTGGAAACAACGCATATGTTTCTTCTCTCATTAAAGGCCATGCCCAGCGCGGCCTTTACACCGTTCGTCCAAGCTATAAGCCCGCGGAAATTGAAAAAGCATATCTTGCGGGGAATTTCTGCGGATTTAAGCCGTACCCCTATATGGCCAGCACCGTCAAAGGCGCGGATGTGAGCATTTTTGACTTTATGCCCCATGCGCAGTTTGAACTGGCCGACCGCCTGCATGCCGCGGTGCTGATGCATCTGCCAAGGGCAGGGCGTCTGCCTGATCCTGAAAACATTTCCGAAATCAGGACCATCCTGAACCGGTACCCGAATGTAAGGCTGGTACTCGCGCATTTTGGCCGCTGCTTCCAGCATGAGTATTTTCAGAGAGGGCTCGACGCGCTCGGCGAAGACGTAAACCGTCTCTGGTTCGATTGCGCAGCCGTATTAAACCCCAAGGTATATGAGCTTGCATGGAAACGGCTTGATTACCGCCGCATTCTTTTTGGCACGGATCTTCCCATCTTCCTCTGGCACGGCAAACGCGAATGGGACGAAAAGGGCTATCACAACCTCTGCCGGGAAGATTTCTCATGGAACAAGCATTTGTACCCGCAGGAAGAGGATAGCTATACGTTCTTCCTCTACGAGCAGCTCAACAATATTCTGAACATATTTGGCGATGATACCGAAGTGTTGCAGCATATCTTCTCTAAAAATGCGGAGTCGGTGTATCTGCGCTGAGTCTCATGCCTGTGGGGGTGGCGTTGGTCATCAATAAAGTCTTTTTTGCAGGGGCATTTACCCCTGCGCCCCGCCAAAGGGACATTGTCCCTTTGGAATCCCCAATATTGAGACCGCCCTATTTCAGGTCGTTCTCAGAGTTCTTAGTGCTGTTACGGCCTTAAACGGGGGGCTAAACAATCTCTTTACCGATTCTCCGGGGCAATGTTGCCCCGGAATTTGCCGCAATCCCGAAAGATCAATTTCAATGAAGAGGATAATCATGCAGATACAACTCCTACAAAAGCTTGGAAACATGGACCAAATCGCCGGAATCCGCGAACTGAAAGCGACCCGCGGCCCTGGAAAAGGCCTTGAAATGCTTGAACTATACAATGCGGCCGGTCTTCGCTTTACCGTACTTCCCGACCGCTGCATGGATATTTATGATTTCTCGTATAGGGGCTGCAACCTCTCCTTTCATTCAAAAAACGGCCTCACGCTTGGGCGTGATCCTGCGGAGGATCAGTTTTTTCATCAATGGCCAGGCGGTATGCTCTCTACATGCGGGCTGCTCAATGTAGGCAGCGCATGCGTGGACGGCGGCGTCCACCCCATCCACGGACGCATCGGCAGTACGCCCGCGCGCCATGTATCCGTCCACGAAGGCTGGGAAGATGAGGATTATCGCCTTTGTGTAACCGGAGAAATCTGGGAAACGCGCCTATACGGCCATACGCTCTCGCTTTCGCGTACCATTTCCACGGGCCTCTATGATAGGACCGTCGCCATAACGGATACCATCACCAACCATGGCGGAACGGATCAGGAGTTTATGCTTTTGTATCATGTAAACTTCGGCTATCCGCTGCTGGACGCATCAAGCGTATTCCTCTGCTCCCCCGCCGCCATAGAGCCGCGCAACGGCGTGTCCCGTGATTGGGCGCGCATGTGCGCGCCCAATGAAGAACCGCCGCACCAGCTGTTTTTGCATACGTTAAAGGACCGTACCGCGCGCGCCGCGATCATAAACCCTGCGCTTCATCTGGGGAGCTATCTGGCGTTTGATACGGCGCATCTTCCTTATCTGTGCGAGTGGAAGCACATGGCCGCGCATGATTATGTGGTTGCGCTCGAACCCTGCAATTGCATCGGGCTCGGCCGTGTGGAGGAACGCAGCAACGGCACCCTCCGGATGTTGCCCCCATACGGTTCCATCCGGCACAGTCTCACCCTTGGCGTGCTGGACGGCAAAGCGGAAATCGATGCCTTTTCCAAACGCTGCAGCCAATAAGGAGCATTCTTTTATGAACTATATCGGGCTTGACATTGGGACGACCGGGGCAAAAGCGCTCCTTGTAGATGAACAGGGAACCGTGCTTGGCAAAGGATACGAAGGCTATGACCTGATTTCCGACGGGTGCTGCGTGGAGCAGCGCGCAGAAGACTGGTCCGCATGCGGCGCAACCGCTATCCGGCATGCAATCCAAGGCCAAAATGTAACAGGCATCGCCGCCATATCCCTCTCCACACAAGGCGCGAGCACCGTTGCCATGGATGCGCGTAACCGCCCGATCGGCTACGCGCTGACCTGGATGGATACGCGCGCTGCCGCACAAGCCACCGAACTTGCCCAATGCCTTGGCGATGATTACATCTACAAAAATACCGGATGGCGCGTCAGTCCCGCGCTCGACGCCGCAAAAATCATGTATATGAAGTGCTCGGATACCTACCGCAATGCGGTCCGTTTCTTATCCACGCTGGAATATATGAATCTGTTTTTAACAGGAAACCCCGTGTGCGACCCGTCCAACGCGTCCATCCGCCAGCTCTACCATGTCGGCAATCACGACTATGACGACAATATCTTGCAGGCAGTTGGCGTAACAAGGAACGAACTTCCCGAAGTCGCTCCGACAGGCGCGCTTGTGGGCTTTGTTACCGAAACTGCCGCCGCTGCAACAGGTTTAAAACCGGGAACGCCCGTATACAACGGCGCGCACGACCAATACTGCGCTTCCATCGGCATGGGCGCAATCACAAAGGGCGATATGCTGCTTTCCGCGGGCACCACCTGGGTGGTGATGGGCATTGACGACCGCCCGCTGTTTACCGATACGTATCTTGCCCCCGGCGTTCATCCGGTACCCGGATTATATGGAGCGATCGGCTCGCTCGTGGGCAGCGGCGCTTCCCTCCAGTGGTTTAAAAACAAGTTTCTCACGGAGGATTTTGAAGAAATCAACCGGCAGGCCGCCCTGCGTGCAGATAAGGTATGCGATCTCTTTTTCTATCCTTATTTGTCGGGCGCGAACTACCCTGTCTGGAACCTCGATGCCCGCGGATGCTTTACAGGCATCGGGCTTGAGCATGACCGGTTTGATTTCGCCCGCGCGATCATGGAAGGGGTCGCCTTTGGCGTCCGCCGTACGCTTGATGATTTTGCCGAAAACGGGTGCGGCATTCAAACGTTAAAAATCATGGGCGGCGCTGCAAAGAGCCCGCTTTGGTGTTCCCTGATTGCGGCGGCGGCAAATGTGCCAATTGAAGTCTCCTGCGAGAGTGAGGCGTGCGCGCTTGGCGCCGCTATTATCGCCGCAACGGGTGCAAAAGCGTATGAGAATTTCACGGAGGCGGTTAAGGTCATGGCTACCCCAAGCCGTAAAGAGAACCCCGATAGGGGGTTGGCGTCTATTCTGGATGAAAAGTATGCACGGTATTCTAAAATGTGGGATGGGATTGCCCGGTTCTATCAATAACGGCGATTATGATATACCCCGCCAGGAGAATGTTTCTTTTCCGAAGCGGTTGTTTGACAGACCAACAAAAACGAGCCTTGACTTTATTGTCGCGGCTCGTCTTTTATTATTTGGGGAGATCGCTTGCTGCCATAACTCCGTGATTTGCTTTAGTCTGCCCTTTTCCTGTTGATCTCGATATGGCAGCACTCCTTTTGCACATAGTGCTTGTTGCACACGACGGGCGCGGGATCGCCATCTACGTAAATATCTTCCCGGATCAGCATGACCTCCCTATTAGGGGACATGACGTATTTGCCGGAAATGAAGTTTCCGACCGACGTGGATGAGACCAAAAGCCTTGTGCGCTCCGCCTGCTGGTATATGCCGGTTTCGAGCGTCTGCAGCAGCGTGTTGACCTGGTTGAGCTTGATTTCAAGCCTGGGCAGCGCCTCCACGGGAATCAGCGCCAAGGAGTACGCCACAATGTTCCCCCTGCTCCTGTACCAGCGGTCCACCGCAATCATGACGGCGGATTCCCGTTGGAACAGCTCAATGTTCTGCTCATTGGGCACTTCGATGCGGAACTCCATCTCAACATCGTCTATCTCAAGCTCGCAGCACTGATACACGGGATGTCCCAGCACATCCAGATCCTTATGCGCCCTGGTACCCTGCCGAATCACATAATTGCCCTTGCCCTGGTGCTTGCGAATCAACCCATCCTCGCGCAGCAGCTCAAGCGCCTGCCGCAATGTCATGCGGCTTACGCCAAGCATAGCGGCAAGCTTGGGCTCGGAAGGCAGCCAGGTATCGCCCGGGAACGTCCCGTCCAGCAACAGCTTTAACAGCTGCTCGTATACGCGAACAAATGTAAGCGATTTTTCCTGCGCAAGCTGCCGCAGATCCGTACCGGGAGTATTCTTATCACCGTTTGCCTGCATCATAGACCCTCTTTGCATCGTTGGGGGGTTTTCTCAATCGTATGCTGTTTTGGGTAAAATTGCAAGTCTGTTGCTGCAAGCAGTCTTTGCACGAATCATGACCCCGATGTTTGACCGCGATCAGCATAGCGGTTGATAACAACATTCACAGAACTTATAAATAAGCAAAGCGGCTTGTACAAAGTTGCCTATACAATATAAAAATCCGAAAGCACCCCAACGAATCCTGTTGGCGTCGCCGGGATACCCTCGTTTTCAGGCTGAATGCTTTTATTCCGCTCTGCTCTCCGATACGCTATACAAGCGTTCCACCCAATACGCCAAACAACTCATTCAGCACGCCTTTTTCATTCACGTCCACGCAGGCCTGTATCATGGGTCCCGCAAAGGGGCGGCAGCGTTCGTCTACCACGACTTTGCCGCGGCAGTATGCTCCGCCGCACTCCACATGTGCGTGGAAGGAACGTATGGTAAACAACTCAGGGCGCAGCGCGCAGACCACGGCGGAAGGATCGTGCAGCGGAGAATTGCCGTCGCATCCCTCTATCCTCCGGTAGAAGTCCATATAGTGCCGGGTGGCGGCCTCAATGTATTCCCAAACCGGACGCGCATCCGGCGCAGCGGCGGCAAGGGAAGCCTCTATCTGGCGTACCGTCAGGCGCGTCTTAATCGTCACGTCAAGCCCGACCAATGTAAAGGGAATGCCGGAGCATATCGCATATTCTGCCGCTTCCGGGTCGCCATATATGTTAGCTTCCGCGCAGCAGGTAATGTTACCGGGCGTATAGATCGTGCCGCCCATCGATACAACGCCCGCAAGATTCTCTTTCAGGGAGGGGTGTTGCTCCAGCGCGCGCGCAAGCGTTGTAAGCCTGCCCAGGGTGACAAGCACGAGCTTACCGCCCAGTTCCCGCGCGGTGCGTGAAAGAAAGCGTTCCGCAGATTCTGTAAGAGGCCGCTGCACGGAAGCGGGCAGCGATACCCCGCCGATGCCGTTCTCTCCATGCACGCTGACGGTGGGGCCTTCCGTCCATTCGCCGCCAAGCGGCTTATTAGCACCTACGACCACGGGCACTTCATACCCGGGCGAAGCGAGGCGAATGATGCGCAGCGTGTTTTCCGCCGCCTGCTCCGCCGTTGCGTTGCCAAAGCTCGCAATCACTCCATGCACACGGATAGCGGGATGTTTGAGCGCATATAACAACGCAATGGAATCGTCAATACCCGTATCGGCATCGATGACGATATGCAGGGGTTCCTTTGTCATTTTATACCACCAATATCCTTTCACAGCCTGCCTGCCGTACCATGCCTGCAAGCGCTTCCATTTGGGCGTCGTCGGGCACAGCGTGCGCCCGGTATTCGTCCCGTACGCCTAGGGGGCGGAAGCGGATCAGCTTGTAACGGATAGGGCTGCCGGTTTTCCAATAGGGGGCGAGGATGCTACATACCTGTTCCACGGTATCCGCATTGGGCAAGTCGTTTGGCACTACAACGGTTCGTACCTCTTCCAATTTGCCTGCCTGGGCGAGGAATATAAGATTTTTCAGCACCATATCGTTGGTTTGCCCCGTAAGCCGCAGGTGATGGGCCGCATCTGCGCATTTCACATCCAGCATCACGCTGTCGCAGACGGACAGAAGCGCAGGGTCGGCTGAAAAATCGTAGCTGCCGTTGGAATCAAAGAGCGCCGTGAGCCCGAGCGCCTTTGCGCCCTTGGAGACCTCATAGAGAAAATCCCGCCACAGCGTACACTCCCCGCCGGAAAACGTAATGCCGCGGATAAACGGAATGTTGCGCTTGATGCGGTCAAGCGCCTGCTCCGGCGTCATCCAGCTAATTTTCGGAGAAGCATTGTACGTACATATTTTCAGACACGCGTCGCACGCGCAGCAAACGGAAGCGTCCCAGCGGATAGCGCCAGCCTCCATGCGCAGCGCACCCGTCGGGCAGACGCCCACGCAATCTCCGCAATGAATGCAGGCGTTGATGGTCTCCGGGTTGTGGCAGTAACCGCAGTTGAAATTGCAACCCTGCAAAAACAGCGCGGTACGGTTTCCCGGACCGTCCACGCTGCTTTGGTCAATGACGCGGTTGACAGGCGCCTGTATCATAGCTGTCGGACTTTCCGTTCCAGAATTTTCGCGTTTCGTACCTCGCCAAGTCCCCACAGGGCGTTGTGCTGCTGCACGGCCTCGCCGCGCGCAAGTTTTTCAATATCCGAGCGCTTGACGAGATACCCGGTAATACGCACCACGTCCGCGTCGCTGGCATAGGTAGAGAAATAGCGCATGCCTACCGAGAACGAGCCTCGGATGAGATCCAGCAGGCTTTCGGGGTTGTTTTTGAGCGTGACCTCAAACGGGAAGATATCCCCCGTTCCGGAATGGAAGAAGGGATGGAATTTGCCCGCGTGGCGCAAGTGCTCATAAAGCGGAATTTCCTCACCGATGGGGATACGCGCGCCGGGGCTGGTGCCGATATCGCTGTCGATACCGACCTGCGCGTGCAGGGAATAATGGTTGGCGCTGATCTCGCAATACGCGCAGCGGTGCGCCTCCACAAGCGCGGTGAGCCGCTCCATAATGGCGACGCCCAGCGCGTCCGCCTCCTCGCTGTGGCCAAAGCGGAAGGAATTGCCCGCCTTTTCACACAACGTGTTGACGCATTCCGCAAGCCCCACCATGCCGAACATGCCGGTGAACAGCTCGCGCTTTAAAAAGCCTTCCTGCACCAGAAAGTTGGAGCGGAAAAACAGGCTTTCCTCCACCATGAACTTGATTTTCTCGTCCATAAAGGCGTTGATTGCGGCTACCGCTTGCGGCAGCACGCGGTCGAAAAACTCTTCCTGGTCCGCCGCCTGTCTTGCCGCCTGATGAAGGTTCAACCGGCACAGCGTATATGCCCCGCCGCCCACGGGCAGCGCGTTGTAACAGCTTGCGATGCCGTATTCCACCGGATACTCGTTCCGATACGTCTTATGGTCTGCAAAGCTGGGGCTTGCGTAGGCAAGGGCGTTGCGGATGCACTTGTTGGCAAACGCGTCGGGCGTGATATCCGGGTCATACAGCATGGTCATGCCGGGGACTGCGTTCTGCAGTTCATATCCGCAATCCAATATGAGATTGCCCGCCAGCGTTTCTTCCGGCCCGATATTGGCGTGCGCGTAGGAATCCGAAATCGTTCTGTCGATGAATATCAGGAAATTCTTGATCAGGTAACGCGCTTCTTCCTCGTCCCGGATAAACGGATTGAGCAATTGATCGATCCTGCCAAGATAAACCGGGAAATTGGTTACGGAAGGGATGTGGCGGTAAAACATAAGGAGCGCCTGGGTGGCTTCAAACAGGTTCCCGGGCGGATCGATACGCAAAAACTTGCAGCCATCCTTCATCAGCTTGGCATAATCCGGCAACAGGTAGCGCGGACAGTAGGGCGCATATCCTTCCCCGAGGTCGGAGATGACGCCCAAGTCCGAGAGCTGTTCGTACCCTTCGGGTATTGGGAACGCAAAGAACACCTGTGCGGGCAGACGGGAAAGATTCATCATCGCCTGTTCGTGCGTCAGTGAAGTATCCTTAATAATGCGCAGCGCACTTTCGGGCAGAGGGGAAAGTAGACTCATAAGGCTCATCCTTTCAGCTTGAGATATGCCGGTCTCTTTGATTTCATTATACAAGTTGACGAAGAAAATGCAACGCCTTTGAAAAGAAATAAATCTCATGTCGTCTGAAAAAACAGATAAATTCTAAGTTTTCCGTGTGGAAAATTCAAACAGGCACGAAGCCAGTTTTAGACAAGTTAAGGTTTTGTACAAATCGAAACAGAAAATCAGCGCAGGATATCATATACCCACGGCAAACGCTTACGAAATTTCGAGTACCGTCCAAGTTCGCGGTAAACAAGAAAAGCAGTCCAGTAGCCTCATGCCGACTGCGTTTATAAGATCAGCTTCAGATCGTTTTCTTTGATCCACCCGATTTTACGAAGCGGCCATGCAATCAGCACCGTCAGCACGGCAGGCAATATAAAACAAATCAGCACTAACCCTGTCCAATCGAATGCCGTGATCGAAGCCTTGGTGCCTGCGGCAATGTCATTGACCCATCCCGTGTACACGCCTATTTGCCCCACCAAGCCACATGTCCCCATTCCCGAAGCCACCGCCGGTCCGTTCATTTGCAACTGAAAAACCCTGGTTGCGATCGGACCGGTAATGGCGGAAGCCAACGTGGGTGGAATCCATATTCGCGGATTTCTAACGATATTTCCCATCTGCAGCATGGATGTGCCAAGGCCCTGGGCCAACAATCCTCCCCATCGGTTTTCCTTAAAGCTCATCACCGCAAACCCTACCATCTGCGCACAGCACCCGGCTACCGCAGCACCCCCGGCAAGCCCCGTAAGGCCAAGCGCCGCACAAATGGCCGCGCTGCTGATCGGGAGTGTCAACGCTACGCCCACGATTACGGAGACCAATACGCCCATAAAAAACGGCTGAAGTTCAGTCGCCCACATGATTGAATTGCCAACGGCGCTTGCCGCGGCGCCGATTGCAGGCGCACATAGCATGGATAATAGAACGCCGGTTGCGATCGTCACGCACGGCGTCACGAGAATATCTACTTTGGTCTCTTTGGAAACAGCTTTCCCGCATTCTGCCGCAACAATCGCCACAAGAAGCACCGCGAGCGGGCCTCCCGCCCCGCCCAGCGTATTTGCCGCCCCGCCAACCGCAGCCAAAGAAAACAGAACAAGCGGAGGGCAATGGAGCGCATATCCGATCGCAATCGCCATAGCCGGGCCGGTCGCCGCCTTCGCAAATGATCCCAACTCCAAAAAGAACTGCAAACCGAGTTGCTCCCCTAACGTACTGAATATCGTCCCGACCAGCAAAGAAGCGAACAACCCCTGCGCCATAGCACCCAAAGCGTCTATGCCGTATCTTTTGATCGAAAAAACAATGTTTTTCCTCTTGAGAAATTCAGCAAATCTACTGTTTTGCGCAACCGTTTTGCCGCTCATCATACGCTCCTCTGCATTAGAGATATCATAAATATACCCGACTGTTGCGCCGGGTAGCCATAGTATAGGAAATGGATTCTATTTGCTCTATCCCGACGTATAACATCTCTACCGCACCTGCCGCAAGCAGCGCATACGACTCATCATGGCTTTTATCATGCTTTTTTTTCCTTTTTCCGCACCGGCACACTCCACGCACGGCTTCAAACGATACATCATTATACTATGAAATAAACCAATGCCGCACTGCGCTATTATAGCGTATCCGGTGCGGGCAGGGAAGCCTAAATAAGCTCATTCAGGCTGTTGGCACCGGGCATATGCGGGAGTACGCAATGGTTGCTTCTGCCTATACAACCAAAGTGACTAATCTGAAACCAAAAAATTGTAGGCTTTTTTAAAATCGCAATCGAAATAAAAACTAACAGACAAAGAATCCTGCTCATACACCATTGACCATTGCGTTGTCCATTCCCCATTCTGTTGAGCAACCTGTATAAGGGCATGTTTCACTTGCTGACCAGTGAGGAAACCTTCATTTTCTTTATGGAGGGAACTTAAGTATTCAAAGCGTTGTTTTGCACTTTTCCCGCCAGCAGCCGTGTTTCCATTGGCAAGATTAAAGTTCGTCACAGTGTTTGTTTTTACAACGACCAGTTCTCCGGCCACAAACTCAACCGCAACCGACGCGCCAGCAGCATCCGAAATTGCAAGGTGATGGCTGATGCCGCCTGAAGCGTGTACATCATACTGCTCCAATAACGCTATTGCTTCTCCAACAGTTGCCGCTTTGTTCAGCAAAAGGCGAATCGCCGTGGTAATTGTCAGGTCCGGCTTATCCGTATCAATGGCAATCATACCACCTTCATTGACTTCAAGATCAGCCACACAAAGTCCGGCTTCATTGATACCATCCATAGGGACATATAGAGCGGCAATGGCAAGCATTTTATTGGCAATGCCCTCCGGCACAATGTCTGAGTCGGAGGTTATATTTTGAAAATCGCAGGTCGAAATTGATGCATATCCATCCGCGGGAACACATTTTACAATGACCGGCACGGAACTTGCCCAATCAAAATTCCGTCCCCAGACATGCGAACCGTCCGGAGTGTACGCAGAAACGGTACTGCAGGCAAGCCCGCTTTCTGTGACGTCTACCGAATAAAACCCTTTCGAGATATGTTTTGTAAGAAATACGCTTACAGCTTTGTCGGATGATGCCCCTCCTGATTCCAAAAAATCCTCAAAATGATAATCTCCATCTACTTCCATGTAGTAGATGCTCTTATCATCTGCTATTTTCTTGATAGAAGCGACAATTTTCAATTCGTCACCAAACAGGATTATGGCACCGCCCGCAATGAGAAGTAAAACAGCCGTAGCTAAAACTAACATCTTCCCCGTGTTCCATCTTGCGCATGCCCTTTCTTTCAAACTTCCACCCCCGCCAAGTAGAATAAGCCTATTTCATTCGCCTGCAAGAACATGTGCGTTTATTACTGCCATATATTTAACTCTCTCCATCAATACCACGCGCTCAACGTGAATCATTCAAAATGGTGTACGCTATCTTCTCCCATAGTCTGAAAGGCTAATTTTTCTCTTTGCACGGAACAATACTGCAATCAAGATGGCAGCCAAAGGATAAATAATCCCCACGAATGCGCTTATATAGAAGAACGGCTGCCAGATCAAGACACCGACAATGGTGGGCGAAATAATCCCGTGTATCAATAGTACTGTCCTGATCGTCTTTTCCAGCGCGCCCCCCTTAAAAGCAAAAGCGGAGAACAACGTTGATAGCCCCATAAGCGTGTACGCCAGAGCATTTGCGGCAATCAACGGCTTTCCGGGAGCCATTTCAAATAAGGCGACACTGTCAAACTGACCATTTAACATGCTGGGAGCAATGATCAAAACTTGAATAATATAAATAAAGCAGTTGATGGTTGCGTAAATACACGCAAGGCTTACGCCGATATGGCTACACATTTTTGACTCTGAAGGAGCATAATGGTGGATGACTACCGTCATCACCACGAAGGATAGTGCCAGAAATATAGACGGTGTGTAATACAATATCGATATCCAGAATTGCGATGTCAGCATTCCTGACATATTCAGGATTGCGGCAATATCAAATGCCAGATAAAAGAAAGCAGAGCATAGTGCCGACCAGAACCCGACTTTACCGATATTGTCCGGCATGGCTGGATGTTCCGTATTAGCTATATACGCCTTTATTGCTCCACTATGATTTTTCATCAAGCAACCTCCTTTTCGGACTTCTGATTTCGTGGCGGATAGAGAACCCGCAACAGCAACCGCTCTTTGAATGTCCTAGCGACATTACCAACGGCCATGATGCATCCTATCCTTGATATCCACCTGAATTTGGCGGGTTGCCGGCAATTCTTTTGCGGGATAACCCAGGGCAAGATAACAGGGAATCTCGTACCCATCCGGCACGCCGAGCGTCGCTTTGAGGTGATGGGTTTCCTCCTCAAAGGGAATGCGCACGACGCCAAAGATACCTTCGGCGGCAGCGGCTAGCAGCATATTTTCAATGCAGCACCAGACGGATGCAACGCTGTTGAGGGCGGATAATGATTCTGGCTTCAACAGCGTTCCATGGTGCCGGAAAGCGGGGAGTATCAGGCACCCGGCATTGAGCAGCATTCGATATTGCTTTGGAATTCCAATCAGATACATTGCCCGCTGGCATTCATCGGTCAAGCCCCACTTGTCAATGATAGCGGTAGACTCGTCCACGCTTAAGTCCTTCGGCACATAATGTATCGCCTCAAGCCTCTCGGTTTTATCGTTCAAAATAATAAACTCCCATTCCCGCATATGATCGTTGGTGGGCGCTTGAAGCCCTGCCCCGATGATCCGCTCCAGGATATCTCCAGGAATGGTGCGGTCCTCAAAATCCCGTATTGTTCTCCTGGCCATAACAGCCTCATAGAAATCCATTTTAAATAAACCTCCATTACTCGAATATTTCAGTAGACATTGTACCGTAATAATAATGCTCAGAGACATTCCAGCCTTCAGAACAGCCGATTGGGGATTTTAAATAGAATAGAATATCGGATGCGCTCAAAATTTGCTGCAAATCCCCGGATAACAGCTCCTGCTCGACAGAGGCGGATACAATCCTGCCGCACACAAGTACATGGCCCTTGCCCAGTTCTTTTATCCATTCCAGCCTGCATTCATAGTGCGCAACACATTCTTCAATCCTGCAAACATCCGTCCTTAAACCGCTGATTGGCGTCAATCCGCTTGCTATTACTTCATCAGTATCGTCACCATAATGCTCTGTTGTTTTAAGCGCCTTATCCTTTATTTGTCTTGGGCACAGGTTTATGGTAAACTCGCCGTTCTCTTTGACCAAAGCATGCGTATCGCTGTGATCCACGTCTTGAAAGATAAAATATGGCGATGAGCCAGGTCCGGCAGTAATACCCCAAGAGTTCAACTGCGCATTGTTGAGCCCATTCTTTTTCTTTGTCGTCACAATAAAAACCTGCATGGGAAAAAGAATGATATTGTCAAGCCATCTTCCGACTTCAAATTGTCCCGGGAAGTTTTCTTTTAATCCGTCAGGCGCAGTTACATTCAGCTCTGCCTTCATTTTCAGCGCTCCTAATCAAATTCATATTTCTTAAAATACTGCAGCAATATTCGTCCAAATTGTCATTGCCCGTTATCGGGATATGGCCCGATTCAACAAATTTATATTGCTCCGAATTTCCAGCTCCGTCGTAACCGGTTAGTATAGGCCTGATCATGCTCTTGATCAACGTCTCAAGACCAGCATTCCTGCCATTTGAATCATAGCCGATAACGGAACAATGCTTCATTTTTAGAGGCATCGGTTCGTTGCGCAGCGTCTGGCTGAAATAGCTGATGCTTGTCAATCTTTCCAGGAAAGCAGACAACTTGGACGGAATTGGCGCATAGAGGGGGCTTATGATGATAAAGCCGCCCGCCTTCTTGAGCTTGTCAATCAGATCGTTTAACCCGTCATCCCGATACATGGTACAATGCCCCTCGCTGCATTGTGCGCATTGGATGCACGGCTGGAAGCTCACATCTGAAAATGGCACGATATCCGTATTGCCGACATTCGATAATGCTTGTAACAGCTTGCTGGTTCTTCCTTGTTTCCTATGTGAGCATAACAGAACCACCGCGCTATTCATTTCGCTCACCTTTCCCCCAGGATCCAATTTCTATGAGATTCCCTTCAGGGTCGGCGACAAACGACGAACGCATTCCCCAGGGTTCATTCCGCGGAGAGAATATTGGGGTAGCCCCCAAATCTACAACCCGCTTGAATTCCACATCCACATCTGAGAATTTTGGCAGATCAATCGCTAGCTGAAAGGTGCCGTTCACACTGCCCGGATAGGAAACTTCAACACCTAAATAGCCGTTTAACTCTTTTCTTTCATACATCATGAAACGAATGCCTTCATGCCGGAATTCCACGTGGGAGCCCTGCCCATCCCACTCTACATCCATGCCGATGACATCCCTGTAAAATGCCACCATCTGCTTTATATCCCCAACAAATAGGCCAATAGCATCCAACTTAATCCCCATACACTTCCATCCTTTCGAGCTCACACTATTTTCAGGCGCATTACACGATTTAAGAATTCATTCCTGTTAAAATTCATTGCCGACTAAAATATCCAAGATAGTTTGAAATAACGTATCCCTTTGTTTTTTGTCATTAACATCAATGCCGGTATATTTCAAAAAATCATCGGAGCGATAAAAGACCAACTGTGAAAACGATATAAGCTGATAGGCGATGATTCTACATTCTGTTTCAGACCTTTTGTCGCCGCAGCACTCTTTAAGCATCGGGAGGATATAGTATGGCAATTCTATTTCGCCCTCTAAAAGCAAATATGGTACAGTAGGCTTCGATAGTTCTGAATAGTCAATCGTAATGTCGGCCATAGTGATTAAAAACTCCCTTAGCTTTTGCTTGGCAGGCATATTCTTGTCTCTTATTTCTTTTAACTCATGCGCTCTATCAGCCATAAGCTTACTGACGGCGGTATTCAGCAACGCATCTTTTGAGCTAAAATAGTAATTTATCATAGCTAAATTTGCACCCGCTTCGTTAGCAATTTGCCGAGCAGTTATTCTACTTGGATTTTTGCTTTCAGTCAAAAGCTTCATCGTCGCTTGTATTAACTGGTTTTTGACAGTATCACTATGCATTACGTTACTTCCCTTATGCTATACTCGTATTAAACGTGTTTAATACGAGTATAGCATAGCGTAGAAGAATTTCTGTGTCAATGCCGTTTTTTTAATTCGCTTACAAGATTATGTCACTCAAAGCGACTGGCAGATGCGCTTGAGAGCAATAACATTGGTAACCCTTGGATTCGATGACCGCCCTAATCGCGGAAATAACGAGGGCGTACATTGATTCCATATAACTTAAGAACAGAAACAGATAGACACGCAAAGCGCGATGTCTATGATGATGCACACTTTGCTCTTGCGCTTTAGCGCTTTATGCGCTAAGGAATTCAGTTTATTGCGACACTGATTTAGATATAGAGCCTTTTTATGGTATGATGATTAGCAGATAAACGGGAATTTAAAGAGTGGTTCGGCGGCCTAAAAGAGTTGGGAGTATTAATATGACAAAAGTTAAAAAACCTTTGGGGCATGCGCTTTGGTTCAAGATACTATTGACGTTATTGGTATTTATCCCAGGTTATTCTCAAATGCCATACGAACAGATAGATACTACTTCTGTCATTGCTTCTGTTATGGCACACCCTCTGATTGTATCAATATCGTGGCTTTTGCCGGTATTTAAGCTGTTGCTACTGTGCGTTATAATCACACCGTTCGTATTCAGGGAAAAATCAGAAAAGGCAGTAATCGGTTATTACGCTGTTATATTAGCTATCGTTGGTGTCTTTCAGAACATGGCGCAAACAGGAACCTACGGCTTTGTATGGTTATTGGGAAATACTTCGATAGAATTTACTGTGCTTGGATTTTGCCTTTACGATTTGGTAAAAGGCAAATCTAAAATTCGAAAGCAATATTTTAACAAAAGTCGTTGCTGGATCATTCCTTTGATGTTGTTGGCATATCTAATGCCTTATGCGGTTTCGGATGCTGGGGCAGTTATTCCGGCGTTTACCCTGAACATGCTCTACAACGAAGCCGGTGTCACATATTGCATGATAACACCGGTCATTATTGGTGTTTTGCTATTATTTTCAAAGGAAATTCATAAACCCACGTTATCCATTGTGTCTTATGTCGGGCTTATTTTTGGTTTACTAAATATGGTGACATGGTTTGGAGTGCGAGTGGAGAGCTGGTGGATGGGAATTCTACATCTTCCGCTTGTGATTGTTGCACTGTATGGCCTGATTATTGCCCATAAAGAAAGACTAAGTGCTTACACAAAACAATAATGGTAAATTATAAATTTGTGGGAGGAAATTATTTTTACCATATTCAAGCGTCGGGAACTCATGCTCACTTACGATATGAATTGTCAAAGCAGCTTATCCCCTTGTTTATTTGGAAGTAAAATTACCTTATTATGTCTCGACCACAATTCGCCATTATTATCGTCCAATGTGCCTTGAGGATACAAAAAAGATGCCGGACCCCTCTGGTATCCCCTTATAAGCTCGGTCAAATCGGCTTCCACCTCGCTGGCCGCGGAGCCAACTTCATGGATGCCTGTGACATGGTCATGCTTCTTAAACTCGCCGGACGTTCTTCCTTTTCAATATACCGGCGCTCGTCATAGGTTCCCGCCGAGAGAATCAGGTGAATCTCCTTGGCGAGGTCTACACTCAGAGGCTCGCTGCATACAACTTTTTTCTTGAGAAACTCATAGCATTGCTTCTGGTTTTGCTGCTCGAACAGGGCACGGAGGTTGCCGGTGTAGCCGTACAGCACCTTTTGCCTGATTCGAACAGGTTCCGGTATACCAGGAGGAGGCGCCATCTCAGCATATATGTTCATGTACCTCCTGTTGGGCTTGTGCGGCCAGAGCACAAGCTCACCGGGCGCCAGGCCCGCTTTGCTTCGAGCACGGAAAACGACAGTTGATATTGGATATTTCCAAAAGAATGTTCCAAACCATCAACTGTCGTTTCACTCATAAACTCATAGGCAATTGCAATTTATTTATCTGTGTTCCTATATCCCGTTTGCCTCCAAAAAGTCTTTAAGCAGGTTCATGCAGACCGTCTTGCGGTATTCGGCAGAAACCCTTCCGCGGATGGGTTTGATTTCCTGCTCGTAGCGGGCGAGGTATTCCTCTTTGAGCATTTTCGCTTCCGCTATGGTTCTCCCCAGGAGCATCGCATCGATTTCAGGCCGTACCAGCGTGACGTCCATCACCGCGCCAAAGGCGGCGGTGCATGCGAGGATGGTGCCGCCTTCTATTTGCATCACGCCCGCGAACGCCACGCGGGAGATCGCAAGCGCGTTGCGCGCGCCGATCTTTTTGAAATAGTAGTTTTCAAGCCCGTGATCCGGCAAGAGTATTTCGGTAAGCAGTTCGTTTGGCTGCAGCACGGTTTTGTTGCGCCCTAAGTAAAATTTCCGTATGGGCAATGTGCGCTCTCCATCCTTGCTGCTTAGCTTTACTTCCGCGTTTGCGGCAAACAGGGCCAGCGCGCCGTCCGCCTTGGGGGAAGCATTGCAGAGGTTTCCGCCCAGCGTGCCAAGGTTGCGGATGGCGGGGGCTGCGATTTCAGAAATTGCCCGTCGCAAAAGCTCCGGCACAAGCTGGCTTTCCATTACCTGCGTATAAGTGCAGGCCGCGCCGATGCGTACATAACCGCCCGATACGGTGATCTGCTTCAATTCTGTGAGCTTATTGAGGAACAGGTAGCTTGCATCCTCGTCCGCATCGAGCATCAGATCCGTACCGCCCGCATAAGGGGTCACGGCCTCTTTTGCCCGGAGTTCGAGCGCTTCTTTCAGGGTTGCGGGTACATATCCGTTTACCATAATCCGTTGCCCTCCTTTGCGGCGGTTTTAATCGCTTCCACAATGGCGTTGTAACCCGTGCAGCGGCAGAGGTTGCCGGAGATGCCATCCCTGATTTCTTCCTCGGTGGGGTTGGGGTTTTTATTCAGGATACATTCTGAGGCTAACACCATGCCCGGGATACAGAACCCGCATTGCACCGCGCTGACGGAAGCATAGGCGCGGTCCAGCACCTGAAAGCGCTCCGTTTTTGCATACCCTTCGATTGTCACGACTTCGCTGCCCGCGATACTGCCCATTGCCATCATGCAAGAGTTTGCAAGCTGACCGTCGAGTATGACGGAGCACGCGCCGCATTCGCCTTCCTTGCAGCCGCATTTGACGCCGGTATTGGAAAATTCCGAACGCAATACGTCCAGCAGCCTTTCGCTCGCTTTCGCTTTGGAGACGACTTCCTGCCCGTTCAACATAAACCGAATCATATGCGCTTCCCTCCCTGTAAGGCGTTCATGGTATCTTCAATGGAAAACGGAATATGGGATAAGTTTTCTCCCAGCGCGCACTCCACAGCTTCCAAGTACGCAGGCGCAGCGCCTACAAGCGGCAGCTCGCCGGCACCCTTCGCGCCGTACGGCCCGTGCGTATAGGGGTTATTCACCATTTCCACCACCAGCTTGGGGACGTCTACCGCGGTGGGGATGATGTAATCGCTGAAGCTGTTGTTGCGGATGCGGCCGGTATTGTCGTATGCCATCTGCTCCATGGAGGCGTAGCCCAGGCCCTGCAAATAGCCGCCCTCCATCTGCCCCTTGATGATGTTGAGGTCAATGGGAACGCCCACATCGTAAAGGCCATACGCCCCGAGTATTTTTGTGGTGGCGGTCAGCGTATCTAACTCCACCTCCACGACATTCGCAGCCCACGAATAGGTGGGATAAGCGTCGCCGTGGAATGTGGCAAGATCGAACGGGATCACGAAGTCCGGCTCCACAAAGCGTTCCTCCACCCATTGTTCCTCGCCCGGCTCCCACTCTTTTTTCAGCTTTTCCGCCGCCCGGCGCAGCAGCTCGCCTACCGTCATCAGCGAGCGGCTGGCGACCGTGGGGCCGGAATCCGGCACGCGGTCCGTATCCGGGTTTTCAATCACTACATCGTCAAGCGGAATGCCCAGCGCCTCCGCGACGACCTTGGAGAACGTGGTTTTGAGCCCCTGGCCGATATCCGAGTTGCTGGCGAGTATCTCCACCTTATCATCCGCCGTTTTATGGAGCTTTGTCACGGCCTTGATATGGTCCCGCTCGCCGCTGCCGGTAAACCCGCAGCCATGGAAGAAGAGCGAAAGACCGATGCCGCCGCGGAAACGTCCCGTCTGGTTTTGATACTCCCTGCGTTTGTTCCGGTAATCGGTCAGTTCATCCAGACGCCCGATCATTTCCGGCAGGGGCACGGGGAAATGATATTTGCCGGAGGTGGAAGTCGCATCCCCCTGCCTGACCATATGGGCTTCCTTAAACGCAAGCGAGTCCAGCCCCAAATCCTTTGCGATATGGTCCATCATCATTTCCACCGCAAAGAACGTCTGCGGCGCGCCAAACCCGCGGTAAGCGCCGCAGGGCACGGTGTTGGTCTTCATCGCCTTGCCTTCTACACGAAGGTGCTCGATGTTATATACGCCGCTCGAGCAAATCAGCCCGCGCTGCAATACCACCGGCGAAAGCGTGGTGTATGCGCCGCTGTTGAAGAGCACCTCGATATCCATAGCCGTCACGCGCCCATCCTTAACGGATACGCGATAGGTGCAGACGGAAGGATGCCGCTTGGAGGTAAACGCCATATCCTCCCTGCGGTCAAAGATCACCTTGACAGGCTTACCTGCCTTTTTTGCGGCCACCGCCGCTTGGCAGCCGAGGATGGAGGGGAAATCTTCCTTGCCGCCAAAGCCGCCGCCCGTCACATCCTGGATCACCTGCACGTTTTCCCTTTCGTAATCCATGGCGAGCGCCACAGCGCCGTGCACATAGTACGGACACTGGATGGACCCGCGCACGGATATCCGGTCCCCATGCGGCCAGGCGATGATGCCCTGCGGCTCCAGATACGCCTGTTCCTGATAGCCGGTTTTGAAGGTTTCCTCGTAGACGCGGTCCGCTTCCGCAAACGCGTTGTCCACATCCCCTTTGCCGTAATTGTAGTGGAAGAATGTCGTGTCGGACGTGAGGATATCGAGCACCGGCTGCTGTTCCTCATATTCCACCACGATGGCGTGTAGGATGCGCTCCACTTCTTTTTCGTCCGGCCCCACCACCATCAGGATCGGATCGCCGATGTATTCCACCTGGCCTTCCGCGAACACAGGCGTATCGTTCTGCACGATTGCTACACGGTTCACGCCGGGCACATCGCGGTAATCCACCGTCAGGTACCCTTCGGGCAACGGTGGAACGGAGATGGAAACGATCTTCGCTTTCGCCTTGGCGGAGTGCAGCAGCCTTCCTGTGAGCATGCCCTCTATTTTGTGGTCGTCCA
>JAEYCM010000033.1 GCA_023455425.1 Bacillota bacterium | reverse complement strand
ACGAGGCCGTTACCACGCACGATTCCTCGCTTTCCAAATGTATTTTCAGCATTATGGCGGCGCGGCTGGGGGATGCGGAAAAGGCCTATGAATACTTCAAAGAAACCGCCTCCGCCGATCTGAACGACGCTCACGCCAACACACGGGACGGCCTTCATGTGGCGAGCGTGGGCGGCGCGTATCTCGCCGTTACGGCGGGCTTCTGTGGGCTTTCCATACGGCCCGAAGAGCTTTGCCTGAACCCGAGGCTCCCACACCACTGGAGCCGTATCACATTCCGCGTCCGCTATCGGGGAAGCGTTCTCTATATTGATGCGACGCAGGAAAATTGCACCGTCCATGTGGAGGAAGGAGAACCACAGCGCGTGAAGATCGGCAATACGACCTATATCGTGGGCTATTCGCCCGTGCGCTTACCGAAGACAACCGGTCTGGGCGTTTAGAAGACATATTTTGCAGCAGCGCTGAAACAGTAATATTCAGGAGACCCTAAAAAGAAGTCAGCCGCATTGCGGCTGACTTCTCGTCTTTTAATAACCAGTATTTATGCCTGCCCGTCATACGCCTTGCGGAACAGCTCCAGATATCCTTCCTTCGTCAACGCCCTTGGGTTGCTCGCGTTCGAGCCGTTCTTCACGGATAGTTCCGCCAGGCGCTCAAAATCATCAGGGTTGACGTTCAATGCCCTTATGCCCGGCAATCCGATTTCTTTGGACAGGTTTCGGATCTGTTCAATCCCCTTTGCCGCCGCCTTGGCGTCATCCGGTTCCAATATCCCCATGGCCCTCGCGATTCTGGCGTACTTGTATTCAGCCGCGGGCAGGTTGTATTCCATGACATAGGGGAGCAATATCGCGTTGCACATCCCGTGCGGCGCGTCATACATGCTGCCCAGCGCTTCCGCCATGCAGTGTACGGAAGCCACATCGGCATGGCTGAAGGACAGGCCCGCCAAGAGGCTTCCCATAAGCATATTGTCCCGCGCTTCCAGATTGGAACCGTTTTTGACCGCTTCCACAATGTTTCCCGCAATATACCCAACAGCGTATAAGCCGACCGCTTCTGCAATCGGCTCGGTGCAGGTGGCGGTATAGCCTTCAATTGCGTGCGTCAGGGCGTCGATGCCGGTTGCCGCAGTGATCAATGGGGGAACGCTCAATGTCAGTTCCGGATCAAGGATGGCCGTCTTTGCCGCAATCGCCGTGCTCTTGATCGTAAACTTAAACTTTTCCTTTGTGTCCGTGATGACGGAAGAAAATGTGACCTCGCTGCCCGTGCCCGCGGTTGTGGGGATGGTCAAAATCGGCAGGCAATCATCCTGGATTTTCCCTTTCCCTTCATAACTCCTCACAGTACCGCCCTGTTTTGCTAAGACAGCGACCGCTTTGGCCGCGTCGATTGGGCTTCCGCCGCCGAACGCCACCAGTGCATCAACCGCTTCCGCCCTTGCCTTCTTTGCGCAGGCTTCCACGTTATAGTCCTTGGGATTGCCCTCGATTTCGTCATATAGCAGGAAAGGGATGCCCGCTGCCTTGATAAGGTCGGTCGCCTTTTGTACCATTCCGGTTGAGACAAGGCCCTTGTCGGTAATCACCAAAACCTTTGTTGCATTTAATGCTTTTAATTCTTCCCCCAGTACACAAAGCATGCCCGCGCCATAGCGAATCTTGGTGGGAAGCACAAAATCAAAGGAGCCAATCATACCCGTTTCCTCTTTTCGTTGGTGTTGCTGTTTTCTTATAGTAAATCATGACAGCGCGGTGACTCTTTGTCCAGCCCTGAATTATACCAGCAAAACGAAAGAAAGGGAACATCCATTATGAAGCTGCATCATAGTCTGTGTTCATATAAGAGCTATGCTGAATTAGGGGATTGGGATGGCCATGAATCCATCTCCGTATTGCCAAGCTTCATGAAACCGTTTAGTATGAAACCACGGGCATAGCGCAAGTGATATGCCCAGGGGGGGCAATATGAGCGAACACCAGCACAACCATGTTCATTCACCGGACGATTATAAACGGATGATCGACAGGATCTCCCGCATTATCGGCCATGCAAACGCCATACGGACGATGATGGAGGAACAAAGGGACTGTACCGATATTTTAATCCAGATATCCGCCGTGCAGTCCGCCCTCAACAGCCTGGGCAAGGCTATGCTCAAGGATCATATCGACCAATGCGTGGTGCATGCGCTCGCCCACGGGGATGAAGCGGAAAAGAAGCGCTCCATGAAGAGCCTGAACGAAGCGATCGATAAATTTGTCCGGTAGTCGGAAACGCAGGTACGGAAGTCGTTTTCCGGTGTTATTTGGACGAAGGTTAAAGAAACGCAACACAAAGAGTCTTCTATAAGAAAGAGGGCTCTTTTTTGCATTGCTCTTTATCTGGGTAATATTGATTTCTGGTTGCGGCGCATACCATATGGCAAAGGGAAACGGGGGAGCGATTGTGGATGTGGCGAACATTAAGCGATCCTGTAAAAAGTATCTGCCTGATCGCTGGCGGATGTATGCTGAGCATTGCGCTTCTTGTATCGGGGCGGGCTTTGCTGAAAGACGAGTATGCGTACGTTTCCGCGTTTGCGTATGCATCCGAGCCCAACCGCTACGAGGTGCGCTATGAGCTTTTGCTTGAGGCGATGGAGCGGATCGGCGCCTGCACGCCGGAGGAAGCTGCGGATATTTGGGCAAACGGCCTGGAAATGCGAAGCGGCGCCGCGCAGTATTCCGTTATGGACGCCGCACTGAAAAAGGAATATGCAGAGCAACTGGAAAAAAGCGCGCCGATGTGGGTGACCGGCGTATCCAGCCCCTGGATCGAAACGTACCGGACGGTCCTGGTGCAAAAGCCGGAAGAAAACCGGCAGATTCGCCATCTGATGTTTACGACGCAAAGCTCTACAGGCCCCGGCCCTACCTATACTGCAAAGCTTACACTGGAAAAGGAAGGCGGTTACTGGCGCATCTCCGAGATCCAAGCGGAGAAAGGCCTGGAGGCTTACACTGGCTTTTACGCATAGATGCCCTTATCAGGCCTCCGTCAGGCAGAAAAAAGAAATGGTTGACAAGACAAATGGATGAATATATCATAATGTTATAACAAAACAAGCAGGTAGCAATATGGAAGATGTGTTGGATTTCAGCGGACGCACGCAATTGTATTTTCAGCTTTACGATATCCTGTATCGCGATATTAAAACCGGCAAATACAAGCCGGGTGAATTGCTCCCTACGGAGAGCGAGCTGATCAGCAAATACGGGATCAGCCGTGTCACTGTCCGCAAAGCAATGGATATGCTCACCAACGAGGGCTTGATCGTCAAGCGGCGCGGGTATGGCACCTATGTACAAAATCCCCAGCTGGAGCAGACGTTAAATCAGGTCCTTCACTTTTCCAATGAAATGGAAAAGCGCGGGTACCGGTCCTCCACCAGCATGCTTGCCAATGAAGTTGTATTGGCCAACAAAACCATTGCGGAGGCGCTCCATCTTAACGAAGGGGACAAGCTTATCCATGTCAACCGCCTTAGGTGTGCAAATGACGTGCCGCATTGCCTGGAAAGCGCGTATCTGATACACGATGCCTGCCCGGCGGTACTGGGGCAGGATTTCTCACAGGATTCCTTGCGTCTGTTTCTCAACGAGCGCTGCGGTATTGTATGGAAACATGCCCATCAGAAAATTTTTGCCATTGTGGCGAATGCGCAGCTGGCCGGGTATTTGGATATCAAAAAGGGCGATCCGCTCATCTATATTGAACGCGTCTCCTATGATCAGCACAATCGGCCCGGCGAGTATCTTCAGGCGTACTACAGGGGGGATTCCTATTACCTGAGCGCCGATCTTGATGTGCAAACCATCAAGGCATAATTTCTTACTGCGCTATTTTTACGGTTACGTGCGGATTTGCTTCCGCGCAAACGGATATACAATACAGAGGGATGCATGAAACGGATTATTCAATCAACAGGGCGGCGCCATTGGCGCCGCCCTGTTATTTTCGGAAGGGAAAACATGGGACGTTTACCTGTTTCGGCAATAAATGGATGCAATGTGAAACATAAAAACCACATTGACTTTATGCAGGCTTGATGATATCATTCTAACAGGATAATGTTATGACATTATTATCAATATGCGTCTAACGTTATCGCAACACGATTTCAGTTTTGTCCAATGATGGACAAAAAATAATCTTTAAGGAGAACGAATATGAAAAAATCCATTGCCCTGTTGCTGTGCCTCGTTCTGGCATTTGGCGCGGTTGCTTGCGCTGCTCCCGCTGCGCCTGTCGGTGAAACCGCTGCTCCTGAAGCGACCCCTGCAACGGGGACCCCTGCAACAGAAGCACCTGCCGGCGATGCGGTTAAGGTTGTGTACTCCATCCCCGGCCTGAGCGCCCCTATCTGGACCGCCGCGAGCGAAGGTTTTAAGGCCAAGGCCGCGGAATTCGGCTGGGAAGCGGAAATTCTCGATCCCAACGATAACCTCGAGACTCAGATTTCCCAGATTGAAAACGCACTCGTCAAGGGTATAAAGGGTGTGGTCATCACCCCGATCGATGGGGAGGCAGTCTCCACCCTCATGGGCCAGTGCGAAGAAGCGGGCGTTCCCGTTATCGCGATCGACCGTCAGGTAGCAGGCACCTCCCTTGCGACCGTTGAAGCGGACAATCTCCTCATCGGTCAGCAGATGGGCGAAATGTACTTAAATACCCTGGGCGACAAGGAAGGCAAGGTCCTTATCGTCGGCGGCCCGCTTTCCAGTTCCGCTACCGTCAACCGTACCGAAGGCTTCAAGAATGCCATCAAGGATGCCGCCAACGTCACCATCGTTGCGGAATCCGCTACCGAAATGGACAGCGAAGTCGTGCTTGCCGCTGTGACCAACTACCTCCAGGCAAACCCGGATATCAACGCCATCTTCTCCTGCACGGACTATATTCTCCCCGCTGTTATGACGGCGCTTGAAGAGAACGGCAAGCTTGTACCCCTTGGTCAGGAAGGCCATGTCAACGTTTACTCCGTAGACGGCGACGGTTACGGCCTGGGCCAGGTAGTCAAAGGCAACATCGACGCGACCTATGGTCTTGATCCCTATGCCTGGGCGGCCTCCGCTGTAGAGGCTCTTAAAGCCAAGTTTGACGGCCAGGAAGTTCAGTCTTCCATCCTCATCACCGGCAACATCGTGACCAGCGAAAACTTCGAACAGTTGAAATCCGAAGGCAAGCTCTGGGGCGCCAGCTCCATGGAGTAACCCCTGCGGGTTCGTACCGGGATATCTTTCCGGTTCAAACATGGGGGAGGGAGCTCATATTGCAGTCAGTATGAGCTCCCCTTTCCCTTTGACGGACGGCACAAATATGCGTATGGCGGTGTAGAAATGAGCCAAAAAACGATCGTTCGCATGCATGACATCGTCATGTCCTTTTCCGGCAACATGGTATTAAACCATGTCGATTTCGAGCTCTATGAAGGCGAAGTGCACTCGCTTATGGGTGCAAACGGCGCAGGCAAGAGCACGCTCATTAAAATTCTCAACGGCATTCATCATCCCGTATCGGGCGTGATTGAAATAAACGGCAAACCCGTACAGGTCAAAAATCCTAAGGACGCGGAAAAGCATGGCCTGGCGTTCGTGCATCAGGAATTGAATGTCTGCGTGGATATGACGGTAGCGGAGAATATGTACATTGGCAACTGGGCGGTCAACAGCCTGGGTCTTTATGATAAAAAAGCCACCTCAGAAAACGCGCGCAAGCTCCTTGCCATGATGGAGGTGGATCTTGATCCGGACACCCCGGTCAGGAACCTGCGCACAGCGGAAAAGCAGATTATTGAAATTCTAAAAACGCTGACCACGGAAGCAAAGGTCATCGTATTGGACGAACCTACTTCCTCGCTTAATGAAAAAGAAAAGGAAAACTTCTTCCGCATCATTGAACGTGTGAAGGCAAAGGGCGTTTCCATCATTTTTATTTCCCACTTCCTTGAGGACGTCATACAGCTTTCCGATCGCGTGACGGTTTTGAAGGACGGCGTCAACAATGGCCTGTTTACTGCGGGCAATTACGCCAAGGATGATCTTGTAACGGCCATGATGGGCCGCAAAATTGAAGCCCGCGCGGAACGCTGCGTTGCCGCTCCTTCGGATGCGCCCATTGCGCTCGAGCTTAAGAACCTCACAAGAAAGAACAAGTTTACAGACATCAGCTTCTCTATACAGGCCGGCGACATCGTCGGCGTGTGCGGGCTGCTTGGCGCGGGCAAGACGGAAATCGCCCGGGCCATATTCGGGTTGGACGCATTCGACTCCGGCAGCATTGAACTGTTTGGAAAAGAAATTACAAAGCCGAAGCCCGATATGATGATCAAAAATAAAGTCGCGCTTTTGACGGAGGAACGCAAGCTGGAAGGGTTTATTCCGCTGCTTTCCATCCGTGAAAATACCACGCTCTCCATTATCAAGACGATGCGCACGCGGCTTGGCATGATTGACAGAGGCAGGCAGGAAGCGTTTGCCGAAAAGACATCCGGGGAAATGACGGTAAAGATGTCCGGCATTGAGCAGCAGGTGGTTTCCCTTTCCGGCGGAAACCAGCAGAAGGTCGTGCTTGCAAAGTGCCTGGCAACCGAGCCCAGGGTGTTTTTACTGGATGAACCGACACGGGGCGTTGACGTATACGCCAAATCTGAGATTTATAAAATCCTCGCGGAAGCCGCAAGCAAAGGGACCAGCGTGCTGATCTTCTCTTCGGAGCTTGAGGAGCTGCTGGAAAACTGCTCCAGAATCATCATCCTCAAAAAGGGACAGATCTACGCGACCGTCAACACCTGCGAAACGAACAAGAACGAGCTGCTGAGCCTGATCGGCTGACGCATTTAACAACACTTTGGGGGGTCCTCTGATATGAAATCTTTGAAGCAGTTTTTAGCGGAAGATGGGATGCGTCTGGCGATCATTTTGATCTTTATGCTTGGCATGTCCATCGCAACGCCGTATTTCATGCAAATGAAAAACATGATGAATATCCTGCAGAATATTTCTCTGCAGGGCATCACTGCCATCGGCATGACGATGGTTATTATCACGGGCGGCATTGATATTTCCGTAGGCGGTGTCATGGCATTTTCCGTGTGGGTATCGGCAAGCTTGATGAAGGGCGGCCTCAACTGGGGCCTTGCGTGCCTTGTTGCGCTTGGCATCGCTGCTGTATGCGGTGCAATTAACGCATTTTCGGTAGGCGTGATGCGCATCCCACCGATGATCGCTTCCCTTGCCATGATGAACATGACCCGCGGCTTGCAGACGGTCATTTCTCGCGGCACGACGTTGACGGGGCTGCCCGACGGGTTCCTTGTCATTGGCCAGGGCATGGTGTTTGACACGATCCCCCTGCCCGCCATTTTCATTGTGCTGTTGTATATACTCGCGGCGCTGTTTATGAGCAAGACCATTATGGGGCGCAATATCTACGCGGTGGGCGGCAATCCGGAGGCGGCCCGGGTCGCGGGCATTAAAAATACGCGCGTGCTGTTCTTTGCCTACATCGCCTGTGCAGTGTTTGCGACCATCGCGGGCCTGATCTTCATCTCCCGTACCAACTCCGCGCCTTCTACCGTGGGCACGAACCTTGAGATGAAGGCCATTATGGCGGCCGTTATCGGCGGTACGAGCGTTACGTTCGGCGGCAAGGGCAAAATCATGGGCACATTCCTTGGCGTGATCATCGTCGGCCTGATTACAAATGCGCTGGATCTGCTGGGCGTTTCCGCCTACTATCAGCAATTTATTCAGGGCGTACTCGTGCTGCTGGTCGTCTTCCTGGAGGCGATCCGCTCCAACCGCGCTGCGCGCCAGCATTAAGCGCGCATGCTGTCTGAACAGTTGGGGAGGAAACGTACTTGACGAAGAACGCAGTTTACATTCAATCCGGCGGCCCTACCACGGTCATCAACGCATCTGCATACGGTGTCATCAGCGCCTGCATGCAGAATGTGGATAAAATTGGGAAGCTATACAGCGCCCTTCACGGCACGGTGGGCCTTCTCAGCGGTAAGCTCATCGATGTTTATGCGGAGGACCCGGCGGAACTCAAATTACTTACGCAGACGCCATCTTCGGCGTTTGGCTCCTGCCGCTACCGCATGCAGGATGCGGACGTGGACGATACGGATTATAGGCGCGTAGTAGAAAACTTCGCGCGCCATGATGTGGGATATCTCTTTTACAATGGCGGCAACGGGACGCTCCGTGCCTGCCACAAGCTGCAACAGTATATGGAAACGCAGGGGTATGACTGCAGGGTAGTTGCAATCCCGAAGACCGTGGACAATGACATTGCGGGCATCGACCATGCGCCGGGCTTTCCGTCTGCGGCGCGCCATGCCGCCATCTCCATTTCGGAACTGGCGCATGATATCCGCGTGTATGATACGGGACTGATCACCGTTATTGAGGTGATGGGCAGAAACACCGGCTGGCTTGCGGCCTCCACGCTGCTTTGTTCCAAGGCGGGCAACGGGCCGGACCTTATTTACACGCCGGAGCTACAGTTCCGCCCGGAAAAGTTCATTGCGGACGTTCGGGACGTATATGCGCGCAAGGGCAAATGTATGGCGGTTGTTGCGGAGGGCGTGAAGGACCAACACGGTAAATACCTGTTCGAATACAATTTGCACAGTCCGGATCAGCCGTCGCTGAACATGGGCGGCATCACGCCGTACTTGACGCACATTCTGTTGCAGAACTTCACCTGCAAGGTCCGCGGCATCGACCTTGGGCTGATGCAGCGTTGCGGCATGCACACGGCTTCCAAACTGGATGTGGAGGAAGCGTCGCGTCTTGGCGAAATGGCCGTGCGCGAGGCTTTAGGTGGCGTCACCGGCAAGCTTGTGACATTGGAGCGTGTCAGCAGCAGGCCGTATACCGTACGGGAGAGCCTGATTGATATTGAACAGGCTGCAAGCGCGGACGGCACCATGCCGACTTCCTACATTACCAAGGAACAGAACTTTATTGAAGACAGCTTTTTAGAGTATATTGAGCCGCTGGTTGGGGAGCTACCCAGCTATGCCAGGCTTCAGCTCAAAGTGGTTTAACGCGATACGGGCGGGAAAGGTAAAAGATGTATTACTATAAGGACTTGGGCCTTACAAATACCAAGGCGATGTTCGAAAAGGCGTACCGGGAAGGCTATGCCGTACCGGCGCTGAACTTTGTTTCCATTGAGCAGTTTAACGCCATCATGGATGCGTGCGGGGAAAAACAATCTCCCGTGATTCTCCTCGCGTCCCCCAACCTGCACCGGCAGCTTGGGTATGAGATGCTTGCGCGCATCTCACAATCCGGCGTGGACAGGCTAAAGCATGAGGGAAGGAGCGTGCCTGTCGCGCTCCACCTTGACCATGGTATGACGTATGAGCAGTGCGTGGCGGCGGTGGAAAGCGGATTTTCTTCCGTGATGATCGACGGCAGCGCCCTGCCGTTTGAAGAGAACATCGCCCTGACGAAAAAAGTGGTGGAATATGCGCATGCGCATGACGTTACCGTGGAAGGCGAGCTTGGCGTACTTTCCGGCGCGGAAGAAGAAGGCCATGCGGGCAGCCATGAAAGCCAGTACACCGATCCTTCCATGGTGGAAGAATTCGTTACGCGCACTGGGGTGGACTGCCTGGCGATTTCCATCGGCACCTGCCATGGCCTGGTCAAGCTCAAGCCCAATCCGGACGGTTCCCTGCCGGAGCTAAGGTATGATATACTTGCGGATGTTGGGAGGCGCTTGCCCGGGTTCCCCATCGTGCTGCACGGCGCTTCTACCATCGACCCGAAGTATGTGGAGATGATCAACCAATACGGCGGCAAGCTGGAGGCTGCAGTCGGTATCCCTGAGGCGCAGGTGTCCCGCGCTGCCAAGATGGCGGTCTGCAAGGTCAACATCGCGTCGGACGGCTGGATCAGCGCCCTGGCGCTTACCCGCAAAATCCTTGCTGAAAACCCCGCTGCAATCGACAGCCGCGTGTTTACCCTGAAGATCCGCCCCATACTCGCCGAACTGTATCAACACAAGATCGACGTGATGGGCAGCGCAAATAAGGCATAGCCTCCGGAGGACAAACGGTCTTGGATAAGTATTTGGTTTGCGTGGAAATCGGAGGGACAAATCTGCGCTACGGCATCGTGGATACGCAGCTGCGGCTCCGTTGCTTCCATAAAACGCCCACGCAGGCGCTTTCGGACGCGGAAGATAAGATCGCGTTTTTAAGTGGCGTGATTGAACCATTGCTCAAGGAATACGGGCGGGAAAACGTCCTGTGCGTTTCCATGGCGCTTGCGTCCTTGATGGATAAAAAACGCACCACGCTGTATTCCTCGCCTATGGTGCGCGGGTTTGAGAACCTTGCAATCG